>OZ255840.1:4234254-4839147 GCA_965277795.1 Lapillicoccus sp.
GTCCGTCAGCCACTGACCGCCTCGAGTCTGGGGCTGGGCGAGGTGATGGCGGCTGCCATCGACGCAGGGTGCACCCAGCTCGTCGTCGGCATCGGCGGCAGCGCCAGCACCGACGGTGGCGCGGGGCTCGTCGCGGCTCTCGGGGCGCGCCTGCTCGACGCCGACGGCGAGCAGCTGTCAGGCGGAGGAGCGGCGCTGGAACGCCTGGACAGGGTCGACCTGGGAGCGCTGCGCAGCCGCCTGGAGTCCGTGAGCGTCACCGTGGCCTCCGATGTCGACAACCCACTCCTCGGCGAGCGCGGGGCGGCCGCGGTCTACGGGCCACAGAAGGGTGCCTCTCCCGACGACGTCAAGCGGCTCGACGCGGCGTTGGCGCACTGGGCCGACGTGGTCGAGGAGGCCACCGGACGCGACGACCGGCACCACCCCGGAGCAGGCGCCGCCGGCGGAGTGGGGTTCGGCCTGGTCGGAGTCCTCGGGGCTCGCGCGCGTTCCGGGATCGACCTGCTGCTCGAGCTCGTCGGGTTCGATGCCGCGCTCGCGCACCTGGGGCCGGACGACCTCGTGATCACCGGTGAGGGCTCGCTGGACGAGCAGACCCTGCACGGCAAGGCCCCCGCCGGTGTGGCCGCCGCAGCGTCGGCCCGCGGCGTACCCGTCGTGGCGGTGTGCGGACGCACCACGCTGGATGTCGAACGACTCCGCGAGGCAGGCATCGACGCGGCCTACGCTCTGACCGACATCGAACCCGACACTCGGCGCTGCTTCACGCATGCGGCTGCTCTGCTCGAACAGCTGGCTGAGCGAGTGGCGCGAGATCGGCTGTCCCACGCGACGACCCGGCGCCACGGTGCGCCCGATGCAGCCGATGCACAGATGGGAGCGAGTTCATGACCGAGTTCGACGTGGTGGTCCGCGCGCAGCGAGCGGTGCTGCCCGATGGTGAGCGTGCTGTCGTGGTGGGCGTGCGGGACGGGCGAGTGGTGGCGGTCGAGCCCGCTGGTGCCGACCTGGTCGGCGCCGAGAACCTGGAGCTCGGGCCTGACGAGGTGCTGCTGCCCGGGCTGGTCGACTCGCACGTCCACGTGAACGACCCCGGCCGCACCCATTGGGAGGGTTTCGCGAGCGCGACCCGTGCTGCGGCCGCCGGTGGCGTGACGACCATCGTCGACATGCCGCTCAACAGCATTCCGCCGACCGTCGACGTAGCGGCGCTGGAGGTCAAGCGCACGACCGCGGACGGGCAGACCTGGGTCGATGTGGGGTTCTGGGGCGGCGCGGTGCCAGGCAACGCCGCCGACCTCGCCGGGCTTCACGAGGCGGGGGTTTTCGGGTTCAAGTGCTTCCTCGCTCCCTCTGGCGTCGACGAGTTCCCACATCTGGAGCCCGCGCAGATCGAGGAGGCGATGGGTGAGATCGCGTCTTTCGACGGGCTGCTCATCGTCCACGCCGAGGACCCCGACGAGCTCGAGCACGCCCCGCACGCGCACGGACCCGACTACCGCGGCTTCCTGGCGTCCCGCCCGCGCGAGTCGGAGAATCTCGCCATCGATCACGTCATCGCGCAGTCTCGTGAGACCGGCTGCCGCGTTCACGTCCTGCACGTATCCAGCTCTGATGCCCTGCCGACCATCGCCGCAGCCGAGGCGGACGGCGTACGAATCTCGGCCGAGACCTGCCCCCACTACCTGACCTTCGCCGCGGAGGAGATCCCCGCAGGGGCGACGCAGTACAAGTGCTGCCCGCCGATCCGCGAGTCGGCCAACCGGGACCTGCTGTGGGAAGGGCTGCGCGACGGGACCATCGACATCGTCGTGTCCGACCACTCGCCGTCGACGATCGATCTGAAGCTGCTCGACAGCGGCGACTTCGGTGGAGCCTGGGGCGGCATCTCGTCGCTGCAGATCGGGCTCTCCGCCGTGTGGACGCAGGCACGGGACCGCGGTTTCGGCCTGACCGACGTCGCGCGCTGGATGGCGAGCGGCCCCGCCGACCTCGTCGGCCTCCCGAGCAAGGGCCGGATCGCCGTTGGTGCGGATGCCGACTTCTGCGTGTTCGCGCCCGACGACACCTCCGTCGTCGACGCCGACCGGCTGCACCACAAGAACCGCATCACCCCCTATGCGGGACGCACCCTCGACGGGGTGGTCCGCAGCACGTGGCTGCGCGGCACGCGCATCGACCTGGCCGCACCGCCGCGGGGACGGCTGCTGGCCCGAGGGCAGTGAGCCGGAGCGCTCACCGGGGACGAATAAGCGCAGGTTCGTCGAGTGCCGAACTGCGCGCACCGTGTTCGCGTGGCGCGACTCACTCAGGCTAGAGCCATAGAGGGCGCATAGACGCTTCGTAGCCACCCACGCCAGTCTCGCTCTCATCAGCAGGACCGAGAGCGATGGCCGTGGAGGCAGCGATGGGAATCAACCACACCCCGGATGGGGCCTTCCGATGGGCCTCCTCGAAGGTGACGCCCGCCCGTGACTCACTCGGCCCCGCCGTCCGGACCGCAGGCTCGTGATGAGTGCTGCGGCACTGGACCAGAGCCGGTTCGGTGGCAGCGTTGCTCTGCACGGACCCGCATACGAGTGGGCGCTGTGGTCGACAACGGTGCGGCTGCTCACCTCGGACCCGCACGCGCTTCCCTCGGCCCGACGCCTGGTGGACGCCGAGCTGGCCCGCGTCGAGCTGGCGGTCAGCCGGTCACGCAGAGACTGCGAGATCGCGACCCTGCCGACCGGCCGCCGGGTCAGGATCAGCTCCACCCTCACCGGGATCCTCTCGGCGGCGCTATCGGCTGCGAGGGAGAGCCACGGTGCCGTCGACCCGACTCTCGGACGGGCGCTGGAGGCGGTCAAGCCGGACGGCGAAGGTCGAGCCGCCGGGCTCGTCCGCGGTGACCTCAGCCCGGCCTCTCTCGCCTCGGGGGTGCGCTGGGAGGGCGTCGAGCTCGATGAGCAGGCTCAGACCGTGATGCTGCCGCAGGGCGTCCAGCTCGACCTGGGGACGGTGTCCCGGGCCTGGGCCGCGGACCGGTGTGCCGCGGTGGTCGTCGACCGTCTCGACGTCGGTGTGCTCGTCAGCCTCGGGGGCGACATCGCCACGGCCGGGCCCCCCGGGGCGTCTGGGGACGGTTCCTGGGAGATCGTCGTGCAGGACCGGTCGGCGGGCCCGTCAGCGCTGATCGCCGTCCCTACCGGGCTGGCGGTCGCGACCTCCAGCACCGGGTCGGCGGGGTCGGCGGGGTCGGCGGGGTGGGAGGCGGGAGGCCGCGAGTCCCGGGACCGCCTGCGCCCGGATCGGACGGCCAGCCGCTCCTGGCGGTCGGCCACGGTGGTCGCCCAGGACTGTGTCACCGCGAGTACCTGGTCGAGGGTGGCCCTCGGCGAGGAACGCGGGGCCCTCGCGCTGCTGGAGTCGCAGGGGTATCCCGTACGGCTGGTTGCGGCCGACGGTTTCGTGCGGCACCTGTCGGGCTGGCCCACCGACGCGGAGGACACCGCCGTCGGGGCTTGACGGTGACCGACAGCGACCGACAGCGACGGGCAGCGACCGACGGCGACCGACAGCGACCGACGGTGACCGACGGCGCCTGACCGCGAGATGCCTCCCCCGTTTTTCCGCCGAGGCGGGAGGTCTCGGCTACCCTGAGGTTGTTGAGGCATCAACGATGCCCGATCCCCAGTCAGCTGAAGGCCCGCGATGTGTCCCCTGTCTCGCGGGCCTCCAGCGTGTCTGGGCTCCTGACAGCCTCGACGGTGTCATTGGATAGCCTCACCGCGGTGTCGGCTGATCGCCGGAGCCAGGTGAGCCGTCCGACGGGAGCAAAGATGCAGATCGGTGTGCCTGCGGAGTCCCGCGCCGGCGAGACGCGCGTCGCGACGACGCCCACAACGGCCGCGCAGCTGCGCGGGCTCGGTTACGAGGTGGTGGTCGAGACCGGAGCCGGTATGCGTGCCAGCTTCTCCGACGCGGCATACGAGACCGCCGGTGCCAGGGTCGTCACGGGCGCCGAGGCGTGGCGCAGCGACGTCGTCCTCAAGATCAACCCGCCCACCGATCCCGAGGTCGCCCAGCTGCACGATGGCGCCATCCTCGCGAGCCTGGTGAGCCCGGCGCTCGACCCCGACCTCGTCGCGCGGCTGGCCGCCCGTCGGATCACCGTCCTCGCCATGGACGCGGTGCCCCGCATCTCGAGGGCCCAGAGCCTCGACGTGCTCAGCTCGATGGCCAACATCGCCGGCTACCGCGCCGTCATCGAGGCCGCCCACGAGTTCGGCAGCCTGTTCACCGGCCAGGTGACGGCAGCGGGCAAGGTGCCGCCGGCCAAGGTCCTCGTCATCGGCGCCGGCGTCGCGGGCCTGGCCGCGGTCGGGACCGCAGGCAGCCTCGGCGCGATCGTGCGAGCGTTCGACGCCCGGCCCGAGGTCGGCGAGCAGGTCGAGTCGATGGGGGCCGAGTTCCTGCGCGTGGAGCGCACCGATGCGGAGGCTGAGGCGAGCTCGGACGGTTACGCGAAGGCGACGTCGCAGGACTTCGACCGCCGAGCCGCCGAGCTCTACGCTGCGCAGGCCGCCGAGGTCGACATCATCATCACCACCGCACTCATCCCCGGTCGTCCCGCCCCGCGCCTGATCACGGCCGACATGGTGGCCTCGATGAAGCCCGGGAGCGTCATCGTCGACATGGCTGCCGCCAACGGCGGCAACTGTGAGCTCACGGTCAGGGACGAGCTGGTGCTGACGGACAACTCGGTGCGCGTGATCGGCTACACCGACCTGCCCGGGCGGCTCCCCACCCAGGCCTCTCAGCTGTTCGCGACCAACCTGGTCAACCTCCTCAAGCTGCTCACCCCGGCCAAGGACGGCGTGCCGATCCTCGACATGCAGGACCAGGTGGTCCGCGGCATGACCGTGGTCCGGGACGGGGAGCTGATGTGGCCCCCGCCCCCGGTCCAGGTCTCGTCGACTCCGGCCGTCGCTCCCGCAGCCCGGCCGGTTGCGGTCGCCAAGAAGCCTCCCCGCCCGGGGCGCCGGTATGCCGGCATGGTGGTGGGCGCGCTGCTGCTCGGTCTCGCGGCGGCATACTCGCCGGCGTCGTTCCTCGGTCACTTCACGGTCTTCGCGCTGGCCTGCGTCGTCGGGTTCTATGTCATCACCAACGTCCACCACGCCCTGCATACGCCGCTGATGTCGGTGACCAACGCGATCAGCGGGATCATCGTCGTCGGCGCCCTCGTCCAGATCGGCACCGGCTCGGTACTCGTCAGGGTGCTGGCCGTGGTCGGGATCCTCGTCGCGAGCATCAACATCTTCGGCGGGTTCACCGTGACCCGCAGGATGCTCAAGATGTTCCGGAGGGCCTGAGCCATGGGCACTCCCAACGTCGTCGGGCTGGCCTCCGCCGCATACATCGTCGCCGCGTTGCTGTTCGTCGCGAGCCTGGCGGGGCTGTCCCGGCACGAGACGGCCAGGTCCGGCAACACGTTCGGCATGATCGGGATGGGCCTCGCGCTCGTCGCCACCGTCGGGCTGGTCCTGCGGTCGGTTGACGACACCGGGAGTTCGATAGCGCTGGCTCTCGTGCTGATCCTGGTGCCGATGGTCTGTGGGGGTTCCGTGGGCGTGTGGCGGGCGCTGCGTGTCGAGATGACCGGGATGCCGCAGCTGATCGCCATACTGCACAGCTTCGTCGGACTGGCAGCAGTGCTCGTCGGTTACAGCTCGTGGCTGGAACCGCTCGAGAGCGGTGCGGTCCACCTCGTCGAGGTGTTCCTCGGTGTCTTCATCGGGGCCGTCACGCTAACCGGCTCGGTGGTGGCGTTCCTCAAGCTGAGCGCCCGCATCCCGTCGAAGCCACTCATGCTTCCCGCCCGGCACCTGATGAACCTCGTCGCGCTGATCGTGACGGTCGCGCTGCTCGTCTGGTTCGTCAGCTCGGACGGCTCCGCGGCGGCACTGCTCCTCATGACGGCGATCGCGCTCGTCTTCGGCTGGCACCTGGTCGCGTCCATCGGGGGAGGCGATATGCCCGTCGTCGTCTCGATGCTCAACTCGTACTCCGGATGGGCCGCGGCGGCGGCCGGGTTCATGCTCGGCAACGACCTGCTCATCGTCACCGGTGCATTGGTCGGGTCCTCCGGTGCCTACCTGTCCTACATCATGTGCCAGGCGATGAACCGGTCCTTCGTCTCGGTCATCGCGGGCGGCTTCGGATCGGGCGCGGTCGACTCGTCGGACGACACCGACTACGGCGAGCACCGCGAGACCTCTGCTGCCGACGTGGCCGA
Source organism: Lapillicoccus sp. (assembly GCA_965277795.1). GTDB lineage: Bacteria > Actinomycetota > Actinomycetes > Actinomycetales > Dermatophilaceae > Lapillicoccus. Next base: position 4,240,538 of record OZ255840.1, read on the forward strand.
CCTGCTGCGTGAGGCGTCCTCGGTGATCATCACACCCGGTTATGGGATGGCGGTTGCCCAGGCGCAGTACCCCGTGGCCGACCTCACCCACCGGCTGCGCGAACGGGGCATCGACGTCCGGTTCGGGATCCACCCGGTCGCGGGGCGGCTGCCGGGCCACATGAACGTCCTGCTCGCCGAGGCCAAGGTCCCCTATGACATCGTGCTCGAGATGGACGAGGTCAACGACGACTTCCCGGCCACCGACGTCGTGCTCGTCATCGGGGCCAACGACACGGTCAACCCCGCGGCGGCCGAGGACCCGACGTCACCCATCGCCGGTATGCCGGTGCTCCAGGTGTGGAACGCCAGGGATGTCGTCGTGTTCAAGCGGTCCATGGCGGCGGGCTACGCCGGGGTGCAGAACCCGTTGTTCTTCAGGGAGAACAGCCAGATGCTCTTCGGTGACGCGAAGGAACGTGTCGAGGACATCATCAAGGCGCTCTGAACCCGGGTCCAGGGGCCTGTCAGCGATCAGTCGTCGTCCGACCAGCGAGAGCGGCGGCGTGGTCGTTGCCCGCCCGCCCGGCCCGTCCCGCCTGGGCCGACCAAGGGGCCGGTCTCGGCCTCGCGCCGCCGCCGTCGCTCGCCGTCACTGCTGTAGATGATCTCGCCGCTGGTGGTGCCCGACGGGGTGACGCGAGGGTCACGGTGCAGCGGGATCGCGCGGGAGTGGGACGGGTTCTCCTCGACGGGAGAGACCGGCATACTGCCCAGCGGGCTGGAGATCGGGGTGGGCAGCGGGCTGCCCGGGGGTGGGCCCCCGTCCGGGTCGAAGCCGTCTCCAGGCCCGTCCTCCCCGGCGCCGCCGCCGCGGGCCGGGTCGTCAACGTCGACGACCCCGAAGATCTCGGCGCAGATGACCCGGTAGGTCTCGTCCGGCCGCGGTACCCACTCGATCGTGCGAAGTGCCTGGTCCTGGCCGGCGCTCTCGAGCACGAACCTTCCGTAGCCGAACACCCGTCCTGGCACCGACCGGTTGTAGGACATGTCGGTGACCTTGCTCAGGGGCATCATCGCGACCTTGCGGGTCAACAGGCCGTAACGCAGCAGAAGCCGCTTGTCCGTCGCGAGGAACCAGTCAGACCGCCATTCGGACAGCTGCCAGCCCGTCCAGCCGACGAGCCCGAGCCAGAGGAGCCACAGGGCACGGACCAAAACGCTGTTGGGATAGGTGATCCGCGCCTCCAGCCACACCACGGCGAACAGCCCGGCGAGGGTCAGAGCGATGGGCCCGGCGATCCGGCCCCAGTGCTGGTGGACGGCCACGACCACCTTCTCGTCGGCCAGCAGGAACCGTTGCAGACCGAGAGGTTGGTCATGCCGTGCCGACGGTGGCGGTGGCGGTGGCGGCGCGGAGTACCGGGCGCGTGGTGCCATGGTGAGGTCGTCCCGTATGCCGGTCAGCTCGCGCCGAGGGCCGGGTCAGCGCCGCAGCAGAGCGTCGAAGAAGCTGCCGATGGCCTGGACGCCCTGGGCGATGATGTCGAACGCGGTGCGCACGATGTCGGCGGCCTGGGTCGGAGACTTGATGACGGCGTACACGAGGAAGATGAGCAGCGCCCACCCCAGGACCTTCCTGACTCGGGTCATGTCCGGCTCCTTTTTCGGTGCACAGGTGCCGAACGCACCCTGGCCGACAGTGTGCCGCAAGTGGCCCCTGTGACGGGAGAGCCACGCCGCCCGGGATACCGGATGGTCGGCTCAGACCAGACCGTAGAGCCGGTCGCCGGCGTCACCGAGGCCGGGCACGATGTAACCCTGTTCGTCGAGGCGCTCGTCGACGGCGCCAGTCACGAGGTTGACGGGGACCTGCAGGCCGCTCAGCTCGCTCTCGATATGGGCGATCCCCTCCGGTGCCGCGAGCAGGGTGATCGCGGTGATGTCGTCGGCGCCACGGTCGACGAGGTAGTGGATCGCCATGGCGAGGGTGCCTCCGGTGGCAAGCATGGGGTCGAGGACGTAGCACTGCCGGCCGGACAGGTCGTCGGGGAGACGGTTGGCATACGTGATGGCCTCCAGCGTCTCCTCGTTGCGCATCATCCCGAGGAACCCGACCTCCGCCGTCGGCAGCAGCCGCACCATGCCGTCGAGCATCCCGAGCCCGGCCCGCAGGATCGGGACGACGAGCGGCTTGGGACGGGCCAGCTTGATGCCGGTCGTGGGGGCGACCGGGGTCTCGATGTCGAACGGCTCGACCCGTACGTCGCGGGTCGCCTCGTAGGCCAGCAGGGTCACCAGCTCGTCGACGAGGCGCCGGAAGGTCGGGGAGTCGGTGCGCTTGTCGCGCAGGTAGGTCAGCTTGTGCGAGATCAGCTGGTGGTCGGCCACGTGCACGCGCATGCGGGAAACTTAGCGCGTGACGCCGGATCCGCCCCCGCTCGAGCTCGCCGTCGACGCTCGGTATGCGTCGTGGATGGCCCGGCCGCTCGAGCTCGCGACCGCGGCCGGTGCGGCTGGTGACGTCCCGGTGGGCGCGGTCGTCCTCGACGCGGCCGGGGAGATCGTCGGTGAGGGCGCCAACGTCCGTGAGGCGTTGGGGGACCCGACCGGGCACGCCGAGGTGCTGGCACTGCGGGCTGCGGCGAGGCATACCGGGCGGGGTTCGCAGCAGAAGTCCTGGCGCCTGACCGGCTGCACGCTGGTCGTCACGCTTGAGCCGTGCGTGATGTGCACCGGCGCGATGCTCCTCGCGCGGCTGCCGACCGTGGTCTTCGGGGCGTGGGACCCCAAGGCGGGGGCGTGCGGGTCGGTGTGGGACCTGGCCCGCGACCGGCGGGCGAACCACTGGGTCGAGGTCGTCGGCGGCGTTCGCGAGCAGGAGTGCGCGCAGCTGCTCCTCGATTTCTTCGCCGCTCGGAGGCTCCGGTAACGTTCCGGGCGGTGGCGTGTCCGAGCGGCCTAAGGAGCACGCCTCGAAAGCGTGTGTGGGGGAGACTCCACCGTGGGTTCAAATCCCACCGCCACCGCCGTTGACCGACGGAAACGCCGGTCGGAGCCCAAGTGATCCGACCGGCGTTCCCGTCCTAGTGGTCCGTCTGTGATTTGACGCGGTGGAGTGCTTCTCGGCTGCGGGCGACTTTGGTGATGATGTCTTCGGCGGTGGCTTTCCAGATGAAGGGCTTGGGCTCGGTGTTCCAGTGTTCGGCCCAGGTGGTGATGGCCTCGGTGAGCGCGGCGACGCTGGTGAACACGCCGCCGCGGCGGAGGCGCTTGTCGGTGAGTTCCTTGAACCATCGCTCGATCAGGTTGGTCCAGGAGCTCAAGATTGGGGTGAAGTGCAGTTGCCAGCGGGCCCGGCTCGGGTGGGCGAGCCATTCCTTGATCGCGGGGGTCTTCTGCGCGGAGAGGTTGTCCAGGATCACATGCACCGCAAGGTCTTGCGGGACGGTCTTGTCGATCTGTTTGAAGAAGGCCAGCACGTCGGCGCCGGTGTGGCCCTTAGGAAGGTGGGTGTGGACCTGCCCGGTTGCGGTGTTCATCGCGGCGAATAGGTCGTTCGTACCGTGGCGTTTGTGGTCGTAGGTCATTGTGGTGCCCCGGCCGCGTTTCATCGGCAGTGAAGGCTGGGTGCGGTCCGACGCCTGGCACCGACTCTTCTCATCGAAACTGAACACCGCTGCCCGCTCGGGAGGGTTCAGGTACAAACCGACGACGTCGACCAGCTGGGCCTCGAAGTGCGGATCAGTGCTGAGCTTGGACGTCTCGACCCTCCACGGCTTCAGGCCGTGGTCGCGCCAGATCTGCGCCACGGCGTCCTTGCCGACTCCCAGATGCGTAGCCGTGACCAGCCCGTCCCGGATGCCGCCCACCAGGCTCACCCCTCGTCGTCGGTGTCGGGAGCAGCATCAGGGGTGGCGCGCGTGATCTCAACCAGCTGGCGCAGGCAGTGCTCCCGCAAGCGGCTGCGGGAAGCCGTCAGCCAGCCGGTAGAACACCACCCGGCCCTGCCCGCGGGTGGCCACCAGCCCGGCGGTGCGCAGGATCTTCAATCCGTACCCGACCGCGTCCTCGGTCGCCGACAAGGCTAGGGCCAGGTCCCCGACGCGCAGCTGCTCGACCTCGTCTGAGGCGTACAGGATCCGCGATCGGATTGGGTCGGCCAGCAGCGACAGCAGCGCCGCCAGTCGGCCGGCGTCCTCGGCTGACAACCCACGCGCGAGCGTGCTCTTTGTGATGTGTGGCTCGCCGGTGGATTTGCTCGAACCTGACCGCGTCGCGCAACGCCGCCGGCAGCGCCGTCACGAGCCCGCTCCGGTCAGGGCGAACAGTCCGACGACGCCGAGCGCGTACAGGACAAGGACCGCGATGCTGTCGATTCCCATCCGGCACACCTGGCGGGTGGGCCGGAAGAGCAAACCCGCCATGTAGGCGATCGTCAGCAGGGCGCCAAGCCCGGTCAGGTAGATATCGGAGGTGTGAGCATTGGGCAGCACGGCCTGGCCTGATACGAGGACGGCGAGCAGGAACAGCACCGGCAGGAATGCGTTGCCGCCGAAGATGTCACCGAAGGCAAGCTTGTAGTCGCCGTGTCTGACGGAGGTGAGCCCGGAGGACAGTTCAGGCAGCGATGTGGCCGCGGCCAGGACCGTGGCCCCGAACAGGACCCCGGACAGGCCCACACTGTCAGCGGCGGCCGTCCCGCTTTCCTCAGCCAGCGCGCCGGCGACGAGGGTCGCGGCGGCAGCAGCGCCGAACACCCAGCCCGCGCGGGCCGTGGTGACCCCCGCTCGCGTCGCCTCATCAGTGCGCGCCTTCTTCGAATGGCCACGCGGTTTGGCCTGACTGTCCGGGGCCTCGCCGCTACGCGACCACGGCAGCGAAGCTCCAGCTTTCCGAGTCAGGAACAAGCCGACGACCCACACCGCCACAATGAGCGCCCCCTGTGGTGTCACACGGGCGAAGACCACGGTGGCGGGCAGTTGGGTACCCATCACCACCACGACCAGCACGGCAACCACGACGGCGCCCTCCACGACGAGCGTCAGACTCGCGGCTTGGTAGGTCAGAGGTTTGCGTTCCCTGACTCCGAAGGCGTCCAAAGCGACCAGGACCACGGTTTGGAGGGCGATCCCGCCAAGTATGTTGCTGACTGCCACGTCCAGCTTTCCGCTCGCGGCCGCGCTGTAAGTGATGGCGATCTCCGGCAAGTTCGTCGCCACCGCCAGCAAGACCAGCCCACCCAGCGCCTGGCCCAGATGCAGACGGTCGGCCAACACGTCCGTGTACTTCGAGAGTTCAATCCCAGCAAGCCAGATCGCGCCAGCGGCAGCAACGAAGACCAACAGCTCCGCCCACAGCGGGAGACGTGGAAGGAGGTTAACGACCACCACCAGGGAGATTCCCCCACGCGCGGTGTCCGGCTACGCCGTCGCGCACCGACGGCAGAGCGAAAATCGGGGCGACAAGACCGACGCCCGCGCCATATCCGGCGCCAACGGTGCCGTCGAAGGTCAGCCCATGATCAGATCCCACAGAGGCCGGGGCCTGCGGATTTGGGGTCAGTCCCTCCATGGCCACGTCCCGTCCTGCGCATCCTCCAACACTCGTGCCACCTGTCGTCGGTACTGGTCTAGTCTGCTCAAGACACCAGACCACGGCCGGTGAAAACGCATGGCCAACATAGCCCCATCGTGTCCTGCGTGAGCGCGGGGTCGGCGACTGGCTTCTGGCCACGTAGGGGCGCCGTAGCCCACGTCCGTGCGTATCGCCGCTTTAAGCTCGGGGCGCTGTGACCCGCCGACCTGATCGGGATTCGCCCGCGGTGGTCTTCACCGGGCGGAATCTAGCTGTACTAGCCAGTGAGGGGGCTCGGGTGGCGATTGCTGCTATCGACGAGGGTCGCCGCTCAGGAAGTGGCCGCGGCCCTCAACGGTGGTGACGGTGATGGCCACCTAACTGTGCATCTCGATGTCACCGATCCAGTGTCGACAGCCCTCATGAACGTCGCCGATGGGGGACCTCGACCACCGCGAGACCTCGGCGAGTTCCTGTCCACCTACGTCAGCAGCCCCCGGATGAGCTTCTGATGCCACCGGCTGGGAAGATCACCAGGTGGCTAGAGACCGGACCATCCCCGTCGGTCCGCCGCAGAGCGCTCGCCTCACGGCACATACGACCATCGACGCGAGCGGCGCCGCCGCTCAGGAACTGGTGCGTGAGAGCCTGAGGATGCGCTCGTTCAGCGACACCGGGGAGGGCATCCCCGAGACCGCCGAGTGGTTCCGCACCGTATTGGGACGGGTATGCACCGACGCCGCTCTCGTCGCGACCTCCGGCAACCCGGTGGCCCTGGGCACGACGGCGGCCTTGCGAGCGGCAAGGCGCTGCGTCGAGGCAGTTTCAACTCGGTGCCTGACCTGACGATCGAGGACCCGACGGTCGTCGTCTATGGCCTCTACGACGTCACACCGACCATTGCGCAGGAGTGGACCATCGACCCTCTCGGGGCACAGATCGTCGACGCCACCGAGCTTGGTCTGCTTCCGCATCTCGGGGCCGTCGTCGTGGGGCGAGGAGCCAACAACCACAAGGGGCCGGTCATCTCGGCCATCTGTGCCGTGGAGGCCATCATCGCCTCGGGCGGCCGGCCCCCGGTCAACCTCGTGTGGGTCATCGAGGGGGAGGAGGAGATCGGCAGTCCCAGCCTCCCGGGGTTCATCGAGGCCCACCGCGACCTCCTCGCCGACGCCGCCGGGGTCTGGTTGCCGACCTTCCAGGAGAACAGCTCAGGCGTCATGAGCGTCCGTCGCAGCTACAAGGGCACCGTCTTCACCCACCTCACCTGCCGTGGTGGCGAATGGGGCGGCCCGCGCGACGGTCGACACGTATGGGCCGGCAACTCCGCGTGGTTGGACGCCCCGATGATGCAGCTGGTCCGCGCGCTCGGCACCCTGTTCGACGACCAGCAGCGCGCCACGATCGACGACCTGGAGTCCCTGGAGACGCGGACCCGGTCGGCCCTTGCTGATGACGTCCTGCGCATGTCGAGCGACTTCCACGCCAACCCCACGTGGCAGGCCAACATGCTGGGCAACCTCAATGTGGCACAACCCTTGGCGGGCAAGGCGATCGGCGACCACGTCGAGTACTACATGACCGGCGTCACGGTCAACGTGCAGGGCATCGTCGGCGGTTACCAAGGGCCCACGTTCTACACGATGATGCCGGGTGAGGCCAGCGCCCGCCTCGACTTCCGGTTCCCGCCCGGTCTGACCCCCGAGGAGTTCTGCGCGACCCTCCGGCGCCATCTCGACCGCCGCGGCTTCACCCATGTCCGGATCGAGAACGCCCGCGGATACCCCGGATCGCCCCCGTTGCCGATCGAGGACGACACGCTGCTCACGGCGGCCGTCGCTGCAGCCCGTCTTCAGGACGTTGACACCGCGGTCTGGCCTCTGGCCAACAACTGTTGTCCCGGCGCTCTCTTCACCGCCCTCGGCCGCACGATGCCGTTCAGCGTTGCGGGGCTTGGGCATGGCGATCGTGCCCACGCACCCGATGAATACTTCACCGTCGGGTCGGTGCAGCGACTGATGCACTTCACCGTCGACTACCTCGACACGATCAGCCGTGCGCGCACGGAGCGGGCGGAGTCATCGGCTCGCTGAGGAGGCGGCGTCGGGTCTACCGAGCCACCATGCCAGCCGACAAGTCGATGTCGGCACCGCACAGTCCGGGCATGTGCAGCATCGCGATGAGCGCAGCGGCGACCTCCGACTCGGTGACCATCCTCCGCAAGGCCGACCGCGACACAAACGCCTCCTCTGCGGCAGCGGCGCTCGTCCCTGAACGCACGGCCTCCAGGGCGAAGTTGCGCTGCATACGCGGACCCTCGACCGGACCGGGCGACAGGGTGTTGACCATGACACCGGCGGGGCCGACCTCGTAAGCCAAGGTGGTCGTCATGCCGATCACCGCCATCTTGGACGCGGTGTAAGGAGTGCGCCGGGCGAGCGGACGCTTCCCGCTCACCGAGGCGACATTCACGATGTCACCCCGGCCCGCCGTCGTCATGGCAGGCAGAAACTGGCGGCACATGAGAAAGACGCCGCGCACGTTGACGGCGAACACCTCGTCCCAGTCGTCGACATCGATGTCGGTCAGCTGATCCACCGGCCCAGCGATTCCGGCGTTGTTGACCAGGATGGAGACCTCCTCGTCGGACAGCTCACGGCCCAGGGCGGCGACGTCGGCGGCGCTGGAGGTGTCGCAGACGGCGACGCGACAAGGACCGTCGATCTCGGCCGCCACGTGTGACAACCGTTCACGCGTCCGGCCTACGAGGATGACGCGGGCGCCGTGGTCGGCCAGGGCCAAGGCCATAGCCCGGCCCAGGCCGTTTCCGGAACCGGTCACCAGCGCCGTTCGCCCCCCGATCGCGTCGGATCTCGATGAGCCGGTACTCATACCCCGGAAGGTGCCCAGTCGAGAGGATCACCGGCGTACTTCCACGCGCGGACGTCTCCGGAACGGGCATGGCCCTCGAACAGCTCAACACGGGCGGCCCGTCCACACAGCCGGCCCAGCTCGGCGCTGGCCTCGCGGCTGCGAACCTCTTGGTAGGTCACGGTCTTGAGGTACTTACCCACCCACAGACCCCCGGTGTAGTTGGCGGCCCCACGTGTCGGCAGTGTGTGGTTGGTCCCGATCACCTTGTCGCCGTAGGAGACACACGTCCCCTCGCCCAAGAACAGTGCGCCGTAGTTGCGCATGACCTCCAGGGCCTCGCGAGGGTTCTCCGTCAGCACCTGGACGTGCTCCGACGCGTACTGGTCGGCCAGCCGGTAGGCGGCGGCCAGGTCGTCGACGACAGCGACCTCCCCGTGGTCCCGCCAGGCCGGCTCGGCGAAGTCACGAGTCGGCATGTCGGGGAGGATCTTCTCGATGAGCTCGATCACCCGCAGGCCGAGCTCCTGCGAGTCGGTGATGAGCACCGCGGGCGAGTCGGGGCCGTGCTCAGCCTGACTGAGCAGGTCCACGGCCACGACGAAAGGGTCCGCCTTGGCGTCGGCGATGACGAGGATCTCGGTCGGGCCGGCGAGCAGGTCGATGCCGACCTCACCGAACAGCTGGCGCTTCGCCTCGGCCACGTAGGCGTTGCCGGGCCCGGCGAGCAGGTCGACCTTGCCGATGGTCTCGGTGCCCAGCGACATCGCGGCGACGGCCTGAGTGCCGCCGAGGAGGAAGATCTCGTCTGCTCCCGCGAGGTGAAGGGCCGCCACCGTGGCGGCCGGGATCTCGCCGCGGATCGGAGGGGTGCAGGCGCGGACGCTGGCCACCCCGGCGACCTTCGCGGTGACGACGGTCATGTGGGCTGACGCGACGAGGGGATACCTACCGCCTGGCACGTAGGCACCCGCCGCCGCTACGGGGATGTTCTTCTGGCCCAGGAAGACACCGGGCTCGGTCTCGGCCTCGAAGTCGAGGAGCGAGTCCCGTTGGCGCTGGGCGAAGTCGCGGACCCGGGCCTGGACAGTCCGGATGTCCTGGACCGCCTGCTGCGGCACCGTTGCGACGATCTGCTCGATCTGGTCACTGCTCAACAGAAAAGACTCCGGCGACCAGCGGTCGAACTTCTCGGAGTACTCCCGGACGGCCACGTCACCGCGCGTGCGGACGTCGGCGATCACCTGGGTCACCGTCTCCTGCACGCTGGTTGACCGCTCCCGATCTTCGGCGGTCTGGGGAGCGGCCTTAAGGTACATCGTCATCGAATCTCCTGATGAACGGCCGAGAGGCCGCGCGTTGACGGAACGAGCTGCTGTCGACCATGCTGGCTTGTATACGTATACACGTCAACCGGCCAGGGGCCGTGCGCAACGTCACGAGGAAGGGAAGCAGTCATCAAGCGTGTGACCGGCCATGATGTCGCCCGGTTGGCTGGGGTCACTCAGGCGACCGTGTCCCGGGCCTTGCGCAACCTCCCCGGCACGGCCCCGGAGACCCGCGACAGGGTCCTGCGGGCGGCAGCTGAGCTGGCCTACATCCCGAGTGACAACGCGCGTTCTCTGTCGAACGCCCGGACCCGGCGGGTCGCCGTCGTCTCGGATGCGTTGACCAACCCGTACTACCCGCAGCTGGTCGAGCCCATCCGCCGACACCTCGCCGAGCACGGCCTGCAGATGGTCCTCGTGACCGAGACCGGGCACGAGGCCGACCGGCGCGTCGATCTCGACGTCCTGGCCGACGGCTCCTACGACGGCGTGATCCTCACGACCACGACGCGTCGGTCGACCCTCCCCCGGGGCCTGACCGAGCGAGCCATCCCGCACGTGCTCGTCAACCGGGTCCTCGACGTTCCTGAGTCCCCCGGGTGCACGGTGGACAACGCCAGTGGCGTCGCTCAGGTGGCCGACCTGGTAGCCCGCCTGGGGCACCAGCGCATTGCGGCCGTGCACGGTCCGACCGAGACATCGACCGGACGAGAGCGAGCCGTCGCGCTGCGCGGGGGCCTGCGTCGTCACGGTTTGCCGCTCCCTCGGGCTCTGGTCAGACAGAGCGCCTTCGACCACGACAAGGCGATGGCCGCGGCCGCCTCGCTGCTTGAGCATCGGGAGCGACCGACCGCCATCGTCGGCGCCAACGACGTCATCGGCATGGGAATCCTTTCCGCGGCGCGGGCGGCGGGGATTCGCATCCCAGAGGACCTGACGGTGATCGGCTTCGACGACATCCCGATGGCCGGTTGGCCGCTGGTCGCGCTTACGACGGTTCACTGTGACCTCGGTGCACTAGCCCGCACATCAGTCGAGCTGTTGGCCCGGCAGCTCGCGGGAGAGCCCGTCACGGCGGTGACCCTCAGGATCCCGGTGTCGCTGGTGGAGCGGGGTACTCATGGACCGCCGCCCGCCAACTGAGCGGATGGCGTATGCGTGCGGCTCAGCTGGCGCCGGTGCGCAGTTGGGAGCGTCGCCCGGCGAGGACGTCGACGACATCCGCCAACGTCTCCTCGTGCCCGACGTTCCCGGCGAACACCACGCAGGGCATGCCGACCGCGTCGGGGTGCGCCTCGAAGGGGTGACAAGACCGAGGTCATCCCGGGCATCAGCTGCCGATGACGCGCCTCGGACCATCTCAGTCACCGAGGTTCGACGCGGCGTGAGCGAAGCTGGCGTCGCGGCTGAGCTCACTCCCTCCCACGGGGACCGGCCGTCCACCGACGACCGCGTTGTGGATGTCGTCGACTGTGAACCGGCCGGCTTCGAGATGGGCGGGCACCACGACGACGCCGTCCTATCCGGACTCCGCTTCCTGACGCTGGGCCGCTGCGAGCGCTTCCACCTCCACCTTGACGTCCCCGCGCAGCGTGGAGTCACCTCGGCTGACGATGCTGATCGGCGCGTCGAGGACCACGAAGCGACGACCGGCCTCGAGGTGCAACCGTCGGATCACGGCTCTCATCCCGTCGTCGGGCCAGGGCGCCGGCCGCGCGGAAGCCGGAGCGCCTACGGTGCTGTCGCTGACATCACTGCTCTGGGCGTCCCGGGTACGTCCGGGAGTGCTGCGTGGATGCGCTCACCCTGGGCTGCGGACAGGGACAGCGTGACGGCCCCCAGGCTGTCGTCCAACCGAGACGGCGACGAACACCCCACGACCAGACGCAGGGGCACGTCGACCGCGAGTAAAGCCGCCAGTGCCACCTGGCCGGGCTGGGCACCGATCTCGGTCGCGACCTCCCGGACGACCTCCCGGACGCGCCGGTTCTCCGCCGAGTCGTAGGCGGCGTCGGCTCCAACCGCATCCGCGAACCACCCCTTGGCCTGGGCCGAGTAGGCGAGCAGCGTCAGCCCGCTATCGCGGTGAGCGGTGAGCATCGGCTCGTCGGCCGCCACGAGATCGGCGGCTAGACGGTCGGGGCGCAACCGGGCCGCGGCGAACGCGGCCTGGGTCGCGACGAAGCCCGGAGCCCGGCCGACATCGCGGAGCGCGATGACCTCCTCGATGCGCTCGGTGGACCAGTTGGACACGCCGAACCACCGCAGCAGACCCTCTGCTCGCATCTCCTCCACGACGTCGACGATCTCCGCCACCGGCAACGACGGGTCGTCGCGGTGGGTGAGCCACAGTGGCAGGGTCGAGAGCCCGAGCCGGTCGAGGCTCTGCTCGACGTCGCGGCGCAGTGACGGCCCGTCGAGACGGGGCTGCTGCGGTCGCGAGAGGTCCGGGTGGCCGCCCTTGGTGGCCACCAGCAGGGGGGTCGACGGTCGCGCGCGTAGCCACCGCCCGATCGTCCGCTCGCTGCATCCGGTCTCGGTGGCCGGCAGCCAGTCGGCGTACACCGCGGCGGTGTCGACCATCGTTCCGCCGGCCTCGGCGTAGGCGTCCAGCAGCTCGAACGACGCATGGGCGTCGAGTCGGCTGCCCAGCATGTTCCCGCCGAGGACCACCGGGGTCACCTCGAGGTCCGACCCGAGCAGGCGCTCGGCCACCAGCTGAGTCGGCCCTGTCACGGCTCGACCGCCGATAGTGCCTCGAGGGATCGGATGACCGACCAGATGTCGAGGTCCCCCTCACCGTGAGCCTGGCGCGACGTCATCAGCTGGCGGACGGTGGCGGCAAAGGGAGTCACGACGCCCACGCCGATGGCGGCGCTCAACGCGAGGTCGAGATCCTTGGCCGCCGTGTCGATGTCGGAGGGTGGGTCGCTGAACGTGCGGTCGCGCAGCATCGGCGCCTTGAGCGAGAGCTGGCGTGACCCGAGAGGTCCGGCTTCGAGGACGTCGATCACGGTGGCGTAGTCCACGCCCCCCTTGACGGCGAAGGTCACCGCCTCACCGATGAGGGCGGCGTAGGCCCCGACGACGATGCTGTGAGCCAGCTTGAGGTAGTGCGCGGCCTCACCGTCACCCACGTGGCGCACCTCCCGGGCGAACGCGCTGAGAACGGGAGTTGCTCGCTCGACGTCGACGGCGTCGCCCGACGCGAACACCGTGAGCTGTCCCTCGTTGGCCAGTCCCGTGCTGCCGGCGACCTTGGCGCGCAGGTAGGACACACCGATCCTCCCGGCCGCAGCCGCGATCTCCGCGGAGATCCGCGGGGAGACGGTGCTCAGGTCGCAGTAGAGGTGGCCCGGGCTTGCCCCGGCGAGGATCCCGTCTCCCGAGAGGGCGACCGCGCGCAGGACGCGGTCGTCCATGACCATGGTCAGGCTGACCTCGCTGCGGGCAGCCACCTCGGCCGGGCTGGCGGCCAGCTCGGCGCCGGCGTCGGCCGCCTCGGCCGTCCGCCGCGGGTCGATGTCGAAGGCGACGACGGGCATACCGACCCGTAGCAGACAGCGCATCATCGGGCCGCCCATCCGGCCCAGCCCGACGAAGCCGACCACCGGTGCCGGCATCCCGGTCAGTCGTCCATGGTCGAGGTGGAGACCACGGACCACGGGGCGAGGTAGCCGTTGGCGTCGTGGGCAACGTCCTCGTTCTGGGCGCCCTTGAGGATCAGCTCGTCCCACTCCAGGTGCGCCCGCGCGTCGCCCCCGGTGACGATGTAGAGCTCGCCGGTCTCGTCGCCGACACTGACGAACTCTCGCCAGGCGCCGACCGGGATCGACAGGGTGTCGTTCTCCTCGAGAATGACGGAGACCTGCTCGCGCTCGTTGAGCCGCACCTCCCACCGTCCCTTACGGACGATGAGGACCTGGGTCTCGGTGACCCTGTGCTGCAGCATGGCCTTGCCTGGTTCGGCGCGCAGCACCGCGAGCGAGAACCCGTGCGGGTTGAAGATCGCCGGCTCCTGGCTGCGGTGCTCGGTGATGCCGAAACCGATGATGAGGGCCAGGTCGACCTGCCCTTCTTCGAGCGCGGTGCACATCAGAGCGTGGCTGGACCAGGCGCGGTCGTCGACCGTGACCAGGCGACGCCGCATGCGCTCCGGAGTCCAGACCTCGAGCTCGTCGATCTGCTTCTGTGGCATCGGAGTCACCAACTCGACCTCCGGGTCGAGCTGCCTCCCATCGGACGTGTCGACCAGCTGGTTGTCGGCCGAAAGATAGAGACCGAAGCCCTCTGCCTCGCGCAGCACGCTCGGGCCCCAGATGATGCCGCCGGTCGTGTCCTGGCCGAGCACGGTGAACATGAAGTTCTCGTCCGGACCGGTGTTGGTGAAGCCGCGGAAGATCCAGGTGGGCACCGAGACAATGTCCCCGGCCCGGCCGACGAACTCCCCCGCCTGGCCGTCGACCCCCCAACGGAAGGTGTACTCGCCCTCCACGATGACGAACACCTCCGCCGTGAAATGCAGGTGCAGCGAGTTCGTGACACCGTTCGGCATGGCCGCACCGCCCACGTTGTATCCGTGCGGCACCTGCAGGTTGATGAACTGGTCCGGGTTCTGCGAGACCCCCGAACCGATCAGCGCGTAGTTCTCCTTCAGGTCCGACCCGGGCGTCCGGCAGTCGATGAAGGCGGTGCTGCACGAGATCAGGGCGTCCCGACGGATGACTCGCTCCGCGAGGTCCCCCTCAGTGACCACGGTGCGGTGAGGCATTGGCATGTCGAACATATTTGCATACGTAGTCATCGGGTGCAACCCACCCGCGCACCCGACGAGAGGCACGGCCTCAGCGGGCTGTTGGCCGGCCGTGGGTTCCGCGGAGCACCACGGCGGTGGGAGCGACCCGGTGCTCGTACGCGGGCCCTGGCCCGGCCTGAATGCGGCGCACCAGCAGGCGGGCCGCCTCGGCCGCGTTGTCCGTGACCGGGTTGCTCACGGTGGTCAGGGAGAACACCGGCCAGCTGGCGACGGCGAGGTCGTCGAAGCCGATCACCGTGAGCGCGTCAGGCACAGCGATGCCCAGCTCCTTGGCGCCGTTCAATGCACCGACCGCGAGCCAGTCGTTGCCGCAGAACAGCGCCGTCGGGCGAGGTCGAAGATCCATCAGGCGTTGGAACGCGGTATATCCCGCCGGGGTCGTGTACTCCGAGCGGATGATGGCCTCGCGCCGCACAGGTATGCCTGCCGAGGCAAGCTCCTGGACCAGGCCATCCTCGCGGTCGCGGCTGGTCGAGGTGTTGGCCGGACCGAGGATCGCCCCGATGTCACGGTGTCCGAGCTCGATGAGCAGTCGCGCCACCTTCGCGGCGCCACCACGGTCATCAGCCGAAACGCTGTCCTTTTCAACGAGATCGCTGGTCCGACTGAGATACACGAACGGGAGCCCGTGACGGTCGAGCTCGTAGGGGAGCGTCGAGCCGGCGATCGCTGTCAAGAGGATGGCCCCGTCGACGGACCGGTCGAAGAGACCGGAGAGGTCTTCGATCCGCTCCTGGTGCCCGGCGAACAGCAGGGTCTGGTAGCCGAGCTCGGACAGGGCGTCGTGCACCGGGGTGAGCAGCGTCGAGAACAGGGGGTTGGCGAGGTCGGCCACCATCGCAATGCGTTTGGTGGCTCGGGTCACCAGACTCCGGCCCAGGTTGTTGGGCACGTAGCCCAGGGCCTGCGCCGCACGGTCCACGCGCTCCCGGGTCGCAGGCGGGACGGTGGACTCGCGCCGCAGCGCGCGAGAGACGGTGGCCTGGGAGACGCCCGCCAGCCGAGCCACGTCGTGGCTGGTCACGGAGCCTGCGGAACGACCGGCGTCTGGACGCCGACTGGGTTCTGGATCGCCACCAGCCATGAGTCCCCGTTCGCCGGGCGACCCCTCGATCGCGCATCCGATTGGTCTCGATCTTAGCCACACCCTTGACGAACCGAGGGGAAGTATGACTACGTATGCACATCCACTTTCTCATGGAGGTCAGATGTCTACACCGCGGTTGTCCCACCGACGAACCCGACGAACCGCAGGCGCCGCCGTGGCCGTCGGGGCGCTCCTGCTGACCGCCGCGTGCGGGGCGGGCTCCAAAACGGCCGCCAGCCAGGCCACCGATGTCGGCTGCGCGATCACCCAGCCGAGCGCGGCCACGACGATCAACGTTTTGGCCTACAACTCCTCGGCGATCGACCCCTTCACCAACACGATGATCGCCAGCTGCAAGAGCCCCACCCTGACCATCAAGCACGACCCGCTCGACTTCGGCGGTCAGGTGCAGAAGACGGCGACGACTCTTGCCGGTGCCCAGGGTGCGTTCGACCTCGTCGAGACCTATTCGCTCGTCGTCCCGAAGTACACCGACAAGCTCGTGCCGCTGGACGACTACCTCGCCAAGCACAAGGACGCCTTCAAGCTCGGCGACCTCGACGCGACCATGCTCAAGGGCATGACCTACAACGGCAAGCTCATGGGCCTGCCCACCCAGGCCAACATCACGACCTTTGTCTATCGCAAGGACATCTTCGACGAGCTGAAGCTCAAGCCTCCGACGACCTTTGCGGAGCTCAAGGACGTGGCCGCCAAGATCCAGGCATCCGGCAAGGTCAAGTACCCAGTCGCCCTGCCTCTGCTGGCCTCCGGTGACATCTCCACCCGCTTCATGATCGGCCTGTTCTCGCAGGGCACGACCTACGTGGACCCGTCGACCAAGAAGCCGATGTTCGACTCAGCACAGGGAAAGAAGGCGCTGCAGGCACTCAAGGACCTGACCCCGTATATGGATCCCCAGGTCACGACCTTTGACCAGCCCAAGGTGCAGCAGCAGCTCTACAACGGCACCGCGGCGATCGCCGAGATGTACTCCGGGCGCATGGTCGACATGGTGAAGGAGAAGAACTCCAAGTACTTCGACAAGTTCGCCTTCCTCGAGCCGCCGGCAATCGAGTCCGGGGGCAAGCCCTGGGCCACGGTCTCAGTCGACGGCTGGTCGATCCCGCAGAACACCGCGGTCGACAAGGATCTGGTCTTCCAGGTCATGGCGGCCTCGGTCAGCGAGGCGGCCGGCAAGGCGGCCGTCCCGGCGGCCTTCCCGTCGCGCAAGGGGCTGGCCACGAGCGCGACCATGCCGTGGTTCGACGTGGTGAGCAAGACCATCGCGGACGGCGCTCAGACCCCGCCGATGGAGAAGTGGACGGCCGACATGCAGGCCGCCACGCGCGAGTACATCGCCCAGGGGGTCACCGGTGCCCTGTCCGTGGACGACGCACTGGCCAAGGCGCAAGCCGCGGCCGAGAAAGTGCTCGCCGCCGCTGGCGGCTGAGGCCGGGTGCGGGGAGACGGCCGGGCGCCGCCTCCCCGCCTTCGCCATCTACCTGCAGACCTGCCCCTTGACCACACCGTGCCTGGAATGACGAGGAGACTGCGTGCGACGTAAAGAGTTCTTGCTCCTGGTTGGGCCCAGTGCCCTCATCATGACCGTCCTGCTCGTGGTGCCGCTGATCCAGACCGTCGTCTGGAGTCTGCAGAACATCACCTACGGCGAGCAGGGCACCTGGGTGGGCCTGTCCAACTACGTAGAGGTCCTGAAGGACGAGCAGTTCCGCCAGGCAGTGTTGTTCACGGTGGGGATCACGCTGATCGGCCTCATCATCAAGCTGCTGTTTGGCTTCGGACTCGCTGTGCTGCTGCAGCGGGCCGGCCGGGCCCGTCCGATCTTCCTCGGTCTGCTCCTCCTGTCGTACATCGTTCCGACCGTGATCGGTGCGGTCGCCTTCTCGTGGCTCTTCGACAGCAACTTCGGGGGACTCGTGAACTGGGTCCTGCAGCACCTCGGGGTCTCGAACCCGCCGCTGTGGTTCTCCCAAGAGTGGCCGAACCGGGCCATGGTGTTGGCCAACGTCGTCTGGCACGAGATCCCGTTCTCGATCCTCATCCTGCTCGCGGGCCTGCAAGGCGTGAACACGGAGTCGATCGAGGCGGCTCAGATCGACGGGGCCAACTGGTGGCAGCAGCAGCGATACGTCGTCATCCCGGCACTGGGACCGCTGATCGCCTTCATCTCTCTCATCACGATCATGGACGGCCTGCGCATCTTCGATGCGCTGATCCCGCTGTCTCCTAGCGCGGTTTCGCTGGGCAACCAGTCCGTCATGCTCTACGTCTTCAATGTCGCCTTTGCCGCTGGAGACCAGAAGGTCGGCCTCGGCAGCGCGGTCAGCGTCCTTACGATGGTCATCATCTTCGTGCTCCTGGTGCCCTTCATCCGGCAGACCTACCGAGAGGTGCGCCAAGCATGAGCATCCCCATGACCACCGAGGCCCCTATCGCCAAGGTGGCGTCAATCCCGAAGCGTGGCAACAAGAAACGCCACACCGCCGTCGTCCTGCTCGTTCTGACTGCGGTGGCCTTCGTGATGCTGACTCCGTTCATCTGGACGGCGATGGCGGCGACGAAGCAGACGGCCGACGCTTTCGCCAACCCGCCGGTCTTCCTCTACCAGCCGAACCTCGACTCCTTCATCGCGCTGTGGCTGGAGACCAACTTCGCCCAGTACCTCCTCAACACCGTCCTGGTCGCGATCGCGAGTGTCGTCATCGCCCTGCTCGTCGGCGCCCCCGCCGCTTATGCGCTGGCTCGGTACGGCGGCAGGACCGGCGCACTCCTGCTGATCCTCGCGCTCATCTTCCGCGCCCTACCCCGCTTCGCCGTGGCGCTGCCGTTCTACAACTTCGCCCAGTCGCTGGGCATCTACGACACCAAAGTCGCCCTGATGATCGGGCTGGTCGCTCTCAACCAGCCCTTCACGATCTGGCTGCTGCGCAACTTCTTCATGGAGATCCCCCGCGAGCTGGACGAAGCGGCGATGGTCGACGGCTGCAACCGCTTCCAGACCCTGACCCGCGTCATCCTTCCCGTCATGGGACCGGGTCTGGTCACCGCTGGCATCTTCACGTTTCTCTTCGCGTTCCAGGAGTACCTGCTCGCGCTGGTGCTCACCGACACCGAGGCCAAGACCATCCCCGTGTTCATCGCCACCCAGATCGGCCAGAACCTTCCGCTGCTGCAGCAGGCTAGTGCTGCAACGGTATTGGTGGCCCTACCTATTCTCGTTCTCGCGATGCTTGTGCAGCGCTTCCTGGTCGCCGGGCTCACCGGCGGGTCCGTCAAGGGCTGACCACACCCCGCTCCACCCCTGAGGAGGTCCCGACATGCAGCTCGACCCGGCCCGGACCGCGCACCTGGCCAACCGGTACCACCACCTGAAGTCCCCCGCCGTCAACGGTCCGCCGGCTCAACGCGACCCGAAGGTCATCGAGACTGTCTCGCGCATGCTGTCCGAGATCGAGGCCGGTGGCATGGACCAAGTTCTGGCGTATGCCGCCCGCCCCGACCGGTGGGACGGCCGCGACCCCGAGCTGTCGGCGGGCGACATCGGCCGCCTCATCGCGCGACTGCCGGCCGAGTTACGGCAGGCCCTGGAGATCGGCCAGGCCCGGACACGGCAGTTTGCCGCCCTGTCGCGCGAGAGGCTCGTGGACTTCGAGGCTGAGATCGCCCCCGGGCTGATCACCGGGGTGCGCTACGTCCCGGTAGCGCGCGTCGGTGCCTACCTGCCCGCCGGCCGTTTCCCGTTGTTGGCCAGCGCATTCATGACGGTGAATGTCGCCAAGACGGCCGGGGTCCCCACGGTCCTCAGCTGCACGCCACCGCAGCCGGACGGACTGCCCGACCCGGCCGTCCTCTATGCGGCGCACATCTCGGGGGCTGACCGCATCTTCGTCCTCGGTGGAGTCCAAGCCCTCGCCGCGATGGCCTTCGGCCTGCTGGGGGAGGCGCCGGTCGACATGCTCGTCGGCGCCGGCAACGCCTACGTCGCCGAGGCCAAGCGGCAGCTGTTCGGCACCGTCTCGATCGACCTGCTGGCCGGCCCATCAGAGGTGGCCGTCATCGCCGACGAGACCGCCGACCCCGAGCTGGTGGCCGCCGACCTGCTCGGCCAGGGCGAGCACGGCCCCGACTCACCGGTCGCGTTGGTCACCACGTCCGAGGCGCTGGGGCGGGCCGTGATCGACGAGGTCGAGCGCCAGCTGCTGGAGCTCAAAACACGGGACATCGCCGGGCCCTCGTGGACCAACCACGGCTCGGTTATCGTCGCCGACTCGCGCGAGGTCGCCGTCGAGCTGATGGACGACCTCGCTCCCGAGCACCTCGAGATCATCACCGGTGACGACGAGTGGTATCACGACCACCTCACCAACTACGGGTCGATCTTCCTCGGTGCGTGGAGCACCGTCGCCTACTCCGACAAGGGGATGGCGGGGACAAACCACGTGTTGCCGACGGCCGGCGGGGCCCGGCACAGCGCAGGCCTGTCGGTGTCGAGGTTCCTCAAAGCGCTGACCTATCAGCGCATTTCGCGCGAGGCCACCCCGCTGCTCGCCGATGCGGTCGCGACCATCTCGGAGTACGAAGGGATGGCCGCGCACGGCGCGACCGCCACGCGGCGGACCGCTCGCTTCACGGACTCGGCCGAGCCCACAGTGGGGGCGGGCTCGTGACCGTGGACGCGATGGACCTGGCCGCGCGAGTGCGCCGTGGTGACCGGCTGCTCGGGGGTCTCGTGCGGATGCCGGGCGAGATGCTTGTCGAGCTCACCGGTCTCGTCGGACTCGACTACGTCGTCATCGACGCCGAGCACGGGCCGGCGGACCAGGTGGCCCTGGGTCATCACATCGCGACGGCCGAGGCTGTGGGTCTGCCCGTCATCGTGCGCATCGGTGGCCTCGGCGAGGTTCTGCGGGTTCTGGACCTGGGTGCGGCCGGCGTGATCTACCCCCATGTCGACAGCGTGGGCGAGGCCGAGGAGCTGGTCCGGGCCGTCCACTATCCGCCCCGCGGCCATCGTGGGTTCGCCGCCTACACGCGGGCCGGTGGCTATGGACTGCGCACCGGCGCGCAGCATCTCGCCCGCTACGCCGACGGGCCACTCGTCATCGCCATGATCGAGAGCGCGGCGGCGGTCACGGCCGCCGCCGACATCGCGGCCGTCGACGGCGTTGACCTGCTCTTTCTCGGCCCCGCCGACCTGGCTGCCGACCTGGGCATCCTCGCCGGTGACCAGGCCCCGGTGGTGGCCGCGCTGACCCAGGTCCGCGAGGCCGCCCACGGTCGAGTGCTGTCGATCTGCGGTGACCAGGCGACCGCACGGGCCCACTTCGCCGCCGGGTCGCAGCTCGTCGTCTACAACGTGCAGCACGCCCTCTCTGCGACGTTCCTCCAACTGGCGACGGCCATGCCCGGGCAGCCGGCACCGGAGACCCTGTGACGGCTCGCTCTGAACTGGTCCTGCTGAGCGGCATGCTCGGCGACCGCACCGTCTGGACCGGTGTCGCCGCCGACCTCGCCGACGTGGCGCAGTGCTCCTTTCCGCGGATCGACCGGAGCGACACGATCGCCGCCCTGGCTGCCGATGTGCTGGCGGAGGCCCCTGAGCGGTTCGCTCTCGCCGGTCATTCCCTCGGCGCGATCGTCGCGCTGCAGATCGTGCGGGAGGCTCCCGAGCGCGTGACGCGGCTTGCGCTGGTCAACACCAGTGGCCGCGAGGCTTCGGCGTCTCAGCTGCAGGGGTGGGCCGACCTGGCCTCACGCACCCGGGCCGGCGAGTTTGCGGCCATCGCTGGGGAGATGGGCCGGCATACCCTCCCGGAGTCGCGGCGCTGGGCAGACATCATCGCCCGCAACGTCGCCATGGCTGACACCGTGGGCGAGTGCGGGCTGCTACGCCAGCTCGCGGCCCAGTCCAGCCGACCCGACTCCCGCCCCGCACTCGGGGACATCAGAGTGCCGACTCTCGTCGTCAGTGGGGCGCTCGACCACGTCTGCCCCCCGGCCCTGCAGAGCGAGCTGGCGGACGGCATACCCGGGGCCAGCCACGTCGTGCTTGAGTCGGTGGGGCATATGGCTCCCCTCGAGTCTCCCTACCATCTGGCTCTCGTCCTGCGGGAGTGGCTCGGCGACTGACCGCTCCCACGCTCTCCCCGACCGCACCTCACCCATCCCGACGCACCAAGGAGCACACCTCTCATGCTGTCAGCCCAGGCCTACGCGCCCTACGCAGACCCCGAGGAGTACATCGTCGAGTGGACCGACAAGATCTGGCAGAGCTACGGCATGGGTCTGATCCGCGACCACTACCACCCCGACATCGCGCTGCACGGCGCATACGGGCATAGCGGCAACCGCGAGTCGGTCATCGCGGGGTGCTTCGTCAAGAAGGCAGCGTTCCCCGGGCGGGCGTTCACCGCCGAGGACGTCATCTGGGAGGAGCGCACCGACAACTCGTGGGTGAGCTCTCACCGCATCATCAACTCCGGTGTGCAGAGCGGCTTCTGGCAGTACGGTCCGCCGAGCAACCGCCTGTCGACATCGCGCAACATCGCCCTGTGCCTCGTCCGGGACGCCTTCATCGTGGAGGAGTGGGTGGTTCGCGACGAGTGGGCCGTCGTGGAGCAGAACGGCCTCGACGTCGCCGCCATCGCCCGGGAGCTCGCCCTGCGGCCCAACATGACCATCCTCGGCACCCTGTCCGAGGAGGGACTGTTCGGCCCACCCCCCGCCGACCCGCTGACCCGGGGTGACTCCGGGGCCCGGCCCGACAACCAGCCCACGGAGTGCCGCCTGGTGCTCGAGCTGATCGACCAGGCATGGAACCAGCGCCTGCTCAACCTCGTGCCCAACTACGTGCACCGCAGCCACGTCTGCCACACCACCCGCTATCGCAGCTACTGCCGCGCGACGGGCCACCAGCAGGCGATCGGCGAGCTCATCGCCAGCTTCCCTGACGCACGGTTCGACGTGCGTGACATCGCCGCCAACAGCGACCCCTTTCACGGCACGCGCGTCTCGGTCATGTGGAATATGCGGGGCACGTATGCCGGCGCACCGACCTACGGTCCCCTCACCTATTCCCCGGTCGACATCCTCGGGATCTCGCACTTCAGCTTCCGGGACGGCAAGATCTACAACGAGTTCCGCGTCTTCGACGAGCTCTCCGTGCTGGCCCAGATCGAGGGCGCCCGCCTCCAGGACGCGTCGTGAGCGAAGACCTCCCCGCTCGGGTCGACACCGTGATCGTCGGCGCGGGGCTCATGGGTTCCGCGACGGCCTGGCATCTCGCCCGTCAGGGCGTGGAGGCCCTGGTTCTCGAGCAGTTCGAGCCCGCCACCACCCGGGGCAGCTCGCACGGCTCGGCCCGGATCACGCGCCGGGCCTACCCGGAGGACGACTACGTCCGCCTGACCGGTGAGGCCTTCGAATGGTGGCGAGAGTTGGAGTCCGCTTCGGGCGCATCGCTGCTGAGGATGACGGGCGGCCTCGACCACGGCTCGTGGCGTCAACCTGAGGTCATCGCCGCCGCTCTGGCCCGTGCCGGGGTCGAGCACGAGGTGCTCAGCGCGGCGGAGGCCGAAGCACGCTTCCCCGGGATGGTCTTCGACAGTCCCGTGCTCTATCACCCGCAGGCGGGCACCGTGGACGTCCAGCAAGGTGTTCACGCCTTTCTGGACACCGCGCGGTCGTTGGGCGGCCGGCAGGTCTCGGGGGTCGAGGTCACGGGTGTCAGCATTGATGACGAAGGCGTGACAGTGACCTCGACCGAGGGGACGGTCCGAGCCCGGACCGCCGTCGTCGCCGCTGGCGCGTGGGTGGAGGAACTGGTGGGCGTGGTGGCTCCCCTGCCCCCGATTCGCGTCACCGAGCACCGGGTCTTCCACTTCCCCCGCCGCGACGAGTCGGTCACGTGGCCCGTCACGCTCCATCGCGACGCCCTCGACATCTACCACCTGCCCGGCGGTCGAGACGGCGGACCCGGCGACGCGCGCAAGATCGCCGAGCACACGGGCCCGGTGACGACCGGGCGCACCCGGGAGGGCGTGGTCGACCCCGCCAGCCGCGCCCGGATCGTCGACTACGTCCAGCGGTGGCTCCCTGGCCTCGACCCGACCTCGTTCGGCGAGACGACGTGTCTCTACACCTCCACCCCGAGCGAGGACTTCCTCATCGACCGGATCGGCCCGCTCGTTGTCGTGTCGGCCTGCTCAGGGCACGGGGCCAAGCTCGCTCCGACGGTCGGGCGGATCGCCGCCGACCTCGCCGTGGGCCGTGACCAGGAGGTCTCCCGGTTCACCTTCTCCGCCCACGAGGGCACGCAGTTCCGGTCTCCCACCGACTGACGTGACCCGGACCTGCCCCTCCCCCACCACTCAGACAGACGAGGACGTCATGACGCTCGAACCCATTGCCTACCAGCCCTATGCGGACCCGGACGACTTCATCCGCGAGGTCACCGACCGCATCTGGGTCGACCGCGACATCGACCACATCCACGAGAACTACGAGCCCGACTCGATCGTGCACGTCGCCCTGGGCACCATCACCACCCGTGCTGAGGTCATCGAGGGCAGCACGATGCGAATGGCCGACAGCGCCGCGCAACCGGGAGCCATGCCCGGCCAGGCCGAGGACGTCGTCTGGGAGGCGCGTGGCACCGACGGGTTCCTCAGCTCCCACCTGATCTACCGCGGGGAGGACCGATACCTCGACGGCCAGCGGCGCCGGCTCAGCCTCCACAGCGTCGCCAACTGTCTCTACCGCCGGGGTCGGATGGTCGAGGAGTGGATTGCCCGCGACGGACTGGCCCGTGCACTTCAGACGGGGCAGGACCCCGACGAGCTCGCCCGGGCCCTGTATTTCCGCGGCTACTCCGGGTCCTGGCTGCGCCCGGCCCCCGATGACGTGCTGGCCGAAGGGGACAGCGGTCCCCGTCCCGACGACTATCGCCCCGAGTGCCAGCTGGTGCTGGAGCTCATCGAGAAGGTCTGGAACCAGCGGAACTTTGCTGCGCTGAAGGACCTGATCGTCCGCGACGTGTTCCTGCACAGCAGCGGAGAGGCGACCTACACCCGGCCACGGGGCTACCAGGACGAGACCCTCCGTCTCTTGCTGGCGTTCCCTGCGGCCCACTTCGAGGTGCGCGATGTCCAGACCAACTTCGACAACCGGTATGCCGGTCTGCGCATCTCCGTGCTGTGGAAGATGACGGGCACCTATGAGGGTCGGCCGCTCTACGGCGCGGTGACAAATCAGGGTGTGGACCTGCTTGGCGTATCCCAGTTCCTCATCCAGGGCGGCCGCATCATCCGGGAACGGCGCATCTTCGACGAGATCGCGTTGCGCGCTCAGATCAACGCCACGCGCGGTGATCAGACCGACGCGGCACCCGGCAACATCTACTTCTTCTGAGAGGTCCCGGCCGCTCCGATCGGGTGACTCGTCGGATTCATGGGCTCGTTCCAGGCAGCACTCATCTCCGGCCATCGAGGCCCCTCGACGGCAAGCGTGTGATGCGAGGGATCGCCTTGGAGTGCCCGGGCGAAGAGGCAGAGGTTTGAGCCGTCGAAGCTGGTCGCTGCGCTCAGGAGTGCCGACACGGATGTCGCGCGATCAGGCCCGCTGGGCCGCGGTATGCCGCTGCGTGGACTCGTCGACCCCCGACCCCTCCAGTTGAGTCAGCCCCTGACCAATCGTGTTGGCGGTGGTCGGGGCAAGGCTGAGGCCGACAGTGTCCGTGAGGAGCGTTGTACTGTCGTGAGCGCCTCACCAGTGACGGACGAAGCAACCACGTACTTGTCGACGATGTTCTGCGATGTTCTGCGACGCTCGCGCGGGAGCCGCTGCGCGGACCGCGACCGGCCGGGATGCTGGTGACAGGACGCGGAGCCCGCCCACTGTTCGCGCGGATAACCGCACCTGCCCCGACCCAGAAGGAGTGACGGCATGGCCGACACGCTCGACCCGTCAGCGACCACGCAGGACGTCATCGCCGACCTCACCCTCGAACAGAAGGCCTCGCTGACCAGCGGGGCCGACTTCTGGACCACGAAGGCGGTGCCCGGGGTGCCGTCGATCATCCTCACGGACGGGCCGCACGGTGTGCGCAAGCAGCGCGAGGATGCCGACCATCTGGGCATTGCGGACAGTGTTCCCGCCACCTGCTTCCCGCCCGCGGTGGGGCTCGGCTCCAGCTGGGATGCCGCCCTGCTCGAGCGGGTGGGGGTCGCGCTCGGCGAGGAGGCGCTCGCCGAGGGAGTCGGCGTCCTGCTGGGGCCGGGGATCAACATCAAGCGATCCCCGCTCGGCGGGCGCAGCTTCGAGTACCTCTCCGAGGATCCGCACGCGAGCGGCGTCCTCGGTGCGGCGCTCGTGCGCGGCCTGCAGTCCCAGGGCGTCGGAGCGTCGCTCAAGCACTTCGCCGCGAACAATCAAGAGGCCGACCGCCTGCGGGTCTCCGCCAACATCGACCCCCGCCCCCTGCGTGAGATCTACCTGCGCGGGTTCCAGCGCGTGGTGCAGGACGCTCGGCCGTGGACGGTGATGTGCTCGTACAACCGCATCAACGGCGTCTACGCGTCCCAGGACCCCTGGCTGCTCTCCCGCGTGCTGCGCGACGAGTGGGGATTCGAGGGTCTCGTGGTCTCCGACTGGGGGGCCGTCGACGACCGGGTGACCGGCATCGCCGCGGGGCTCGACCTCGAGATGCCGTCGAGCGGCGGCAGGACGGATGTCGAGATCGTCGCAGCGGTGCGAGACGGATCGCTGCCTGAGTCCGTCGTCGACACCGCCGCGGGACGCGTCGTCGACTTCGTTCGCCGCGTCGTCACCGGCGCGCGCCCGGACGCCACCTACGACCGCGCCGCCCATCACTCCCTCGCGCGCGAAGCGGCCGGTGGCAGCATCGTGCTGCTCGAGAACGACGGGGTGCTGCCCCTGGCTCCGGATGCGGCGGTAGCCGTGATCGGCGAGCTCGCCCGCTCGCCGCGATACCAGGGCGCTGGCTCATCGCTGATCAACCCGACCCGACTCGACAACGCCCTCGATGAGCTGCGCGTCAACGGCGGCGCCGACAAGGTCACCTTCGCCGCCGGGTATGCGGCTGACGGTGCCGACGCCCCCGCCCTGGTCGCCGAGGCGGTCGAGGCGGCGGCAGCGGCATCCGTAGCCGTCGTGTTCATCGGGGTGCCGGCCGAGCAGGAGTCCGAGGGTTTCGACCGCGAGCACATCGAGCTGCCGGCCGACCAGCTCGCGCTGCTCGACGCGGTGGCGGAGGCCAACCCGAACACCGTCGTGGTCCTGTCCAACGGCGGTGTGGTCCGCCTGTCGGGCTTCGCGGACCGGGTCGCCGCGATCGTCGAGGGCTGGCTGCTCGGTCAGGCCGGGGGCGGCGCCGTCGCCGACGTGCTGTATGGCGTGGTGAACCCCTCGGGCCGACTGCAGGAGACCATCCCGGTGCGCATCCAGGACACCCCGGCTTTCATCGACTTTCCGGGGGAGCACGGCGAGGTGCGCTACGGGGAGGGCCTGCACGTCGGCTACCGCTGGTTCGACGCGCGCGAGATCGGGGTCTCATACCCTTACGGCCACGGTTTGTCCTACACGACGTTCGCCTATTCCGACGCGACAGTGACGACCGATGCCTCCGGCCTGACCGTGACCGTGACGGTGACGAACACCGGTGACCAGAGCGGCGCCGAGGTGGTGCAGGTGTACGTCTCTCTTCCGGGTTCGGCCGTCGTTCGCCCGCCGCGCGAGCTGAAGGGCTTCGCCAAGGTGTTCCTCGCCGCCGGTGAGAGCCGAGACGTCACCGTGGCGGTGCGCCGGGACGACCTGGCCTACTGGGACACGCGCATCGATGGCTGGATCGTCGAGGGCGGCGACTACACGGTGGAGGTGGCGGCGTCCAGCCGCGACATCCGTCAGACCGTGTCGGTTGAAGTCGAAGGCGATCCGGTGCGGGTGGCGCTCACGATGGAGTCGTCCGTCGGCGAGGTGCTCGGGCACCCCATCGCGGGGCCGCTCGTGAGGCAGGCGCTCTCGTCCGGCGACGGGGGATCGACTGGCGCACTGTTGGCCGACCCGTCCATGTTGACGATGATGGCGTCGTTCCCGATCGGCCGACTCACGTCGTTCCCCGGGGTGCCGGTCAGTCGCGAGCAGGTCGAACAGCTGGTAGCGGCGGCGAACGGCTGACCGCGTCCAGAGCCGACTAGTGCGGTGCGGCGCCTCGCGCGAGTTGAGGTCTCGCCGCCTCGTATGCCGGGGGCGCCGGCCGTGCGAGCTGCGGAATGTACGGGGTGAAGGTGTAGAACAAGACGAGCCCGCCACGAGGAGAACCGCCCATGCAACGCCCGGTCATCGCGGTCCTGAGCGGACCCAACCTCGACCTGCTGGGCCAGCGGGAGCCCGAGATCTATGGCTCCGCCACGCTCGCCGACGTGGAGACACGGTGTGTGGCGACCGCTGACGCGCTGGGCTTCGACGTGGACTTCCGTCAGTCCAACCACGAGGGTGAGCTCGTCGAGATGCTTCACGAGCTGCGTGAAAGCGCCGGTCTGGTCATCAACGCCGGCGCGTACACGCATACCTCTGTCGCCATCCGGGACGCCGTGGCGATGGTGAGCGGGCCGGTGGTGGAGGTGCACATCTCCAATGTGCACGCCCGTGAGTCGTTCCGGCACCACTCGTACCTGTCGGAGGTAGTCACCGGGGTCATCGTGGGCCTCGGGACACAGGGTTACGAGCTGGCCATTTCCGCTATCGCGCGGCGAGTCTCGGAGTGCGCCTGACGGAGGGTCAGCAGGGGTTCGGTGGGGTGGCGGTGACCGTCGACGGGACCGGTGTCAACCCCTGGAACGCGGAGCCGAGCACGAGGTCGACCGTGGCGTCCGCGCGGCCGTCGTTGACCGAAGCCGCACCCGCGACCAGAGGAGCGACCAGGGCCGCCGCCGTCTGACCGGACGGCCCGAACCGCAGCTCCGCGGTCCCCGGGACGTTCTTCTTCAGCGGGTCGTTGGCGACCTTCGCGACGACGAAGCCGCGGTCCTTGACCGACTTCGCGGTGTCCGAGGCCAGCCCCGCGCGGGTCGTGCTGTTGTAGACGTTCACCGTGATCTGTGACGGCGTCAGCACCGCGACCTTGCCCCCCTTGGGGCCGACGGTGATGTCGCCCGTCGCGCAACCCGAGGCCGCCGCGGGGCTGCTCGGCTTGTTGAAGTAGGACGCCGCGTAGTAGAAGGCGCCGGCGAGGACGGCGACGAGGACGACGAGGATGACCGCGGTACGCGTGTTGCGACGTCGTCGGCGGGACGCCGCGGACTCGACCACCTGGCTCACCAGGAACCTCCTTGCCGCGCCGTGGAGTCATGCGGTGGCATGCCCGTGAAGTGTGGTCGCCTAGTCAAGCACGAGCACCCGGGCGTGGAGGGTCGGCCGCTGCTGCAACGCTGCACGAAGTGCTCGGTGGAGGCCGTCCTCGAGGTAGAGGTCGCCTTGCCACTCCACGACATGGGCGAACAGGTCACCGTAGAAGGTGGAGTCCTCGGACAGGAGCATCGCCAGGTCCAGGGTGCGCTTGGTCGTGACGAGCTCCTGGAGCCGCACCATGCGCGGCGGCACCCCGGACCAGTCGCGCGCCGTGACCCGGCCGTGGTCCGGGTAAGGTCGCGAGTCGCCGACGGCCTTGAAGATCACGCGCCGCAGTCTAGGGCGGCCGGGGTTTAGAGTCTCGGACGTGAGCGAGTCTCCAGCCAGCCAGCCGCCAGCACAGATCGCCGCGATCACCACGGGCTATGGGTTCGACGTCCCTTCACTGGTTTTCGGTGCCGCCGTCTTCGACGACGTCGTCTATCCCGACGCCCAGGTCCGGATCCCCTTGTCGGTGATCAACCGGCACGGGCTCGTGGCGGGCGCGACCGGCACAGGCAAGACCAAGACGTTGCAGCTGATGGCCGAGCAGCTGGCGGCCCAGGGCGTCCCGGTGTTCCTCGCCGACATCAAGGGCGACCTCAGCGGTATGGCGGTCGCGGGCGAGCCGAACCCCAAGATCACGCAGCGGGTCGAGAGCCTCGGGCTCACCTGGTCACCGACGGCATACCAGGTGGAGCTGCTCTCCTTGGGTGGCCTCGGCACCGGCATACCGATCCGCACGTCCGTCACGTCGTTCGGGCCGACCTTGCTCGCCAAGGTGCTGGGGCTCAACGCGACCCAGGAGTCGAGCCTCGGTCTGGTCTTCCACTACGCCGATCAGCGCGGCCTGCTCCTCGACGACCTGAAAGACCTGCGCGAGGTCGTCCAGTACCTCACCTCCGACGAAGGCAAGGAGGAGCTCAAGGCGCTCGGCGGGCTGTCGGCCGCAACGGCGGGGGTCATCCTGCGCGAGCTGATCACGTTCTCGGCTCAGGGCGCCGACGTGTTCTTCGGGATCCCCGAGTTCGACACGGCGAACCTGCTGCGGACCACTGCGGACGGCAAGGGCATGGTCACCATGCTCGAGCTGCCGGCCGTGCAGGACCGGCCTGTGCTGTTCTCCACCTTCCTCATGTGGCTGCTGGCCGACCTCTACCACGACCT
The DNA here is from genome assembly GCA_965277795.1 of Lapillicoccus sp. Classification (GTDB taxonomy): domain Bacteria; phylum Actinomycetota; class Actinomycetes; order Actinomycetales; family Dermatophilaceae; genus Lapillicoccus. The sequence goes on from OZ255840.1 coordinate 4,270,791, forward strand.
GCCCGAGGTCGGCGACGTCGAGAAGCCCAAGCTGGTCTTCTTCTTCGACGAGGCGCACCTGCTGTTCAACGGCGCGTCGAGAGCGTTCCTCGACTCGATCCAGCAGACCGTGCGGCTGATCCGGTCCAAGGGTGTGGGCATCTTCTTCGTCACGCAGTCTCCCAAGGACGTGCCGGGCGACGTGCTCGCCCAGCTCGGCAACCGGGTCCAGCACGCCCTGCGAGCCTTCACGCCGGACGACGCCAAGGCCCTGCGCGCGGCGGTCTCGACCTACCCCACGAGCGACTACGACCTGAGCAAGGTGCTCACCTCGCTCGGCACCGGCGAGGCCGTCATCACCGTGCTCTCCGAGAAGGGCGCCCCGACCCCCGTCGCCTGGACCCGGATGCGGGCCCCGGAGACGCTGATGGCGCCCGCCCCAGAAGCGACCATGGAGGCGATAGTCGCCGCCTCGCCGTTGGCTGCGATGTATGCGAATGCCGAGGACCGCGTGTCGGCCTACGAGACACTCACCGCGGCGAACCAGGAGCAGTCAGCCGCTGCTGCGGCAGCGCTGGCCGCCGCCGCGCAGGCCAAGGCCGACGCCGCGGCTGCTGTTGCCCAGTCCAAGGCCGACGCCGCAGCGTCGAAGGAGGCCGAGAAGGCTGCCGCCGAGGCCGCCAAGGCTCAAATCGTCGCCGACCGCGAGGCTGAGCGGGCCCGCCTCGCCGCCGAGAAGGAGGCTGAGCGGGCCCGGATCGCCGCCGAGAAGGAGGCAGCCAAGCGCGCCGCCCAACCGACGGTGGTCGAGTCGATGCTCGGCAACTCGGCGGTCAAGTCCCTGCTGCGGTCGGCAGGCACCTCGATCGGCCGCGAGATCACCCGCAGCATCTTCGGGACCGCGCGGCGGCGCTGAGCTCGACCGACGGCGGGTGCAGGGCCCTCGTTGTCGCGCTGACGTCGGCTGAGGTCGCGCTGAGGTCGGCGGCACACCCACGCCAGCTGTCGAGGCCGGCTATGACGGCCAGTTCGGTCCACGCCCGATGCGGATGGGTCCGCGCGCGCTGGAGGGGTCGACGTCGTCGCCCTTCTGGGTCGTCCTGACCACACCGGTGGCACGCAGTGCGGCTGCGACTCTGCGCGTCATCCATGACGGCGCGGAACCCCTCTCCCGCAACGACTCTCGACACATCGCTCGGGCAGATGGTCGACGATGGGTCGCGATGGCGCAGCAAGACCAGCATGCTCGCGGCCAGGCGTTCGTCGCGGCCGTCGGGGCTGGGGTCCTCCCACCAGGGCTCGCCGCGCTCACCCAGCGCGACCTTGGCGTCCTGGACCCGCGCCCGTGCATCCGTGGCGTGGTCTCGAACAGCGCGACGTGCCGCCATCAGCTCCGCCACCAGCTCGACCCGGAGCCGGTCGGGAATGCCTGGGTCGGTCGTCCTCCACCGGCGCCCGTCGACCACGAAATAGTGCGGGTCATCGGCCACTCCGCCGACTCTACGAGGGCGAGGGTCATGGCGCCCGGCGGCGGGGTCGCTGCCGGCACCCACCCGTCAGGCATCCTCGATCTCGTCGTCGCTGTCGCCCTCCTCGTCCCAGCCGGCGAAGTACGTGACGATCTGGATCTCGGGGTTGTCTGCCACCTCGAGGACGAGCTGCCGCAACAGCACCTCGCGGTGGTCGGGCAGCCGGACCCGCTTGGCTCCGCTGTGGACCGGCGTGCTGTCGTCGCGCTCCCACCAGGCCCGTGCCTCGGGCGTGACGGCGAAGATCTCGTCCAGCAGATCCATGAACGACGCGTCGTGCCCGTACTGCAGATAGGACTCGCGGAACAGCGCGACCTGGGTGCGGGCCTCGGTCTCCCAGTCGAGGTAGAGCTCACGTGCAGAGGGGTCGCAGAGATAGAACCACAGCATGTTCTGCTCTCCGACCGGCCGGCGGTGCCAGTTGGAGAACAGCAGCTCGGCGGCGCGGTTCCAGTGCAGGAGGTCCCAGCGGGCGCCCATGACGTAGGTCGGGTTGGGGTCGAGCACCTCGGCCAGCTCGATCACCTCCTCGCCGACCTCGGTGAGGATCGTCCGGGGGTGGCGGTGGCTTCCCGCCCGCAGGTCCTGCAGGAGCCGCAGGTCGCCCGAGGTGAGCTGCAGCACTCGCCCGATGGAGTTGAGCACCTCGGCGGACGGTCGGACGTCGCGGCCTCGTTCGATGAAGGTGTAGTAGGCGACCGAGATGTCGGCGAGCTCGGCCACCTCCTCGCGGCGGAGGCCCGGGTAGTCACGCCCCCGTCGCCGCGCAATCCCCACCTGCTCGGGCTCGACGCGCATCCGTCGCTCCCGCAGGAACTCGCCGAGGGAGGGGGTGCCCCGCGCTGTCATGGCGACAGTGTGCCAGCCACATGAGGGCCGACTGCGTCCCGTCGTCGGGCGGCTCGGTTAGGTTTGCTCGTATGCCTCCTCGAGCCCGTCGGGCCGGCAGGGCCCCCTCGGACGCGCCGGAGTCACCCGCCGGGTTGCTCGTGCGCCTGCGCGGGCTGCGACCGTCGCTGTCACCTGCCGAGGACCGGGTCGCCGAGTGCGTTCTCGCGGACGCCAGAGCGGCGGCCGCGATGACGATCAGCGAGCTGGCCGGCGCGGCGCACACGTCGGAGACGACGGTGCTGCGTTTCAGCAAACGCCTTGGTATGCCTGGCTACCCGCAGCTGCGGCTCGCCCTGGCCGTCGAGTCGGCACAACCGCGCTCGTTGGTCGCCGACGACTCGGACATCAACGAGACCGACTCGATCGACGACATCATCTCCAAGGTCGCCTACGCCGACGCGAGCGCCGTCGAGGAGACCGCCCATCAGCTCGACCGGGCGGCTTTGAGCGCGGCTGCCGATGCCATCGCCGCCGCGACCCGGGTCGATGTCTACGGCATCGGCGCCAGCGGGGTCGTCGGCGTCGACGCGCAGCAGAAGCTGCACCAGATCGGTGTCCTCGCGTTCGCGTGGAGCGACCCTCACATCGCCCTCACCAGCGCCGCGCTGCTCGGGCCCGCAGACGTCGCCATCGGGATCTCGCACTCGGGGACCACCAAGGAGACGGTCGAGGCCGTGGTCAAAGCGGGCAACCGGGGTGCGACGACGATCGCGATCACGAACTTCCCGATGTCCCGGCTGGCCGTGACCGCCGACCTCGTGCTCACGACAGCCGCCCGGGAGACCTCACTGGGCACCGGAGCGACCGCCAGCCGGATCGCCGCGCTGACCGTCGTCGACTGTCTCTACATGGCAGTGGCGCACCTCGACCTCACCCGGGCCCGCAAGGCGGTCGCCCAGACGCGCGAAGCGGTTGCGAGCCACCACGTCTGACCCGCACGTCTGACCAGCACGTCTGATCCGCATGTCTGATCAGCACGGCTGGCCCGCCTGGTGCTCGATGGGGCCTCGTCGCGGCAGCAAGAGGCCGTGAAACCAGCAGGCACTGCTGACGAGGGGTGACCGGCATACTGGACCGGTGACCGAGGTCGACCGGTTCGCACCTTCTGCGCTGGATGCGCGCGACATGCTCGTCGCGACCAACCCGGACCCTGACTCGAGGCTGGGCTACCTGCTGCGGCTGCCGCTCGCCGGCGGGACGGTCTTTCGTACGTCCGGCACGTGGCCGCGCACCAAGGCGCTGTTCTGCTACCCCGTGAGCGTCGACGAATGGCCTCGTCAGCCGGAGATCGTCGAGCAGGCAACGATCCGGTCGTGCGTCCGCCGCGGCGCAGCGATCGACCTGATCCTCGAGCGTGCCCGGGAGAACAGGTCGCAGATCGTGTTCACCACCGCGCGGGGGCGGGAGGCGGTGTTCTGGCAGTCGCCCCGCACCCGCAAGCAGGCCAGGCCCAACGTCACCACCCCGACCGCCCGGGCCGCCGGCATCGCGTCGCTGGAGATCCTCGTCGACACCCGCGAGCAGTATGCCTACCGGTTCGCCACCCAGCAGGTCAGCACGCTCAAGCGCGCCCTTCCGTGCGGCGACTACGGGATCACCGCAGACGACCGACTGGTCGCGGCCGTCGAACGCAAGTCGCTCGCCGACCGGGTCTCCAGCCTGCTGAACGGCACCTTGCGGTATGCGCTCGGCGATCTCGCCGCACTGCCTCGCGCGGCCGTCGTCGTCGAGGACCGCTACTCGCAGGTGTTCAAGCTCGACTGGGTCCGTCCTGCGATGGTCGCCGACGGGCTGGCCGAGCTGCAGGTCCGCTGGCCGGAGGTGCCGATCCTGTTCTGCGAGACCCGGCCGCTCGCCGAGGAGTGGACCTACCGATATCTGGCCGCCGCGCACGCCTGGGCGCAGACCGAGCGGGCCGTCACCGACCGGATGGGCATCGCGCTGACAGCGAAGCATACGGAGGGCTCACCGGCGGCGAACATGTCCGACGAGTCGGTGACACAGTCGCCGGGCCCGTCGACTGCCCCGTCGACTGCCCCGTCGACTGCGCAGGTGCGTGCCTGGGCCCGAGCCGCCGGGATCCTCGTGCCCGAACGTGGGCGCCTGAACGCCGACATCTGGCAGGCCTGGCGGCTCGCCGAAGGCCGGTAAAACCCGACCGGGCTATCGTTCCGGGACGTCGTCCAGGCCGGCGATCACCGTCTCGAGCATCTGCGCGAGGTCCTCGCGCTGCGCGTGCGACAACGCCCTCAGCACGTCTCCCTCGATCACGTCCGACTCCTGGATCGCCGCGGAGAACATCTCCCACCCGGCCGTCGTCAGGGTGACCAGCACACGCGTCCGGTTCGCGGGGTCGGTCGAGCGAGAGACGAGCTCGCGCTCGCTCATCCGGTCGAGCCGGTGGGTCATCGAGGAGGGGGCGATCCCCGCGGCGTCGGCCAGCTGGGTGGGGGTCATCGCCGCGCCCTCGGGGCAGGTCGCGAGCTGTGACAGCACGGCCCACTCGCCCTGGCTCAGGCCCAGGTCGACCAGCTGCCGGTCATACCACTGGTTGAGCCGCTTGTGCAGGCCGTTGATCGCGGTGGTGACCCGCTGCACGGTCTCCTCACCACCGGCGGCCACGTAGGCCGCGACGTCCTCGTGGTAGCGCTCCTGCGCCGTGGGGCCACGCCGGGTGGGGGTCACGCGTTGATCATGCCATGCTAACATTTTGAAATCGAAGTATTCAGATTTCAAATATTCTATATCGAAGGTCGAGGGTTGTGATGAAGCGGGCGAACCTGCTCGTGCTCGCGGGAGCAGTCGGGATGTTGGGGTGGGGCATGGTGCTGCCTTACCAGTACGCCTACGCGGCCAGCTCGCGCGGCTGGGGCACGGTCATCGCGGCTGCCGCGTCGAGCCTGTTCTCGATCGGGGCACTCGTAGCCGCTCCGCTCGGCGGTCGGCTGGCCGACCGACTCCCACCGGTCCGCGTGGCGGTCGTCGCTAAGGTCGTCGCGGCCCTGGCCAGCGCGGCCCTCATCTTTGCTGGTACCCCCGTCACGTTCCTGCTCGGCATGCTCGTGTTCGGCGCCGGCATCACCGCGGCGCAGCCGGCACAGTCCGTGCTCGTCCTGGAGTGGGTCGGCTCCCGCAACCGTCGCAAGGTCTTCGCCTGGCAGTTCACGGCGTCCTCGGTCGGCATGGCCATCGGGGCGCTGCTGGCCGCCCAGGTCGTCGACCTCGCCTCGCCCGACGGTCTGTGGCCGGCGTTCGCCATGGCCTCGGCCGGCTTCCTCGTCTCGGCCACCCTCATCGGCCTGGCCGGCCGGGGTTGGCGTCCGGAGTCCCGTGCTGACGGTGTTGCTGATCGAGCTGCAGATGGCGCTCTGGATGACGCCGTGGATGCACCGTCGGTCGAGCCAGGACGACCCAGCACCGGGGCGACCATCCGCCAGCTGTCCCGCATCCCGGGCCTGCGCTGGGTCGCTGCCGTCACCGTCCTGATCACGCTGGGCTTCTACGCCCAGTTCGAGTCGGGACTGCCGGCATACGCGCTGCTGGTCCTCGACGTACCCGCGCGGACGATCGGCACCGCCGCCGCCGTCAACTGCCTGGTCATCGTCGCTCTCCAGATGGTCGTCGTGAGGTTCACCGCACGACGTGACGCCGCGTCGCTGCTCGTCGCGGTCGGCTCGATCTGGGTGCTCTGCTGGGGGATCCTCGCGATCTCGTCCGGTATGCCCGAGATCGCGGCGACGCTGTTCGTCACGACCTACGGCATCTTCGCCGTCGGCGAGACGCTGTTCGCACCCGTCCTCAACCCCCTGACGGCCAGCCTGGCTCCGGCCGGGATGGTCGGCACCACGCTGGGTTTGGTCGCCGCGCTGCAGACCGGCGTCTCGGCAGTCGGGCCACTGCTCGCGGGGGTGGCTCTGGGCACCGGTCACGGGACGACCTTCGTCGTCGCGCACCTGGTGATCAGCGGGCTGGCTGTGGCCGCCGCGATCCGGCTGCGGACGGTGCTGCGGCGCCGCACCAGCGCCGACGCGTCCCCGTCGAGTCGTCTGGCACTGGACCGGCTCAGCACTCGGTGACCGGGTGCGCCCGACGCGTCGTGGCCTGATGACCAGCAGCTGGGATGGAACTGCGACGAGCGCCGCAACATCACCGAAGGTCGGGTTGCATGCGTGTACAACCTTGACAGACGCGCCCTCACCGGAGCTCGAGGTGCCAGCGGCGGCCCAAGGAGGAGATGTGAACGGCAACGACAGTGTGACGGCAACCGTCCTCGGTATGGGCGACCGGCCGTGGCGCACGACCGCCATGGGCCTGACCCACATGCTGGTGCTCCCGCAAGGCTTCACCCTCGCGATCGCCGGGAGCCTGGCCATCTGCCTGGGCCGGCACGGTTACCCCGGCCCCCTCGGCGTGTGGCTGTTCGTCGTGGGGGCCTCCGCGGGGTACTGCCTCCAGGTCCTCGCCCTCGGCGCACTCCGCCCGACGGTCAGCCAGCCCGTGGGGATCGTCGGCCTGGCGCTGCTCAACCTCACCGCCGTCGGCGTCGTCCCGCTCGTCGCCCTGGCCGGGTGGTGGGTCCCGAACGGTGACCTGGCCTATCTCGTCACCGGTCTCGCCGTCCACCTCACCTACATCCCCCTGATGGCGACCGCCATCGTCGTGCTGTCACATCGATCGCAACCGGATCAGGCAGTGAGCCCAGGACCGTGACATCCCCGCTGGCAGCGCTGCGAGACGCGACCCGTTCACAGCTGTGGCCCCTCCCGGTCATGTCGGTGGTCGCCGCGCTCGTCGCGGGTCTGGCCGTCCCGCACCTCGACGCAGGGGTCGACGGCTCGCTGCCGGACTGGTTGTCCGCGGTGATCTTCGGCGGTGACGCAGGCGCCGCCCGAACCGTCCTTGACGCGGTGTCGAGCTCCCTGATCACCGTCACCGCGTTGACCTTCTCGCTGACGGTCGTGACCCTGCAGCTGGCGAGCAGCCAGTTCTCCCCGCGACTACTGCGCACCTTCACCAGTGACATGTTCGTCCAGGCCACCCTGGGCGTCTTCCTCGCCACCTTCACCTACTCGTTGACGGTGTTGCGGACCGTCCGAAGCAGCGACGCCACCGTCCCTGAGTTCGTACCTCGGGTCTCGGTCACCCTCTCGTTCGTCCTGGCCGTCGCCAGCGTCGTCGTCCTGGTCGTCTTCCTGGCCCACCTGGCCCGACAGATCCGTGTCGAGACGATGCTGCACGACGTCCACACGGACGCCACCGCAACGCTACGGTCCACCCTCGACCAGCTCGGCCCCTCCCCTGAGGAGCCACGGCTGGTCCCACGGATCCCGCCCCACGCGTGGACGCTGACCGCCCCTGGGTCGGGATTCCTGGTCCGCGTCGACGACGACGAGCTCCTGGGGATCTGCGTGGACCTCGACGTGGTGGTCGTCCTGGACACGCCGATCGGCAGCTCACTCGTCGATGGCTGCCCGGTCGGGTCGGCGTGGCCGACCTCGACCGCCAACGACGACGAGGAGCTGCGCGGCCGGCTCCAGCAGTCGCTCGAAAAGACGATCCACACTGGCGTCGAACGGACCGCCGTCCAAGATATCGGCTACGGGCTTAGACAGCTGACTGACGTTGCCAACAAAGCACTTTCGCCAGGGATCAACGACCCCACGACCGCAGTACACGCCCTTGGTCACATCTCCGCCCTCCTGTGCGAGCTCGCCGGGTACGACCTGGGGCCGTTGGTCTTGTCCGACGGCGACCACCTGATCAGGGTGGTTCGGCGCGGGCCCGACCTGGAGAACCTGGTCGATGTCGCTATCAGCCAACCTCGCCGCTACGGCGCGTCCGACGCGCAGGTCATGCAGCGCCTCTTCCAGCTCCTCACAGAGCTGGCCTGGCACTGCCGACCCGATCAGCGCCACGTCGTCCGCGCGCAGCTCGAACGCCTCGTGACGACGGTGCACACCCAGGACTTCGACGACGTCGAGGTCAGCCAGCTCGACGGTGCGGCCGGGCAGGTGCGTGCGGCCCTGGCGGGGGAGTGACCTTCGAGCATGCCCGCGACCGAGCCACGGGCCGCGTCGCCTCACGTTCCCACCGACGCAAAGTCTGACGACCCTCGGTGCCCTGGCGCGTTTTGACATCCTTGGAGTGCATCCATGCCGTAGCCCTGCGGTGAATAGGTGTGGACGACAACACTTGGGGGTATGTCATGGCGCTGCACATCGCGGGGGACACCGGTCGTCGGCTGGACCGGCTGCGCACCTCGACAATCATCGGAGCCATCTCCCTTCTGCCCGACGTCACCGGTGTGGCACGTGAGGACGACCCGGCCTCGGCGCTGGTCCTGCTGGACGAGGCGACCTATGACTCAGACCAGCTGACCGCCATCCTGGCCGTGCACGCACTGACCGCGATCGTCGGCGAGGCGACGGACTCGGCGCTCGCGGGGCTGCTGCACCGGAAAGAAGCCCACCTTCGTGAGCATGCAGCCTGGGCGCTCGGCTCGAGGCCGCTCGTCTCGGCGGCGCTGCCGGGCCTCGTGGCGCTCGTCGCCGCCGGCGGGTTCACCGGAGCCCTGGCCCAGCGGACCCTGGAGACCTGGGCCGGGACCGACCCTCACGCGCTGCAGGAGGCGCTTGCTGCGGCCCTGCCTGCAGCAGTGGACGACGACGCCCGGGCCCGGCTGGTCGAGACCCTCGGACTGGTCCCAGGCCCAGCGAGCCTCGCCCTGGTCTGCGGTATCGCCGCTGACGAGCAGGAGCCACTGGGTGCGCGAGCAGCCGCCCTCGCGTCGCTCGGTGACAGCCTCGGGCCGGTCGACGCCGAGATCCGATCCACTCTCGAGCACGTCGCGCACGGTGAGGGGCCACTGCAGCCGGTAGCCCGGCTGGCTCTCAAGGATCTGGACGCTCGTGCGTCGGATCTGGACGCTCGCGCGTCGTCACCGGCAACGCCGTCGCGCGAGGAGGACATCACCGTTGCGCAGCTGTTCCTGCACGCGGACATCGACGGACAGCTGCTGCACGCGGGGCGGGGGGACACCGGCGGCATCGCGACACTGCTCGTCCACCTCGGTGACGCCCTCGTGGCCCTGGACCGCCCAGTCGGGCGGGTCCTCACCATCTCGCGGGGCAAACCGGGCGACGAGCCCGACTTCAGTGCGGTCGACCGTCCCGGCCACCACTATCTTCCTGTGCCCCTGTGGGGTCCGCCGGTTCCCGCCGCGCAGGCCTGGCCGTTGCGGGTCGCCGTCCGGCGCGCGGTGCGGCGCATCCTGGCCAGGACCCCGGTAGACGCCCTGCACCTGCGGATGCTCGACGTCGCGTCCTGGGCCGCTGCCGAGGCCGCCCATGACCTCGGTGTCCCGATCGTCCTGACGGTGGCGCCGGACCCGCACGCGAGCATCGCCGTGCGGGAGGCGGACGGCAGCCTGACTCGGGAGAGCTTCGGCGCGGTGGATCACGTGGAGCACCTGTTCTTCCGCGTCCGGCTGCTGCGCGAGCTGCAGGAGCAGGCCGCACATCTCATCGTGTTCCCGCGACCGGCGCTCGCTGCCGACCTGCGCAACCTGCTCGGTCTCGACCTCGAGCTCGACGGCTACCGGGTGAGTGTCGTCCCGGAGGGCATCGACCGCGCTCCACTCGACCGCGCCGCCAGAGAGGTAGCCGCCACCTCTCGCGGCGAGGACGCGGACCCGGCGACTGGTGCCGCCCTCGACCTGCTCGATGTGGTGCTGGGCCAGCTCCCCCCTGAACGGCGGATGCTGCCGCTCGCGATCACGGTGGGTCGCCTGCACAAGGTCAAGGGCATGGCCACTCTCGTCCAGGCGTGGGTGGCCGACCCGGAGCTCGCGGACCGGTGCAACCTGCTGATCGTGGGCGGAGACCTGGCGCAGCCGACGGACGATGAGCGTGAACAGCTGGCCCTGATCGACGCGGTCATACCGCGGGCCGACGGACCGGGGCGGGGTCTGCTGCTCGCCGGTCACCGCCCGAACGCCGTCGTTGCCGTCTGGCTCACGGCCGCTCACCTCGGCCGGCCGGCGCTGGCCGCGCCTGGAGCGGTGTACGTGTCTGCCAGCCTCAAGGAGGAGTTCGGCATCGCCATCCTCGAAGCGATGGCCTCGGGGCTGGTGGTGGTAGCCCCCCAAGAGGGTGGCCCGGCCACCTACGTCGACAACGGGGTGACCGGCGTCCTCGCCAACACCGGCTCGGTCGCCGAGCTCGCTGCCGCCGTGGTGACGGCCCTCGACCTCGCCGCCGCTCCGGGAGCCGACATGCGTGCGGCCCAGGCCCGGCAGCTGGTCCAGGACCGGTTCGGCATCGAGACCATGGCGGCCGCGCTGGCCGACATCTACCGAGACGTCGGGGACATGCGCTCGTGACGCTGCTCGTCATCAGCCCCGACTACGCGTCTCATCTGTATCCCCTCGCCACCCTCGCGACTTCCTGGCAACAGCGCGGCGAGCGGGTCGTCGTGGCCACGGGCCCGACCACCGACCCGATCGTGCGCGGCTTCGGCTTCGAGCGGGCGAACCTGCAGCTCGGACGGGGTTCGAACCCCGGTGTCATCCGCGCCGCGGACCAGCCCCGTGGCGAGGACGACGCACTGCGTGGCTTCTTCGACGCCACCCGCCGGGGCGCAGTCGAGACGCTGTTGTTCCAGGCGGCCGCTCGTGGTGCCGACCTGCTGTGGAACCCGCTCGAGGTGGCGCGTGCCGTGCAGCGGGTGGTCGAGCAGGTGCGACCCGACCAGGTGATCGTCGACCACCTCGCCTTCAGTGCGCGGCTCGCGCTGTCGAGTGCCGGCGTCCGGCACGGTGACGTCGTGCTGGGCCACCCGTCTGCGCTCACGGTCGGCGACGAGGTCTACGGCTACCCACCCGCATGGCCCCGGCAGTTCGCCCCGGACCCAGCCGCGTTGAGCCTCTTGTATGCGCGCTGCGCTCAGGTGCGTGACGACTTCACCACCCGGTGGAACGCGACCCTGCGCGAGCTCGAGCCCTCGGCGCCCGCCAGCGAGGACGCCTTCGCGGAGACGGGCGACGTCCTCTTGCTCAACTATCCGGGCGATCTGCATCCGGTGGACCGCACGCGTCTGCTGCCTCGCCACGTGTTCCTCGGCTCTGCGGTGCGGTCCGAGCCACCCGACGCCGAGGTCGACGCGTGGCTGGAGAGCGGCGACGCTCCCATCGTCTACGTCAGCCTCGGCAGCTTCCTCTCAGTGCGCTCGGACGTGCTGGCCGTGATCGCCGAGGCGCTGCGCGCGCTCGGGGAGGAAGTGGAGGTGCGGGTCGCGATGGCCAGCGGCGCCACGCATACCGAGGAGCTCGGCGCGGTGCCGTCGTCCTGGCTGGTGCGAGCGGTGTTGCCGCAGGTCACGGTCCTGTCCCGGTCAGTCCTCGCCGTGTCGCACGGCGGGAACAACAGTGTCACCGAGGCCCTGACCGCGGGTATGCCGTTGTTGGTGCTACCCCTGTCCACCGACCAGTTCGCTGCCGCGGCGGCGCTCGAGGACGCCGGTGTCGCCGAGGTGCTCGACCCGAACAGGGCCACCGCAGAAGGGATTCGGGACGCTGTTCTGCGGTTGTTGAATCTGGGTGGGGAGCCTCGCACCCGGCTCGACCGGATGAGCCTCGAGCTGACGACCGTGCCTGGCGCGGAACGGGCCTGGGATGCCTTGCTGTCGGATTGACGGGTGACTCGCGATGTTCCTGACGCCGTCGAGGCTCACGCGCGGTAGGTGACCGCGGGTGAGCCTCGGCAGCTAGGCCGGGCTGCTCCCTGTGAGGTGGTCTACCGGTCGAACCGGTGGACCGTGAAGGGAATCTGCTGAGGATGGCGCTCGTCCTGGCCGAGGTAGACCCGGTCTGGGGAGAGCCGTCGTTGCCGGCGTGCAGGTCGGTGACGCTGATCCGTGCAGCACAGTCGGTGTGGAAGTTCACCCCGTCGACGTGTCCGTGGTCGGCGAAGGCGAACGTGAGCCTGCGGTGGTCCGGTGACGGCTGCGCGATGTCACCCTTCTGTAGCGTGACCGGATCCATCCTCAGCGGGGTGGGGCTGACGATCTGCCCGGAGTAAAGGACCAGGTTGTCGTTGTTGTGGATGACTGGCAGGTGGAAGCCGTTAGTGTCGTGCCACAGGTAGTCCCCACCCCGGTCCCCGCCTCCGAAGTCCTGGGGGGGGGGGGGGCTTCGATGCGCAGACCCCACGGCCTGCGGTCGCAGGCCATCTCTGCCGCCGACGGCCCGGCCGGCCCACTTGTCGTGGACGTGCCGGGGGAGGGGGAGGGTGTGGAAGTGGTGGCGGCGGTCGCGGCGCTGGGCACGAGGAACAGGGGGTGGCGGCCAGGCAGGCACCGCCGCCGACCATCCCGGCGACCCTGCCCGCGAGGGGACGAGACTACAACATGGGGAGACTTTCCGTTTGACCCGAGTTGGGTGTCGTACGTGGACAACCCGAAGGATGGTCGGGGTGTGCCCCTGGGGTCCGGGCCATGTTTGGGCCACGTGATGCTTGGCTGGCAATTCGATCGGCTGTCCCGTAGTGGGCACCCAGCAACCTGCTGGTTGCCTCTCAGACTTGTCGAGCAGAGTAGGTGCGGATCGGTGCGCGCGTCGCCCGGCATACAGACTCGACTGGCCCAGACTTCGGTCACGCCCTACGTCGAACGTGTACGGGAGGTTCCACGGACGGCTGTCGGGCGCGACGGACATGCAGTCACCGGAGCGGGTGGCTCTGCTTCGTTAGCGTCTTCCCGGGAGTGAGCTGACTGGCCGAGGCGTCGCCACGACGACTGACTGCGCTGTCGGGCTGGGCCGGGGAGCGGGGTCGAAGGATTCACCGGGGCCACGCCTTCGACCTCACGGTTGCTCTGGGCCTCATGACGTACGGGCTGGTCTACCTCCTCGTCGCGGCCATCGCGGTGCGCATCGCCGTCACCGGCCAGCGCGGCCTCGACACTCCGTACGCGGCCCTCGACGACATGGCGGAGACGGTCGTGGGCCAGGCGTTGCTGTGGGTCACCGCCTTCGGGTTGGGGGCCCTGACCCTGTGGCAGGTCTTCGAGACGGTATGGCGGCGAGACCGGTCTGAGACCGCGGTCGGCAAGATCCTCGGTCGCACCGGCTCGACCTTCAGCGCCATCGGATATCTCACGCTCACCATCAGCGCGGCCCGCGTGGCCGCAGTCGGGCGCGCCACCCGCGAGGGGCGTCCGCCCGCGGGCAGCACGGCCGAAGCAGACGAGACCGCACTGCGCATCGCGGTCATCGTCGCGGGGATCGTGCTGCTCGTGCTTGCGGTGCGGTCGATCTATCGCGGCGCACGACGCCGGTTCTTGATGGACCTCACAGACGGTGCCCCGGCCTGGGTGGTCCGCCTCGGCCAGGGCGGCCAAATCGGCAAGAGAGTGACCTACGGCATCGTCGGCGGTCTGATGATCTACAGCGCCGTCCGCAACCATATCGGTCCCGCCGACCTGCAGACCGTCTTCCGACTGCTCAACCTGTCTCCCTCAGGCGGATTCCTGTTGGTAGTGAAGGCCGTCGGGCTCACTCTCTTCGGTGTCTACTGCTTCGCGTGGGCCGCCAACCGGCGGCGATGACGCTCTGCTCAAATCGTGGCGGAGGATAGGGGATTCGAACCCCTGAGAGCTTTCACTCAACACGCTTTCGAATGAGACTAGGAATGAGACTGGCTTCGAAGAGCCGATGCAGAGTTTCTATGAGATCCGCCAGTCAGGAGACTCGCACGGCGGTGCAACATGAGTAGGTTGGACTGCAAACGAGAGCCTTGACCGCGCGCCTCGGAGCGTTTTGGTTCGGGAAACGCGATCTCGTCGATCAGGGGGCGACATGTCGGCGCAGGACACGAAGAAGTGGCTCGACGACAGCAAAAGTGAATCGACGCGAAGGCTAAGGCAAGTCTCACTCGTTGGGGAACTCGATTTCGATGACGATAAGGTCGACCTAGCGCTTAGCCCGGATGTTGCACCGGGCTGCTGGGTGAGGTGAGCGGCGGCGTGGCCGCTGCGTTTCGGGGTCATTCTGGCGTGGGGGTGTGACGGTGGCCGCGATGTCGTTCGCGGTGGGCGCCGGTTTCCACTACCGAAGGGGCTGCATGTTGTCGGGTAAGGCACGAGCAACGAGATTCAAGTCGGTGCAGTGAGTCTGACCAGCTGGGTGAGGCGCTGGCGGCCGGCGACGACGACGTCGGCCCAAGGGGCGGTGTTCTTGATGTGCAGACGGACTCGGCGGCGTCCGTGCCGGGCCAGGGTGGCGGCGATGGTGAACGGCCGCAGCCGGATCCGTTTGGGCTCCCACCGTCGGGCGAAGTGTTCGGGGGTGATCGCGAGCATCTGGGTCCAGGCGGTCAGGTCGGTCACGAGCATGACCAGCGCGCACCAGATCCGGTTCTGGTCGAATTCGTACAGGGGCAGGTTCCGCAGGCCGGTGTCCTTCGCGATCCGGATCCGGTCCTTACAGCGGGCGCGACGCCGGTGGCGCAGCTCGAGGTCGGCCAGCTGCCGTCCCTTGCCGTGAACAATGTTGGTGGCGAACGCGGTCAGCCGGTACCCGCCGACGCGTCGAACCGCGGCTGCGCCCCGGGGTGCGGTCGTTCCCTGCGCACGATGACCCGCATCCGGCGGCCAGTTCAGGGGCACTTTTCACGCCATGCCAGCACCGCCCGCTGAAATCTCCGGGCTAATCCCGGGTTGACCCCGCTTGTAAACGCGGCGCGAGGTCGGGCTATCTGTGCGTGGAGTACGGCGGCCGCCGTCAGCTGACAGCACCCGTGATCTACCCCGTTGCAGTACTCCGTACTGCAGTACTCGGTTGCAGCGGCGTCATGGTCCGATCGGCGCAGTGGGTCGCAGCCTCTCGAGCGCCGTCCTTGGCACTAGCGCACTGAATCACCCACCCCGGATGCCCGAACACGGTCATGACTCGCCCGCTGCTCATGAGTTTCGTCAATCCGTTGCGAATGTCAGACTTTGACGCTAGCCTCATCGCGAGGCCAACCGGATGGAAGGCCGCGCTAAGAAGATCCGGGAGGACTTCTGGTTAGTCAGACGGGCGACATCGCCCGTTGCCAGTCGCGACTCTCCTCTTCACGAGGAGTATTTTTATGTCCGCATCACCTGTCGTTCTGAAGTTCGAGCAGGCAGCCGAACAGCCCTTCGAATCCACCCGGCGCATTGTCGGTTTCGTTAAGCTCCGCCATCTCGCTCCCCTGCTCACCGCTGCGGAGCTCGAGTCCAATCCCCGCTCCTCGAAAGTCGGCACCATCACCGAGGCGATCACTGAATCGCTGGAGCGGACCCCCGACACCTTCGCCGCGAAGACAAAGGGCATTCTGGTCGGAACCGCCAATTACCGTCCCCGCGAGCGGCAGCGCTACGAGCTCGAGTTCGCCAATCCGCTGCTGGAAGGCATCCTCGATGGCGGACACAACGCCCTTGCACTGGGGTTGCGCATCTTGAAATGCGCCGGGGTCGACGACCAGTCGATCAACCGCGTGCGGCTCTGGTCCGACTTCAAGAAGCTGTGGGACGCAAACCTCGCGTTGGTCGACGTGGCCGTCAAGAAAACCGACCTCGACGATCTCGACGTCCTCGTGCCCGTCGAACTCCTCGTGCCCGCCGACCCCGAGGAGCCTGCCACAGTCGAGGCATTCAGCGCCGCGCTCCTGGACATCTGCGCAGCACGCAACAACAACGCGCAGCTGAAGGCCGAAACGCAGGCCAACCAGCGCGGATACTTCGAGGCCCTCAAGGACCTGCTGCCTCCAGCCATTGCACGCGACATCGAATGGAAGACCAATGATGGCGGCCGGATAAAGGCGGCCGACGTCATCGCACTGACCTGGATCCCATTGAGCAAGCTCGACCTGCCGAAAGACGAGGACGGTCGATCGGTGGAGGCCCCGGTGCCGCAGAACATCTACCGCAGCAAGGGAGACTGCGTCACCCGCTTCGAGCGCCTTATGAGTTCACCCGACGTGACCGTCCCCGGACCCGACGGCTACCGGCGTGACCTCAAGTCCGATTCGGTCCGCAGCGCCTTCAAGATTACGGCCGATCTGCTCGGCCTGTACGACGTCATCTACAAGCGCCTCCCCGACGCCTATAACAGCAACGAAGGTAAGTTCGGGCGCATCACCGCCGTCAAGAAGATGAACCAAGAAGGCAGTTCGCGCAAGAAGTACACCAAGTTCACCCACAAGGATGTCAGCACGGCGATCCCGGAGGGCTTCATCGTCCCGCTCGTCGTCGGACTCAAGTCGCTCATGGACGTGACGAAGGCTGGCGAGGTCAGTTGGAAGACCGACCCGCATAAGTTCCTCGACGATCACTTCGAAACGGTGGTGGGCGACTTCAAATCCGTAGTGGCCCTGCTGGAGTACGACCCGCAGAAGGTCGGTAAGGCTCCCGAGGCCTACCGCATGGCCGAGGTCGCCTATGAGATGGTGCTCCTCCGGGCCAGAAGGTGAGCGAAAATGGCGACTCCTGAACAGTTCATCGTCGACAACGCGGCTGAAGAGTGGAAGGCACTCGAGTACGTCCGCGAGTGGTGTGACATCAGCTCGGCGATCGACATCGCCACGGGCCACTTCGAGATCGGTGCACTCCTCGCGCTGGACGGCGCGTGGCAGAAGGTCGACAGGATCCGCCTCCTCATCGGTGGCGAGACTAGCCGGACCACGGCCGATGCCATCGCCGCCGCCCTCGACACCTCAATCCTCGTCGAGCGTCAGACCGGCGATGCCTTCCTGACCGGCGTTGAGGCGGTGGTCGACGGCATCCGCACCGGCAAGATCGAGATCCGTGTCTACAAACCGAAGAAGTTCCACGCAAAGGCCTACATCACCCACAGCAAGTTGAAGGTGGTCGGCTCCGCGGCCCTCGTCGGCTCGTCAAACTTCACCCGACCCGGCCTGACGCAGAACGTTGAGCTCAACGTAAGGTTCCAGGGCCCTGAGGTCGCGGATCTTCAGGAGTGGTACGAGCAGCACTGGGACGAAGCCACTCCGGTCGACCCGGAGCTGCTTGCGGTGCTGGAGCACAATGTCCGCGAATTCACGCCGTTCGAGGTCTACGCCAAGGCGCTGCACGCGCTCACGGCGAACGTCGATCCCACCGACAAGACGTGGGAGGAGACCGAGTCTGTCATCGCGCGGTCTAACCAACCCAGCTCCCAAGGTTCGCTCAAAGCCAGATCTGGAGATGCGCAGATCACCAACGAAGAAAAACCATGGCTGATACGGGGTGTCTGTAGACGGAGAGCGCAAGGGAGGCAAGGAAATCGTTCTTCTGTGTGTGAAATCTTATCCGCTCATGGTTCAAGACCATACTCATCTACTACAGGCGAGTTATGTTCCAAAGGCTACAGCCGAATGAACGAATTCGAAGCCCACGAATCTTCCTACGACCACCAGCACAAGAAGGTAGCCTTCCCCTCCCCCCCCCCCAACCCTAGACTGTAAACCCTTGCTTCCGGTCTTGACTGACACATTCTACCAGCGCCTAAAAGAAATGAAACAAATGCAACGAGACCCCCTCGCCAGCACCAAAGCCCGCAAAGCCGAACGCAAAGCAGACGAAAAATCAGGCCTCATCACCATCAAGCCCGTCAAACTCGACGTCCAGCCTGCGTCTGTGTCGACTGGGTTTAAGAAGGGCGGGTTTAAGAATGCTTTTGGTGGTGAGACGGTGTCGAAAAGGGAAGAGGATGGTGAAGGTGGGGAAAGGGGAGGTAGAGGATTCAAGAAAGTACTTGTCAAGGCGGATGAGAACCCGAAATTGGGAATGGATGATGAGGAAAGTGATACGGGGGATGAGGGGTATGAGTACTATGACCCGAGTCGGCCTACGGATTGTTATGAGGCGTGTCCTGGACGATGAAGCAACCGCCTTTTGTGCGGCATATCTGTTCGTGATAGAATTTGGATACTCCTTTGGCGTCACGGAGTCGGCATATCTGAGAGCGGCGTTTTGCGGCGGAGGCGCCTTGTGAACCTTTAGTCTCCCCGGCAGTGGGTGTTGAAACGTGATATGAATGCCTAAGGCCAGCTCCAATTATGTCGTGGATCTAGGGTTGTGTGAGCAGCTGGTGTGTGTCAACATACTGGACCCCCTAGTAAAGATGTGTATTTTTTGTTCACGCTTCGTAGTAAGTCGTTTTGATGTCGAGTCGGAGTTCCTAGTAATGCCTCCCATCATCCCTTCTGATCTGCTCCATGCCAGCGAGAGGTACGCAATTCGAGTCCGCATTGAGAGTCGCTGACAAGGTTACCATGTTGTTATTATAGATAGGGGCTCCTGTGTGCCTGTAGTCCTCGCACTCGGAGCTATCGAAGTCGATGTAGGTAGGACCATGCCTCATTTGCTTGTGCATGAGGTAAGAACATTTGTAAGGCTGCTCTTCAGTCACCTGATCCCCGTTACTTGATGAATCACTTTATTAACAGCCTTGCATGTATGCCGTTCTAGCATTGTATCGGCCTTTGCCCCGTATAATTTGGCTGCGGCGTTTCATCAGCGTGCCTCAGACGTCAGCAGTCCAGCCTTTCGGTGGTTGCGTCACCTGGATGCCTAGAACGATCGCAGCCGGAATTGAATCAAGGAGATAGGTATTTTTCCCGAATCCCCCCAACACGAGGACCGCTCTGACCTCCTTATGCGCAGCAGCATGTTTGACGAGGGAACCAATAGCATAAACCACTGAGACATTGTTCCCTGATCTGCGCGGAGAATTCACTCACGAACGTGTAGCGAAGTTTAGGAGGTATCACAAGGCTGTGCGATAGCGAGGCCGCGAAAGCAACCTGCGGCCGGAGCGAACGTGAGTGAATATCTTAGGCAGCAAGATTGAGCACACCGCGGATTTTGGACCTATAGTAGTCATAGAACCCCAAGTGTCGGTCAAACTTCGTCAAGGTTCTAGGATGTACTCACATTACGACACTGCTGTCTCTCCCATTCCCTGCTGTTGCACAATAACTGTGAATGTTATACGGTGTAGCTCGAAACACCAATAAAACACCAATTGCTTGCCGTAAGAGTTGAATCCACAAGTTCGGAAGAGACTATCAGTGTGAAAGGTGAAGTAGGAAATGACTCACATTTCCTCAAAAAAAAAGGAACGTCGGTACTAAGCTCTCATATGCCATCATATGGAAATCGATCAAGAGCGCCGGTACTGAGCTCTCATCTATAGTCATTAGGACATCGCTCAGGAAAGTGTGGTTGTCGATCTAGAAGCTAACGTTGAGGAAGAGAAAGCCTCATACCAGGTATTTCTCCATTAATAAGAGAGATCGATTGACCACTAACATGTTGCCATTTTGCGTGCGCTGAAGCAGAAAACACGCACTTTTAAGAGGTCACGCCACCAACAGAGACGGGTTACAAAGACAGTATATACGATATGAACAATCAGTCTCTAGTTCGTCTTACAAAGGCCAGCCACGACAAACTCAGGAAAGAGCGTGATGGCCTGGAGCGTGATTTGCGCGAGAGCGAAGATCGACGCCGAGAACTGGATACTTTGAAGAAGGATAATACACAACTCATAGCGTCGATCCTTATTCAAAAGAATGACTTGCACGGCAAGAACGCGTCGCTCCAAGAGGAGCTGCAGGAAGCCAAACGTAAAATTGACGTTCTTGAGGAAGAACGACGCAAGGCAGAGAAAGACATGAAAAGCTTGACCGCGCAGACTCGAGAAGCCAACGAGGCAAAAAAAGCTGCAGATGCAGTCATAGTGAACCTGAGAAAAGAGAACGAAACGGTTTCTGAAAAGCTTAGAGCATGCAAAGACGATCTTCTAGTACTACAGCCACCGGAGCAGACGCCAGACAACGAAGTGGCCCGCCAATTAACTGACCTCTCAGATCACGTCGAGTGTTGGATTGAACAGGAAATATACAACCCTCAGAGCCTGGAGAAACTGGACAAAGCTCTTACGAGTCAACATGTCCAACCGCTTTTAGGCTGCTTAGGCACACATCTCAAACCCGAACATGAGCTTCTAGCGGCACAACATGTCAGCTCCCAACGTCTAATCTTGTGCTATCTAATCCTACGCCACCTGGAGCGCTCCATACTGGGCGAGACTGTATACCTTTTTGGACTCGACGATCAGAGGGTGGCCTTGCTAAAGGACGTTGAGCAAGGTATGACTGCATTACGAGGTATGTAATGAAGGTTCCATGGTTGCCCGGAAGCAAACACACAATAGCTAACAAACGACCAGACGCAACGACGATGAAGCGATGGAGATTAGAAACACTCAAAGGACTGTGTAGCACAAGGGAATTCCAAAGGAGGCAGCGTGCCCAGACAGACGAAGTTTCTGAAGCCCTGTACTCCGCCCTGTCCTTCCTTCTACCGTGGGATAGGCGAATCGAGGGAAGTGCACGGGAAAAGCTTCATGCACAGATTATAGTGCCTGCTGTACAACTTGCTATGAGTGTCCGTCTCTCAACAGCCACATACCGCGTGTCTTTTGGACGAGTACCGACGTCTATTGTATGCGAGGAAGATACGCAGCGATGCGTCGTCACGGACATCACGACGAAGGAGCTCGTCAGTCCCGGTCGGGTAGCTAAAGTGGGAAGTTATGGCCGGATAGGAGTAGTGAAGCTCGTGCATCGTCCAGGCCTAGAGTGTCTTGACGGAGATAAAGGCGAGGGTATGTTGTGCAAGCCTGAAATTCTAGTTCAACTCGATGTCCCTCTCCGTGGTCGTCGTTGAGGAGCAGACCGAGCTGTTGTTTGCCTTTACCTTGTTGTCTAGCTGCTCGTTTTTATGGTGAGCGGGGGTGGAGATGAGCTTCAATGGCCGGGTTCAAATCTCCATTATCACTTGAGTCATGTCATATCTGTCAATGCAATAGCCACAGTTATCAAAACATCTTCTTGGTACAGTGTAGAAAATCTTAACGTAAGGTGGCTTTTCGAATTGAAGGCATCCCAGGTTCCTCAATCGCGGACGTAATGCGAAAGTGAGGCTGAGGTCGGATTCCTCAGGCTCACCTTAAAGCGGCTCCCACCGGTGCGTCACAGGGCTGCCGATTACACAAGCCTTGAACATCCTCAAGCCTCCAGAGTCTAGACCGTAACCCAAAGGCATACAATAAAGACAGGCCTGTTTGAACAGTACAACCCGCTCTTGAAGCTCCTATTCACCATGTCCGGCCTTGAGAAGGCCCTGTTCAACCTCAAGGTCCGTCAACCAAGTCCGACTACCCCACTGGGGGCCTGCCGCTGATACTTGGGAATAGTTCACCGCAAAACAACTGAACCGTCAAGCAGCCAAAGCCGGCAAGGACGAAACAGCAGAAAAGAACAAACTCAAGAAGGTACGCCGATCTCCCAGCTTGAATTTGTCCTCATCTATCGCTTTTTGCGATCTCCAACCACAGCGATTCGGCTCCTCCAGGCTGACATCCATTTACGCATAGGCAATCCAACAGAACCACTCCGACATCGCCAAAATCTACGCTCAGAATGCCATCCGCAAACAGAATGAGAAACTGAACCTCTTAAGACTTGCTTCGCGAATCGATGCCGTCAGCTCGAGAGTGCAGACCGCGGTCACGATGAGACAAGTAACAGGTAGCATGGCGAATGTGGTTAAAGGGATGGATCAGGCTATGAAAGCTATGGATCTGGAGAAGGTACGTTATCAGAACGATGGACTGTTTGTGGCAGGCACATTGCTTCGCGTTTGCACCACTCTTGGGAGTCCATGCCGTCCTCCCTCTACAAGTGCCGCGACTTAAGAAACTTGTCTAACATTCTATACCGCAGATCTCCGCCGTAATGGATAGATTCGAAACCCAGTTCGAAGACCTCGATGTCGCGACGGGCTATTACGAGAATGCCACTTCCTCCGCCACCGCTGTTGGTACGCCACAAGACGACGTTGATCGACTAATGAACCAAGTCGCGGACGAAGCCGGGGTAGAACTGCACCAGGAAATGGCATCTGCGGAAACACAGGCGCCGACGAAGGTCAGGGCGGGGCCAACTGAGGAACAAGAGGAGAATTTGGGGGAGCGGTTGAGGGCGTTGAGAAATTAAACCAATGGTGTTTATGACCTGGAAGCTAGGCGACGGCGTTTGGTGTTGGATTGGTTTCGGTGGATCCAGTGGATAGAGATGATGGTGTTATGATATGAGACGAGCAATAAACAGTCTGCCCTTGTGGAGCAACGGCCAACCGCAATCGGTCAATCAACTTCCACCAGCACAATTGCATTTCGAGTCCCGTACAATTGTATCTAAACGCCATGCGCAATTCCAAGGCAACCAGAAGCTCTCTATGGCCCGCACAACCCTCTCCCAGCTTTCTTAATCGTGTCATTGTCGCCTCTCTCTGTTTCTTCGTGTATCCGTAATTCTGCAACGCTTGATTAGCCACTGCTAAAGTCGTTTACCCTCACCACAGCCATCCCCTTCTATCTGTGTTTCAGGAGGGGTGACACCACTTACGATACTTCTCTCCTTCTTCCTCAATCTGTTCCCCTTGCACCACATTCTGCCTCAGTATGCGCGCCACATCCTCCGCATGTGCTATTCCAGCTGCGGCGTCGGGACCGGACGACGAGAGAGATCGATTGATGTCAAAACTCTTGCGCGCTTCGTGACGGGCGGCAGTTAGAAGACGAATGTCACCTAGCAATCAGTATAAGCTGGATCCTCAAGGTATCCTTACGGGTGTTTAGTGTCGCTGTGCTTGGGAAGCGTACCTTGAAAGGCAATGTGGGTGGAACGCAGTACGTGGCGGTAGGCCGCCAATGCCATTGTGCTGATCTCGGTCATGCGTGTCGATATGGCTACCTATTCTGCGTATATTGTAACCACATCTTTCAAGCTCCTATCTCTTGGGTAGTTCTCGGGGAATCTGGGCGTGCAAAGATACCTTACTTAAGTACGTGAAAGCCAAGCCAGCCCTACGTAACATGGAAGGTTTAGGCGAACCTTTAGCGCCATCTCCTTAGAAAAAGTTCCATGGTTCAGTGGACGACTGAGATATCCTCGGTGGACTGAACATCACAACCAACAATCGTTGAAGTACAATGGCTTTAGCACAGGCCTCCCTACCATTACCAGTCCTGCCGGAGGGCTGGTCAGCCGAGAAGGACTTCAAGGCTATCGGTACTTTGTCATCTGCCACACAGCGCAATATCGAACCTGTCGGGCCTCACTTCCTGGCACATGCTCGCAGAGTGAGTCTACCTGCTACCACCAGACGGCAAACTGCTGGAGACCTTGACAGTGCTAATGACAGTCTTATTGTAGAAGCGACACCACCGCACATTCTCCGAAGACGAGCGGATACAAGCGCAGGAAAATGTGAAGAAAGTTGAAGACGATGATGCGGGCGAGATCAGCGAACCTGAAGACCCATTGATGCTCCAACGCGACACCAAGGATTGGAAGGTGAGAGCTTATTTTGTCACAGCCGTACAGCTTTAGTCTTAACAGGAATTCTCAATCTAGGGTCAAGATCACTACGCCGTCCTCGGCCTCTCCAAATACCGCTACCGCGCTACAGAAGACCAAATAAAGCGTGCCCACCGCAAGAAGGTCCTGCGTCACCACCCTGACAAAAAAGCTGCCGCCGGTAATACCGAAGACGACAGCTTCTTCAAATGTATTCAAAAAGCTACCGAGGTCCTGCTCGATCCGGTCAAACGCCGACAGTTTGATTCCGTCGACGAAGGTGCCGATGTTGACCCCCCGACTAAGAAGCAGACGCAAAAAGGCAACTTCTACAAGCTATGGAGTCCAGTATTCGAGAGTGAAGGTCGGTTCAGCAAAACACAGCCAGTTCCCAAACTCGGCAACGAGAAAAGCACCAAGGAGGAAGTCGAGCGCTTCTACAACTTCTGGTACAACTTCGACAGCTGGCGCACCTTCGAATACCAAGACGAAGACGTCCCCGACGACAACGAGAATCGCGACCAGAAACGCCACGTCGAGCGCAAGAACAACAACGCGCGCAAGAAGAAGAAGACAGAGGACACGGCCCGTCTGCGCGGCT
The DNA here is from genome assembly GCA_965277795.1 of Lapillicoccus sp. Taxonomy (GTDB): domain Bacteria; phylum Actinomycetota; class Actinomycetes; order Actinomycetales; family Dermatophilaceae; genus Lapillicoccus. The sequence goes on from OZ255840.1 coordinate 4,295,240, forward strand.
TAGTCGACGAAGCATTAAGTCTAGACGAGCGCATCAAGATCTTCAAAAAGCAAGAGCGCGCCCACAAGGACAAGAGACGGTTAGAAAAAGAAGCCGAAGCCAAGCGCGTAGCGGAAGAAGCCGCCAAAAAGAAAGAAGAAGAAGAAAGGCTGAAGAAAGAAAAAGACTCAGCCGACAAGGCGGAGAAAGCCGAAGGCAAAAAGGCCAAAGAGGCGGCGAAGAATGCGGCCAAGAAAAACAAGCGCGTCCTCAAGGGCAGCGTCAAAGATGCCAATTACCTCCAAGAAAGTGGGGACCCGAGTGCCGCGCAGATTGATGCCGTGCTTAATGATGTTGAGTTGGTGATGGGCAAGATCGATAATGAGGAGTTGGCGGCGTTGGCGGCGAAGTTGGCGGGGAGGAAGAGCGCGGGTGAGGTCAAGGGGGTTTATCTGGAGGAGGTGGAGAGGTTGGTTGAGGCGGGGAGGATGAAGGAGGGGGAGGCGAGGAGTTTGGTGGGTTAGATTTTGATGATGACTGGGAGGGGGGGGAAGATTTGGAGGCGGAAGGTGGGGGTGGGGGTGGGGGTGGAGAGGGGGAGGGGGTATTTGGAGATGGCCACGTCGTGATGATGATGAGTATGAAGCATTAGATTACGGGCTTAGATTCCTGTGGCTTTTTAGCATGCAGAGATATCAACCAATGCTGTGGTGTTTCAAGCCTTCCACACTTCATGCCGAATTCGCTGATCGACAGGCTATGAGTGAAATTGCTACCGCCTTACTCCGTACATACAGTGCAGTAGAAGCCACGATGCATCTATGAACAAGGAGGCAGACGAATGCTCTCCCACCGTTTTCCTACACCTCCAATGTTGAATATCCATCGAAAGAGCCAGTAGCCATTCATGCATGCACAACCCCTCTCATCCAACCCCAGTATCTACCGTTGAAGATAGAGAGCCAGACCCCCTTTTGCTAAACGCCAAGTCTCCTATCTATCTATACCCACATGCCCGTATGCAAAGTCGATGAAGACTTTACCAACTGTTGAAGAATGCTCAGAACCCCCTTTTCCCCAGCGCCAGGAACACCCCCCCCCCCCAATCCCCCCACCCCCCAAAACCCAGCCCCCAAACCCCCATCTACAACCACCGCAACCTCCCAATCCTACCCTCATTCAAGTCGGTGCCGGTGCCGCCGCTCCCGTAATCCCATCCACCGACTCCTCCTCCACCACCGGCCCACACGTACAAAAGAGATTCATATCCCCATAAGCTGTTCCCCAAAAATTAGCCAAGTTCAGCTCCCCCCCCTCCCCCCCTCACCCAAAATTTCCTCTTCCTCTCTCAAAGCAAAGACTCCAAGACAGCCATCAAACTCACCATCATCCAACCTCGTAACCCCGGGCCAAAACTTCTTCTCCCTCAACCACCCGACCGGAAACGCCGCCTCCTCCCTCCCATAACACCTCTTCCACTCCCCCCCCCCATCCCCGCCCAACAAATCCTTCAACGAATGCGGCGCCATCTTCAACAAATTCCCCTCCCTTGGCCACTCCCCCACTTCCACCCTCGCAATCTCCCTCCGAATCGAAACCAGCGCGTCGCAAAACCGATCCAGCTCCTCCATCCCCTCGCTCTCCGTCGGCTCGACCATGAGCGTATTCGCCACCGGCCAGCTCATCGTCGGCGCATGGAACCCATAATCCTGCAGCCGCTTCGCGATATCGATGGCTTCGACGCCGGCGGAGTCCTTGAACCCCCGCACGTCGAGGATGAATTCGTGGGCGCAGCGACCGGCCGCGTTGGTGTAGAGGATCGGATAGTGCGGTTTCAGCCGCGAGAGGAGGTAATTCGCGTTTAAGAGCGTCATCTTCGTGGCGTGCGTTAAGCCGCGCCCGCCCATCATTTTGATGTAAGCCCAGCTGATGGGAAGGATGGACGCGCTACCCCAAGGCGCGGCGCTGACGGGAGCGATGGCTCTGTCGCCGCCGGTGGGGACGAGCGGGTGGCCCGGCAGGAAGGGCGCGAGGTGGGATTTCACTCCTATAGGGCCGACGCCGGGACCACCGCCGCCGTGGGGGATGCAGAAGGTTTTGTGGAGGTTTAGGTGGCAGACGTCGGCGCCGATGTGGCCGGGGGAGCAGAGACCGATTTGGGCGTTCATGTTGGCGCCGTCCATGTAGACTTGGCCGCCGTGGGAGTGCACGGTGGAGCAGACTTGTTTGATGTGCGGTTCGAAGACGCCGAAGGTGCTGGGGTAGGTGATCATGATTGCGCCGAGCGAGGCGCTGTGTTTCTCGCATTTGGCTTGCAGGTCGGCCATGTCGAGGTTACCGGTTGAGGTCTCGCACTTGACCGTGACGACTCGCATGCCGGCCATGGCGGCGCTGGCGGGGTTTGTGCCGTGGGCGGAGACTGGGATCAGGCATATGTCTCGTTTCTTTCCTGGCTGCGTCTCGAGATATTTGCGAATGACGCGGAGGCCGGTAAACTCCCCTTGAGCGCCCGAGTTTGGTTGCAGTGACACCGCGTCGAAGCCGGTAATCTCTGCAAGATCTTTCTCCAGCTCGTCAATCAGAGTCTTGTAGCCTTTTGCCTGGTTTACTGGCACGAAGGGGTGTATTGAGGAGAATTCGGGCCATGAGATGGGTATCATTTCAGTGGTAGCGTTGAGCTTCATCGTGCAAGAACCGAGGGGTATCATGGAATGAGTAAGGGAGAGGTCCTTGGACTGTAGATGGTGGATATAGCGAAGAAGTTCGGTCTCGGAGTGATGTGTATTAAAGACTGGATGGGTCAGATATAACGATGTCCGCCGAAGCGATGATGGTATCGAAGAGGAATCGAACGTATCTAGTGACGAGTCTTTGGCGATCTGCTCCACAGACGTGGTTGATTGGTCGGAAAAGTTCTCGAATATGGCCAGAATATCTGACAGATCTTCTATGTCGACGGTCTCATCTACCGTAATTCCAACCCTGTCATTATCACGCATTCGCAGGTTTATGCCTTTGTTCTCAACTGCCCATGCAGCAACCTCTTCCGCTTTCCCTCGTCCAACGTTCACCATCACCGTATCTGAGATGGTCCTCTCGTCCTCGCCCTTACCTCGGACGCCTGTAGCAAAACCCAAATTCCGCACGCCTTCTTCTAAGACTCGAGCGCCTGCCACACTTCTCTCCGCTATAGCTTTAAGTCCTTGCGGTCCATGATAAACAGCGTAAAAGGCACTCATGTTTGCCAGCAGAGCTTGGGCAGTACAGATATTACTCGTCGCCTTTTCTCGTCTGATATGTTGCTCTCGAGTCTGGAGCGCCAACCGCATTGCCTTATCGCCCAACCTGTCCTTGGACACTCCGACAAGCCGACCTGGGATCTTTCTCTTATATTTTTCGCTGCAGGCGAAGAAAGCTGCGTGCGGACCACCATAACCGAAAGGCACGCCGAAACGCTGTGCGTTGCCAAAAGCAATATCCGCCCCAAATTCCCCTGGTGGTTTGAGCAATGTCAAAGCTAACAGATCTGTTGCGACGCAGAAGGTCGCACCAAGCCTGTGAACGGTATCTGCAAGCCCTTGAAAGTCTTCCACTCCGCCATCTGTGTCAGGATATTGCGCAAGGACTCCTATCAGATCCTCTCCAGCCTCCTTGACCTCCCTACCTCCATCTGCTAAAATATCCACGGACTTGATCTTGATGTCGAACCCATTTGCGCGAGACTGCAATACCGCTAGTGTCTGGGGGTGGCACAGGTGCGAGACTAGAAATGTCTTGTCGGGCCGTTTCTGCCTTGACATTGGCAATGCGTTCATGGAAAGAGTCATGGCCTCTGCTGCAGCAGTAGGCTCATCAAGGACCGACGCGTTGGAGATGGTCAAGCCCGTAAGGTCTGATACTAGGGTCTGGAAGTTCAAGAGAGACTCTAGACGACCTTGGCTGATCTCGGGTTGGTATGGAGTGTAGCTGGTATACCATCCAGGGCCTTCCAGCACGTTTCTCTTAATGACCTCTGGCACCCTTGTTCCGGCGTAGCCACAACCAATGTAGCTTCTCATGATCTTATTACCGCTTGCGATATCTCTTAGCCTCGCGATCAATTGGCTTTCCGAGAACCCCTCCTCACTCAATTGGCGCCCAGTGGTGGTAGTTGGCCCATCGACTTTCAGATCCTTCCCCGAGAGTATATCCTGCGGCAGCACCTGTTTGACAAACTCATCCAAAGACTTTGCAGGCGGATCTAGTGCCTCAAGCATCAATTCCGTAGACCTAGGCGAAGGCCCAATGTGCCGGCGTGAAAAGGTGTCGAGAGGCGCAAAGATGGAGCTCTTAGTCGACGACTCCCCGACCTTGGCTTCGGCATTGGTCTTGTCAGACACGGAAGTGGAATAAAACGGCCTTCGGTGAGGCCTGTTCGCCACTCGAGCAGCTCTGAGACAGTCTCGACATGCTGTCGAAGGGGAGAGCCGTTTGCCCCTCACTGGAAGGACGCCGGAGCGCAAGGCCGCCCTTGGGATTGCGGAGCTCATGATGACCTGAGCGAAGCCGGTAGTTGTACTACCTGAATGCCAAAAGGCTGGTCCAACTGTCAGTAGGGTTTGAAGCCGAGCATAGGGGAAGTTCTCTCCGAGGAGCTGGTTGAAATATTGTATGCGGCGGCAGTGCAGTTGTCACGACGGAGCCGACGATAAACGAACGTGGAGCGCTTCTAAACTTTGGAGCGGTAACGTAACCCACGGGGCAACGCCGCACTATAGGCAACGCCGCACCCCCCCCCCCCCCCCCAAAATGAAATTACCCATTTCTCCACCATAATTGCATGCATTCAATGGAGAAAGAAGAGCGTATTCTGAAGGCCATTGAGGCCTATAATGACGCCCTTAAAGATCCAGAAAGCAGCTGAAGACACAGGCTAGAAAGTCAAAACGGCTGCAGGGTAAAGAGGAGAAGCAGACTGCCAAGACTGCAGTCGTCACAGCAAAAGCAGCCTCGGAGGTGCTAAAATGCATAGATCCTACAGCTCTATTATAGACTACAATGCAGAGCTTCAAAGTTCCTTATTTGGATCGAAATCTACAGCTCAATTGGTGAAATTCTGATTTTTCCCAGAGGGGGGCGGGGGGGGGGGTGCGGCGTTGCCTATGGTGCGGCGTTGCCCCGTGAGTTACGTTATCGCTCCGAATCACCGTTTACAGACCCAACTGCAGGGCCTTGACCAAAAAGCAAGCTGGAACTTGAACCAATAACCTCACATCACTTCTGCTGTACTAAAGGAAGTACCGCGTCGACTGAATAGTATGACCTCTGAACACAGCTATGGCTGGAGCCTGTGAAACTGATGAGTTGCTAGAAAATAATTGACTTGCACCTGTACCCTAACTACTTCCCCCCCTTTATTTACTGAGCCCTAGACAAATTCGTGGAGAGTTATCAAATCAACATCCATCATGACCGTAACATAAGGAACTGAAGTATCAGGGGTGAAAGCGACACTGGGAAGGTGTCAATCAATTGATCACCGGTGTATGTGGTCGAATGTTGAGCTGCTTATCATGAACACCTGTTGCGATTCTTTTACGACCTCTCTCATGCGTGTACTTCCCGTCCTACCGCCTTAATCAACAAGAGCACTTGTCAATGCAAAGGAACCGTACAATTGACTTTGAGAAGACATCTGGAGCAATCTAGGGTAGACCGACTTTTGCATCAGATGAAAACGGAACCTCGAAAGATTCCTATCAACCCAGACCACAGATCCTTCAGGCCATGTTCAAAGCAAAGGGAGCTACATAAAATCATCTGTAATCTACTCATGCGCCGCCCTTGGCGCGGTTCATCGGGCCCCAGTTTGCCCGTGGATTGATCTGATATCTGACCAGCCTCTTGCCCTCCGGCTCTTTACCCAATTTCTCGTCGAAAACAACCTTGAGCTTGCCAACACCTGATGCACTCCCTGCCTGATCCGACTTATCAGCGCTCGTTTCTTCACCAGCATCCGCCATTCCAGTGCCATCTTCCCCGCCATCTTCACTGACTGGTGCTTCCTCCACTCTCCCCGCTCTATAGAGAGCCGCTTCGATCTCCGTCTTGAGACTCTCAAGATCCCCTCCCTTCGTAAGAACTCCAGACAGATCTGCCTTCAAAGCCTGTGCCGCTGCGTTGGATCTGCATTTCTGCATAATGCCCCATCCCGCACTTCCTTTCTTGATGGCCGACTCTTTGACCGGAGCTTTTTGCCGCACCCACTCACGCATGATTTCCCAAATCACCGTCCAAGGGGCGTCAGTTCGTATGCTCCCGGCTTTTGTATGCGAGCGTGTAGCACGATAGCCGCAGTGTTTCAACGCACCACGTAGTTGGTCGTCAGATGGAGAAACGCAATGAAGGACCTTGGCAAGAACGGATGGGATGATGAAGAAAGGGTGGTGGTCGGGGACGGCTATATCGAGACGTGGAATGGCGGCTAGCGGATCTTCAGGTCCGGGAGTGTTGGGCGGGATTTGGTTGTATGGGTCGAGGAGGGTTTCGTTGAGAGCAAGAGAAAGCATGCCTTCGAGCCGAGGGATCGTAGTATATGTCTTATTGTCAAGACTCGGTAGACTATCGAGGATACGCTCTATGAAGTGCGGATTGTGCAGAGGACCAGCCCACATGGGGCCGGCAAGATGCGTTTTGAAGCCACAATGTTCGCAGAGCTCGCTCGTGGTGGGTGCTTGTGCTAATTGATGTTTGTAAAACGAGTTGTTATTCTTGTCTTTCTTTGACCGATTCTGTGCAAAAAGCTGCGTAGCCCATGCGCCACATCCCTCGTCACAGTTATACACAACCATTGTTTTGCCGGCCAGGAATTTGACTTCTGCGGGTGAGTTCCGGACTCGTACGAATACTCGGGCGTAGAAATCAATCGACAGAGACAACAGCGGTTCAATGGCTAGACCGTATCGTGCCGCGGTTGTAGCGATGGCGTGCAATATCAAGCGTAAGCCCCCTTCATGAGACTGCGGGCCTTTGAAAGGGAGTCCTCCGTATTGAGAGTAAGTCTTCTCGAGGTATCCGATGGAAGCAAACACGCCTGCATCTGTGCACGTAACGCAGAGTAACCCGCCATCCTTCAAAGCTTGCACAGATGCATCGAGGAAAGGAGCCGCTGTGCCATAGGGGTCCAAGTCAATGACATGGTATTTCGAGGCATGGCCTCCCGCTGAATGCGAACTTGTGGCTATGCTATACATGTGCGTCAGCGCGTTGCCACTTGTTGCTTTGATTTTGTCTGAAAGGCCATTATGTTGGACGTTTAGCTTAATTGAGGCGGTAGCGGAGGAGGAGAGGTCATTGGCAGTGACCGATGTTGTCAATGGAATCTCTTTGGCGTAACGCAGAGCACGAAGGCCGGTAGCTGAGAGAGCATCGAGAATGGTGAATGCAGGCTTCCAGGCATGGTCTTCATTTACGCTTTCCTTACTGGATAATTCTTTTCCACTTGAGCCAGCGTCGGGCGGTTCAGTGACGGCTGGCATGCCTCCATTCGTAGAAGCCTTGTCCGCGTCCTCTGGGGCTGCTAGAACTGTTGTTTTAGATTCCCCAAGTTGGTCTCCATTGGTCTTGGGAGAATCTGCAGGGGCCTCGACGCTGCTCTCCACAGTGGATGCAGCTGTATCTTGCCCTCCGTCAGGGGCGGATTTCGAGAGTTCTTCTTCTGCTGGTTCACTCGATAAAATTAGAGTCAACTGGTCCTGGCGGTATTTCTTCAGTCCCTGGGGTTCCGAACTTTGGGAAGGGCCCTTCGAGTCCCGTGTCTCGTCGACATCTTCCCTCTTCCGCTTCCTACTCTTTCCGCCATGTTGTGCTGTTTTCTGCAATCTCCTCTCATGCCTTGCTCGCCGTATGACGGAAAACTCCTCACTAAAAGCTTTGATTGCCAGCACGCTCAAATCTCTGTTGAACTGTTGAATAGGGTTGTAGAACACCGCTTGTGAATTTTTCTCCCTGTCTTTGCCGGGCTTGTTAGTTTTTGGGGCAGTGTGATTCAGCGGATTTAGAATTTCAGCCAATCCCTCTTTTACTATTAAGTAATCCTTGCCATTGTACTGCACTGTGGAAGGAGTCTCCTGCCCAGATGTGGTAGCATCCTGAGGGGACATAGATCCCGTGCTTAGAGCCCGAATGCTGCAGCTCCAAATGAAGAAACTACGCGACTTGTAAAGCTTAGGTGCCCATTTGTGATAGGACCAATGTGAAAGTGTAGCTGCCAGATTGAGTAATTGTAGCAGATACTCCGCAAACGAGGCCGCGTCTGAAAAATTTCCAAGATTGTAGCTATTGAAGAGGGTAAAAGCAGATAGTACTCACTAATCCCAATACAGCTAGCTACCCAAGGCTGCTGCCTTGGTAATGGAAGGTACCGTGCCGTGCCTACAAGCAATGGCAGTCGTGATGCTTTTTGTGTCCTTTCGCTATAATCTCATTGTTCAGGACGCTTAGTTCACTTTAGATTCACTTTGAACCTACCAGCTTCTCATCATGAATACTGGGAGCATGGTCAGCGTTTGCTTAGCTGTGCTGTTCTTTTGAAGTGAAGGTCCAATACCAGTACTGAATTTTGAATTTGAAGATGTCAACTCTGACAGTAACGGCGGCTCCCCATACAAGCTGCGTTGTAAGAATGAATGCTCTGACCTTGGAGGTTCATCTGCAATGGCCTGTAGCGCACAATCCTCCGTGGTTAATATAACTCCATTTGACTATGAAGAAGGCAGCCTCTATGTTGCTGAAGATCAAAAATGGATAAATCAATACACTTTCACGAACGTGAGCTCAACTTTCCAGGGTCAAGCTCTAAGCTGCATTCAACAGGAATTCAATGATTATCAGTCTACCGCGAGGATTCAGCTCGCAATTCAAGGTCCTCAAGCCTTGACTCAAGTTGCAAACTGTAACCTGTCTGTCGCCTACTTGCGGCCCACGGTGAATACACTCATTGGATCATACATTGAGTCTACAGGCGCACTGTCTGCGGAGTCTGTCCTTGATGCTAGTCCGGTAGAGCTCTTGAACCTTACTACGGCATCATTCGTCAGTCTCCTCCATAACGGTCCTCCAACCTTAACGTCCCCGCCCGGCAACAATTGCTCGATTCCCCCGATTTCAAATGGATTCAAATGGATTGCTGATTAGCAACCTGTGTGCCGCTTCGATCAGTACAACCCTCCTATCACTAATCAATCAAAGCCCCCAGATATCCTCACGGGTATCTATTCTGTGATTTTCACAAAGGTGTCAAGTTTCGACGAACGGGTGTTCCTAGGACCCCTGTCGTCCCTGATCAACGACCAGTCGTTCTTTAAGAACGGGACAGTAGCTGGTGTAGCTTTCCAGACCGAGATCAGACTCTCATACGGCAAGGTACCGGCACTTCTCGCAGCACTAGTCCTCGCTGTACCCGTGCTCTGGACCTTCGCTCTCTCAGTTATCACGAACACCCAACGGCGCTGGACGGCCTCCCTCGATGCGTTTTCAATCTTCAAGCTCGGAGCCGACTGGCGTGGTAACATGCAGAACCTGAGACTGGTTTCTCTAGGGGTAGCAAGCAATCACATGATTTCTATACCTGGTACGATTGTTGTGGATCCACAGACTGGTGCGGTGGAGCTGGCTCATCCTCCCAGGAGAAGGAAACTGCCTCCAGAGTCTCGTCGGCCGGGATTCCTTCAAGAGTAGGGTGCGCCAGAGACTTTTGCATGATCGTCTATACTGTGTATGCTCAATCTGCAGGAGAAAGTGAAGATTGGCTTCAGGCCAATCAAGACACGGTCAACAGCTCATAGTATTCTTTCCACTGAAGCATTTTCGTACTAGTGGTCGATACGACCGCTAACAGAGGCGCTGAAAGAGGCGTTAAGCTTTTCGAAAATGGCTGCTACTAGCAGCTTGTAAACTGCCAGATCATCTTCGCCACTCACTGAGCTCAGTAGCCCGTAAAGCTGACATAGCAGCTCTGCAAAAAGTCCTCCCTCCCTCCCTTTATAACAAGCACACTTAAATCAATCAAGACGATTGATTGTAGAAGGGGGGAGTAAGCCAGGCCAGCAAAATTTGGCCTTTAAATACTCGTTCTGTTCAACGTCTTCATCTACGTGCATTACATCAAGCTTCACAGAAAGTTAAAAGCAATCTCTGAGACCAACTCACCTCTATTTTATTTAGGGTGGTTTTACTTTCGCAGATTCCAGCATGAGGGACGGGATTAAATCAGCGTCAATGACATAGCCAGCCCCCCACGAAGCTCGCCGCAGTAATAATGGCGCTTTCTGTACTTTTAACTTATAGGGGCCCCTCAGGCTTTGGTAGTCAGTTTTGTCTTCCGACAAAAAACGAATGGGGAAGAAGCGTTGAAACCTTCATTATTCTCTTAAGACAACAGTTTTTCATCAGCCAGACACTTTGGCGGAGTGGTTAAGTTCGTATCCCATTCAGGATTCACCATGTATAGAAATCGTTCTGACCGATCTTTCAGCGCGATAGCCTGCTACTGGTCTCCAGAGTCAGCTATTTCCTTCGGGAGCGTGTGTTCGAATCACACAGGTGTCGACAACGTAATTTTTTTTCTCTTTTTCCATATTTGTTTTTAGCCTCGGCTGTAACAAGTCAATCGATGTGCTGAGCCTAGTGTGTGGCGGAAGATAGATTGAGCCAATAGAAAACGAGTTCAACAAATACAATGTAGCGAGATTAACAATTAAATGGAGCTGGTGGCACAATCATTCTCGAGTAGCAAACATAGGCCGGTCTCATTTCCTTTGACAAGGGCTACTTTCTGTTCCTTTATACTCTGGCTTGGACTGGGCTCCTGCTCGAAGATAGGCTCTTGGATGATCGGACTGATGTCTGGCTGGCTTCACTGAGTGCTCCGATGCCTTTGAAAGCTTCCGTATCTTATCACAGTGTAATTATCCTTGATCTGTTCGAGCAAAGACCGAGTACTGATTCCCAGAGGTTCTGGTAATACCAATAAGAAAGTGGCGACCCTCTTAGAGCCTTTAGGGCTAATTGGTGCACCTCTCCTCTTTGGGCACACTTAGCGCCAGGGGAACCCAGTTTATGACCGAGTTCTCAGATAGTAACAGCAACTATGAATACTGCCCTAATGAGGTGTCATAGCAACTTGGGTCAGAACGTAGACGGAGACCTCCCTGTGTCTACATATGCATTGTACAGTGATTAACAATAGGGTTAGCATATTCAAAGCCCTGGGGCCCTTGCATACTCTTATTTACATAAGTAGACGATGAATAACATGGGCAGAAGTCAAAGAAACGTCAGGCTTTCAGCGCTATTTGTGTCAATTCTACACGGACCTGCGTTCACACCCTGCATAGGACTCGAGGGCGGCGGGACGGTAGGATGGAAATCATTGCTCGGTTATAGTTTGAAGCAGTTTATGCGGTATTGCCCCAGCAAAGTCCAATGGGAATATCTGAGTCGACTGACCCGGGTTGTTCTTTTCCGGGGGAAAGTGAATTTCTCCGCAAGGGCATTCGTCAGATAGATCACAAGGGAAGATCATTCCACATTGAAGATTTCTGCCATGGCTATTTCTATGGACAGCTGGTCGAATTGCTAGTTAGTCATCACTCCCTGCTAGACAACTATTCCGTAGCTTCACTTCCAGCCTCACGAATGACATCCTCTAATGTTCGCCCAGATGTTCCTTCATGACCCCCTCTCCATACATAGTTCTTAGTATCGCTCCTAGCAACATTGCTGAAACCCCATTGCACTTCAAGCTTCCGTCTCTCAACAACGACAAGCATCCATTTCCCTTTCTCCTTCTCTTTTGGCGCCATTCTGAGCTCGCCAGTCTGTGGCAGTCTGATAGCCCACAGGTTGCCGAGTCGAGCTGACGCGATGATGGAGACGAGATCAAGGGTTAAGAGGTGGAGAATGTGATCCTCAGCAGCGGATGCATCGAAGAAAATCATGGTGCCAGGGATTTTCGAGATCGCAGAGTTCGGCGGGCAGGAATCGATGGTGACTGGATAGTCTGTACCGAAATGAGGCGCTGAGAGATGGGTACGTACATTGATTACTAGGTTCGTAGACTGCGACGGTAAGACCAAGGTGATCCGCGATTGCGAAGGCGCCGAGAGGGAGTTTCCAAGGACTTCGGCAAAAGGGATCCCTGTTTTGACCACAATCGTAGGGACTTCGGGAAGGTCAATGGACATCGAAGCTGCTTCATTGTACTCAAAGACCAACCCTGCCGCTGTTAGATTATTGCGAACGCTACTCAGGAAATCACGCATCGAAGCGATACGGGAGCGATGCTGGAGATGCGAAAGGATCAGCCGTAGAATCATGTATGTCGGTTTAGGCGGCCTGCGCTCCGTCAAGGGAGGTGGTGGTTGTGATCGGCGACGTAGATTCTTGCGGTGTGCATGAGACAACAATAGCCGCGCAGCTATTGCGACGGCCCTGGCAACAACACTGGCTTCCTGAGCACCCTCTTCGCTCAATTCGGCAGCGTCGTCATACGAGACGAGATCCAAGAGGACGTGCTTGTCGTTTTCGTAAGGCAGGTGTATAACGTCCCCAAGACAGCGTACACCCTGATTCACCAAGGTACGTGCTTCGCGATGCAGTTCATGGTGTAGTTCTTCATCGTATATACTGTTCCGAGCTTGCAATAACAGTTTGTCAACCGACACTTCACCAGCCATATCCTCGGGTGTAGAAATTGTAGATGCGATAGTCGTGCCGTTGTGTTCAATCCGGACTCGGAGTGCCTGGGGATTCGATGACCTAATACCCTGATCCAGGTTGATGTCACCCTCTTCATCACGTCGAAGAGCAGCTAAACCACGATCTCGAAACTCCGGAGCAGCTAGTATGCCATCAGCATCAAGCATGAAGACATCGAGTAGAGCGCAGAACCTTCAGCGAAGCCATATCGCACACCCAGAGTGTGCCTCTCCCGCGGTAATCGGCAGATGGACCATCCTTTCTCCTTCACTGCAAGTACCTGCTCCCAGTATCGCGCTTCTTGTTCCATCTCTTTTTCCAATCTCGTGGCTGATCGCAATAGCGAATCCGCTGTATCGTTCAACGACTGTAACTTCCAACCAGTGGACACGAGTTCAGCATCGCGCTGTTCTACTTCAGATACCTGGGGCAGTTGCATAACTTCAACTCCCAGCGACCCTGAAGGCACGTTCTGCTTAAGAAAGGGTGACATTGTTAAGTTGGCCTGGCGCGGTGTATGTTTGGAAAGCAAAAGGGATACGAAGTCCAATGCGTAGGCGCTTTCCATCTGGGCCTGCCTAGAACAGCGATGAGCTTCCTACCTCCCGACATCTTCAAATCAAGGATGGTGATCTTACGCGACCTGTTTGAGGATCTCATCCCGAGCTTCAATAATCTCCTCCCTTCGTGACTTCAGGTCTGTCTCATCCTGTACAATGGGCTCTGCACTTGTCTCGTCGACAGTGCTTTCTCCAGCATCTTGAGCTCGTATCTCTTCCTCAAGGCTCTGCTCAGTAATGTTGCGAAAACCACCACGCTGTTCATTGATACGTAAAATGAGAGAGGGCAATGACTCTGCGGTGGCGTCCTTGGTGGGCCAGGCGCGGAGGGAGAGTAAGACCTTTTCAGCCATGATCTGTATGAATCTTTGCGTACGGAACTACGTCACCCAGAGGATGTGATAACCCTAGAGCGGTACTTGGGCACGACACGTGGATGATCAACGGTCAATCATTGGTACAACAGTATGCCAACCGCGTGAGCTCCCGGTCGCAATGCGGAGTATAACAGGTTGTATTGTTTGGTGACTTGCAGATGGACCGGAACCCGAAAGTCAATGGATGAGAATTGTTAGGCTGGCACTGGTAAGGCTGACAACGGGGACCACTTTCACCGGGGTAGCTTGGACCAATGGGCAATGGGCATCGTCGTTGCACAAGATGGGCCGAAGCCTGATAACGGCCTGCCTCCCACATAATTCCTTTTCCCTTTTCCCTTTCCCTTTAGAAGTAACAACCCACTCATACTGACATTCGACTTTCTACTTAGACGACGTCCTACGAACACCTAGAAGATATCCCGCGTTTGACGATACACTATACATATTCGCACTCTCTCGTATATCCTCTTCTGTATCCAGTGTACCCCACTCTCCTATCACTATGGCGCCCGTAGATGGTGTGAATGGAGCGCCGCCGCCTCTGCCAGGCAAGAAGCGACGCATCGGGGTGATGACCAGCGGAGGAGATGCACCAGGAATGAACGGAGTCGTTCGCGCTGTTGTGCGAATGTCCATTGCTAAAGGCTGTGAAGCCTACGGCATCTACGAAGGTTACGAAGGGCTTGTACAGGGTGGAGACCTCATCAGACAGATGTACTGGGAAGATGTCCGTGGCTATCTGTCGGAAGGAGGGACCCTTATTGGCACAGCTCGGTGTAAAGCCTTCACACAACGGCCTGGTCGATTACGAGCGGCGAAGAACATGATTATGAACGGCATAGATGCTCTGATAATCTGCGGTGGGGACGGTAGCTTAACAGGAGCTGATATCTTCCGGGCAGAATGGCCAGGCCTGCTGAAAGAGCTCGTAGATGCAAAGGAGTTGGCTGCCGAACAGACCGAACCTTTCAAGTACCTGAACATCGTTGGTTTGGTTGGTTCAATAGACAACGACATGTCTTCGACGGATGCGACAATTGGCTGCTACTCATCCTTGGGAAGGATATGCGAAGCTGTGGATTACATCGATGCCACAGCCTTCTCACATCAGCGCGCTTTCGTGATTGAGGTCATGGGCCGTCACTGCGGTTGGCTTGCTCTTATGGCAGGAGTGAGCACAGGTGCGGACTTCATCTTCATCCCTGAGATGCCACCTTCGGAAAATTGGGAGAAGCAAATGTGCGACATCATCTTCAAGGTACAGTCTAATGCGGACAAATGTGGACGTAACGAAGTACTGATTTCTCTACAGCACCGCAAGCTCGGAAAGCGGAAAACGATAGTCATCGTAGCTGAGGGCGCACACGATCGAAATCTCAACAAAATCTCTCCCACCAAGGTCAAGGACCTCCTAACAAACGAATTGAAGCTAGATACCCGGATCACGACACTCGGGCATGTGCAGAGAGGTGGCAATGCGTGTGCCTATGATCGAATGCTCTCTACGCTTCAAGGTGTCGAAGCAGTTGAGGCAGTGCTGGACGCTACCCCTGAAACACCTACACCTGTCATTGCTATTATCGAAAACAAAATCGTTCGAAAACCTCTCATGGAAGCCGTGAAACTCACCCATGAAGTTGCTGAAGCTATTGAGGCGAAGGACTTCAATCGAGCAATGGGATTACGAGATGCTGAATTCTCCGAGTATCATAGTGCTTACATGACAACTACAGCTACTGACCAACCTGAGCTTTTGCTTCCTAAGGAAAAGGTATGAAACCCTCTCCTTTTCAGTCAGGAAACGATGAAATGTGCTGACAACTATCAGCATATGCGTATCGCAATCGTTCATGTGGGCGCTCCTGCCGGTGGCATGAACTCAGCTACTCGAGCAGCGGTAGCATACTGTCTTTCGAGAGGTCACACACCTGTCGCCATTCACAACGGATTCCCAGGTCTGTGTCGCCATCACGGTGACAAGCCACTAGGGGCAGTACGAGAGGTTAAATGGCTGGATGTCGAGGGTTGGATCAGTAAGGGTGGGTCAGAGATTGGAACGAATCGGGGCCTACCATCCGAGGATATGAAGCAAACCGCGGAATGTTTCGAGTTATACCAGTTCGACGGGCTATTTGTTATTGGAGGCTTCGAAGCATTCACAGCAGTCAGTGAGCTACGTAAAGCTCGAAAAGATTATCCGGCTTTCAGGATACCAATCGCGCTTCTCCCTGCAACCATCAGCAATAACGTTCCAGGCACCGAATATTCGATAGGAAGCGACACTTGTCTTAATGCTTTAGTCGGTTACTGTGATGCTATCAAACAGTCAGCTTCCGCGACACGCCGACGTGTATTCGTGGTGGAGACACAGGGTGGGCGGTCCGGATATGTGGCCACGATCGCAGGTCTATCTATTGGTGCAATGGCTGTGTACACACCTGAAGAGGGCATCGACATCAAGATGCTTGCTCGAGATATCGAGCACCTCCGGGAAAGCTTCGCCAAGGACAAAGGGCAGAACCGTGCGGGAAAGTTGATCCTTCGCAACGAACATGCGTCGAAGACGTATACGACCGAGATCATCGCCAACATGATCCGTGAAGAATCCAAAGGTCGGTTCGAGTCCCGATTCGCAGTTCCCGGGCACGTCCAGCAAGGCGGCACTCCGTCACCCATGGACCGCGTTCGTGCTGTGCGGTTAGCGGTCAAGTGCATGCAACATATCGAGGAGTTCGCCGGGCAATCCAAGGATGAGATTGCGGCGGATGACATGAGCGCAGCTGTCATCGGCATCAAGGGCGCAAGCGTGGTCTTTAGCGAGATGGAGCGGCTGGAGAGAGAAGACACGGATTGGAAGGATAGGAGACCAAAGTACGAGTTCTGGATCGGGTTGAAAAACATGGTTGATACCCTGAGTGGACGGCCGAAAGCGACGGACTGCTGTCCAACTTGCGGAAAGTCACAGCTTTGATGGGTATGCCAAAACCAGGATTTGTTTTACCAGCGTCCGTAATGCGCTGGGAGATCAGGGTGGCGATGCCTGGGGGATCCCTTCATGCAACTCGGCGACCGCGTTTTACGGCAATGACCCTCGTTAGTCAGGACCAAGACAATTGACACAGCTCAAGCAAGCATCAGAAGAGTCTCCGCTCTTCGATATCATTCACTGACGGTACCATCACTCTCTCCTTTGAATATTCCATCGAATGCGGAGTTGGTCGGCATATAGACTTAAGACCAGTCTTTGATGGATATGAATATCAATGACTTGCACGTCGTCGAAGCAAACTGGAGGAGTCCCTCTTGCCCCAATGGACTGTCAAGCAGTAATAGAGAACACAAAGCTCGAGATTCGTAGTGGCGATGTCGAAAATCGACGGGCTGTGAGCGTGTGGCCATGTCATCACGCCCATCGGCTCTCGATAGGCGATCTGTTGCCGAGGAAGTGTGATGTGTGATGTGTGATGTGTGGGAATCATGCAAGCGGCATGCTTGGAGGTTGGATCATCGTAGATAAGATCATCGTAGATAGGAACATCAGCGCAGATGCAAACCATGCAAACCACCAAACCATGCAATGCCAGCGGTGACCCCCCAACCAATTGATGCCTCACTCAACAATGTGGGTGTCTGCGACCATTCTGACCTGCATCCACGGCTGTCCCAAAGTGCTGCCGGTGCAGAAAGGGAAGCACATTAACAGCATTCGAGGCGCGGAACCCTGCAAGCACTGCAAGCACTGCAAGCAGCCATGACATCGAACCGCTCACGACTGACAGCGGGAAGCAGCATCCCCTTTTTCCTCTCCTCTCCTCTTCTCTCCTCTCCTCGTACTCCGGCACTTGCTTCCTTCATGTTAATCCTCTTGTTAATATTTGCGAATCGATCTTCTTCCCCTTTGAAGATAGGCTACTTTTGCCTTCTTTGCCTTCTTTTCACTAATCGCTCTATCCGTTTCACTCCGCACAAAATTTTACTTACCACACATTTCCCCCACCGCAGGCCCGGTGCACACCCTCAACCACCACCACAATAATGATGACGACCACTGCTCCCTTCACCTACCAACTCCCCGTCCTCCCCCACAGCATTTCCGCTTCCCTCACAGAAGGCACCTCTATCCCACCGCCGCCTCCCTCCCCACCGCTCCCACCAACCGTCTCTCCACCACCCCTCCCTCCCCTCAGAACAGCCCTCAATCCGCTAAAACAGCACCCCTACACGCCCACGCCCACCTCGCCCCTCTCCAGCACCTCCAGCATGCCCGGCGCCTTCCCCACGACTCCCTCCCCCGGCCCAACCAGCGCCTACAGCCATTACTTCACTGCAACGCCGTCTCCCGGCCCAACCAGCACCTACAGCCACGGAAAACCAGACTACTTCGCTACTACAACACCCTCACCAGGCCTTCATAGTGCCTACTGTTCAAAACCAGACTATTTCGCCGGCGCCGCCTCCCCCGCGACTCTGAAGCGCAAATCCACCGGCCCCGCTCCCGGGTCCCCTCCTTCGTCCGCGAATCCGACACCGGCGAAACGCCCGACAACAGTCCGTCGCATCCTCTCTCTCATGGCGCTGAACAATCACGCCAGCACCAACACCAACACCAACGGCGACGCAAACGACACCGCCCATAGCAACGCAAACGACTCCTCCTCCTCTTCCCCGCCCCAATTACCCATGCGCAACCCGGCCCGCTCCGTCTCCGATAACCTCCGCTCCTTCCCCGACAAGAGCAATAACAACGGTAACAACACCACCAACACCAACAAATGGCGCCCGAAATCCGCCGGCGGCGAAAGCATGTGGTCTACGCCACTGAGCCGCAAAAAAAGCACCGGCTTCTGGAAAAAGCGCAAATCCAGCCTGGCCACGACGTTGAACTCTCTTGCGGGGAGGAGCTCGGAGAAGCTGGGGCGGAGGAGCAGTGCTGATGTTTTGCGGAACGGTGAGGGGATGATGGGGGGTCGTCGGAGCGCGGGTTTATTTGGGGGCAGGGACGGGGTCCGGAAGAGCGCGGATGCTTTGAGGGGTGAGAATGGAGATGCGAGTGGGAATGGGGGGAATGGCAGGAGGAGCGGGGAATCCTTTTTCTGGGGCAGTGGAAGGAAAAGTAATGATTTTTTTGGTGGGGGGAGGAGGAAAAGCGGAGAGGTTTTCGGGGGGTTGGCCAGGAGGAAAAGTAGTCGTCTCTTCCGCGACGACGGGGAAAGGCGAAGTGCAGATGTGCTGCGCGGGGGGACCCACAGCATGGGGGATCGGTATGCTGCTGGTGGGTATACCGACGGCTATGCCAACGGCTACGCGACTGGCTATACCAACGGCTTCGACGGGAACTGGGATTCCAATGGCATGAGCGTGGAGATGGGCATGGGCAAGCGGAGAGATTGGATCGAAGATGGATTGGGGATGGAGGGGGAGGAAAAGATCGTGCTTGTTGGGAGGGAGAGGGAGAGGGAGTGGAGCCCGCCGCCGAGGTTGCCGGAGTTGAAGGGGTTGGGGGACGGGTTGGGGGGAGGGGATATTTTTGGGGGAATTCGTTGAGAATACGTTTCGTGGGATTCGTTGAGGTGGTGGCGGAGTTTGGGGGAGGAGGGGGAAAGGGAGTTGGGGGGAGGGGGGAAGAGGAGGTAATCGGGGAAGGGGAATGGGGATGTATAATGGAGGAGGGGAAAGGGGTTGTATATTTGGGGTTGGGGATGGAAAAGGGAGGTTTGTGGATAGCAAAAGGGGGTTGGGATTTGGCAATAAGGGTATTTGTTGGGTATTGGGTTTGAAGGGGCTTTGGAAAGGATACATATGTATGGGCTGACAATCGATTGGATAACTGAGTTTGGCAAGTGAGTTAAGGGAAAGCAGGACAGGTGTTGGTATATTGTATAGTTACAAGGAGAAGTACTCCCAGTTCGCGACTGGAGTCTATCGCGCATCCACTGTATCCGTGTCCGCACATACTCATGTCAGCGACCCAACAACAACATCTCTAAAACCAGCTCGACCTCATTCCCACCCCACGAACAACCCCCTCCCCTCCCTCTCCCCTCAAGTCTCCCCAAAAACAAACATGCCCTTCCCCCGCCTATACCCCTTCAACGTCCCCTGCACCGCCTCCACCAGCTCCTCCCTCCCCGTCCCCCAACTCCACCCCACCTCCTCGACCGGCCCATCCTTCAACCGCCCCTCCCTCATCAACCCCAACAACTCCTCCACCGTCCTCTTCTTCTCTTCCGGGTTTTCATCCCCCCACCTACTCACCCAAAACCCCCGAAACACCAAATCCTTAAAAATCAACATCCCCGCCGGCACCCCCATCGCCTGCTTACTCATCGCCCCATACGTCACCACCTGCGCGCCGGGCGCCAACGCCTTCGCCATACCGAGCGCCGGCTTTCCGCCCACGCAATTGAGCGCCAAGCGCACCTTTCCGCGTCCGCCGTCCGTCCATTCCTTCACTCGCTCCACAAACCCCCTCCCCAGCACCTCCTCCTCCGTAACGACCTTCGTAGCCCCCAACCCTTCAAGTTCGCGCTTCAGATCCTCGCCTTCCTTCCCGGCACGCCCCCGCACAACCGCAATATTTTTATACCCCCACTGTTTCGCGAGCTGGACGGCCGCGCGACCGACGCCGCTGTTGGCCCCGTTCTGCACGAACCAGTCGCCCTTCGCGCCGTCGAGCGAGACGAAGTCGCGCAGAAGACGGTAGGCGGTGACGGGGTTGACGGAGACGGTGGCGACTTGCGTGGCGGTCAAGCCGCGCTTGTCGACGACGGGGAGGATTTCGTCTTCGCGCGCTTGGAGGTGGGTGCGCCACGTCCCGAGACCGGTGCGGCGGGGGATGACCCAGTCGCCGGGGTGGATGGCGGTGCTGCAGCCCGAGCCGGTGGAGACGACTTCGAAACAGCCTTCGTTGCCGGGGGTGGCGCTGGGGTGTGCGGTCCCGAGGGAGGTGGTGAAGGGGGGGAGGGACGGGTAGGTGCCTTGGATTTGGTTGATGTCGGCGGGGTTTAGGGGGGTGGCGAGGGTGCGGAGGGTGAGGAGGGTGGAGTGGGGGGGGGAGATGGAGTGCGTGTGCAGTCTGCGGGGGGGCGGGTTAGCTATGGTGTGGGTTATGATGGTGATGATGGATTCGGGGCTTCTGGGCTCTGGGACCTGGGAAGTTGGGAGCTTACTCGAGCACGTCTTTGGGTTCGCCATGTTTGCTGTAGACGAGCGATTTGGCTTGCGTGTAGCCGTAGGTGGAGATGGGGCGTCGGCGGTCGAGGGTGGATTTTGAGGTTTGGGATGCTAAGGGCAAGTTGTAGACGCGAAGAAGGGGTCTCGATACTATCCGTGGCATTATTGGAGGCATTGCGATGAATATGGAAATTCAAATGCAATTGAAGCTGAGCTGGCGGAGGCTGCCTCGCTATTTGCACCAAATTGCCCTGACGTAGGCTTTGACAGGGTAGCTGTTTGGCGAGTTTTCCCTATCGCCATGATGGAATCCTCGAACCTCTCTCTATCCCAACATCTCCAAATATGGCGACGAGCATTATCGATAAGCTCTCTGTATGAAATTCGTATCGGGATGCACTGCGGTCAGCACCGCGGTCAGCACCATAAAGGACAGATGCAACCCTGCAGGATTTCTTTCCTCCCCCCTTGCTCTTCCTATGACACCAGACTTGGATTCCCCTTCGCTATTTCTCATCGATACGAGTAGCTGCTGTTTTTCTTGATGTAACACGCTCCCTGTGTGCGGCCTGTTGCTTGTCAGCAGTATGGATGCTATGTCCATGGATTAATAGTTTGAACTACTACTGCGCGACAATCTCAGTATTGCGGTCATGTCTGAATCGGGCAATTCCCACAGATCCAACCGACCATGCCTAATGTGTCACTCTCCCGTTGCTGTATCATTCCTCTCAGCTCACTTTGGCTGGACCTGGTAGCGGGCTAGGATCATGGGGAATGAAGGATGGCATTTCTGGCTCATTGAGAGGGACAGAGTAGGAATGGGCTCTGAGTCAATGAATTCTCCTCACCGATGACATATAGGGGTTGGTGCCTAGTCTCATCAGTTTACATGAATGCTCAGTCAATGTTTGACTTCAGTCATGCAAAGCAAAGGGAGAGAGATTCTTCCATCCTTATTACTCCCATAACGCTCCCAGCACCTTGTAACTATCCGGAATTAGAGTAAGAATAGAGTAAGATCAGAGTGTTGACGAGATGGAAAAAAAACACAAGGTAAGAGAAACGATCTGAAGGACTCTGGGCATCTTCTAATCTGCAACAGAATGCCATAGCCCTTCTCAATAGCAGACGCCGGAAAGTTAGGCCTAGCTCGAAGGAGGTACCTAGTTTGAGCCGGATGCCTGGCCTAGACTTTATGCCCAGCTTCAGAGGAAGTCCCAGCTCAAGAGAAGTAGAGACGGGCTGCAGCTGCTTGGTCATTCAGTACTGTTATGTATTCGTTCATAACGCCGAAACTTTACTGATCACAAATCTAGGATACCGACCTCGAAAGTCTGAATGTTATACATGTTGCAGAGACAAAAGGAAAGGGCAGCACATATGCGTCCGTGGATTCCTTCCTCCGAGTGCATGGGGAAAGGACCGGATTTCCGCGAAAGATCGGCCTTTATACTTCGCCGCATTTGCAATGTGTGCGGGAGAGAGTCCAGATCAATTCCACGCCAATATCTGAAGACCTTTTTGCGAAGTAAGTCTTCGAAGTCTGGGACGGGCTGTCACGGCACACTTGGGATGGACCATGTTGAGAAGCTTGGCCCATCGATTAAAACGATTGCCTGGCACAAGGCAGGAATTTTTAAGCACGGAAGTCCTGCTTTTTCAAACCTTTTAGGAGCTCGCAGCTGCTGAGGTACTCCTGCACCGAGCGACCGAGAAAGAAGTTACTTTACAATTTGCACCGTCGATCCCGCACTCCCAAACAACACACAGGCGTTGAAGCTAGAAGTCCAGAGGACTAACTCACCGCTTGCTCTTGCCCTCGTCGGCGCTTTCTTACAGGGGAAGGCACCTAAGGAGCATCGCAGCCTGATCTCGCACGACGTAATTCGAGGCACAGACCAATTATCCTGGCCAGGACGGTTCCACCAGATCGTTGTTGGTAACCACCAATGGTTTCTCGATGAAGCCCACAAGGAGCTGAGCCTCCAGAAAGCGGCGGAGTGGTTCGCGGTGAACGCCTTGGAAATGCAAAGGTACCTAATAAGGTCTGATCCACGATACAGAATCATAAGCTAAGACATCTAGCAACGACTCACCGCTCACTCGTGTTCTCATTTCCAGCCATCTCTCAGAACGAGACGGGGCGGCCTTCCTGCAATGTACTGCTGAATCTCTACTATAGGGTGGTATAAAAATACAACATGTCATCTTGAGCACGTATGAAGAAAGGCAAGGCGGTACTATCAGAGCTGGTATGAGTCTAGGAACCTCTCTAATGTACTGAGCATTAGCTAACTCTTTATCCAGATCAATGTTTCCATCCCCACAATAAGATTTTCTCGGTGGATATTCAAAAAGATTACGTTAAGGCTTGGCAGAGCATCGATTCTAGAGCTGACATATCTATCGAACCGACTATTGAGGGCGCTTTGAACCTTGCACGGAGAATCGGCGATCAAGGCAACGGCATGCAGACTTTTGTGACAGGAGATCTGCGCCCGGTTGGCAGCGCTCTTTGGCTCTTAGAAACAAACACTTCGGATATATCAAATGCTTCTACTCAGACGTCTCCATTTTAGAAGATAATTTCCTTGAAATGTCAAAGCCGGCTTGAGCTCAAAAATGCGATTTACAAATTGATGTTCACTGAACCACTTGAATGTGCGCAAGCAACGAATATTCATTGCACTTAGGGAGCGAGTCCACATAGACCCCATGTTGTTCCACATAGATCCTGGCCCTACTCCTAGCCGAATACAGTTAGCTACGTGACTATGCTTTCAATTTTGATTGCCGCGCGTACGTATACCGCCGGGGCAGTGAGCCTTCAGCTAGCCTAGCGGGCTAGCACAGCAGTGGGGGCGGTGAGGGCAGCGGCAATAAGAGCAGCGGCAGTGGGGACAGCAGCAGTGGGCGCAGCAGCAGTTGGAGCGGGGGCGGCGATGCTGCTGATATGGTGGTGTGGGGGGGGGGGGAAAGGGGATCAGGGAGGGTGGTGATAGCTTGTCTAAAATTGGCAGCTCTTCATTCACGAAGGGCGGTCTAGATTTTTTCTAGGGGAAGGGAAAGTGGAGTAGTGAGGTATGGGGAGCTGAGCAGTGCCAGTGACGATAGACTATGTATTCATTAGCAAGTAGTTCAAGTTTTTCAACTTCGAATAACATATAAAAGCACGTCAATTCAAGTATTCGAAAAGAAAAGCCAGCATAAAACATACTGTTAGACATTTTCAGATTAGTTATCGGCTTAGCAAGAACCCTAACTGTGTGGCTAGACCTCAGGTAGCTAGTTACCTGGCTAGGGTCTATGTGGAATGATATTGAGTCCATGTGGATCAACATGGGGTCTCTATGTGGATGCGCACCCTTTCATATTAGCGCTTGGCAGTTTAACATTGCTGACAGCTCGGGGTAGTTTACCTAGACGATTAGATCACAGAGTTTAAGATGTAATTACTTCATTACAGAAACCGTAATATCGTTACTCTTCAAGAAGCGTATGAGAGTCACCCTGGTGAGCCCTTCATGGCTGGCTCATTCGCGCTCACACAACGAATGATGAAATCATGCCAGTAGGAATTGAAACCAACGATCCAGAACCTGCGTTCTTCACTTTCCAAATTGGCCTGCGCTTTACTCAGGCTCTCAGAGCTTTCTTCATGCCTCCCAAGCTTGAACAGAGCGTACGAGATGGAGTAGTGAACTATACCTGAATTAAGACTTTCTTCCCGTCCAAGAATGTTCAGGATTCCAAGGGCCTGTAACCAAGTATCCAGTGTCTCATCCCAGCGGGATCTTAGATGAGATATTCTTGCCAAACTACTCCACACTCGAAACTTACCTCTGTTCGAAAGTGTAGTTAGGATGTCTATAGCTTCGTAGACACCTTTGAGGTATAATAAGCACTCCTCTGCCCGATGATACGTACCACATTTCATAAAACTCTCTATCAATGAAAGCTGGAGGCGTCTTCCGCTGCTGGTATTTTGGCAACCTCTATCAGTCATTTGTTGCAATTCCGGCATCAAAAGTGTCTTGGCTTCAGCTGGCCGATCCAGTTCGCAGAATAACTCGGCGACATTTGAAATGAGAGCTCGTTGCCAACCAGTACCTTCATAGAAGTCATCGTGCTCGCTCTCTTGAAGAACGTCCTGGAGATAGAGTAGTGCATCTTCGAAGCGGCCCTCATATCTGAGAACCTCACCCATATTTACATTCCTTCTCCGCAATACTAGACGTTCTATCGTTGACGGAGAAGCTGGATTGGTTGGGTTCCACTCGCAAAGCTCCTGTTTGGCGGCGGTCAAGTCGCCATTTCGGATCAGGTTTCTAGCAAAGGAAATGACCAGGTCGCCTCTTTGAGCGTTCCATCGTGCGTCAACCTCCAATCCACTGTCGTGACCGGGAAAAACTGTCGAATGAACAAAACTTTTGAGGGTCTGATTCGAATCACTTGGTTTTCCAAGCATTCGTAATACAGCACTCTCTCAATATGCAGCCTCAGCGTGCATATACCAATCAGTATCGTCCTTTAGAAGAATTTCACTCAGTTAACCGCCTCGCGTTTGCATGATGAAGTAGAGAACAGAGAGGCCGCCAACAGTATTGAAGCTAGCTCGCGTGTGATAAACGCTGGTAATGGACATTCACGTGTAATCTCATCATATTCTTTAAGTATGCGATGGACGTGTGAAAGCTGCGATGTCCCCAGGCCCCAGTAGCTGCCGAATAAAAAGTCAGCATTACTCTTTGGGGACCTTTTTTTGATGGACTAAAAGAGGTGCAAGATATTCGTTCCTCGGAAATGCATGGCAAACCAACAATAACGCCTGCAACCTCCACTTGTCTTGAAACGCTCGGGGTACACGTTGCGACCCATAGTGTAGGATAAGAGGATGGACCGAGAAACTCCTTGACGCGTTGACATCTTTGTTCCGGCGAATTAAGGAAAACGAGAGAAGCTTGTCAACCGCGGCATCAAAGTCCATTCTGTTTCTTATGAGTGCCACAAGGCCGCTGTTCAAGCCAGCGTCTGTTGGGGCAACCTCTGCCATCTCGCCTTGACGGTCCTATCGTTTTTGGGGCGAGCATCCACGATGAAGCATTGTCTCAGATATACCCGACGCTTCGAGAAAGGAAAAGAGGAGCAAGTGTTTGGAGGCATCTTTGGAATCCCGTTCGGCCTGTTCGAAATTGATTTCCCATGCCGTCAGCACTGTTTTGTCGTATTCCCCTAATCTTGGCTTGAATTTCAAGACATCGTGTTGCCGTTCTTCATACAAGCGACGATAGTCTGTAAACGTCTTCTGGCGGGAACTGACGAACGCGCCTCCTTGGTCTACGGCCAACGGAAGGCAACCTAAGAGCTCGACTATCCCTTGTGCCTGCAGATAGTCTTCTACAGAGGGATTTCGAATGCCGGCCTTTCTAATCAAGACTGATGTTGCTTCATTTGTTTCAAGCCGTTCCAGCAGGCACCCTTCTCTTCCCACACTACCAATCGCGGCTTGGTCGTGACTAGTTATGACAATGTGCCCCCAAGAGGTTGCTAGGAAATATCTTGGGACCCACATAGAATCAAGATCATCGGCATTGTCGAATATCAAAAGTCAATCTGAGTTTTCCTTTTTCGACAACCATCTCTTAAGGGCATCACCCTTGTTAGAGGCACTTCCTAGCTCCAGTAGATCGAAAAGCCGATTGAAGTCCGTGATAAGAGTTGTTTGAGAACTTGCGTTCAAGAAAATCATCCCAAACTTCTACCTAGAGCGGTGGCGGAGCGCGAACTGTAAGGCTGTTTGTGTCTTCCTAGATCCTCCTGTAATCAATCCAATCAGTTATTTCTGCGTAATGTCTACGGAGCGGATTCCGTACCAAGGCCACAGATAGCAAATGTAAGCTGACCACTACTGCCTGAGGATGACTTGTGAAAATAATCCTCCATTTAATTCAGAACAGTCACCCTTCCGCAGAATATGCTGCATGGTGAAATAGGAATCTCGAAGAAGTTCAAGCTGTCTATAGAGTTATCAGGTTTATCACTGAGTCAGCTCTATTCCGGATTTCAGACCTATAGCAACTTCATTGGGCACATACAGAACTGCAGAGCGATGTTCAACAACCTGCCGATGAGTATGTCAGATGAAAGTAAACACCATTGAAACTGAGGATAGTTCTGTATACCATTCTTTTGAAAATACCGAAACTCGTCATTTCCATCTCGAAGAATGAAACCAGTTGGAGTTCTGCTGTCTCCCCCACAGAATCCTCCATAATTTCAAACAGTAGTTCAGAATCCTTCTGCAATACCCCAAGTATTGTTCGAGCAGGATTCATCGGTGAACAAGCGGCAACAATATTTGCAAATATTTTTCCACATGTGGCAATGCTGCTGCCATTGTGCGGTGTGCCTATGTTACCATTAGCCGCCTGTTTGCTTCATGCCACTTGCTTTCTGAAAACTTTACCAAGGAACATTACTCCGTAAACAGCGCGTTGAACTCTTTCTTGCTCTTCCGGGCATCCCAGCAAAAGCGCCTGAACGCCCCTCATTTGATTAATGCGGAAATTCGTGGAAGATAAGCAGAAAAGGCTATACCTTCTTTACGACAATCCCACCAAGGCTATGGCAAACGAAAACCACAGGTCGACGCATTTCCTGAGTTGGATTCAGTAAAGGTAGTCGAGATGAGCACAAGTGCATTTCATAATGAATCCAGGCGAACCTCTTTTGTTCTCCTAAGATCCACAAGCTCCGCGAGTAATTTTGCTCAGATGTTCCTGATGTCCTGCTGAGCGGTGAAGTTTCGGAATTTTGCATTGTGGCTATAAGTCATGATCCGGATGTTTGGGAGAGCTTGAGGAAGTAGGTCTCGAAGCCACATCACTTGATTTTGCTTGTGAGTCCATGTCTCTAGGAAATAGCCATTTAGTCCGTGAACTGCGACCAAGCTGCAAGCACCCCATCAGCTCTCCATTGGCGCAACCGTTGAAGATGAGCAAGGTGTACTCAAAGACTATCTAAGGGACTCCGGATGCAGTGGTCTTGAAATCTTCCGCTCGTGAAGAGCGGTAATCCCATTAGGTTTTCATCCATCAGGAGTTATGATTAACGATTGGGAATTGAGGCTGAGATGTTTACTAAATCCTATCTTTGTGCGACGTAGTTACGGAATACACGTTGATTTGCTGGGAAAACTCGCGCGCAATGCATAGACTGAATACGTGATCATGACTCAAGATAGTGGTGTCTAAAACGGCAAGTTGCAGCTCGAGTGCTAGTTCTACTATTATATATCTATATCTTGCGGGCAGTGCATCTAATAATGTTGTGACAGGGGAGAAAAGATGGGTGAACTTTGCAGAGAAGAAAGTACAGTAAATACTGCTTATAACGAACTTGGCAGTAACGAAATCCTGGCTATAACGAACTAATCTTGAATCCCGCCTAGTTTTTGTATGTAAAATAACGAAATACTGGCTATTACGAATTCGTTAACATTTCGCAGGAAAATCCCTAGGTTTCGTTACTATTCAGGTTAGTGTGAGTGATAACTGACCATACAAATAAAATAAGTCTGAGGCCAATGACTCAGCAGTGAAAAGGGTAAGGACTCTTGAAAAATACTTAAATTTACCTTAGCATTTCATGATACTGAGGCCAGCTGCTGCTTACTAAGAACTTGTTATAACGAATCCCTGTTTATAACGAACTGCCACGGCTGAATTTTCAATTCGTTATAACCAGTATTTATTCCGTACTGTACTGTACTTTCCGTAGAACGACACGGGGGTCTCAGGGGTTTCCATGTAAACTGGGGTTGTTGTTTTCCGGGGACCCGAGAGAACTGCCACTGATTTTTGATATTCGCCAAGTCCCGTGCGGGGAAATGGAACTCTTTATAGCACAAGTTGGAAATTCGCAATAGCTCTCTACGAGATTTGGTGGGCGAAATCTCCGTCTGTTCATGACTTCTGACCGATTGTCTTACCGGAGTACATGGAGGGATTATGAGCTACCTGGTAAGTATCGTTGTTGTGACAGGCTCGAATAAAGATTGTGCATGATCTAACGCAAGTTTGGATGGCTATAGACTTCCTGCCTCCTTCTATTGGGCCTTTTGTGCTCGCAAACATGTGCCAGCTCGTTACGCGATGATATCGCAAGCAGGGTCAACGCAGCTCGAAGTGCCTCAACTCCACAGCTGGCCAAGCGCCAAACGACCCTTTCGAGCTCCATTTACGAGACTCGATTTGCCAACGTAACATGGGACACTGCGGCATGGCAGCTTGCGACCACGAATCTGGATCAGGGGCACTACCAATCCCGCATGTCCATTGCCAATGGCTACCTTGGGATCAATGTCGCAGCAGTTGGTCCGTTCTTCGAGTACGACTCTCCCTATGATACCAATGGCTGGCCACTGTTCGATCGGAGGCAGACCTTTGCCACCATTGGCGGCTTCTACGACGAACAGCCTTCAACGAACGGGACCAACTATCCCTGGCTGAGGCAGTATGGAGGGGAATCTGTCATCAGCGGTGTCCCTCACTGGGGTGGCTTGGTCATCGAGTTGGCAAACGGTCAATACCTGGATGCCACGGTGGACAACAGCACGATTTCGAATTTCAATACAACCCTCGACATGAAAGCCGGAATCACAATGTGGCAGTATACATGGACGCCAGCGAACTCGGGGGGTATCTCATTTGAGGTGGCATATACAATGTTCGCGCATAAGCTCTACGCCAACAACGGTATTGTGCATCTACAGATCCAGCCATCTAGCGATTGCAACGTCTCCATTGTCAATGTCCTCGACGGTGCCAGTGCTGTGCGAACAGACTTTGTCTCAAGTGGCGCCGACGGGCAGTCGATCTATGCTGCTGTCCGACCCAATGGCATCAGCAATGTCACCGCCTATCTCTATGCCACCATGAATGGATCATCCGAGGTGGACTTCTCAAGTCTGGCGCAAGTCTCCGACAAACCATACATTGGAGCGAATGCTTCCAGTGTTGCTCAAGCAGTCAACGTTGGCTTGAAAGCGGGACAAACCACGGGGATTACGAAATACATTGGAGGGGCCTCATCAGACGGCTTTGCACGACCTCAAGAGGTTGCGAAGAACACATCGATAACCGCTTTGGCTATCGGGTACGAATCATTGCTTATGTCGCATGTGAACGAGTGGGCGTTTGTGATGCCTGACGACTCGGTGGACAACTACACCTACCCCGAAAACGGTACACTACCTTCCGACCCGAACATCATCGAGTCAGCCATAACCGCCGTTGCGAACCCCTACTACTTGCTGCAAAACACAGTCAGCGGACACGCTCTTATCAACACTAACAATGCCCCGATCAATGACAACAGTATCAGTGTTGGTGGACTAGCATCGGATTCATATGCAGGGCAGATCTTCTGGGATGCCGAGGTATGGATGCAGCCAGGCCTCGTAGTAGCATTTCCGCAAGCAGCTCAACAAATCGCCAATTACCGCGTCGTGAGATACAAACAGGCTCTAGCCAATGCACAGACAGCATATGTATCGTCTAAGAACGGTACGAATTTCTCCAGCAATGCTGCGGCGTTTCCATGGACAGACGGAAGATATGGCAACTGTACGAGTACTGGACCTTGCTTCGACTACGAGTACCATATCAACGGGGATATTGCGCAAGAATTTAGTAACTACTGGGTGGTCACCGGGGACAGTCAATTCTTTGAGACGAACTTATTCCCGGTCTATGACTCTATCGCTACCTTTTACTCCGAGTTACTTACCAAGAATGGGTCACAATACGCCTTGACCAACATGACTGATCCTGTAAGATTGCTTGAGTAACGGACATCTGAGCAGGTGGGCTGACACATTGTGCATAGGATGAATATGCTAACAATGTCGATAACGGTGGCTATACCATGCCGCTGATTGCGGACACTTTGACCAACGCCAATATGTTCCGTGCCATGTTTGGTATGCCCATTAACGAAACGTACACCGAGCAAGCCGCGAATATCTTCATCTCCCGTGATGCCGCCGCCGATATCATCGAAGAGTATACTGGCATGAACGGAAGTATTTCTGTGAAGCAAGCAGATGTTATATTGGACACCTTTCCACTCAACTACCAGAAAAACTACACGGCTCAGGACTCACTCAACGATTTGGACTACGTAAGTGGAAAACTCTTTGCAGAGATAGTTTGCTAACTCATTTGTAGTACGCCGGCAAGCAGTCTCTCAATGGTCCAGGCATGACCTACGCCATTTTCAGTATTGTCGCCAGCCAGGTCTCTCCTTCTGGGTGCTCTTCGTATACATACCAGCAATACTCGGAACAGCCATATGCTCGTGCTCCGTGGTTCCAACTATCCGAACAGTTGCTAGATAACTTTGACGCAAACGGTGGCACCCACCCCGCTTATCCCTTCCTCACCGGCCACGGCGGAGCAAACCAAGTCACAGTCTTCGGCTACCTTGGTTTACGTCTCGAGCCCGATTTCGTATTGCATCTCAACCCATCGCTCCCACCTCAAATTCCAAATCTCAAATACCGCACTTTCTACTGGCACGGCTGGCCCATGTCCGCAATCTCCAACCAAACCACGACGACCATAACCCGCCTCAGCACACCCCTCACCAACGCCAATCAAACCTTTGCCAACACCTCCATTCCCGTGCAAATCGGAAACGACAACTCCACAACCTACCAATTCGCACCCAACAGCACTCTCGTGCTTCAAAACCGCCAGATCGGCCTCATTGCCACCATACCCGGCAATATCGCGCAATGCCTCCCAGTCACATCCCCCGACGAGTTCCAACCGGGCCAATTCCCTATGGCCGCCGTCGACGGCGCCACCTCAACGAAGTGGCAGCCCGTCCACGCCAACACGTCGCAATCCATCACCGTCTCGCTCACTTCGCAACCCTTCCAGCCCATCACCGGTTTCGCTTTCGACTGGGCGCAAAACCCGCCCACGAACTTCACCGTCTCTTTCCACAACATGTCGACCCTCGACGCCAGCGCCGTTACCGCGACGAGCGTGACCAATACCACCATCAGCAGTCCGTACAATGCGTCTGCCGTTAGTCTGATCATGCCGTATATGAGTAATACGACGAACGTGACGCTCGAGCCACCGGTGTGGAGTGGAAGTTTTGCGACGTTGACGATACAGGGGAATCAGGGGGATCTGAATAATAATGCGACGGGGGCGACGGTGGCGGAGTGGGCGATTTTGGGGAGGCAGGGGGGGAAGTTGGATTTGGGGGGGAGGAGGAGGGTGGAGATGGGGGATATGAGTATGAGTGTGAGTGGGAGGTTGGGAAGATTGGGGAGATTGGGGAGGGGAAGGGGAGTGTAGGGTTGGGGTGAGAGGGAGGGACTGGAGGGGGAGTGTGAATAGGGAGTGTGAATAGGGAGTGTGAATAGGGTTATGTGTGTAGGTAGAAGAGTTGGCTACGGAGGCTGGTGAGGGGAGTATCTGAGCGTGGGGCGATATGGGGAGAGGTGCGGTGTGAATAAGGTCTTGTGTGTTGTTGCTTAATAAGGGTTTGGGGGGAATAGGGGATGATCGAAGTGTACGTAGGGGTATTATGTATATAGCTGAGAAATTGCATAGCTCATAGCAGCTTTGTACGAATATACATAACGTATTCTACCCAGCAACGCCGCACCCCCCCCCCCCCCCCCCCAAATTGAAATTACCCATTTCTCCACCATAATTGCATGCATTCAATGAAGAAAGAAGAGCGTATTCTGAAGGCCATTGAGGCCTATAATGACGCCCTTAAATATCCAGAAAGCAGCTGGAGACACAGGCCAGGAAGTCAAAACGGCTGCAGGATAAAGAGGAGAAGCAGACTGCCAAGACTGCAGCTGTCACAGCAAAAGCAGCCTTGAAGGTGCTGAAATGCATAGAACCTAAAGCTCTATTATAGACTACGATGCAGAGCTTCAAAGTTTCTTATTTAGATCGAAATCTACAGCTCAATTGGTGAAATTCCGATTTTTATTTGGGGGGGGGGGGTGCGGCGTTGCCTATACTGCGGCGTTGCTGGGTAGAATACGTTACCTTCGAGATGACTGCCCCGGGTGCTATCCTAGCATTGCTGCTTTCTCGGCTTGCTGACAGTGAGTGCTACCTGACCATCTCGAATCACCACCTTAGCCCTACGGATCGGTTCGATCGATCAAACTCGCAAAACGCTCCGGGTCTGAATGCCACTACGTTCGACGATCATGTTTGACCACCTGATCGGGTTAGCCTCATAGCAGCTCATAAGCACGCATGAAGTTGCGAAACGCTCCGGCTCCCAAACACCACTACTACGTCCAACGATCATCTTCGCAGCAGCCCGATTGGGTTAGTCTCGTATCATCCATCCTCTACCGGTACAACAACAAATACAAGAACCAATCATGTTGATTGACCCCCAGCCTGGCAGCATTTTTTTCGTC
The DNA here is from genome assembly GCA_965277795.1 of Lapillicoccus sp. Lineage (GTDB taxonomy): Bacteria > Actinomycetota > Actinomycetes > Actinomycetales > Dermatophilaceae > Lapillicoccus. The sequence goes on from OZ255840.1 coordinate 4,328,545, forward strand.
GAACGTCTTTGCAATAATTCCGGGGCCCGTTTGAAAAGTTGTCGGATTGAAGGGGGAATAAGGTAGTGCAAATTGTGAAAATACATGGCTGACCTGATCAGGCCTGCGACTATGATATGATCGTCCAACGTAGTGGGCGTTCGGACTGGGCACTGAATTGGTTTGAGTTGTTGTGAAAAAAAAGTGATGGCGCCAGCTAACTTAGTCCCTTCTAATATGACGAGTTTTTGAAGGGACTTAGAAATTGTGTGGGATGTCGGATGCCCTTGTTGATGGCTATATCAGGCTAGCGCTAGGGTCTGGGGGAGTAAATGGTCTTCCTCCGCTGCTGACGGGAGGATTGATATCGAGGTCTAGTCCTCAAAGGCCGAGCCCTGACGATTGATGAGGATGAACAATGACCTTTTTGTGCCCTTGTTCTTCTGGGTTGTTGTAGCTGACACCCTGTGAGACAAGATAGCGCATTGAGAGGAGCTTCGGAGCTTTGATTACGGACGAATCCCCGTGGGCTGCGACGTTTGACAAATGTCGATTTTTACCGCATGTAGACATGGTGTTGTGATACTAGACCTCTTCGTCCTCGTCCTCCTCAATCTCCTCGGGCTCCTCAGCTGCGTCGCCTTCTTCAGGATTCTCGGCCTCCCCGGCTTCTTCGGCCTCCTCCTCCTCCACCACCACCTGCGTGTTTCTGCGACCGGTCGAGCCGCCACCACTTCTACGCTTGCCTCCACTCGAACCTTCGGAACCGGTGACTGCTCTCTCGCCAACGAGATTATTCCCCGTCCAATCCGTCTTGCACAGCGGGCACTTCTTGGCCTTTTGCGTCCGGAAGAAGTTCTGCGTGCATATATCGTGTAAACGGCAAGGACAGCTCCTCTTCGGACATCGTTGGCCCTAAGCCGAAAAAAATCAATCAACACATTATCCCATTCATGTCGAACCCCCCTTCCACATCCACTTACCACGGTAATAATCTCCTTGCAAGCAAAACAAAGCTTAACCTTCACCACCCTCTCGTCATCCTCGTCCTCGTCCTCATCCCCCTCCCCAAAATCATTATACGTCTCAATCAACCACCCCCGCAACTCCATCAACGCCCGTGGACTCAACCCATAATACCCCCTCCGACTCTTCTCGAACCACCCCTCCTCCACCAACGTCTTCAGCATCTTCTCCGCCTGCATCATCGTAACCCCCTGCCCCTGCCCCGCACTCCCATTCTGCGTCGTCTCCCTCCGATCCCCACTCGGAAACTTATGCAATCTCACCGCCTGCATGGACGTAATCGCCATGACTTCCTGCCGCGGCGTATTGTAAGTTTCGAACATAGCGTCCAACACCCGCTTGAGGTAACTGATTTCATCGGCGGAATGTGTGGTGGCGAGCTGGGTTATGGGGTCGCTGGTGGAGTTGACGAGGGCGTAGATGCGCGCGCGCGTGGTTTGGTGGTAGGTGCTGCGGATTTCGAGGTCGAAGGGGGAGATGGCCGTGTTGGCGGCGGTGATGTAGGCGCTGAAGTCTCGTTCGGTTATGTCTTCGGGGAGGGTTTCGCGCTTTTCTGTGGGGGATGTCAGTGGCTTTTTGGGGGAGATGGATGGGGAAGTCTGTGCGGGGTGGTTACCGTGGGCGGTCAAGATGGCGGCGAGGATGGGCTTGGCTTCTTCGTAGGTGAGGGTGGAGCGGGCTATGAAGGCTTGGAGGAAGGCTCGGTTGCTGTTGTTGTATTGGGGGTCGTTATCTTCTGACATTTTGTTACATTACGAGTTGTAATTAGCAGGTGTGGTGTTCAGAGGTGTGGAAAGTGGTGACAGTCACGGGTAACGCGATTGCACTTTACTACGGCGCGTCTCGTAAAGTCAATTTAAGCTAGGGTTTGCCTTGTTTGCACTCGGTCTCCGACTCTCCGCCTCTCCGCAATGCTACGAGTACCCGCACCTCAGTCTTCAGAGGTCTCCGTCTTCACCAGGTTCTGCCCTTTCCAGCTTTTGGCAAAGGCAACATGGCCCTTGATGTTCTGGGCCTTGTCTTTTGGTTCGGCATAATACCACGCGGCATCCTTCAACTCTTGACCTGTCAAGAATCGATAACGATAAGCAGCGGCCTAAGGGGAAGGGCTTGCTTCCTTACCGTCGACATTGATGGTGTAGTATGAAGCTGTACCCTTCCAAGGGCACACCGTCGACGTGTCAGTCTTTGTCAAGAACGACTGGTCCACAGCACTGTGCTAAAATATTAGCAATCTCAGCTACGCACCAGCGTCAATGGCGGAATGTAAGCTTACGAGGGCGGAAACTATCATCCATCAGCTTAGACATATTGCTACTGGACGCAAGAGCAGACTTACATAGATGTTGCCTTCAACAACCTCCCACGTCTCGGTCTGAGCAAGGGTCTTGCCGTTATAAGTCGCTGTGGCGTGTGGCATTGTGATATCTTGATATCTGTTGTCGGGCTTTGAGCGTACTTTGCTTCGGTACTCTTGGGCAGTCGGTAACTTATGGCCTTATACCCTTGCGGATTATTCCGTGCAGTTGATGGATTTCCAATGAGGGGTTTGATTAGGAATCTTCGGATCCTTCAAGCCTCTAAATGAGGGTCAGACATGCGGAACGATGCAGGCCATGCTCGGCCCTAAAAGCGCAGAAACTTCCGTCCCTCGCCTCTTATCGATAAGACAAACAGGACGCTGGCGTGACTGGCCAACGCCGAGACTGCGGAAACGCTCCGTCATTTCCGCCTGTGGGGGCGGTGACAGAAGTGACTGAGGTCATTCATGCTGCTCATGCGTCCTTCAATCTGTATATATAGACCTCTCGGTGCCATCAGACCTAGGAACATAAGTCAAGTGCATTCTTTTTCGACTTTTCCCAGTCTGTACAACATGAATTCCGACGAGTTTCGTAAAGCGGCGCATTCAGCAGTTGACGAAAGTGAGTCTCCTGCTGTTGCCTATGGTTCGAAGCTAATCAATATCAGTCATTGATTACTACGACACCATACAAGACCGCCGCGTTGTCTCCAATGTCGCCCCAGGCTATCTCCGGAAACTCCTTCCGTCGGGACCGCCCCAAGAAGGAGAGAAGTGGGAGGATATCCAGAAGGACATTGAGTCAAAGATAATGCCCGGGTTGACGCACTGGTATGTTGGGACCCTCGCCATTGCTGTCAGTCGCTCGTCAATGAAGCTAAGGGAATCACAAGGCAGTCACCCAACTTCATGGCTTTCTACCCGGCCAACGCAACCTACCCTTCAATGCTTGGAGAGCTCTACTCAGCAGCCTTCACCGCTCCAGCTTTCAACTGGCTCTGTTCACCTGCCATCACTGAACTCGAAACAGTTGTTCTCGATTGGATGGCTCGTCTGATGAACTTACCGGCCTGTTTCCTCAGCGAAGGCGAGGGCGGAGGCGTCATACAAGGCAGTGCTAGTGAAGCCGTCGTGACGGTCATGGTTGCCGCGCGTGAAAGATATTTAAACAACACTTGTGAAGGCCTAGAAGGGGAGGAGAGGGAGAAGAGAAATTCGGAAGTCAGGGGACGACTGGTGGCGCTGGGAAGCGAACAAAGTCATAGCAGCACCGCAAAGGCGGCGATAATCGCTGGAGTACGGTATAAGTCGATACCGTGCAAGATGGAAGACGACTTGGCTCTGACGGGTGCGGGGCTACGGAAGATATTAGATGAGTGCAAGCAGCAAGAGCTGGAACCTTTCTGCTTGACTACTACACTGGGAACTACGGCCACATGCGCCACTGATAGATTCGGAGAGATCAAGGATGTGGCCAAAGATTGGCCGGAGATATGGATACATGTGGATGCAGCATATGCGGGCGCAGCATTATTGTGCGAGGAGTATCAGCATTTGACCGAGCATTTCGAGGCGTTTGACAGTTTTGACATTAACATGCACAAATGGCTTTTGACGAATTTCGATGCCAGGTACGTTTCCGTTTATTAGACAATCCACTTCGTAACCCCCTTCTAACATTTCGTCCTCACAGCTGTCTCTACATCAAACGCCGCCGCAGTCTCACCGACGCCCTCTCCATCACCCCATCCTACCTCCGCAACGAGTTCTCCGACTCCGGCCTCGTAACCGACTACCGAGACTGGCAAATCCCACTCGGTCGCCGCTTCCGCTCGCTCAAGATCTGGTTCGTACTGCGCACTTACGGCGTCTCGGGACTGAAGGCACATATTCGGAACCATATCCGCCTTGGAAAGCTCTTCCACTCGTGGGTGCTGGGCCGTCCGGATCTCTTCCGCATTGTTGCACCTCCCGCATTTGCGTTGACGGTACTGACCGTTGTGCCGCCTGTCGGTGGGAAGCTAGAGACGGACGCGGGAGGCCCTTCGAGCCCGGGAGTGAGCGACGGTTTAGCAAAGGATGTGGTTCCCAAGGCGAACGATCAGGCGCTGGTGAAGGCCAATGGGATTACGAAGGAAGTGTACGAACTTATCAACTCGAGGGGTGACATCTTCTTGACTAGTGCGGTCGTTAATGGCGTGTATGCTGTTCGGGTAGTGAGCGCGAGCCCGAAAGCTGATGAGATGCACTTAAGGAAGGCCTTTGATATCTTGGTGGCTACGGCTGAGGAGGTGTTGAGTAGGTCAGGGCCGGAGAACGGAGTGATGACGAATGGCGTGGGTGGCCACTGAAGTTCGGCACTCTTCCACCTTGCATGCGATTAATCTCCTCTCCACACAATTCGGAATAAAAGCACATTCTAATCTGTAACCCATCCGGAAGAAGATTGTTCGTGCCATGAGTTGAGTTGTGGAAGACATTCATGCTAAGCTGACGGAGCTATCAAAAGCCACTGCTACGGCAAGTCCTCGACAGGAGAGGCTCAAATAACTCTTCTGATTCTTCTGTGCCGGGAGGGAAAACGACGGAAAACACATCCTAGAAAGCCATGCTAGTAAGCAGAGAATCAAACATGCTCCTGTGCCAAGCGAACCAACCCCTCTGCGTGGTTGAAAGCGGCGCCGGAGGGAGATCGGCAAGGTCAGAAAGCCGTCTCAATCGTCTAAATACCCCTCAGGAAGCGGACTATCTTCTTCCTCTCCACTGACCTCCTCCGCCTTCCTCAAATCCTCTCAATTTTCATCCACCGTAAACCCCTTCTAGTTCTTCTTACCTAAGGCCTTCTTCCTAACAACCAAAAAAAAGATTCAAGCTTTGTTCGACTCGGATTTGCTCTCCTCCAGGAACCTATTGCCCATGCCATGGTGAGGGTGAACTCGCTGGTGAACTCGACTATCTCGGCCTGAACCAGCTTAGCAAAGGTTAGGACGCTACGCTGGAGAGGGCCCGGGAAACAAGGGGACGCTTTGCAGCTATTAGGGAAGAAGATGCAGGAGCTGAAGGACGTCGCTAACAGTTAATGTCGCGACGGCTGGTGCAGTTTCAACAAGTCTGCTGCGCTCGTTCATTGGCTGTGTCTTGGAAAACTCAGAGCTATCCCTTTCGAATCTTCTCCGTATCTATCCGTTTCGTTCTTCATGGAGATCCCCGAGGCTAATCTGAGGTCGTTCTCGAACTCGGACGCCTGTTCGTCTTCTCTATTTGTTTTTATCTCTTTGATATGAATGGCTGTGTCTTTATCGAATCAGGAGAAGACCGTCACACAACTGTTGGAGAGAATGGATGACCCTCGTTTGCGAACGATGGAATTCCTGGGCATCTTATGACTCGAATCTTGTACCTGGGAGACTCCCAATGTCATCACGTCCTCGTTCCCGTGGGGATCATCAATCTCACTTGTCTTTCGTCTGATGTTGTAGTTAGGGCTAACTCCAGACGTTTTGCTGGCCGCCAGATGTAGGCTAAAATCACTGGAACTTGAGAAAGCCTCTTCATGAGGTGGCGAGGGATCTTGCCGTTCGAGAACCAGCCCAGTCGGGGTCTTTCTTAATGCTTGAAATTTGAGGGTCTTAACTCCTTTAATGTCTGGCCACTGCTCACTGACTTCTTGATGCACAGCTGCGAGTATGTGCCTCACTGAATATGCTGCCGGCTGCGTGAAGTTTGATTGGACTATTCGCTCACGCGGTCCGTCCCTCTGGAAGGATCTTAGTAGTACCTCTACGAAAGCTTTCTCCGCCAGTATGTCAATCCGTTGAGAGTATCCTACTCATTTTCGTGCGTTTTGCAGAATTTCCTCTGGCTCTTTGCGTGCTACAAGTATTGCCTCTCGTATGCTCTTTATCTCGGCTTTGTAAGACCTTATCACTGGCTCTCGTTTATCCATGTTGAATCAGTGAGCGAACCTCCTTTCGTTAAGTAGATGCATTGCTTTGTTGCCTGTTGTAGGTCATTGAGTAAGAATTTGTTGAGCTCTTGCAGATACCGAAATCGTTAGACAGTGCGTCTCACTACCTCCTTTCCAAGGATAGCTTTAATTTGTTGCTGTCATTAGGACATATCGTGCTCTCTTGAATCCGTTCTCTCTGAAAGTTGCAACATCTGCTTTCTTGTCTCGATTTCTTTTGTATCGAATCTGGGATATAGAGAATAATGTTTATTAACAAAGCAACTTATAAGAGAATATGCGGGTGCACAGAACTTGCCATGATGCAAGCCCTAAAGATTGCACATTTGCCTCTCTCACAGAATTTTAGACTTATCTTAGAAGTCTGGTGCCCTTCCCGCCCACAGGAATGATTCGCGGCCTTTTGTCGGAAGTTTTTCTTAATGAGGGTAATGTTCAACACATCAGGGACCTGCAGGTGAGTGAGACGCAGGTGGGTCACGAGTGATAGAAAGGTTATTGACGACCCCATTTCTCATGATCAAGCGACACTTCGTGAATTCCTCCCGTTATAACAGGCCTCTGTTAGATATGCGTCTAGGGCTCAAGTGTGGGGCTAGGGCGGCTTAGTAAGCCGGCCGCTAGTGGTGGCTGGTGAGGCCACATAGCATGCAGAGTCTGCATCACCTACTCACGTATGTGGTGCACGACATCGATCATATGCTTAGATACCTTTTATCTATCTATCTATCTAGCATATCTATTAGCCTCTCGTTGTTCTTCCCCTCTGCCTTGCCTTCTTATCGTTTTCCTTTCCTGGCCTTTTCTTCTATCTCAATGGCCTCCCGCTCCACCTAGCTTCTGCACGCAACATTCTTCTTTGGCTACACTTGGAGAGACATTTGAAGACTCGAAGTTTTTGTTTATGTAATCAAAGTATACTGATGAAGCTGGTTCTTTGGCTGACGTAGGTCCTATAGCTATTGCCTAAACAGAGTTGAGAGAGACGGTTTCTGGTAGATACATCATCTTCTATATTTCCAGACAATGAGTTCGCTATCCAGTCTCGGTCAGGTATTGGACGATGATCCGACCGCATTACTGCAAGAACATGCTCTTTGATCTCTGACCACTCCCTTGTAAGATGTCGACTTCGAGGGTCCTCTTCGGGTGTGAAGCCCTGTTGTACCCGGGAGGAGACATGTTGATGTGCATAGAGCGCTTCGATATCTCCAGCCCGCTGAAGAGACCGCGGGTATCAAATCCGTGGGCAGGTCATACGCTGAGCGTCGTAATCTGATGCCTCTTGAATACCATGTTCTTGAGGTTATGCTCATTATTGACGGAATAGTAGAGCATGGTTTTCGTCTCAAGGTGCTATAGTAGGGGAGCATCTTGCGATAGAACCACAGTTGGATGAGAACTCTTAGCTATATCTTGTACCCTTGTATTCGAGATCAATTGTCATTCTGGTAAAGTATAGGCGTTCTTTCTCGTTTTGAGGCGCCTCCTGAACCATGTTATTGCTGCATGTTAATCTATAGCAATAATCCCATGGAAATGGCATCGGTGATTTCTGGCAATTCGTCTTAGAATCCACCGTGGGATCAGACTGCAAGGTTGCTGTAGACTAAAACGAGAGGATTGGTCCGCAAATAATGCCCGAAAACGAGCGCTTTAGATTCAGACAACCGCAGGCACCTACATGCGACCGGGGCGATAAGAAACCCGGCACCATCTTCAAGGACGTTGCACTCAGCACTCTTGCCTGCATCATCATGATGCGAAAGGTTAACCTATGCCACGCCGTTGCGTTGCTTCGATTTGTGCACGAAAGCCTTGCATTGCCCATCACCCATGTAGTTCCTCGAAGTCGGTACTGCACCAATGCTCCAACCACGATAGCAGGAACGTAAGTCATTCCACCTAAACCGCGGACAGTTCCCCATATAACCTATGATTAGCTTTTTAGATCGTCGTTCCAGCTCCCATAACGTCATTTGGTGCGCAGCCAATTCTGCAACACATGTAACCTTGGCCATAGGAACAGAGCGAAGCTTCGACATGCTCACAACCATTCTCAGCCCTGTCTACTTGACTGTGTCAAACCGTCTGCTTGAAATCGGTGACAGTATTCTGAGCTCAGGAACTTTCGCTGCGCACGCCGCCTCCACAAACATGGCCTTCAGGGCTTGGAATGCCAATAATCACCAACTCACATGGGGGGTTTTGTTAGCCGCTATTAGAGCGGTGTCGAACTACATGATGGTGGAGAATGCATGGGGAGACGCCGAGTTCGATATCTATGATGGAGGTATCCAGGTCGGCCGGGGAGTGATCTCAGGGCCATAAGGTGCACGAGTGAGTGTGCTCTTGAGAGATAGTAAGATCCTTAGATAGGAGAAGCTGCAATTCGTCGATTAAGACACGTTGGCGGTGCGGAACTTGTCTGATTTGCACGTGTAAGCGTCCGGAGACAGAATCTCATAATCTTGCGTCTCTTCTGTCACCGCAACGTTATCCATCCGTACCTTGTTCCGTATCGTCGGCGAAGAGCCCGCGTACCCAGTTGATTCGCTGGATGATCTTCCTTAGCCACTGAGGACGGAAGCCTGATCGAGCACTCGGCGAGTGATTTGCATCGTTTTGACATAACGGCGTAAGATTGTTTGATATGTAGAAAGAACACAGTTAAGGAGGATTTGTTGATGCAGAGGCAGCAGAAGATGGGTGATTGTGATATATACTGCTTTTCTAGGAAAGTGTTAAGATAGCTGAGGAGGACACAGCTGAAGGGGAATAGTGGCTTGTTTGTATGTAGTAGGTGTTAGGAGATGATGAATCCTGATATGCAGGCGAAAGGACTTGTTAGTGAAGTATTAAAAACAATAAAGATGATGATGTAATTCATTGCAGATAGTGAAGCAAATGGTATAATTCATCATGGACAACGTTGGTTGTAACAAAAAGATAATGCCCTGGGGCGTCAAGCTTGTTAGCCAAATGCGAGAGCGTCTGTCCAAGCCTTTCCTTTATGACGCTTTGCCTCATAGTTCTTGTCCGCTTCTAGCTAATGAAATGCTAGACTCGAAGTCTGCCACTGAAGAATTGGAGCGGACCTATCTTCCCTTTCTTATAGTATTTGCACGAAGTGGCTGGGTCTTTCTGTAGATCTTCCGTGTCGGTGTTGACCTCATATCCCGTGTCTTTTATGACTAGACAAGCCACCCTTCCGGATAAGATCTTGTATTTGCCGCCCTTCCAACGCTTATGTGCTTGCCGATCATGAATCATCCCGCATGCCACCCTCGTAAACTCAACGCTCTTGACTGGTTTTGCCGGGGCTACGCCAGGTGGTTTGCCGGCAATAAATAGAGGGAGCTTGTCAAGGATGAAGCGTTCGGAAATAGTAAATTTGCAGTACTCGGGCAGGTACTGGATCATGTAGCCGCGCGCGTAGCCCCTCGGGGTCGGTATATGGCACGCCTCCTTGCTCGCTATTCCTCCTCCAGAATGGGTTTGTCGGGGTTTTCTCCGTGTTTTCCATGTCCTCCGTTATTTTCCATCTTCTCATCGACGCCGAAATCCCTAAGTTCATGACCTTTTGGTGTTCGATACCATTAGCTGCGTTCCAGTACTACTGAACTTATACTCGTAAAGAGAGCAACGAGTTGCTCAGGTTCCCCAAATGACAACATATACATCAGTTATCGGGATCGAAGATAAGAGGTACCTGTAACCTGCTCGACAATAAATACCAGATCAAAGTCGCAGTCTTCGTGACCGTACTCCATACTATTCGCTCCGGTCGCTCATTATGATTCAGCTCATGCGCCGAGTAGAGGGCGATTACGGCGCGCGCACGGTCGTGGTCTGGTCGTTGAGATCTTTCAGTCCCTTTGAAAGAAGACGAAGCTGACGAAGCAGCCATAATACAAAGTCGTTAGGATAAGTTTTCGGCCGTAAGAGCAGCGATGGTACCCTTAGTACATATACCCCTTATAGCGACAGAATTTGCGAAGGTAAAGTCCTGCATCTTGTAATAACGTAGGTAACTCATGGTAGGGAGATCCTCTCCGCCACCCGCCAGGTCTGTTATAGACAGTACTGACTAGCCTCTCTATTGAGATGCTTGCTATGGTTTCGTTGAGTTATAAGAAGTACGGCTGAGGTTTGGTAGACTGGCTTCAGTATTGGCCTAGCGAGCATGGTCAAGAAGCTGATACGGCTGATTTATCGCTCGCGCTGCGTTCGCTTTCTTGAGAACTATAATCTTGTGTTCATGGTCTCATGTATTGTCTTCAGTCCGCAGCGGTAAGAACATCATTGAAGGAGCCATGGGTAGTTGTAAAACGCACGCAACTCGCGAGGCAGCTTAGTCTGTAGAGCGCACTCGAGATCTTAGTTGCTGTACAGGGACAAAAGGTCTTACGCAAACAAACGATCCATATTGGTATCGATGATACGGAATCATCGACCATAGATGGTAACTCTCGTATTGCAGCTCGCGCATGCCGCGTGTGGTGGGTCATATCTGCAGCACCGGTGCTTTTTCCTGACACGAGTGTCTTTGGTGATCTTGATTGGAAGATCACTCAAGTTTGGTTCTTTACTCGAACGCCTGGGGGAACAAGTGAGCCTGGTCGATGGAACGAGGTTGACGCATCATCCCTTTATGGTACTCGGTCTTGGAGAGGCTTTTGTAGAAAACATTAACTAAGTCTCTAAAGATCATAGTTGTTATAATTCGTTGTAGTGAGATTGGAATGCCATTTTCACTACGCGGTTTAGTGTCGGTCGATCTGGAGTGGTTTTGATTGTATGGAAAGTTAATGGAATCCTGGAAGATCATAATAGTCATGATTATTCGCAGTGAGCTTGCGGGACCATGGTAGTGTGAGGGCTCAGTCACTGTCTTGTTCGGAGTGATGTTCCATAGCAGTTGGTCTTTGATGAAGAGCTTATGATTAGGTACTCAAATTTAAGAAGCGGAAGGGAGATGTGACTGAAGTCCAGGAAAGTTCATTCTTGCCAAAGACATGCAGAAAGCTTGTGAGAAGCGGGAGTTGCGAGACCGGTTGCTGAATAAGTATGTTGTTGAGTAAATTACGCCTCCTTGACTTTCGGCAGTAGTGCAACCATAAGTCTACCATTTCGTAATATGTAATGTTGTGTCTAGATCATTCCGCTTCCTACCGCTGGCGGCAGTTGGACTTCCAGGCTATGCAGTTAACTAGTCTTGCATCACTTCGAGTGGGAATATTTTGAAGTCGTCGTCCAGGTTCACTTCAAAGCATCCCATACGCTGATATAGTGTGGAGGTAGTTAATCCTAGTTGTAGCGTTGTTCGTATCTTCAAGCAAGGAAATGCAGAGATGTCATGAAGATGTGTATTTTGATGATGCATAAACATATGAATAGGAAGGTATAGGGACGTGAACCCAACGAATACTGTGACGGCGGATATGGTATGCCACACCACCGGTGTAATAACAACATGGACAGTATATTGAGGAAGGAACAAGTCCGAAGAGCAGGTATACATGGAAGCGTAATAGCCTAGGCTGTTGTATGTTGAAGAATGTGTAGGAAAGACGAATTGACCGACCTTAAATATTCGTATGTCCGCTCTCCAAAGGGTGTGAATTTGGATCCATTTTGTGTGAAGACCGTCACCTGACGAAGATGAAGCAACAATAGCATTCACCGAGTAAACAGCGGGATTGTAGAAGCATGTGAAGGAACAAAGGAAGTTCCGAGGTTTAACCCTGCTGGACTCATCTTTCTTCCTGCATCTTCCCATTGATTTGCTTCTTCGGCCCCTCCCACCCATCCCTGTGTTTCGAATTACCACGCGGAGTCTGGCTCTCTCCGGAAGGATCCGGGCTTCCCGCCCTTATCGATGTATACAACTCACCCTGCGTCCTGCGCCGGCAATGCTCCGCCCTCAGGCTTTCGCCACTTACATAGCATTTCCCCTCTTCAGCCCATTTCTTTTCTTCGTGTGCGAGATCTAGCGTCTGGATTACCCCACGTAAGGCTTGTAAGACCCGATCTGTAGAGTAATATAGGGATGAAGTTGAGTCCCGTGGCGACTGAAGGGCCAACGTTCGAGGAAGCTGCTAGTCTCTTTAGAGGAAAACCAGTACAAGGCGTCGTAACAAAGAGCAAGAGGCATCGATCGGTACATGCCATCCATGATGAAACTCTCCTACCTTGCTGATCGAACGTGTGAAATAAGCAAGCTCGACGAAGTTTCAAGAACTAATGTCACTCAGGCAAGGAACGTTGTTTGCTGGTGAAAAGGTGCAAGGAGCAAATAGAAGCCTTCGCTGCGCGTTTCACAGGGAGTGCCACGACGCACCGATAATTAAACGCCGTTGCGCCGAAGATTACATCGGTAGAAGCAGGTTGTGGGAGCAGCGTGTGCGGCCTATTGGCCTTGCGTTTAAGCTAGCGGCTAGGATCGTGGTGCTGATGCTTCATCGCTCGAATAGAAGGCTCCCAGGAATACTCCGCTATGGTACCTTACCTACGGAGCAGGCGTCTAATAAGAACAGGCTTCAAGGGTCGGGATGCACCCGGTTCAATGGAGGCACTCTGTTGCCACATCATGCTGTATATTCGACATTTCAAGCAGACACAAGGGAGATTAGGGTTTGGAGCTGGATTGCAAGTCTGAAAAAGCAGGTAGATGTACGCACTCATCAACTTCGAATATCCCGACCGGTAGGTAATTTTGGGAGGGGTGGCCAATGCCGAGCTCGGAGGCTGTTGCCAAGCGGAGACGGCGTGGATGGCTCTGAAAGAGCTATGACCACCAAGCTGCGTCAGCCAAACCCCGGATGATCTCCGTCGACGCCGGCGTCCGATGTCCAGCGTGTGCCTGCACCGCAACGAGAAAAGGAGAAAAGGAGAAAAGGATGCGAACGCTCTTTGCGTACCTTCCTCTACAGGCTCTAATCCAATATTCAACGATAAGTGCGCAGATGCTCTGCATAACTTGCGACGATGCCACTGCGGGGATTCCCGCAGCTGCTCCTGTCCTTGTCAGCAGGCCCGGAAATTGCCCGTACCTGAATCGCGCGTCAGACTCTGGACTCTGGACTCGGGACTCAGGACTCAGCCATGCTTGGAAGAGTTGACGTGGAAGCTTGGAGAAGTCATACTCGGAGGACGAGTGCGGAGTAAGCCGGTGGCGTGGCCTTGGTTGGGAAAGGCTAAGCGGCCGCGGCTATTGATTTACCCGCTCCCTAAGCTAAGGTAAGGTAGCTTAGTCTATCTCGGTCGTAATGAATGGCAACGTCATCTATCGAAATTTGTCGAATTCGTGTCGGCATGCTCGGGACGGTAAGGTAGCTCCCATCATCCCATTTTCTGCAAGAATCCCCATGTTGCCGCCTCTCTCGACTTCTCCCCATCTCGAGCTACCTTAGTCTCGACTTGGTCTGAGATCCCAGAGGCGGGCAAGAGCCAATGAATCGTTTGCTAAATGTCAATCGCTCACGACGATTGGCTACCGTTGGACAAGGTACATCAGCATACAAGAGCCCCCCTACTACCGTATGCAACTCTATCTGCAGGGCTCGCCACGAGAATGTCAAATACATTCAACGTTAGACTCGTCTTCCCCTCTCTTGGTGGGTCATGCCATATCCAGACCAGCTCATAGGACGTGCGCTCTTGCCGTGCGTGGAGCATTCGAAGCTTCCTGGGCAATCATGAGATCATCCAGGGCATTGGGCCATTGGTAACGGGCCAAACGGCTCCTGCCACCCGGAGCAACCCATTCTCTCAGCCGTGTCACTCCGTACCGCTAACGCGCCGAGTGGGTGAGCCTTGCCTCCTGCTCCTAGATATAATTACCCGTTGCCTCCTCTTCCCTTCACGCTCTCCTCATCCCTCTTCTCTTGACAACATTTGCTTTCAATATGCTCACCAAGACGGTCATTGCCTCAGCCGCTCTGGCTTTGGCCCCATTAGCTTTTGCACTTCCTCAGGTTACGGTTTCTGACTACCCCATCCCAGCAACCGCCGTACCGCCCCCAGGACCGGCAGCCCCCGTCAAGAGTCCTTCAGACGACGTCACCTCTCACGGACCCTACACCGGACCGCCGGCGACCACCACTGGTGCTCTGTCAACTCTCGTCCTAGGGCCAACCATCCCAGCGCTGCCAGCGAACCCAACCGCCACCACATACCCCAGTGATGGCCAGCTGCACTCTCCGGAGCCAGCACCATACACCCCAGCAGGTGGCTTGGGCACAAATGGCACTCTGCCTGTCTACAATGTGAAGAGCGACTTCGATTACGAGTCAATCGTAAGTTTGTCGGGTTGATATTCAAAATTTGTACTGACCATGATGAAAGGCTCTCGGTTTGTACCAGGAATACATCGAGCTTGATCTCTTCCACGATGGTCTCGCTAAATTCAGCGTTGAAGAATTTGAGGCTGCCGGCTTGACTGCTTCAGACCGTTTCCTCATCGAGTTCATGGCAGACCAAGAAGTTGGCCACGCCACCCTGCTCAGCAACATTCTTGGTGCCGAAGCACCAGTGCAGTGCACTTACAACTACCCATACACCACCGTCCGCGAGTTCATTGACTTCTGCCAGAAGCTCACTCGCTTCGGTGAGTCTGGTGTATACGGGTTCATCAACCACCTTGACTCGCGCGAGGCGGCTCAGCTGTTGCTGCAGTCCATTTCTACCGAGGCTAGGCAACAGATGATCTTCCGACAGTTCGACGGCTTGTTTCCCATGCCAGTGTGGTTCGAGACTGGTATCCCACAGTCGTGGGCGTGGACCCTGTTGGCTCCGTACATCAGCTCTTGTCCTGCCAACCAGACTCGCCTTGCGTGGCAGAACTTCCCGCAGTTGACCGTCGTCAACCAGCCCAATGCAGCTCGCGTCAACGCAAACTTGACCAAGAATTACGAGACTGTGGGCAAGACCGCGTCGGCTCCGTTGAACGAAACTGCCGTCCCGAAATCAGACACCTGCTTCAACTCGACCATCGTTGGTGAGGACTGCAGCCCTGCGATCACCCAAAACCGCAGTATCCCCTTGTCGTTCCCCGGCCGTGAGGTCTTCTTCGAGTGGGAAAATCCTGGCAAGTTCGTCGGCCCCAACAACTCGTATGTCACTGCCGCCGGCGGTGAAGCCGATACCCCAAGATTCGTTGCTTGGGTCACCCAGTTGAACCTTACCTACTCGCCCTTGACCCTCACCAGTCCCAACACCGGTAGCACCTTCCAGCCGAACGTGTCGACCTATGCTGGTGACCCCGCCATCAACGGAACGATGTTCGTGGCGCTTACTAGCACTGACATGTTCCTCACGCCGTTCAACCTTTCGATGATCAATCCCTTCGTATGTCTACTGTTCCTAAACTTCTTTGAGACTTTACTGACTCTTATATAGGTGTTTGCAGGTCCCTCGCTCTACCAGGCAGGGTGATTTTCAGCCCTATCTCGTTGCTAGCATCCTGAGGAGTTTGGTTCAAAGGAGATGTTGGAGGAAACGAATGGTCTTGGTATAGAAAAGCGGGAATTTCCAACTATTAACGAGCTGAAACGAGCAACAAGATATTGTAACTTACTGTACGATTGTAGCATCGCAGCTACCCCATAACCTAATAAGAATATCCGAATTCATTTCAAAATAATTCGTTCCAGTAATTATTTACTATGTAGGGTTGGTGATAAATGTTGTCTATTTGCGTACGTACTCATTAATTCTACGGCAACGCGTACAACCCCCACCCCCATTGCAACAAGCAAACTTCAGCAAGCATGTAACTTCAACTACTTAATACACCACAATTGTACTTGCACTATTCAACTCATCCAGCAAGGAGACCATCCCCAACCGGTCCAGAAAACCATTGGAGATACTATCTCTCAGATGGTCAGATGGTTTATGGAAATTCTTTTGTACACGTCGTTGTATTGATACTATCTGATTCTATGGCATACTCTACTTTAACGCGGTGAATGCCACTTATTCCGTAGATTACGAGTGGACCACCTATCATCCCAGCATCAGCATTTATTATCCGCTCAACCTCACAGTAGGTAGGTACACAAGAAAGCCACCGACAAGTATGTGCTTTACACAGAGTAGTACCGTACTGACTAGATCCTCATTATTCCACTCCCCTAATTCCATTACAACTATCCAAATAGATACCTAGATACCCCCACCCCAACCGTTCCTTCCCTCCCCTTCAGCCCCAACAAAATCCCCCCTTTCACCTCTCCCAGAAACCTTTTCTTCTACTAGCTCTCAGTTACAGCTTCCGAACACTTGTTGAGATGAGATGAGAGCAATATCCAGCTACCTTCCCTTAGGAAGCCCCCTCCCCGCCGGTACATAAGCTGGGACTCTCATCTCAATCTCCAGATCTCCAGTAAAGCGGTTTTGAAAAGCCCCATGCCCGCCCGAAACACGGGTGTTAGCGGAGTGGTATAAGTGAGGGGGTGCCCCTCGGTCGCGGCACTGAGGATGGGAGTGCGATGGTTTCAACCCTGTATAGATAGATAGGACTGCTGATGGGTTTTTGGTGGGTGAAATGGCCTTGGAGAACGTGGCTGGGGATCCTTGGGATGTGATGGCTACTTCCTTTAAGGTATTTTGACTATGGTTTGGTAGAGCTGACTTTTGTGGAAAGAATGTCGGGGGTAAGGTGTGGGAGGAAGGTGAATGACTACCTACCTATTTTTGACTGGTTTCTGTGGCTGGCCCCTTGGGAAATATGTCCGGGGGACTTCCAGAGCTCAGTGACTTGCTTTCTTATTTTGACTGTGCTCTGGTATAGCGGGCTTCCTTGGGAAACATGTCTGGGGGACCTGGAGAAGGTGGATGACTACTTCCCTTCTTGGATTGTAGTCTGGCATAGCTGGCCACACAAAGCTACCGTGATAGTCACATACAGATCCTATGCATTTCAGCAGCTTCAACTGGACTGGACTCAATTGGAAACTTTGCATACACTTTTTGGAGAGAAATCACTACATATGTACTCCATGCTACACCCAACTAAATACTTCCTTTGTCATGAATTCACTTTTTGGGGGGTATCCATTCTGTACACCGATCCCTTGCCGCTGAAACATCCAAGGCCAATTCACGCCGTTCCAGAAGCAGTCGCGTGATGGTTCAGCTCGTCCAGCAAGGCGACGGTCTCAGCCGGGCTGGCGATCCAGGCCGTTGTGCATGCCAAGCGGGCCTGTTGGTAAGAGCAGTTGGGGTTAGCCTATCATTCCATTTGTGGGTTTCGACTGCCCCATATCATTGAGGCTCAGTAAATTACCTTGAAGTCGTTCGCTCCTGCGGACAGGAACTGATCGCCGATGTGGAGGGTCTTCCCACCTTCGATACCGCCTAGGTAGCGTTGACAGGAGAGGACGCCCCAGGATTTGTCGCCGATGTCCACGAAGACGTCGTTGCCGCCTACTAGTTATTAGAGTTGAAGGACCAATAGCGATAGAGACCACGTAAGACCGACGGAACTGTGGGGCTGGTTACTTGCCGTTGAAAGCACAGAAGGGTATCTTCTTTCCCGCCGCCGACATCTCCACAACCTGCTGCGTGACCAGCACAGTCTCCTCTAGCTGTTCCCGGGTGAACTTCTGTGGTGGGCCGCATCCAGGTCTGGGTATGATGCCCACAGCTCGCTCCTTCCGAAGCACCTCCGCATCCAGTTTCATATTCTTTGCACACTCGCGGAGTGCACTCTCTGCAACGTTGAGCAGTTGCTCGATGTCGTCAATTTCCCAAAGCTTCATCTCTTCGAGGAGCCATTTGTCTCGCGGGATATAGGTAAGAAGATGTTCTGAGCTGGCGTCGAAGACGAAGAGGTAATTGCTTTCTCCACCGAGGATTATTAGCGTGGGTTCGTCGGGCAACTCGTGGCGTTCGATAGCGGCTTTCATGGCGTCGAGTAGTCCGTACAGCCTCCCATAGTACCTCGAAGCGTCCGTGTATCCTGCAGCAGTGACAATGCCAATCTTTGTCCCTTGCGATAGAAGCTTGAGTATCCTCTGAATAACAGGGTTCTCTGCCGTCAATGATTTGCCATCGTCGTAGAGCGTAACATCTCCGTCAAAAGTGACCAATTCAATAGGCCCGCTCCGTACGAGGCTCATCGTTTGAGCGGTGTTGAGGATCAAGCGGATGTCGTTGAAGGAGGGAGCCACGAAGCGGCGGGAGCTGATGCGTCGCCGCTCGTCCTGGTAGCTGAAGGCTTCCTCGAGGAGCAATGGAGTGAAGAAGACACCCACGGTTGGGACCAGGAGCTTCAGTTTCGAGCGGTTTTGGGTATCGTTCTTCTGGTGCGCGACTGGGTAGCGCTTTAGCAATCCGTAACGCGGCGATTAGGAGAATGTGTATACTATGGTCATTGATGAGCTCCTCAACGTCGTGCATTATCTCTGCATATCTCCGATGCGCCGTTGTGGCCATCTTGTTCAAAACGCCTCCTCTTTCATCGTATGCCGCCGTCGGTTGTGAATGCAGGACGAAGGGGACCGCCAGCAGCCCCTACAACTTCATTGATCAGCTCCCTGACCCGCGAAACTGCAGAGACCATCGGCATCCTAAGGGTCGAGGGTGCGTGTTACGACTGCAAGAGCATACCTTGATCCATTCTATCTGATTATAGGTCAGACACCTGTGCTATCACAACCATGGACACAAGCACGAACCAGTTGATCTCGCCGGTGAGTCTACATTTCGTGATAGCTTTAGCGGAAAACGTCTTGAGACTTGGTGCAATGGAAGAGACAACCTTGAGAGCGTCTATAGAACCGGTTAGCCCATGTGCCAGGATCATCAATGTCAATTCCTCCACATACACTCGACGCGATACCTTGTTGTCATGTTGCTAACATGGAAGGCCTAGGTCCCAGATTCCACGTCTAGGATTATGGTAGAATATGGTTCGCAAGGAGTAGGCCAATCGAGTTCATGCCCGGAATACGCCTGATTGCACTAGAAGCTGATGGCAGCAGACGTGTCGCGCACACGGATTGTACCTCTTACACGATGAGTTTGGCGCAAGAGTAGGGGGTGGGGAGAGTGGGGAAGGAGTGGAGTAGGTGAAGGTAGAGATCTAGAGTCCTCCGTACTGGTGACTCAAGTACAAAGGCTCAAAAGGTATCGCGGTGTGCTTCGTGAGGGGGCTGGCTACGTCATCCAACGCTGGCCTAACCCCCTTTTTCAATGCAGGCATCGACCGTTGTTGCCGCCCTTAAAATTAAAATATCACAGTATAATGCACATACTGCACTGCATAACCAGTTATATAACTATATAGAGGTTATATACACCAATAGTGTGCGGGGTCTACACTAAGTGTAGACACTCTATGACTTCTGTGGCCTTTATGGCTTAGTAAGGTAGTAATCCGTAGTAGACTCACCCACTACCTACTCTATTACATAAAACCACCTTGACTTATGGCATCTAACTAACATACCTATAGATCTCCGCCCTCGCTGCCGCCCTCGCTGCCGCCCTCGCTGCCGCCCTCGCTGCAGCCCTCGCTGTCGCCGCCCCCCTCAAAATAACAGCTGGCTCGGCGACGCCGCTGTCACCACCATCATTGGCCCCCCCCACAAAAAAATAAGTAAGCCCCAGCCAACGAAGTGCTGCCAAATTTCCTTCTCCCTTCCCACTGCTTGAGGCCTGCTTTTTTACCCCTGAACCGCGTTCACCGCCTGAAAATTCACCTTTTCATAGGACGTCAGACCTCGCAAAGACCTGGCATACACTAAAAGTTGGTGGCGGAGGGGTCCGTGTGAGGCCCATATGACTACCTTCTTTGGCTTAGTTTTCATGGTGGCCTAATCTGTCCGGAGACAAGCCGCATCATTTTCAAGATTTTCTGCAGCTGCGGAGTCAACTTTCCGCGTTGTATGATTACAACAGCATGACAAAATACTGTGCAATTCACTGTTCCCCTCAGTCTTTTCAATCTGGGTAGCGATATTCAAACTGTTTGCATCCTGTGCTTTGATTTCTGAGTTGTGATCATCACTCAAACGTGAGTCTCGATCATGCCTCTTCCCGCAAATGATGAAGCTTACACAAAATCCCAGGAGCCTGAATAGGCACACAGGAGCAGCTTCAAGCGATGACACAGAGCTCAAATGGCAGAAGGCCCTTAAGCGAGATGAGGAGCTGACGTCAGCCTGAGTGTAACATTCTAGGCTGCTAAGTGAGTGGCATGCTATGATCCTTCGTGTTTGTGTGCCATGAAGGATCACCTATGGTCCCTCGTGTTCGTGTTCCATGGAGGGTCACCAGTGCTTATGTTCATGTGATAATGTGAATGACGTGAGCTGGGAAAACAATTCCGGAGTACATAGAAGAGGGTCAAAGAATTGTGAAGTATATATTCAACTTTGTGTCCCAGGTGTTGCTCTCATGCTCTCTCGCTATCTTATGTTCAGCATCTTGCCTCAAATCTCAGAAAATCAGATTCAAGTTTTCGAATCCGTATCATTTTCTAGTATCAACCCAACACTTCTCTGCTTCTTGTTGGCAATCATGCACTCCTCCATCCTTCCCCTCATTCTCGCCCTCTCAGCGCAAATCACGACGACCCTCGCCCAAACCACCACCTCTACCTCCAGCGTCACTCCTCCAGTCCCCACAGCCACCGGTGCCTTCAACGCCTGGGTTCTCGAAGGGTTTGGCAGCAGCAGTGGAAACATCCAGCATAAATTCATCGACGCCTCCAACCGCCACTTTTTCATCGGCAACTCCTCCGCCACCTACTGCCCCCTCCCGGCCACCGAATGCCCCACACTTCCGGCCACCGGCTGCGAAATCACCTGCTACGACCCATACTGCTTCCTCAACGTTGAGGTCCCGGGTGGGCAGCAGATGTATGTGGAGGAGACAGGAGCGCTGGGTTTCACGCAGGCGCACTCAGCTGCAATCCCCGAGGGCGCGGTTCTAGGCGGTTTCACGACACGGGGCTATTTTGGCTTTACAGGGTTGGAGACTGTTCCCAATTCTAATACAGCTGGTTCTACACTTTTGGCATGTCCAGTGGTCGCGAATGGGACGGGCCCGGGCTTGGTTTATCAGGTCTTTGCTAATATCTCTGGCTTGAGTGATGCGGATGTTCCTGATGGTAACGTGGCTGATTGTCAGGGGTTTGTCGCGGATATTCTTTCTACGGAGCAAACTCCTGGCGCTTGGGAGTACGTTTAGATGATTGAGAGGTGCAGGAGAGAAGAGCGAGAGCTTGCCAGGCAAGTTTCACTGTATAAGAGGATGGAAGACTGACGTGGTTGAAAAAGAATGTAAAGCGGTTGACGGGTGTGTGGCTAGTAGAGATGCAAAGATGGTTACAGATGAATTGAGACAGCAGCAGTCATTCGTTGAGCAGATGAAGAACACAGATCTGTTGAAAATATCGATAAGGACTATCTAGCTAAGAACAATGTGGGAACCACCTAACTGAAAGACCTAAGCCCTGAACCCTGCTAGGCCACTGCCTCGATATCCAACCCCAGTAGGCCACTGCTGAGATGCCGACAGCGCCCAAATTCAACAAGATCTAATTATATTGGAAATCGTTCATTAAATATTTAGCATTGCATGTATCTCTCTACGCTGCACCATGGGTCCGGGTTTACCAACCGAGTCTGGGTTTGGGTTATAACGGGGGAAACCCAACCCAGAAAAAACCCCCTTCTAATGAAGCCGTTTTTCGCCTTCTAATAAGGCCATTTCTCGCTGTCCAATAAGGCGGCTGTTTTTCGCCTTCTAAAGAGGCCGTTTTAGAAGCCTTGTTGAGGGCCATCATGAACTGGGTAACCCACTGGGTAACCCAACCCAGTGTAACTCAACCCTGAAAACCCCCAACCCAGTCTGCACTGATTATTATAAATTATTTGCAGAAGAAATCACCTACCGCTGATGCATTATAGTTGTACAATATCTTACTATTCACATTTGACATTAATGTGATCTTGTTATAATGAGTAACTACTTCTATTGTGTAATAAGAATGAGAAATTTCATTGTGAAATTTCATTTCCTTGAATTCTATTTCGTCATATTTGATATGGCACTTTCACACATATCGTCCGCCGTACTTATGTCCGCTGAGAAGACCGCTAAAACCGGCGGCAATATCTATAAAGTGAAGGGTCCTCCCTCTTCACTCTGTTGATGCTTTTGTACTCACTTGCCTTTCGTCAGCCTTTCCATCGTCATTCCGCTCTGTATCCGGTCGGAAGACATCCTCTGTCTCAGGATCTTAGACGTTGTGTCACATTCTGTATAATCAGGCTACCTTGCTTCTATTGCTTACAGACTGTTCAACAATCTGAATATCAGATCGCCATCATGACCGCCTTCACAGCCTGTACCACAGCTGAAGAAGTCTGCAACATATTCTCCAAAGAGATCCGCGGGAAATCAAGTTAGAAACTCCACCCTATACCTGGACTTCTTATTGCTCACAGCACACCCAGTCCTCATCACAGGCGTAACACAGGGCTCCATCGGTGCGGAGGTCGCCCTTCAACTTTCCCACCACGCTCCCTCCAAACTCACCCTCGCCGGCCGCTCCCTCACCAAACTCCGCGCTACCGAATCTGTGCTCAAAGCCGCTGTTCCGAGCGTCAACACCCGTCTCCTCGAGCTCGATCTCAGCTCGCAGAAGCAAGTCCGCGCCGCTAGCAAGGAAGTCAATGCTTACGCAGAGCCAATTGACCGGCTCATTAACAATGCTGCCATAATGGCAGTGCCGTATGCGAGGACTGTAGATGGGTTGGAGAGTCAGCTGGGCACGAACCACATCGGACATTTTCTGTTTACGAATTTGATTATGCCGAAACTTCTAGCTGCGGGGAAGGGAGCGAGGATTATTAACGTGAGTAGTTCGGGGCATAAGCGTTCGCCGTTCCGATTCAAGGATTATAATTTCGAGGTATGTATCTACATGTCCTCTTCAATGCTTTGTACCTATACATTAGGATTGACACCGAGGGGGTGGCAGGACGGTGAAGCCTACGACAAGTGGGCCGCGTACGGCCAGACAAAAACAGCAAATATGCTGTTCTCCGTCTCTTTGGCTGAGAAATTGGGCCCGAAGGGGCTGCTGTCGTATAGTCTTTACCCAGGGCGGATCAAGACGAACATCGCGCAGTCGATTCCGTTGGAGGAGTTGATGGCTGCTGGTAAGCTCTCTTCAGCAAGTATTGAGGGATTTTTCAACCTCTTACTGATTGTTGGCACCTCCTCTTCCAGGCTGGATGGACGAACATGGCAACATCATCCAGGATCCGAAACTCGGCTGGAAGACTCTGCCTGAAGGTGCAGCTACGACGGTCGCTGCGGCTTTTGATCCTAGTATCGCTGGTAAGTTCCTCCCATCGTACACCAGCCTCCACTGTTGGAGACGGCATTGATGGCTGCGTTTAGATCAAAATGGCGCCTACCTCGTGCACTGCAAAGTCGCTACCGATCAAGCTGAGCCTTACGCTCTCGACAAGGAGAACGCGGCAAAGTTGTGGAAATTGAGCGAGGAGATTGTAGGGGAAAAGTTTGAGTACTGAAAGTGACTGAGATGGGTGGGTTGATTTATGTATGCGGACAATCTCTTTATGGGACATGAGGAGGATCGATTAGAACGTAACAATATGTCCACTGGATAATTAGATAGACGTATTTGTGGCTGCTATTGACGGGAGAATTGCAGAATTGGCGGGTGCACCAAACACCATAGACATGTTGAGCCTCTGCCTGCCTTTTTGATTGACCTGGTCAGCTTGTGAGATCTGAGATAGAGCAGAGACTGAAAGACTTACTGACTCCGCGCTTGATGCCCGCCGCTCTCATTTAGTGGCAAACATGCCGGACAGTCCTCTCTGCTTAGATAGCAACCCCAGCGGTAGCAATGTGCAAGCCCAAAATGCATGAGGAGCCGAGTTCCCTTTAAATCTAATTCTATTAAATGAGATCTAGATCTATACAAAGAAATCTATCACACATCTAAGAAAAATCATACCTATCATCTGGTAAAAAAAAAAACCATAGCTAATCCGGCTTTATCATAATCATCAAGATCATTCAGAAGCACCCACACAAAGGGAACAGAAACCATACCACAGACATACTCCAACCCACCATTCCACAAACCAATCACTCACCCCTCCTGCGCCTCCCGCACATCTTTCTCCACCAGCTCCCCAAGACTCCCAAGCGTGACTTGCTCACTGAGCAAAGTAAGGAACGGCACATCAACTCTAAAAGCCTGATAGAACCACGTGCGGAACTCAGCCGCGAGCATAGAATCCATACCAAACTTCACGAGCGGTTTCTGGCTATCAATCTTCTCTACGGGCATGAGGACCAAGTTCGAGAAACGTTTCGAGATGAGGCCGACAATGGTGGAGAGGATGGAGGAATCGGAATCGCCGCCCTCGTTGGCGTCCAACGCGGCTGCGAGTTCGGGGGGGAAGCCGGAGTTCGATTTGAGGGCGGAATCACCTTCGCCGTCGAGGGAGGAAGCGAGGAGAGCAGCGCGGGGGTCGTTAAAGGTGGGGTTTGTGCCATCGAAGCCTTGTGCGCGCATCTTTTTGATGCCGTGGGGCTCAAGACCGGTCAGGATATGAGCGGCGGAGAGGGGATCTGCGCTTGGGATTGAATCCGTGCTGCCAGGTTGGGAAAGCGCACAGTCGATTATTTGGAGTAATTCGTCTTCGTTGATGGCTTGGATGCCTTTGCGGAGGAGAAGGGCTTCGATCTCTGGGTTCTCGTGGAGATAGCCGACTTCGGAGATCATGCCCAGACCTACGCTTGTGGCGGGGAGGTTGTGAGCGCGGCGATGGCGGGCGAAGACGTCGAGGAAGTAGTTGGCGGCGCAGTAGTTGCTCTCTGTTGCAGTGCCGACGGAGCCGGAGATGGAGGAGGTCATGAGGAAGAAATCTAGGTTCGCTGCTTTGGGGGCGATAGCATGGTGGAGGTTCCAGGTTCCAACGAGCTTGGGATCAATGCCCGTATGCCAGGATTCGTTACTCATGCTCGTCCACAGCGCCTCATTAAGCCCCATAGCCGCTTGAATGACACCACCGATCTCGCCGTCGATGACATCAACGCATTTCTGTACGTCGGCGTACTGACCTACGTCTCCGCGTACGACTTGGACACTGGCACCCGATGCTTCAAGATTTTCGACGAGCTTGCGGGCGGGGGTTTTGTCGGTGCCGGAGCGGCCTAAGAAGACGAATTTACGGGCGCCGCGAGTGATCATCCATTTAGACATGCTGCGGCCAAGGCCGCCAAGGCAGCCGATCATGAGGTAGGTCTTGGAAGAGGAGAGGGTGGTGTCGTATTTGAGAGGGAGGACCTGCGGAGTGTTAACTAATGGTAAGTGTTGGTACGGTGGGAAGGTACGGACCTTGATCAGAGAGTCATCGTCCTCGAAAGAGACGGCAACCTTGGTAGCGCGACCTTTGGCGGAAGCCATCTTGAAGGCATCGCTCACCTCCGAGGCATCGAATTTCAGGGGAGTGAAAGCTCGAATCTTACCGCCACGGTGCAGAGTCATCACGTCCTTGAGCAGTCTGAAGGATATCAGTCTAAATACACAAGAGCTTAGAGCCAGTAATGTCCTTACCCCTGCCATATACTCTGCAGCCCTCTGTCGCAATCATCGTACAGGTCACCCAGATCAAACGATGTAAAGGTTGCGTTTCGCGGCAAAGTATGCGTATCCATCTTAACAGCCTCGGTGAGATCTCGCCTGCTGATGTCGACGAAAGTGCCGAGTTTAGCACAGCACTTCGCACTCTCGTGGAAGAGCTCGCCAGTCAGAGTATTGAGGACAACATCGACGCCCTTTCTATCGGTGACGGCAAGTATATGCTCCCGGAAAGACGAGTCGCGAGAGCTGAAGATGTTCTTCTCATAGACATTGTAGTTCTTGACTAGGAACTCGTGCTCTTCCCGACTTTCCACAGTAGCGAAGACTTCAGCGCCCTTGCATTGAGCAATCTGAATGGCAGCAGTACCGACATCACTTGCACCATTGTGGATTAGAACCGTTTCGCCCTTATGGACCTTGGCACGATCGCTCAAGGCATACAAAGCCGTAGAGAACGCTGTAGGAATGATCGAGGCGACAGTGAAATCCTCGTCGTCTTGGAGCTTCTCGCAAGTCCATTCAGGGAAGGCTTCAACGATGGCGAAATGACCTGGAGCCATCACAACAACTCGGTCGCCTGCTTTGAGTGATGTAACTTTGTCGCCCACCTTAGTAACAACACCAGCGCACTCGGAAGAGCTGGCGGTGCCTTTGCTCTCGAGCTTGCCGCTGAAGACGGAGATGTCTTTAGGATTTAGCCCAATGGACTTGATCTCTACCTCAACATAGCCCTGCATCAGATTCGCTGAGCTGGCAGCCGTCTGCTTGAACGATAAGGTATCAAATTGTCCAACGCTTCTAATAGTCAGATGCGATGGTTTCGATTCCCCAAGAGGCTTGGACACAGGCTGATCGGTTTGCTTTTGGCGGAAGGTTGCATTCATGTTCTCCTCCGGGACGAAGCGGCTGGTATGCAGAAGACCCTGGTGCTGAACACTCTCGAAGTCTGGGACATCGATGGTGTGGGCTTCCTCAACAATGGCGACAATGTTGCGGACAGAGATATCGACGTCGACATCTTGCTTGTCGATGTCGATAGTGAAGAAGCGCAGAGATGGTTGTTCGAGCATCAAGGCGCGAGATAGACCAGAAACAAGAGACATGTTGGGCTTGCCACCGTTCATATTATCTCCGCCTGTGAGCCAGATGAGATTGGTGGCCTTGTCGGTCATGGCTTTGACGTTGATTGACTCAGCGTCTGTCAAGCCTGCGAGGATTGCATGGTTAAGCTCGATGGTGGTTACGACGGTAGCCTTAGGCTTGATGGTTTCCGGTAAGAGCTTGTGTAAGTAGATTCTCTCGATTTCCTGACTGAGGTGCTTCGATAATGTTGGCACCAGAATGTCATTGAAGGATTCATTGCCCTCGCGCTCCACGAGCATGATGTCACGCTGCTTGAGCTTCTTTTGGGCTTCCTCAACGTGCTTTCCAAGGGCAATCTTCACAGGGGATCCTTCCAGCGGCAGGGTCACCACAGGAAAGTCAGCGGCTTCTGTCGTCACGACTGCCTCTGCTGGCATGAGAGCTAGCATAGCGCCACCTTGGGAGACCATATTTTTCAGCGACTGCATGCCGTTGATGCCATACTGCTCGGCCCCTTGAGCATTGAGGATAATTAAATCGTATGTCTTATCGCTAGCCACCTTAGCCTTATCGAGCGTCTCGCTCATAGACTCTGGAGATGTCTCATCTTGAATCATTAGCTCGTCTTTGTCGGAGACATAGCCCCGAGAGTAAGCTCCGAATCGCTTGAACGCACTGTCAGCTCCAAGCATCCCTAATAGATACTTGGTGATGGGAGTGAATGGCTGGCCAAGCTCTAGGATGCTTACTCGCGGGTCCTTGTGAGCAAGCAGATCGACAATGACCGCAAGCTTTCGCACACTTGGTTCTGGAAAGTTGGCCTCATTGGCGGCGGCGGTAGTGTTAATGTAAGAGCAGAAGTGCTCGATATTGGAGGGCTGCAGCTTGGAAACATCCGGCTTCCAGGTGACCCGAAGCATCGGATGACGTTCATCTTCGACAAGCTCTTGGCTCGCACCTTGGAAAGTGACAAGGCTGACGTTCTCAACCTGTGCGCAGACTTGGCCCTTGCCATCGTGAATTTCACCACCAATCAAAATGGCGGAGAATCCGATCGGCTGGGAGACGGCATCGACGGTCCATACTTGACCCTCATCATTAGATTTTGGTGCCTTGAAGCGTGCAGACTCGATCATAGTAGGGACCTTGCAGGTGAGATCCTTCATGATACCCGCGGAGCTGGCGATGATGGCTGACTGGAACATGGTGTCAATGGTGATTGGATGTATGATATAATCAGATTGACTCGCTTTGCCCTTTCCACCGCCTCGAAGATAAGGGACCTCAGAGCGGCAGTGCATTACCTGCTTCTTTCGGTGCGTCTCGATCTTCTTCATACTTTGGAAAGTCTCTCCAAAATTCAAGCCAACTTTCTGAAAGTGATCATACCAATTTCTTGTCGCCAACGGTTCCAAGTCAAGTTTTCCGGAAGCGTGTTTGGCCTCAAGCTTACCATCTTCCTCGATACTGACCGAGCCTTGTGCGTGGATA
This sequence comes from Lapillicoccus sp., assembly GCA_965277795.1. Classification (GTDB taxonomy): domain Bacteria; phylum Actinomycetota; class Actinomycetes; order Actinomycetales; family Dermatophilaceae; genus Lapillicoccus. The sequence continues at coordinate 4,357,045 of OZ255840.1, forward strand.
ATTGACTTCCCATCTTCATATCTGATGACTGCAAAGTCGTACCAAGACTTGGAGTACATTGTGCCGGTCACTTTGGATGGCGTCAGTGAAGTAAATACCTCCACACCTTCATTGTTGGCATCCGTCGACAATTGGAGGGCTTTAGAGATGCTAACGTCTCGAAGAGTGAATGTAGGATCGTCAGCCTTAGTCTTGCCGGTGGCTTGGCAGATGGCTTCGATTGCCATTGCAAGGTAGCCGGCACCTGGGAATACCACGTCTTGGCTTAGCTTGTGACCTTCGACCCAAGGAATGTCCTTGGCCTTTAAAATGTTTCGCCACTGCGTTGTGAAACCATCTGCCCCAAGGCTCTGGGACCCTAATAGGTCATGATGTTTATGTCTTCTGTGGCGGAACTCCTCGCTTGCTCGGCTCTCACTCCATAGGAGGCTGTCGTAGGTCCAGGAGTAAGGTGGAAGGTCAATGAGCACTTTGCCTTGTGATCCCGAGAAGGTGTTTGAACGAGACGTTGTCTCGACATAGTTTACTTTCGCAAAGTCCACATCATGGCCATGAAGATACAGACTGCCCATTAGGTTCAACGCGCAGTCAACAGCGTTCTTGCCCCTCGAAAGAGCAGCTGAGTAATGGACATCAGAGTCTGAGAGTCCCATCTTGGTACGTGTCTGCTTGATAGGCATCTCCAAAGTAGAGTGGGGGCCAAGCTCGACCAAGTGAAGCTTCTGATCTTTGATGAGGCCTTCTACGGCATCGCTGAAGAGGACGGGGGATTCGAGGTTCTTCCGCCAGTACGAAGCGAGGACCTTGCCTGTCACTTCTTCCGCGTACACCGATGATACCCATCTGACATCCTCATTCAGCTTGGCTGTAGGTAGAGTGGGAAGGCTCCTCTCAAGCAGATCTTGGTACTCCTCTCCAATCAGCGACATGTGATGCGAGTGATAGGCGCGGCCATCGGTATTGAGCTTCCTCGCAAAGACGCCACGAGCCTGCAACTCAGCTAGCATTTTCTCAATTCCACTGGCGTCACCGCTGATAGTGACGGACTCGGGGCTGTTGACGCAAGCCACTCTGATAACGCCGTTGAGTCCGAGCTTCTCGATCTCGGCGTCTCCAGCTTCTTTGCTCAGACCTGCGGCCATCATGCCACCCGCCGTGGGGTTCTTACTCTTTCCAACGCAACAGCCGCGATAGTACGCGACCACAATGGCTTGAGGAGCTGTCAGCCGCCCTGCAGCGTAAGCAGCACCAATTTCGCCAGAAGAGTGTCCAATGACACCGACTGGGTTGATGCCCCATTTCGCAAGCAATTGGACGTAAGCAACCTGGATGGCTGTGCAAACTGGCTGTGATCGAGTCACGTGCACGATCTGGCTCGTCTCTTTAGGGTCCAGTATAGCTTGCTGCAAGGTCCAAGAAGGCTCTTCGGGCAGCTTTTGCAATACTGCATCAAGATCCTGAATAGAACGACGGAATGATGGGAACTCTTCGATAAGCTCTTTACCCATCTGTGGCCATTGAGCGCCTTGGCCAGTGAAAACGAATGCGATAGGCAGCTTCGAGAAATTGCCCATGCCTGTTTTCTTAATCTGTGCCGGAAGAAGGTCTTCTTTCATGGTCTTCTGTCCGACCAAGGCAAAGCCTCGCTGCGTCAACTTCGATCGCCTTGTCCCTAAAGTGTGAGCAAGATCAACGACAGTTATCCGATCTAGATCGAACGCAGCGAGATTCTGAGCTTGCCTGTCCAGAGCGTCTGTGGAGGTCGCAGATAGGGGGATGATGAATTTGGATCGAGCCATTGACAGAATCTCTGATGACTCGCCAGATGATCTGGGAACATAGCCTTCAGTTGAGTCGAGGATTGCACTAAGCGAAAGCGTGTCAGGATAGCCCTGATTAGATATTGGAGAGAGGATGACTTACTGGCTGTTTGCGCCGCCATAGCCAAAGGAGTTGATACCTAAACGCCTAGTCGGAGAACCGCCGGGGGTAACAGCTGAACTTTTGGGGAACTCGGTTTGTTGAGTGGCAATCTGGATGGCCCATTCGTCCAGCTTGATCTTCGGATTGATCTTCTTGACACCAATTGAAGCAGGTACGGAACCTTTCTCCAGGGCAAGAGTTGCTTTGATGATGCTCGCGATCCCACTAGCGGCCTCGCTGTGGCCCAAATTCGTCTTGACCTGTTAACGCGTTAGCGTGAGCCGTGAGACATGAGCCAGCTTCTTACCGAGCCGACAAGGAGGGGTGGTTGAGCCTCAGACTTATCTGAACGGAACGCACGCGAAACGGCTTCAATTTCAATGGGATCACCGACTGGAGTTCCTGTGCCATGGCACTCGACGTAACCGGTGTGGCTGAGCTTATCAGTCAACCCCGCTTTCTGATACGCCTTGCGAATGACAGCCTCTTGGCCGTCTGCACTTGGGAGCGTGATGCCTTGTGTTCGACCATTGCTGTAACTCTGTTAACAACACGAGGCCCAGGTATTATTATCGAGTGAACTCACCTGTTGACAGCTGTTCCCCGAACAACCGAGCGGATTGGATCGCCATCAGCAATAGCCTTGCTTAGCTTCTTTAGGTAAAGAGCGCCGACTCCATCGGCTCGTCCGTATCCGTCCGCAGAAGCGTCGAATGTATGACACGTCCCAGTTGCTGAAAGAACACCAGCCTTCATGGTGCCGATGTGGTGTTCGGGTGACTGGATCAAGTTTGCTGCAGCCACTATCGCCGAATCGCATTCCCCAGCATCGAGGGCAGCACATGCTAAGTGCAGGCCGTATAGTGACGATGAGCAAGCCGTGTCGAGGACGAAACTTCGTTCAGATCAGATGGAGTTTTGGACACTGTCGCAAGCTAACTTACCTTGGTCCTTTGAGGTTAAAGATATGACTGATTCGGTTGGCCAAGATGGTCGTACCCATACCAGTAGCGTTGTACCGATTCCAGTATTCTGGGTCTCGTGCCTGCATCATCCAGAAGTCGGTAGTGAAATTGCCAACATATGTTCCGACATTGGCACCCGAGACGTCTTCAAGTGTAACGCCAGCGCTTTCAAGGCACTCAAAGACGACCTCAAGCAGCTTTCGCTGCTGAGGGTCCATGAATGTAGCCTCGAGATTGTTGATCCCAAAGAAGTCGTTCTCAAAATTTCGCAGGTCTTCATTAATGAAATATCCGCCTCGCATATTCATGCTGCCTGCTTTGTCGTTTCCATTTGGATGGTAGAAACTGTCAATGTTCCATCGTGTAGGGGGAACTTCGCCTTGGCCCGATCGTTGTTGTGATAGAATATCCCAGAGGTCTGATGCAGATCTTACTTCTCCAGGAAGACGACATCCTGTGCTAGCGGTCAGCACCGAGCTCAACAGATGGAAAAGGCATTGATATTACCCATTCCCACAATAGCAATGGGCTCGCTGGCAATGTCTGAGGTTTCCGTTGCCGTGCTATTTTTGGATGATGAAGAGCTCCAGCCAGTGTTCTTGCCGTTGACCAGTTGAGGCTCTGACCCACTGTCAAAGTCAACCATGTTGGCAAGAGCATGTGGAGACATGATGAATGACGGTATAGTATGGCGTTAAGGTAAGGAATGTGGTAATAAGAAGTATATGAGTATCAAAGAAGATCAAGAATTTGGTTGTATCAAGTCAATCGGAGGGAACTGAGGTATAGATACTGTTGGAGATGCGTGGATCATGATCATTATCACCTTTGTTACAATCTCTGCGGGCAGCCATTGCCATCATTGCTTATCGCTTTGGTTCTTCACCGTCATCTCTTCCTTCTGACACTGGTGGAGATCCGCCTCAATGGCCGGACACATGTATAGGCGAGTCAGCGGCATTGTTTGACATTAGCCAACAATCAGGCCATGCGTGTCTGGGGTAACACAATGGTGCGAGTATGAAATGTGCCGCTTGTTGATCTGACAATACGGCCTGGCCTGACGCGCGTGACTTTTAGCCGTCTGAGTGGTGCTAATTTAGTATGAATTAGGTAACATGTAGGAGATTTTCCAACTTCTCGAAACATTTTCACGCGGTGGCCTGGCATTGGAGTTCTCATGTATGTAACCCACACTCAGCTGTAAAGCAGGAAACGTTTAAGATAAGACTGGAGCTGCGTCAGGAGCGACTTCCCAGGCCCTTGCCAGCCTTGTCAATTGAATGAAGACTATGAATGTGTCAACGCTTTACCTAGAATTCGGATCTATTGAATAGAATAGCTATTTAGAGGCCAACTAAATGTATTGATAGCTAACTAAATATCGCTCCTAAATTGACTAAAATAAACGTAAAGAAGAAACCAGTCCTTGAGCACCATAGGAGGCTACTATAGACGTAAACACAAGCTCTCCAGCATGTTCTACATGCTCATTAGGCCTATGGTGTGACTGCATGTTAGGCCTACTACCCCCCTTGCTTGCCAAGCCTCGTATTGGCAACAGCGACGACGAACAATCCAACAGGATCCGTGGTAGTGCTTATCTCATCTCGCGTCAATATCTGATCAGACCTGAGTAGCTGATTCAGCTTATAGTCCTTTGCCTATTCCGTTAGCCCTCTTGGAATGAAGGTTCACCGTGATTCTCTCATCGTTTCCTGCGCCAGCAATCCTTTGTAAAATTGGTATTTTTGGGATACCAAGATCTATGAATTTACTCCTCCCACTCTGTTGTAGTCATTACCATTCTGTCTGTGCAATATTGGATTATCCTTTGACAATCTGACATTCTTCACTCCAGACGATTCGTGCACTATGTTGACTGAAAGATTTGCTCTCATTACTGGGTAAGGCTATGTGATATCTCGGCTCAAAGATTCCATGTTGACTCGATCTTTGGTGAAGTTGTGGGAATGGAGGCATTGGCCATGCTCTGACTAGCCGGCTAATAGAGAAGGGTCTGTTCTCCAGATAACTCACGCCCCCTCATGTCACGCCTTTCTGATGATCTCACTCTAAGCACCGTCTGGCAGTTATAACATTAACGCTTGAATCATCAGGATACTCGGTCATTTCAACCCTCCTGCCTCATGAAACAGAGGACCACCTTGTAGCCGAGGGTATCACGGTTGCTCGCACCGACGTAACAAAGGAGGGGAGTGTGCTAGAGCTCAAAAACCTTACTGAGTCAATCACAAATGGCAAGCTTGACCTCTTGATCAATAACGCGTGAGTGCTCTCCATTCATTGATTGTCACAAATACTGTAGTCGATATCTTGACGTTCCCCGTGCTCAGAGGAATCGCCTACACGATGCCGGCTGTCGACACTGATGTCAAAATTGTGGAAAAAATGTACGGAGTCAATGTATTTGGTCCAATGCGGATGGTGCATCATTTTCACAAAATGATCATCGCAGCAAAAGGCACCATCGTTAACATTGGTTCAATTGGGGGCATTACGCCTTACGTGTACGGTTCAGCGTACAATGGCAGCAAAGCTGCTTTGGTGCATTGGGGAGCCACTCTTCGGGTAGAGATGCTGCCACTTGGGTAATTCCTCTCCTTGCTGTCAGATTAAGCCTGCTAAAGGGGCAATTAGTGTCAATGTCGTGAATGTGATTTCTGGTGAAGTTGGCACAAACATTCTGAAGAACGACAATTTTCGAAGACTGCCTGAAGGCAAGTGTCTCAATAACTTGATATTCGACGCTGCTCATTTGATTAGACTCTGTTTATGCTCCCATGTCGGACGCTTTCGAAGCCCATGTCCGACGAACGCCAGGTAAACACCCAAACCAGTATTCAATCAGACTAGTGACTGAACTCTTGCAGATACGATGACCCCGGATCAGTATGCCGCTGGCGTTGTGGCCGAGATCACCAAGTCGTCGCCAAAGTCAAGGTTCTGGTACGGCAAGCAGACCGGAATGATCTGGGCAGTGAGCACGTTTCTCCCTCACACCTTCTGGGACTTTCTCTTCTATCGTATGTTCAACCTGAAGGCTCTCGCTGCTGCGGTGAAAAATGGTGGGGGCTCGCCCAAGATAGTTGCCAATGGCAAGACATCATCCTGACCTGCTTTGTGGATAGCAGAGGCACGGAGAACAACTTTACAAGCGCGGCCTTTTACAGCTAGCATTGAAAGTGAAACATAGCCGTTTTTATAGATGGCATCGCTCCCTTAGCTGTGATGAAAGTATCGTTGTCGTTGAGATTGAAGCTCCGCCACTTATACAGAAGCGCCCGGCCGGCCCGACTACCCCACCGCTGGCTGCCGATACCCAATAATAAGGTAGTACCTATTACACAGCAGCCCACCAAGACTTAAGCGACTGGCTCCTGCGCACCGGTGAAAAAGGGCTTTCATGTAACTGCACTTCTGTTTTTCCAGTAGAACACACTTTGCTCAGCGTGTTGCCTACAGTGTTCAGTATTCATTTATGTGTCAACATGACTGTCAAGGTCTCTTCAATTCCTCAGGGTCAGCGGCTACAGGCAGATCAGGTCATTGCAATTGGGTATAAGAATTAAAGTAAATCCAGATTTGTCCTTTAATCTCATGAGCTCAGTCACTGCGGGCAGGTCAGGTCATTGCAATAAAACAGATTTATCTTTACCACTCTGGGCCCGGCCGCTGCAGGCGAGTCAGGCCATGCAATTTAGTAGAGAAAAACAGGTTTGCAAGTTCACAACAGGGCAGGATTTGACACAAAGCTTGCAGTAGTACTCAAGCTGCAGCCACATTCCCACGTTGACGTTCAAGGTGGCTACTATGCTTGTGTATATGAAAGCTAGCAAGGAGACCCCTCGGATCAGCGAAATTGGAATGTTTACCGCTAGCGAATTCGCGTCGTAGTAATGCGTCAATGATCGGGAGCTTTGCTGTGTAGATATGCCCTTTTGCTCATGTAGCTGAATCCTTATCAAGTGAGACAGTGTAACGTCCTGGAAGTTCGACGGTTTTCATTTGATAGGTATTTAGGTACAGCGTCCGCATCAATTTCTTATGCAGAAATCCTGCGAAATCCACTCGGGAGTGCTCGCTTGACAGAAGTGATCAATTTAGCAGACATTGCGCAAGAGAGCTGACGTCGAAACCCAACTGATGGATTCGGCAAGATAGGGTCCCCACTTTGAATCCAAGATGTTGTTGTCTCAGACCGCTTTTCATTCACGAGGTGATGGCGATAGACCCTAATGAAACAAGTATAAGTTACAGGAGTGGCAAAGCCTTTTACGCTCCCACGCGACTCCTGCAAGCCAAGCTACCAGTATAAGATCCTTTAAAGCCAGCTCACTCAGCAGCTATCAGCTTAAGCTTATCCCCCATCTCGGTAAACGGAGGTAGATCCGGTGCAGCTTACTCGGTGGGGCTCGTACAAACACGTCTGGAGAACAGGGAAGCCTGGCTTGCAGCAAGCGCGTGGCTGTAGATCACCTTGTGCAACCAAAATTCATTGCAGGGCTAGGTCTAGCTGATCATAGGAGACTTTGAGCCACGCGTCGTAATATTTCTAGCGCTCACCACATCCAGGCTTCGAATCTCTTCGTAAGGTCCCGGCTTAGGGAGCTAGGGAGTTTAGCAAGGTGGATCAGGCGGATCAGCCGTAGAACTCGAAATCGATGTCGAGGCGACTTCTTCGGCGGACCATTTCCTAGATCGGTTTCATGAAGAGCATCTAACGCTGCTGATCAGAGTCAGGTCTTTAATGGTACTTCACCGCCTGTAAGACTTGGGTGACATGGATGACGTTCCAGGCGAGTGGATGTGCCATGTGCATGTCCCAGTTCCATCCCCTTGGGCCATATCCGTAAAAACCCCCCGTGGGAGGATTTCACAAGGTCCTTCAGGAAGGTCACAGGGTCCTTCAGAATGGATTTCACAAGGTCCTTCAGGAAGAATATCTCAAATAATTCATGTAAGTACCCGCAGAAGGAGGTTACGGTAGTTACCTTATGCAGCTCAGCCATTAGAAGAAGCTTAGCACTAACGAAACTGCAAGGATCGCTAGGGGAGCTGCAACTCCACGCAGTTTTCCGGGTTGGAAGCAATGTGCACGTACCTTTTAGAGCCGTACCTCGTAAATGATGACTCTCGCCTCCGCATGTGTGACTGCATGCATCTGTTACACGCATGAATCCTACCGCTCACGACATCATCCCTCACCCTCCACCAACTGAAGGCGAGCTGTCTCGCTGTCGCTCTCACCGCCGTCCCCACCGCCGCCCCCGCCGCACGGCCGCGCCGCACGGCCGGGGAGTTCACGCCTCTGCTCTATCTCTGCTATACCTGCAACCCCCCGGCAGCCCACCTGCATATCAAGGCGCGAGTCATGACTTGTGGAGTTAGGCTCCGTACACGCACCTTAGCCACGAGATAGGAACGTGCCGTGTGCAAATCTGGAGATGCTTGGGAATCTCGATCGCTTGCAGCAGCGGTTAGCGCTGTGACTCAAGGTATCAGATATGGAGCAAGTCTAACAGGGCGTCAAGCTCCACTACTCTTGATTTCTCGTATCTATTATCACTTGACCGTCCAGAATTTGTTTTCAACATTTCATTTTCATTGAGACAGTACGGTAATCTATTGCTATCTTACTATAGTCCTTCTAGTATTTTCCACTTGTTTTGAGCAAGAAACCGTCCGACCACTCCTACAATTGAACCACTCGAAATTTTTGCATCAACAAGGATGGAGCAAGGTCTTGATGGCTTCGCTATTATCACTGGCGCAGGTCAAACACCTTGTATTCGGATGGTTGATCCTTCATGCTGATAACATGATATATTAGGCAGTGGAATTGGCCGTGAATGTGGCTTCGCCTTTGCGGCTTCTGGCGCTGCAGGCGTTATATTCTCTGACATCGATAGTGGCAGCGCAGAAAGAGCAGCGAGCGAGAGCCAAAGCTTGGCGAAACATTCTTCTTATCGAGCTTTAGCATTAGCTCTTGATGTTTCCCGAGAAGATGATATGGAACTCATGGTCGAACGAGCCGTCCAGGAGTTTGGTCAGATTGATTATGCTGTCAACAGCGCTGGGGTAAGCTTTCAAGCTTTGCCTAAACATGTGTACCGCTTATCAGAAGCAGATCGGGGTAAAGGCTCCAAATGAAATCGCAGAGACCAATGTGCCTGAGTTTGAGGCGTTCTTCAACGTTAATGTTAAAGGAACATTGCTCTTCGCAAAATTCGTGAGTCGCGCGATGAAAAAACAGTCACCACGAATCGTGCAAGGTCGTGCAGGTCCTCGTGATTTAGGTCGCGGTGTCATTGTCAACATCGGATCCTGTAATTCCTATGTGCCTACCCCAGGAATTGTCCAATACACGGCGGCGAAACACGCTGTTATGGGGATCACGAAGAACGCAGGTAAGTCGTGTCTCCGAACCTCGCCTTGGGATCACAAGACGGAGTCGAGGCAGCTAACCTTTCGCTTGATTTGTAGCACTTGACAACGCTCCTTACGGCATTCGAGTTAACGCAGTTTGTCCATCATGGGTGAAAACACCGATGATGGACGCGGCTTTTGAGGGGAGTCCACCTCTCAAGGAAATGGTGGAGAAGGCCGTACCAATGGGGAGGATAGCACAGCAGGAGGAGGTATCAGATGTAGTCATCTTTTTATGTGGAAGAGGGGGATCCTATGTGACTGGTGCTGGTTGGATCATCGACGGTGGAACCACCCTTCAAATGCAAACTTGATGATAAAACGCAATCAAAATCAGAGAAGCAATAGACTCCAAATGCTGCATTCATCTTGTCGAGAATGACCAATATCGCAAAATTAGCCATGTCAAACCAATACCAGACTGTTAGGCAAGAATGATGTACTGTCAGGAATTACCCGCGGCCGCTGACGAATACAGAATTTCGTTTCGGGGCTTTTTAGATTTCAGGAAATATACAATCCTACTCAGCTTGTTATTATCTAGGCAATGTATAGTTAGCATAGGTGGTGCTGACATCATTCAGAAGCACCCGTTCCAAAGCATGTCAGCTCTCTACTCTTCACAGCGATCAGGGGCAGCTAGATGGGCAGGCGCAAGCGGAGCTGACGCAAGGATCAACCGGAGAGGCGTCATCTTGCCACAGCAAAGCCATGTGGATACCGATAAGGTCCCGACCTACGGACAGTTCCATACATTTGAGCTCGTGGATCGAGTCTTAGATCATAACTGCTTTGGGCGTCCAGTCTGATCGGCGATGTCATTCGGTCGAACAATCCATCCGAGCGGCATGCATCCATTGCTCCAGCCCATATATAGGCTGAGCATTTAGCGTGTAAATATTCCACAGCAGAAGTTGGTCTCATAAACGACTCTTCCAACGTTCACTGATCGAGACAGACCTATTTTTTTCATCACAGTTTTGAGGCTTCAGATCCACTGGAAATATTTTCAACATGGCAGACATCTTTGCAACCCCGGGCCCACTATCGACATGGCCAGCTCCAGGCCTCCGAGATATTCAGCGCAACATCACCACCCATGATGAATCGGGTGCTGGCGTCTTCCTCAAACCCGACAATGGCGCCCATCACACCGTCATGGCAAACGGCCGCGCCATCAGCAACATCCTGTATAACCAGTCAGGCTTGCCAGTCGATCTGAACGATGATGCAGACGTAAAGTATGCACGTGCACGCGAGGTAACTCCGCCACTGATGTTGGGCATTGAGGTGAATGGCAGTTGACTCAAGGCATAGCCCGGACTCATGGAAGCCGACGGCTCTCTTGTACGAATGATCGATTTCGCCCCTGGCATAGAATCGAATGCCCATCGTGCCCTGACCATAGGCTACGGCTGCGTCATCGAGGGCGAGTTCGAGCTAGAGCTGGATAGTGGCGAGAAACGTGTGATGAAGCCTGGAGATGTTTCTGTGAATCGGGCGACTGTACACACTTGGCGAAATTTGTTGAAAGATAAGCCTGGACGTATCTTTTACGTGCTCTTGCCCATCAAACCTTTGTTCGTCAATGGCAAGTTGGTCAAACAGGAGATGGGAGCATTAGGGGCATCCTATCCTCAAGATGATCCCAAGACCATGGGAGGTGCTCCACAGATCAAGGGGCAGCACTAGATTCAATAGATTGTCTATTCTTTAGGACGAGAGATCTGTGAACGGGGCCGGGTTGGCACCTAACTTTGTGCTCTTAGCATAGAGAATTTGAAAAAGAATGAACGCGAGATAGTTACAAAGAAGGAACGCGAGATCGTTACATTACCTTACTCAAAATCATCTGAAGAACTTGACCTGTATATGCCAGTAAAAGCTCCTTCGGATTGGCCAGCGCCCGCCCGCTAAGCCCCTGCGGGTTAGCGCCTGCTAACTCGGCCGTGTACGGGCTTGTCAACGCCAGAAAACTGAAACGAAATTTCATCACGTTAAAATAGGTTCCAACAGCAAATGGCTTCCGTAGGAATCGGGCTTAACCATGGCTTATTAAGCAGTCACGTTACCCTCTTAGTGTAGTAGTATTTAGTTTACTCGCGTAGCAATAGAAGATTTCAGCTTGGAATTCTACACTTTAAAGAATATCAGGTTTCATCTCTAGTTCTTGTTGAGAATGGAACGATAATTTAGAGGCCAAAAATGTAATATTGCTATCTAAATATCGCACCAAATTGATGTAATGAACGTAAGGAAGGAAGCAGACTTTGAGGGCATAGATGCATTGACATAGACCATTGGGAGTTCCTCACTAGGCTCAATTAAGACGCTTACTCATGCGGCAAATATCCCCCGAGTACCCCCTTTTTTTTTTTCTTTCCGGGGAGTACCCCTTTTTGACTGTATATCGGGGGAGTATCCCCCCCCCAAAGAACACACTCTGTGCGGTCTAACGGCCAAAAAATGGCCCATAGACTGCATCAGCTGTGGTAGTTGGGAGAGACATTGTGACTGTCAACTGACGTTGTTCTGGAAGCTTGGTTTACGGTAGGAAGGTGGGTTTAGTGAAAACAAAAGTGTTGGGGGAAATGGGAGTTTATCGAGTGCAGGCTTCATGGACTAGTAGTAGCAATAGCGGGGTCTAATCTGGAGGGGGGGTACTCCCCCGATATATTTTTACTAAAAGCGCAGGCTTCGTGGACTAGCGGCAGCGACAGCGGGGTCTTATCTGGGGGGAGGTACTCCCCCGATATACTCTTACTATAAGGCTTCGTGGACTGGCGGCAGCGACAGCGAGGTCTAATATTGGGGGGGGGGGGTACTCCCCCGATATAGCAAGGGCGGGGTACTCCCGCGATATACAGTCAAAAAGGGGTACTCCCCGGAAAGAAAAATAAAAGGGGGGTACTCAGGGGATATTTGCCGTTACTCATGATGTGACTGCTTTTCTCGCTAAAAATCCCTACAAGAAATACACCTACTTCGACGGCAAATGGCGAAATTCAACAATTCTGAGAATCTCTATATCGATCTATATTCACCTTGCTAAAGTCTAGCTCAACGTCTGTTTGTTGTATATATATGCACAATAGATAGAGGCCAAAATGTATATTGCTATCTAAAATATCGTGCAGAATTGATGTAATGAACGTAAGGTCGGAAAGAGAAATCGAGGACATAGAAACGTTAATATAGACCATTGAGAGTTCCTCACTAAGCCCAATTGAGACGCTTACTCATAACGTGACTGCTTCTCTCGGTAAAACCCCCTGTAAGAAATACGCCTGCTACGACTGCGAACGGCGAAATTCAACACTGTTGCCTGCATCGTCTTTGAGCCACCAATCTTCAAAGATATCATCAACTCCCAAATTTAGACATCTTGACGTTTCGTGACTCGCACCTCCATGTCTTCAATCAGCATGAAAACATAACTCGTCGTCCTCCATGGACGGGTCGGGTTAGTGACCGAAAAGTCAAAGCGGCGAAGCAGCTGTCTGCATGTTAGCGATCAAAGACCTGGCTCAAGCAGGTAATGCCAACGTCACTTACCTCGACAATTGTCTGTCGAATTTCCATCGACACCATGCTCTTACCTAAGCAGATCCATCGCCCATATCCAAAGATAAGGTCATGGACCTTGTCCATCCTTGCTCGCTGCTCTTTGTCGGCCTCAACCCAACGATCCGGACGAAACACTGTGACGTCATTCCCGAAGACCGGGTTCCTTTGAATGCCCCAGAAAGAAACAGCAATACCAGTGCCTCCAGGAACGAAGCGTCCTTTTATCACCTCGCCCTCGTCATTCACTTTCTTGATGTTCAATCCTGCGAAAGGTGGCCAGATGCGCATCCCCTCTCTAACACACGCATCAAGGTATGGGAGATCGGTAGCTTCTCCAGCAGTGACCGGTGATGAGACCTTGCCGCTCGCAACGCCGTTGTCAATCTCCAGCTTGAGCTTCGCATACGCCAAGGGATTGGTTATAATGTGAAGGAAGATTCCACGCAGAGCTGCTGAATTCGAATCCGTCCCGGCAGACCTGCCATTCAAAGTTGTCAGCATCACCTTTGGACCAACAGTTCGGTAGATCAACGCACAATTGGGTTAAAATCTCTGCCTCTGCCTGTCTTGGAGACATGCCGTGGCTCAGGAATGAACCCAGCATATCATCGACCTGCTTGCCGGAATCAAGTCGTACCTTGACTGTTTGCTCCGCCATACTACTCGAATCGTTAGCCTTATGTCTCTACAATATTCAGACTCGAGGAGCTCTTACCCCATAAGCTTTCCGACCCCTTTTTTGTCTTTTGTAGTTGGTGCCCAGAACTTCTTGGCCCAGTCTTGATTGAGGAATCGGCCTACTGACGGCATTGAATTGATTATTGAGATCACAGGGGCTTGCTTTGCGAACGTTGCATGATAGTCGTGAAGATCCTCATCCTTGGCCAGGTACCCAAACGGCTCACCGAAAGCCATATCTGTGATAACGTCAAGGGTATAGTACTGTGCGACCTTACTGAAGTCCAGCACGCATGATTGATCGGGACCACCAAGACGATCTTCGATATATTGCACCAAGGATTGTATCCCCCTAGTGATCTTCTGCTCAAGCTTATGATTCTGCTTCGTAGTATACTGATTACGAGTTAGATATTTTGCATAACAATTGGAGAGTCTCAGGCTTACTGCTGGTGCCATAATTGTTCTCAGACGATCATGCGCTTGTAGATCACGTTCGGAAAAAATGTTGTCGATGAAAGGATTGAACCTCATGAATGTGTACCAATCCGCCTTTTTGTGCTTGCTTCGAGCAGCGTTCATGTGAGAAATAATTTCTGGATCATCGGTCAAAAGTATATCATGCTGAATTCGTGTGAGAGGTCCTAAACAACTAGAGCATTAGTATTTGAGCAGATGCGCTTTGTTTCATTGGGTTTAGCAGTGAGCGCTTGTGGGTATACCATATTTCTTATTTGCATCCATCAGTCTGTTGTGGAAAGATCCCGAAAGAGCCGTCCTTGCAAGCCAAAGCTCTGAGAACGAGGCCAGCCATGGTCCCTTAAAGTCTCTGAGTCCATACCATCTATTCACATAGTACGCTACAGTAATCAAACTGAAAGCAGCCGACAGCACCACGACATAAGAAGACATCTTGTTCTGCAAGAGTGCTTCGCTTCGTAAACACAACGTAGTGATAAGGTCTATTAAGTTTGACCGAGTTGAACGTCTTGGTGTCAATTGAGGCGTTCGTTGTTGTTCCAAAACATAAGCATCAAAGTATTGCCTACGGTCGTTTCGCAGTAAGTCGTTGTTCAAGCTCAATTGGAGAATAGATTCTCAGATTGGGAATCTGACGAAGGCTCAAGGTTGAGCAAGCTAGTGATGATTGTGGGCAACACGGAGGAGTTGCCAAGCCCAGGATATCATATGACGTTATCCTAGCCTGCTGACGATTCAGCTTATGAATCAGGAGCGGATGAATCCAATGACACGGAGTAAATTTTCTCATAATAGCTGATCAGAGAACACGCAAGCGGAAGGATTTGACGCTGATCAGTGGAACAGTGCACTTTTAGGCTGGTACGATATCTTGCATGAGGCGAAGTAAGGAATATCTAGCTACACGGCACGACGACATGCTTCCGTGATCGTGAGCGCAGCACAGCAAGTAACACGAGTTGGATCCGACCCGCTCGACGGGTACAGACATAATCCCTACATCCGTGCTGACGCACTACAGAAGCCAGCTTAGGCGAGCATTTTTACAGGATTTACAGGAATTACGGTCTATAACAGACGGTGTAGATTCTGAGGCAAGACTGTTGATTATTGGTACAGGCATCATGGGTCTACCATACGAGGCCACTATATAGGCTACGACATGGGCTACGACGCCAGCTACGTATACGACAGGGATTGCCTATTTGTCAGCTACCGAATCGGCAACATGACACGTCATCTAATGGGAAATTGCATTACGTCTCCTGTTGCTATCTATTTGCTATATATTGCTCGTTAGATAGCCTTTACATTAGAACAATATATGCGTTCTCCATCTTCTGCGAAATGCTTTCCCAATAAAGACAGCGAAGCAAAACTCTATGCTGACTGCATGAGATAGGCGCCACATAGCTTGGATCTTGTTGTCCATCTCCATCAACCGTTCCTGCTGGCTTTTGCGCAGCTAGGGTTTGGGATGTGGCATTCAGGTCATTACGTTAGCGCGGTATTGACCTGCTGATACGCAATCACGTGACATGAAGTTCCACGATTCCCACAGAGAGGTTGGTGTTGGTGTATCCGATCTATGTGCTGGAGACGGATGAATGTTGAGCCATTGAGCCATGCAAGATGACTGGTGCTGGTGCCCTAACAGATTCCCCTGAGCTTTCAACCTTAACTACGGCTCCTCCCCTATACCAAGATTTCCTCACTGCATCATTCCCATTCGGAGAATCATCGAATCCTTATACGAAAACACGTGAAGAACACACAAACTATTCACAATGGCAACCTTGATCCCACCATACACCTGGAAGAACGGCTTCAGACAACCTGCCGGCCCCCCTACTACGATGAACGACCTCGAGAAGCTCGCCAAGGGCGAGCATTACGAGCCGCCAGCCTCTGAGGAGCTGCCGACGTCCACCGTCAATAATACTTTAGGGACCAACCTATTGAGGACATGGCCGACCCTGTATAATGGCACAGAATCGCCCCAAGGTCTGCCGAGCTGGTGGAAGCCATCCAAGGAGGTTGACGTTCTCATCATCGGAGGTATGTTGGATCGAGTAGAGTTCTACGCGCAGTACACCAGGCTAATAATTGTCAACATAGCTGGACCAACTGGTCTCGAAATCGCCCTGAGTCTGGCTCGCCAAGGCGTCTCTTTCCGCATTCTTGGTACATCCGCCCTTTTCTTTCCTAAGCCTCAGCCAACAACTCTCAGACAAAGGCAAAGCCCCCCTGTTAGCCGGCCGCGCTGACGCTATCCTCCCGCGCTACCTGGAAATCCTCTCCTCCTGGGGCATCGCCCCCGAAGTCCACGAAGAAGGCCCTATCATTGAGCGTACCGCCATCTATAGAGATGGCAAAATACTGTTCCACGGTCGCACTCATCAGTCTGATTCTCGGTATCGCGGATTGCACGTTATCACCCAGGGTCAGCTTGAGAGGATCTTTATTCGAGACCTGGTGAGAAATAAAACGTTCGTTGAGCGTAATACGCAGCTTTTGGACTACGAGGTTTCTCCTGAGGAGAAGGGAGAGAACTATCCTGTCAAAGCCACTATCAAAGCTGGTGAAGGTGGGAAGGAGGAGGAGATCAGAGCTAAATTTCTTATAGGCTGTGATGGGGCTGCTAGTCCTGTGAGGCATAAGCTGGGGATTCCATTCGATGGTGTTAGTACGGATATCTATTGGGGGATAATGGATTGCAAGTTCGAGTCTGACTATCCTCATGCCTGGATTTTTGGGTAAGTCATAGGGTTCCTGTTCCAGATAGACTGCACATACTAACGCAGATTTTGTCTAGCGGAGTCTTTAGCACTGAGCATGGTGCCTGTCTCATCATTCCTCGGGAAGACGGATATAACAGGCACGCAGATCTCTTACAGGTCTTCTAGCAATACAGATACTTACAGCTACAGACTATACACACAACTTGACATCTCAAAGGATGGAGCCATCCATGAGTCAAGACAGGCCAAAGACTCCAGCTTCCAGGAGGCAGGTGGCAATGTCGATGTCCATTCAGTTACTCCAGAAGAAGTTTTAGCACAAGCAAATCGTATCTTTGCTCCATACAAAATCACGTTTGGAGCATCATTAAGCTGGTTTGCTGTATGGAAAGGTATGTTTCTCGTCTCCCCTCGTCAAAGTGATCCTTCTAACAAGCCAATGTATCTAGTAAGCGAACGAGTCGCCCGCCAATTCTCTTCCCCAGACCTCCGCGTTCACCTAGCAGGCGATGCAGCGTAAGTCTTATCATCTCCTATCTCAAAGCTCGAACACTGATCGCAAACAGCCACGTTCATTCCATCTTCGGCGGCTTCGGCCTTAACGCGTCGATCCTTGACGCCTCAAATCTAGGCTGGAAACTCGGACTCTGCTCTCGCGGCCTCGCAGATATCCGCCGACTTCTCCCAACCTACGATCTGGAGCGCCGTCTCCACGCCGCCGACATCATAGAGATATCCGGCACCTACCTCCGCTACTGCTGCAACCGATGGGACCAAGTCGTTCCCAAGCTCCACCGCCAGGGCGCTTCCTTCGGAGATGAAGCTATTGAAAAATCAGTGCGAGGTAGGGTGTCGGGGGTTCCTCTGCCGCCGGGCGTGGAGTTACCGGAGCATCTTTTCCTAGCTGATTTTTATTTGAGGTACGGTGCGTTTTTGCTGGGGTTGGATATCGCATATGGAGGTGGCATGCTCAACGCCGTTCAAGAGAAGCGAGCTGTTACGGTTGAGAACGGTGTTCGCTGCCCTAATCCGAGGGTCTGTTTCTCCAGTGGAGAAGCAGGATATCTGTACGACAAGATGAAGGGATCCGCTCTGTTCCATATCCTAGTCTTTGGTTCCAACTTGTGCGGCCCTGTCAACGAACAACTCAAAGCCTTCTCATCAGCACTGGAAGATGGCTTCTATACCGAGTACAAGAAGAAAGAAGTCTTCAACATTGTCCTCATCACCAAATGCCTCCCCTTCGAAATCGAAGAACGCTTAGCTGACCGAGGCCTCGCTACATTACGCGAAACTGCAACAGTCGTCTTTGATGATCGCCCACCGGATGAAGACGCGCATTATGTATGGGGAATCGACCATTCCAAGGGCGCTGTGGTAGTTGTGAGGCCGGATTTGTGGGTCGGAATGAGTGCCTGTCCTAACCAACCAACCGAGCTTGATGGATACTTCCGCCAATTCCTTCTGCCTGTAAAAACAGAGGCGAAGGCCGGTAAGGTGACGGATAGTGCGCCGGTTAACGGAGACAAGAGTGTGCATGCGGGTGATTTGATGTTCGGCTATCAAGGCGCTGTTGATGCTTGTACTTCTAGGAATGACACCACAAACGGCGAAGTCAAGCCCAATGGCTATGATTCCAAGGAGCTCAAGAACGAAATCCCGCGAACGGCTCCTGCGAACGACTTCCGCTCCGACAAGGGTATGAACGGGGATGGACTAAAGCTAGAGCCGAAAGTCAATAGAGTCACGAACGGCATGAACAATAGTCCAGTCAAAGCCTTGAAGAGCAAATTCGAGACTAACGGCACTGAACTCGAGTCTGGCATTCCTACGAATGAGCCGGCGGGTGGGGAGACGAGCGGTAAGGAAGAGGGAGAGTATTTTGTGGCTGAGAGTGCTAGTGCTGATGCTTGTTGAATTTCGCCGATTCGCCGCCGAAGCAGGCGTATTTCTCTGGGGGTTTGTCCTTGCGAGAAAAGCAGTCACGTCATGGGCAAGTATGTCAAGCAGTCACGTCATGAGTAAGCACCTCACAATCTGGCTTAGCGAGAAGCTCCTAGTTTCTGCTTTCTTCCTTACGTTCATTATATCAATTTGGTGCGATATTTAGTTAGATCAAATATATTTTTGGCCTCTATCTATTGTCCATATTCGATAATGCAACGCATTGAATGGGGAAGGAGATGTAGATTGAAACGTGTTGTCGTAGAACCGGCAAATATCCCCCGAGTACCCCCTTTTTTTTTTTCTTTCCGGGGAGTACCCCTTTTTGACTGTATATCGGGGGAGTACCCCCCCCCTAAAGAACACACTCTGTGCGGTCTAACGGCCAAAAAATGGCCCATAGACTGCATCAGCTGTGGTAGTTGGGAGAGACATTGTGACTGTCAACTGACGTTGTTCTGGAAGCTTGGTTTACGGTAGGAAGGTGGGTTTAGTGAAAACAAAAGTGTTGGGGGAAATGGGAGTTTATCGAGTGCAGGCTTCATGGACTAGTAGTAGCGATAGCGGGGTCTAATCTGGAGGGGGGGTACTCCCCCGATATATTCTTACTAAAAGCGCAGGCTTCGTGGACTAGCGGCAGCGACAGCGGGGTCTTATCTGGGGGGAGGTACTCCCCCGATATACTCTTACTATAAGGCTTCGTGGACTGGCGGCAGCGACAGCGAGGTCTAATATTGGGGGGGGGGGGTACTCCCCCGATATAGCAAGGGCGGGGTACTCCCGCGATATACAGTCAAAAAGGGGTACTCCCCGGAAAGAAAAAAAAAAAAGGGGTACTCGGGGGATATTTGCCGGTCGTAGAACTCGCTCCATGCATTGACCTCTCGGAACAGACAGCCAACGATCCAAACCTCGTACTTCGGAGCGTCGGTGTATTGATCAAAGATGTGTCATGGGGATGATCTCCCCGGCATTGTCAATGTCCCATGTCGCAGTGCGATGGTGATGGTGCAACCATAGCTCGGAGCCAATGCGGAGATCTTGCCTGATGTCAAGAGTGTCTCGGTCTCTCGGATGTGCTGGTTAGGCTTTGTCTTTTCTATATGGTATATCTGAATTAGTACATTCGATATGATAGAAAGAATCACCAGCTTAAAGGCGGGAAGATTTGGGAAGATGTACGTGTATACTTCCACCAGTGAGAGTCAGTTGGCGACGGTTTCTCTTTCCGACTACGTCAAAAGTGTTGCATACGGAGAATTGTTCGTCCGCCCCGCCCCTGCTCGGCCATTTATGCCTGCTGCGGGCAACCCCGAGGAGGCCGAATTTGGGGGTATTAAGCTCGCCCTGATGTCTACGAGACTGTCTTTCTTCTACACGTTCATTATCACCAATTCGAGCGATATCTAGATAGCAATAATACATCTATTTTGCCTCTATCTATCGTTCTATTCAACAAAAAGAAAGTTACTGCGATATTAATCTTGATATATATATGAGCTAGTATTTCCCTTTCCAGTGATAGATTGATGTCACTTTTCTGAAGTATACACATTGCGAACCTCATGTTCAAAGTCAAGATGCTTCGCATTTCGGGTCTGAAATCAAAGCTCAATGAAGACGTCATTGTGGGGAAGATCCAGATGTAAGAGGCTGGGTGTACAACGGTTGTCGTACAGGTGTTGAACAGGGTGTCGTAGGCAGTAGAGTCACAATAGGGCCAATGCAGTGGTTATACATCTTCTATTTGATGGGGAGAACACTGATCACTGAGGAAGAAGGTCTCTTCCTCTGCGTGCAGAGTTTTCACTTATTGCTCAGGCGCTACTTGCTGAGTCATTATATAGGTGAGCTATAGTGATGTACTGTTGTACTGTTGTACTGTCATACTGCTATATATAGTGGCCCTGACACAGCATTCCTCTTCCTATAGCGCTGTCCTCAGAGCTAACTGACTGCTTGTAAACTTCATTATGACATCATAACAGTTGGAGTTGTAGGGTGAGCACATTGAGACTGTACTAGAGTAAGACTGATCATGTGCCCTCACTTAATTGTGATGATATTGTGCCTGGCAGTAAGTTCTTCATAACATAAACATCAAAATCAACATGTTTACTGTAGGTTCAAAATGCCTCTTCCTTTATGTTTCTTCTTTGCTGCCTCTCTTACAACATGTTGTTGTACCTCTTACAGCTTCTCTACTGCTTGTTGAGTAGTGTAATAACTTTATAGTGCTGTCCCTGTTGTAGAGGTTTTCACCTCATAAAGGGAGTGTTGTAGAGCTTGCAGCTTACAGCTCAACATTCTTTACAGTGTTGTACTTTCTGTTATACAGTATGGATGCTGACATAGTGTATATAGTTCATCAACATTTAAATGCTCAAATCTACAGCTGCAGACAACAGTGAAGACTCACCTCTACTGAGTAAGCCTGTTGATCTTCATGCTCAGTGCAATAAGGAGGGCTCTGAGACATCATTGTTGACAGGTGAGCTTGTAGTGGTTAACACCTTCAGAAAGAGATGAGAAAGCAGAGTGATACAATGATCTATTCAGTATCTGAAGAGGGTCAGGTGTCTATCTTTAAGTGATGTCTCTGACAGGGGTTTCTGCCCTGTGTGATGTCACAATGATACCTCACTGCTGATGCACATGCAGCAGGATCATTGTCATAAGTGTGTAATTTGAGAGAACCTCAGTTACACACTGTTGAGTACTGCTTACTGTGGCTCTTGTAGAAGAGCTGGGGTTGATCAGTGCTTTATGTCACAGGTTAATTCAGTCTGCACTCATTGCACATTGCTCTGCAACCCTTATGATTAATGCACAGCAGAGTCTTTAATCATTACTGCTCTAATCTCTGAGAGATCTGATGTTATTGTTCTGTATGCATGTGTCTATAATGGCAGGAGGGGTGACAGCACACTGTAAGTCTGCCTTTTTTAATTCCCTTTCATTTTGTTTCATTTAGTACAACTATGTTGTACCTGTTGTACATACAACATTTTGTCATACTGTTATACTGTCATACTATTGATATACTAACTGTGTATAGTGCCTGATGACTGATTAGTCAATTCTTATATCATCTTCTCTTATCAGTCACTACTGACATCCTCTGTGCTCCCTGCAGCTGCTCCTTAACATGAGTCTCTTAACTTTCTTAGAGTCAACATGTGCTAATTTAGTAGTTCTGAGGAGCTTATTCAGGTTCTTACTGTCTTGCTGAAGAGCACTGCTTACACCCTCTGCATCCTCAACACTCATCAATCTCATCACTGTCAGAAGTACATTAAATTCTCTGAGCAGCACTGCATTGAGGAGATAGAGTCAGAGGCCTCATTAGACAGTGAAGAAGAATATAAGACAGTGAGTAAATAGCTAGTAATGAAATTATTCTCCCATTTCAACATCTTATATTATGCACACATAACTTGTAGTGTTTCTTATAGGGGGCAATATAGTTGTTGTAGCTTCTGTTATACTGAGTGTCTTGTCTGCAGTTTATTACAGCTTACTTCTTTCTGAGTAGATAGGTTCTGCACTGCTGATGTTTCAATGAAATCACCATCTTCAGTATTCATTGTACTGGTAGTATTTATTGTAACAGGTACAACATTTTTTTGTTATAGCTTCTGTCATACTGAGCATCTTGACTGCAGTGTCATTGCAGTAAGTGTGTATAATTTCTCTTGTACTGACTTATAGTTCTGACTTCTTAAGCAGAAGGACTGTTGCACTATTTCAGCAGCAGTCAAGGTACTGGCAGTCTTCAGCAGTTCATAATTAGACTGTTTTGATAGGTCATCAGCAGGGTTCTTCTTGCCTTCTCAATATGTGACTTTGAAGTTGTATTCAGCAAGCTTTTCAGCTCATTTAAGCTGCCTTCATGTGAGGTTTGAAGGAGTCATGAATCAAACAAGGTTTGCATAGTCAGTCAGTATAACAATTTGGTGTCTAGCACTCTGACAGTAGTGCTGCCCATAATGTATAACTTCTACAATGATAAGGAGCTCTTGCTCACCTGTATTATATTGAGTCTCAGTATCTAGCAGCTTCTTACTGTAGTAAGCAACTGATAGTCAGTGCAATTAACTGTTGACCTTAAAGTGTTGTGTCAAGATTTCATCAATTGTGAATTCAGAGGTATCTGTTTCAACCCTTATAAGTTTGTTTTCATTGAAATAGTGTAGTAATGAAGTGCTTATGAAGGTCTCCTTCAGAGCATTAAATGCTTTCAATGCAGCTTCTGAAAGTGAAAAAGAGACAGGTACAATGTTTTCTTATTGTAGCTCTCCTCTAACTTGTGAACTGCATGCTGAATAGTCTGTGCTAGACCTCTGTAATGGGGTTGAGCTGCTCTGCTTTCCTTCAATATCTTGATGAAGAGCAGTTCATTGAGAAGAAATGAGAGCTGGTACAACCTCAGTCTTCTTTTTATTCCTTCCTGTTTTCAGAAGATTTAACAGTGGTGCTGCAATTCACAAATAGTCTCTTATAAACCTTTAAAAGAAGTTGACAAAGTCTAGAAAGACCTGCAATTTGTGAACATTTTCTGAAAGCAGTCATTCTTCAACAGCTTAAATTCTCTTTAGGTCTATATATATGCCTTCTGTATTGATCTTGAATTCTAGAAAGTTCACTTCTGTTGCATTGAATGAACACTTGCTGATCTTAAGGTGAAGACCATAGTGTTATAGTGCAGCTAGTACTTGTTATACATGCTTACTGTGTTTAGACTCATCTTTGCTAAAGATCAAGATATTGTTCAAGTAGACTACACATGTGATGTTCAGGAACTCATCAAGCACCTTATCAATGAAGGCTTGAAATGTAGCAGGAGCATTTATGAGACTGAAAGGCATAGCAAGATATTTGAACAGGTTGAACTGTGTTCAGAATGCTGTTTTCCACTCATCTTCACTCTTGATTTATATTTAATTATATGCATCCTTGCAGTTCAGCTTAGTCAACTTTTTAGCTCCTTAAAGATGATTCAACATGTCTGATATAAGTGGTAGTGAATAGTAATTCTTAATGATAATATTGTTCAAGTGTTTATAGTCAATGACTAGTTGTAGGCTGCTGTCCAATTTCAGTACAAACATAACAGATGAAGCTGCAGGTGATATTAATTTTCAGACTATACCTGCCTTCATAGTGTTGTTTAGATATACTTTCAGTACATTGAGCTCAGCTGGAGACATCAAGTATAGCTTTCTGAATGGAGGTTGCTGCCTCAGTTTCAAGTTAATGGCATGATTATGCAGACCTCTCTCAGGCAGAGACTGATTCTCAGCCACCTGAAATATGTCTGCAAAATTATGATATTCAGGAGGTAAATTGTTGTAAACATTGTTGTACCCTTTGTTGTATTGCAATGAGTTCATTTATAGGGTATATTTTTCTATATTGATCATTAGGTCTGACAGTCCTATAAAGTAGTCTGTGATGAAAAGGTTGTTCATCTGCAGAACACTCTTCAGCACCTTCCTCTCACTGGCAGTGAATACTCAGTGTGCTATGATATGCCTCACCTTTTTCCATAGGATTTTCCCATGTCATATTCATGATTCAGGTTTGCATTAACTAGGAATGGTAACTCAGGAATGAAAGATGCTGATGCATTGTCTAGAGTGACAAAGAAGTGGCTGTTATAGTAATAAGATTGACTGTTGATGTTGTACATCATAATAGTCAATATGACAGATTCCAGCAAGTTAATCATATTGCCTCATGCATTGACTTGAACTTCATAGGGTTCAGTTTGTAAAGACAGTTCATTGACAACATATTGTGTGATAGTATTACCTTGACTGCCATTGTCAATAATATATAAGTATCTTTTCTTCAGACCATTTCTTATTGTATAGAAGTTCACCTCTAGCTGCCCTGATATCAGATGTGAGATATCATCAATGATAGATAAGGAGGTGAGCTGAAGGTTGACTACAAGTCATTTATTTACATTAACTGCAGTAGTAACTGCTGTTGACCATCCTGTTGTACACTTATTTATTTAATGGTCAGTGACTTTACACTTGATACAGAGACCTGCTGCCTTTTATACATTTACTTCATTCCTTGAAACAAAGTCTCCTTGTCAGCATAAGAAAGCTGCAGATGTTTGTGTCATCATTATAGTTGTTCTTTTAATGACTGATAAGTGATTAGGGTTCTGACTCTAATTGCAGTTACTTTCTCAGTAGAAATCTCATGAATTGTTCCCTCTTCTGCAGCTGTTTTAAGTGGATTGAATGCAGGTTGTTTATTGTTCAGTGAGGGATTCTTTTCTGTTGTAGTACAACATCTGTGTTGTACTTTTGTCTATATTGTCAACCTTGTTTTGATGATCTTTTTTAGTGTTCAAGCAGCTTTGAAACAGTTTGTAGTTGATGATGATGTCAAGATGTGCTGAGATTTCCTGCACTGACTGTCTTGCAACCTGCATCAGGTCTCAACATTGTAGTTCAGTCAGGATGTAGTGTGGAAGTCTTAATCACCAGCAGTCTCAAATAAGCATCTCACCAATTTCCTTGTGTAAAGCTGAAAGAAAGCAGTAGAGTTCTGATAGTCTGTCATATCAGGAGGTGATTGTATTATAGCTGCAGGGTTCAGCTGCATTGAAGATGATGATATTTCATTCATCTGTGTCTTCACTGAGAGATAGGTTCTTCTTCAGCACCTTCAGGTAGTTGTTATAGGTGACTTAGATGTAGTCATGCTGCTCCTTCTGCTTTCATCAGTCACTCATGACTGTTTTCTCTAGGTAGGTGCCTGCTCAGATGATGAAATCCCATTCAGTAGAGAATTGCTCTGACATCAGCTCTCAGTTCTGATTGATTTCATTGAGGTATTTCTGAAGTCTTTATCTTGTGGCTTCAACACCTTCTGCATAGAGATGAGGCTCTTATGGCTTTACAAGGTGTTAAAAAGAGAGGGGTGCAATGTCTGTTATAGCTCAATGTTGTAGTCTGTGTAACAAACCTGCATTGTTTTCTGAGTTTATTGTAGTTAAGAGACCTTCTTACAGGCATTAATTGAGCTTTCAGAGCTTCCTTTTATTGTTCTCAAACTCAATTTCTTGTTGTACACATTATAGTTGTAATCACTGGTGCTCAATGACCTCCTGGTTGTGAGCAGTGACTGTCTCAAGGTCTTCAATAGTGTTGTCAGGGTTGTCTACAGCAATATGTTCATCATTGTCATCAACAATGTCAGAAGTAGAGGTATCAATGACTGATAGTATAGGCCTGCTAGTTGAAGGGTCTGCCTCAGCTTGATTGTTAACTGTTTTACTGACCTGATAAGATTGAAGTGTTGGTGCCATTGTGTCTTATGCTTCTGATGTAACTGTTCACTCAAAGGTACTGAGTGATCAGTATGTAAGAGGCTGGGTGTATAACAGTTATTGTACAGGTGTTAAATGGGGTGTTATAGGCAGTAGAGTCACAATAGAGCCAATGCAGTGATTATACATCTTCTATTTAATGAGGAGAACACTAATTACTGAGAAAGAAGGTCTCTTTCTCTGCATGCAGAGTTTTCACTTAATGCTCAGGTGCTACTCACTGAGTCATTATATAGGTGAGCTATAGTGATATACTGTTGTACTGTTGTACTGTTATACTGCTATATATGGTGGCCCTGACACCAGACTCATTTCTACAAGAAACTGAAGGATAGAGAGAGAAAATGAACTTACACTGTCACATATTGTCTTCTATCAGTATCTATCAGGAGTTGTGCATCTGATAGAAAAGTTAAGATGAGTTCATAATTGAGTGTATTCAACCTCCTGTTGAGTGGGCTCATAGAAGTTAGACAACACTCAAACATTGACCAGGCTTACTGAGTCTACAAACACAACTTTAGAAGCTCATTATACAAGGCCAGCTTTTACAAACATTGATTAAACTTATTGAGTCTATAAATACAACTTCAAAAGCTTATTACACATGATCAGTCTTTACAAACATTAATCAGACTTATTAAGCCTATAAACACAACCTTAGAAGTTTATTACATATAATCAGCCTTTATAAACATTTGATTGAGCTTTTTAAGTCTATAAATACAACTTTAAAAGCTTATTTTACATGATTAACCTTCATTACATATATATAAATATGACTTTAAAAGCTCATTATGCATGATCAGCCTTTACTACATATTTATAAATGCAACTTCAGAAGCTCATTATATATGCCTTCACTACACATTTATAAATATAACTTTAAAAGCTCATTATATATAATCAGCTGTTATCTTACATATTACAACTTTAAAAGCTTATTACATTTATAATAATCAGCCTTTTATAATAGCTGAGTCATGTAATAGATTAATTATATAAGAAGATTATTAGTAAGTTCAGACTTTATTAAATAATATCAATAAACTACTAAGTTGTTACTAATAGTATAAGACTATAGTATTTCTTAATAGAAATAAATAAATAACTAAAGTTATAATTGTATAAAATACTAATAGAAAAACATTATATAGTTCTATTATTTATCTATTTATTTATTTATACACCTATATGTTATCAGCTTAAGATCAGCCCTTATAGAAATTTTGTAGAAGTAGAAGAAAAACTCTCTGAGAAAAAAAATCTCTATCTATTTCTATCTGTTTCTACTGCAGATCTTATCTGCAGTAGTGTATCTGTCTATAGTTCTATAAATACTAAAAATGTATAATTAGTCTACATCTCACTGTATAAAAGGACTTTTGTTAAGTTAAATTAATATAATAACTCTATTTCTATTAATATTTTTGCAGCTGCTACAAGTCTTTAAGTAGAGTTTATAATAATTCTGTAGTTTTGAATCTTAGTATTTATTAGCATCTCTCTCTAAAATGCTGTTCACTTTAAGTAAAAAAGTAAAATGTACTTAGCTGTTTAGTATTTTCTTCTATATTTACATTCTGAAGGATTGTTATAAGGCTATAGTGCCTTCTATTCTAAGAAGATATATGTCAGAGTTTGTGACAATGTAAGATAAAGCAAGATATAAATATATAGTCTGTATATATACTAGAACTAATAACTAAAGAGAGAAGAAGCACTATTAAGTTGCTTAAAAGGTATTAAGTCTGATGTACTGCTATATTATAACAATTACCTCCCCTTCTATGTACTGGTTTTTAGCACTGTAGAAATTATAGGTTTTTATAGTAATGTAATAATGTTGCTAGACTGGCACTTTGTTAATATTGTAACTATAAAGTGAATATAATTATGTTTTATGCTAAGAGATTAATTATAAACTTTCTCATTTTCATCTTCAATTTTTATTTACATTACTCTTTAGTCTTTATTAACATCATCATTATGTTTAAGCTTTATATTGCTTATACTTCTTCTGTATAGATCTTGTTTCTTTATTTTCTTATAAAGACTTACTTAAGAGTTATTCATTATTCTTAAACATCTAATGAGCATTGTTAAGTATTCTCTTTTTATTAAATTACACAACATAATGCACATTTATTGTAACATCAGCATTTTAATAATATCTTTTACTCTTTTATTTATTTTTAAGCTGTTAAGTTGCTGAGTTATAACATCTGCTCCTGAATCATTAACTTTAAATAATTTATCCCTCTTTATAAGTAGACTTCTGATGCAGTGATAATATTACTAATGTATTTGTAGGCACTTTGTATACTGATAGTCAGTCACTTCACTGGTTTTCCACCTTATCTAAAGAAGTAAATGTGATTATAATGCTTTAAGAATCTTAATAAACTTTACTTTAATTCTCTAGCTTGCAATAGAAAAGTAA
Organism: Lapillicoccus sp.; assembly: GCA_965277795.1. Lineage (GTDB taxonomy): Bacteria > Actinomycetota > Actinomycetes > Actinomycetales > Dermatophilaceae > Lapillicoccus. Next base: position 4,385,590 of record OZ255840.1, read on the forward strand.
GTTAATGTTACATCTATTGTGCTGAAGAATATAAGAGGTGTCACTCTGTATTTTAATACATTCTTTAGATACCAGCTATACACTGATATTGTCAGATGCTGTTAAAGTATATTCTTCACATTAACACTCTCAGAAAGCTTGCTGAGCAGGTCTTTAACTCTAATAATAAGAATGTAAATACTGTAAGTAAGATATTAAGCTGTTATATTTTCTGATATATTACTTCTATAACTGCATTCCTCAACATGGTCTTAAAGTTCAGTAACACTTTGCACTTAAAAAATTAAATTGACATCAGTGTCATTATCATCAGTGTTTTTATTTATATCATTAAGGTTTTAAAAGAAATTTAAGAAATTTATCACTTTTAAGTAGACTTTGTTCCTCTTGTACCTATACAGTATTTCAGTAACATTTACTGTATATGCACTGGCTGACTCAGCTTAGATAAATCTCTTCAGTATTTACATAGTCAGCTTAAATAAAGATAACAACATATTTATCTTAAGCTCTCTCAACACTGACAACATACTAGAGAAATACATCTTTAATAATATCAATAATGCTGATAAAAATCTCAGCTTTTATCTTTATAAAGATAAGTCTATCCTCAAGATAAAGATTAAAGATAAGAGTTACATCATTTTTATGTCAGTGATAAAGAAACAGACTGCTGCAGCTGTAAAACTGAAGCTTAAGATTGTACTTAAGTTGAAGGTCAAGTCTAAAATTAAGTTAGTTAAGTAAAGTCTATTCTTAAAAAATAATAAAAAGTACTCTCAGCTCTTCTTTATTGTGATATTATTGTTCTTTAATTCTTCAGGTGACTCTTTCTTATTACTGTTTTAGACTTTTATACTAAAAGTCTTAAAAACTAATCTTAAACTGTTAAACAAGTGTAAGTATAAGTTTATATCATTATTACATTAAAAACTTAACTGCATCTTAAAGTATTTTAAGTATTCTGATGAAGTTAAGACTTATAATGATGTTAAAACTTATTACTGAAAGATCTTCAGTGATATAGAGTGTTATATTATCACTCTCAAATCTAGGAGATTAGTTTAGTCAGTGTTTTAATTTCTTCTTAATGAGACTCTAAAGCTTAAGGCAGATATAACAGATAACAGTATTATGCAGTATATTATATTACCTACTTAATTCAGCATTAAGAAGAATAAGTAGTTATAGCAGTATTGCATTAGTGTTTAATTATACTCTTTTTTCTTTTCTCATTAAACTTATAATTTTAGATAGTTAGCTTTTGCCTCTGTTACTCTTTTATAATAAAGATAAAGAGAATTCAGTAATGTTTTAATAATATTAACACAGTGTTACTCCTGTGCCTTATAAGAAATACTGTAATAATATGTCAATAGAGTCTTAATAAAACCTGTAAAACTCTGTAGGAAAAATCAGAAAAGAGTGTCTCTATAACAGTCTTAAAACTTTCTTTAATGCTTTTATTTTTAGTCTACTATTTCTTCATTAAATATAATACACATCTCTTACACTTCAGTTAGATTTTCTTTCAAACTTCACTGATTATACTTCTCTGATCACTTTTTTTATTTTATCTTATATTAAATTGCCTTCTTTTACAATTTTGTATCTACAATTTTCTCTATCTTATATTCTTCTCTGTTGTCTATCAACTCTGATAGCTGTAGTAATAGCATGAATTCATCACCTTAATAGTGAGTATATAGCTTAAAATAGAAGACATGAAAGACATTATAAATTTAATAGCTTAAGAATAAATTTAGCTAATAGACTTACTTTTTAATTATGTCATAAATTCTAAAAAGTTTAATGAACTTATAAAACAGCTTTTAATTTGAGAATTTCTGCTGCAGATTCTTTATTAAAAGCATAATTAAGTCATTTACATTATATAACTAAAGAGTGTATTTACGCTGCACCATGGGTTGGGTTTAACCCAGTGAAATTACTAAAAATACATTATAAAGATTGCCATTACGCTGCATCATGAGTTGGGGTTTTTCCGGGTAAGCCTTATTAGAAGGTGAGAAAACAGCCATATTAGACAGTGAGAAACGGCCTTACTAGAAGGTGAGAAAACAGCCATATTAGAAGGTGAGAAAGTGACCATACTAGAAGGTGAGAAAGTGACCATACTAGAAGGTGAGAAAGTGACCATACTAGAAGGTGAGAAAGCGACCATATTAGAAGGCGAGAAAGCGACCATACTAGAAGGTGAGAAAGCGACCATATTAGAAGGCGAGAAAACGACCATATTAGAAGGCGAGAAAGCGACCATATTAGAAGGTGAGAAAGCGACCATTTAGAAGGCGAGAAAGCGACCATACTAGGAGGTGAGAAAGCGACCATATTAGGAGGTGAGAAAGCGACCATATTAGGAGGCGAGAAACGACCTTGTTAGAAGGCGAGAAAGTGACCATATTAGAAGGTGAGAAAGCGACCATATTAGAAGGTGAGAAAACAGCCATATTAGAAGGCGAGAAAACGGCCTTATTAGAAGGCGAGAAAGAAGGCGAGAAAATGACCATATTAGAAGGTGAGAAAACGACCATATTAGAAGGCGAGAAAGCGACCATTATAGAAGGTGAGAAAGCGACCATATTAGAAGGCGAGAAAACGGCCTTGTTAGACGGCGAGAAACGGCCTTATTAGAAGGCGAGAAAGAAGGCGAGAAAACGACCATATTGGAAGGCGAGAAAGCGACCATATTAGAAGGTGAGAAAACAGCCATATTAGACGGCAAGAAACGGCCATATTAGACGGTGAGAAAGCATGCGAGAAAGCGACCATATTAGAAGGTGAGAATGGCCTTCACTCTCAGACTGACTGACTACCATAAAGACTACTATAACTATTTGTATGTACTGGGTTAACCCAGAATTCTCTGGGTTTGGGTTAATGGGTTGGGTTTTTTCTGGGTTGGGTTTCCTCCATTGTAACCCAACCCAAAACCCAACTCAAACCCAACTCAAACCCAAATGGGTTGGGTTAAACTCAACTCATGATGCAGTGTAAGTGTATTTCTTGTTATAGTACTTAATTTATATCTTAACAACATTTACTCAGCACTCTAATAGTGCTTTATAAACATTATGTATTCATTTTATTTATTTATTAGCAGTGAGCATCTTCTTCTTATAATTATTGTTCTCAACATTATATTATATCTGTGAGTAATAGCTGTATATTATAAAAAAGAAGCTGACTTCTGTTAATGTCTGCATATTATTACTGTAAGTAAACTCAGTCAGTAATAATAAATCTATTTAGTTATCTCGCTTATCTGAGCAGTAACAATATAAATAATGCTTTAGAGTTTAATTCTAGCATTCTATCTACTTATCTATTTACAGATAAAAGGCTGTGCTAAGTCTGCATTTTATCTTTAGATAATAATATATCTCTAATTAGAATGCACTAATTAAGACTAAATCTTTATCAGAAATAATGTTTTTTAATAATTTATATCAGCATACAATTTCATTTAAAAAATAACTCAGCTAGCTCTATAGTAGTGATTATCTTAATAATATAGATGTATTTCATCATTTTTATATAGTGATTAATCACTACTAGAATTGTATTATAAATGCATCTCTTATACTTACTTAATAACAGCTCTGTTATAAAGTTTATAGTAACTTTCTGTCACAGCTCTTTTAATTAAGAAAGCATTTACAACTTCTTATATAAATAATATCTGAGTATCTTTATTCTTTAACAAATATTACATAATACAATATAGTTCTAAACATTTTTACTTATATCAAATCAGTAGTACTTGCAACTAATTAATTTAAGAGTTCTATTAACTTTAAAGTGTTTTACTAGAATATCATTATAATAATGTTTTAAAGCTTTACTTTAACAAACTCTTCTTTCAAAATATAGATTTGTTCTCAATGCATAAGAAGATTGTTGAAAATAGTTTATAGATTAGACTTTTTAATATGTTCTCTTTACTTACTCTGTTTCTTAACAGCCTTTCTCTACTTTTTCATAAAGGAATCTTAATTCTGAAGAGTTTAAATTAAATCTGTTAGAGCTTTACTAGAAACATCTAATGCTGTTTTATATATAATAAGCTCTCTCATTATTACACATAAAATGAGTTATTTGCAATTAATAGTTTCAGTAATAGAGTTAAGCTGCTCTTTAGCTATACTGTATATATGTTAAGCTAACACCTCTCTACTACTTCTTAAAAGTTTAATTCTGAGTTTAAAGTCTCTACATCTAATGAAATCTTTCACTTCAGCTGTTACTCTTTCTATAGTAAAAGAGAACACAGGTGTAAAGATAGATATTATTATAATAAGCTTTCTTTAAAATGTAAAGAAAAGCTTCTTTACTGTCTTATTAATATCTTTATAGTTCAAGCATCTAGAAGACACATTAATAAGATTTATCTTTCTCAATTTATATAAAATGACAAAGTTAAAGACAGTGAGCTTTATAGCTCATTATACTTATCTATTATTTAGAACTTTTACCTTTATAAAACTCTAAAGATTATTATAGTCAGTTAAAACCTTTATTAAGTGAATACTGCTTTTTAGATAGTGATGTCAGTGCTTAAAAGTCTTAACAATAGTAAGAAGCTCTTAGTTATATATCTTATACTAATGCTTTACTGAAGTCATCTTCTGTAATCAGAAGGTTACAGAGTGTTATAGCTCAGTGACTAGCAGTTATAAAATAATCATCACTATTGCATAGTTTAAGACATCAGTTTTCACCTTAATCTTCAGATTTAGATTAAAGTGAATTAAGATTAACACTGTTATAAAGGTGCTATATAACAGACAGAAAGTCTTTACAGTCTTCAAAGATTACTTAAAAGATTCTGCCTTTTTCTTATTCTGACTGCCTTTCAGTAGATCTGTTAAAGGCTTTATAAGTCAGAAGTAGTGCTGTATAAATTAATAATAGAAGTTAATAAACTTTAAGAAGATTTAAACTTCTCTAAAAAACTTAAGTACTGATTAATTCTTTATAGTGATAATCCTCTATGAATTTATTAAGACACCATTAACTGATATTATAAATCTTAAGAGCTTCACTCTTATAACAGAGAATTTATATTTCTTTAAGTTAATATAGAGCTGAAACTGCTGTAATCTAGTAAGAATCTAATGTATATAGTCTCAGTATTTCTTCAGCATCTTAAAGTAGATGAGAATGTTGTTTAAATAGATAACACAAAATACATTTATCAAATCAGCTAACACTCAATTAATATAAGTCTGAAATGTTATCAGTGTGTTGATAAGTCTAAAAGGCATAATTATATGTTTAAAGTGACTGTAATGAGTGTAGAACACTGTTTTTCACTTATTATCTTCTTTAATATAAATTCAGTGATAAATGTTCTTTAAGTCTAGTTTAATAAACAACTTGACTTTACTTAATCAGCTTATAATTTCTTTAATCAGGGATAAAGAGTGTTAATTCTTAATTGTAACTTAATTTAAACTTCAGTAATCTATTATAAATATAGACCTTCATTCTTTTTTAATATAAAAAGAACTGAAGAATCTACTGAGCTAACAGAATAATGAATTCAATTCTTTACTAGAATGTTATTTAAGTATTTTCACAATACCTTTAATTCTGTAGTTAACAAGTTATATAAGAGCTTATATAATAATTTCTTATTATTAAGATTAATGACATAATTACTTATCTTGTATAAGATAGACAATCTGCATTTTCTGTTGAAAATACTTCTGTGAAGTTAAAGTACTTCTGAGATAAAGACTGTACTTTATCTAAATTCTATATATATATCACTTCATCTGTGAGCTCAGCTTATAAAACAGTGTAAATTATAGACTCTTTCTCTATTATTTATACAAACTTCTTAGAGGTCTAAATTTTTAGAGAAGGCTTTTTTCTCTTAAAGCATCAGTTCTTTATATTATAATCAATATGTATACACTTTATTATTAAAGCTTATAGACTGAGAATTAAAGTAGAACTAATCTTATTTATAGTATAAAAGATGTGTTTACAGTCTTTAAACTGTCTTTAGATATTCTTCAATTAATACTTTATATAATGAGCTTTATAGTAATAAACCTTCTGGCTATTTAAGAGTTACAGTTGAAATAATACTCTATTTATAAATGTTAACTGATGTTCAATAATGAAGTATTAAGATATAATATTCACTTTAGTGTTAGTATCTAATAGAGCATTAATAGTAATTAGTTCTTTAATGATAATAACTTCTGTTAAAGTAATAATGCTGAACTCAGACTCTATTTTTATCTATTACTCTGACAGCACTGAGTTAATGCTGAGACCTCCCCTTTTTTTAGTAAACTAACTACAGAGATAGATGTATAGTTAAGATCATTCTTCTTAAAATAGTTCTTAATAAAGTGATTCTTTTCTTCATAAGAGAAACAGGTGTTCTTTAATATTGAATATTTATTCTTTCTAGTAAAGTGAGATTTCTTTACAGATCTTGCCTCTGTGTTATCTTTACACTTCACTGACTCATTATCAGTGTCTAATTATTTTCTCTGATGAGTATTCAATGACTGATCTGATTAGCTTAAGTTTTTAGTAAAATGAAAGATTTTCTTCTGAGTTTAACTACTACTCTTAAGATTGCTTTTCAGGTATGCTGTCAGCACTACAAGACTCTTTTAAGTTGTAAAGAGATTTTAATAGTTAATTAAAGTCTTATGCAGCTTCAGTTACAACTTTATAAAGAAATGAGTCACTAATTAAATCTCTATATAAGAAGTCAGTTAGACCTTCAGCTTTGCAAGATAGATGTTAAAACTGTATACTAACTGTGTTGAGTTCTACTTTACATTTATATATAACTGTGTATTATGAAGATGACAGTTTACTGAGTTCTTAATAATGTTGAGTAGAAACTTTGTAAAGTAATCTCAGAAAACAGTAATAGTATCAATAATAGTCTTATAATTATATTATATATTCTTTAGTTCCCTCTTTAGAAACTGTATACTGTATAAAACCTTGTTGTTATTGTGTCTAAACTCATTAGAAACTCAGTAAAAAGTGATTACTGCATTACAGATTCAGTCTATATGCTTATATATACTCTTCTTATAATATTTAGCCAGTTTTTAAGACTGAATTAATCACTTTACACTGTGTATAGCTGGTGCAGTATCAGTGCTTTCAGTGAAGAAGGGTTAATAGAACTGCTTTACTAGAGAAGTAAATCTTAAATACTGTACTGATGTCTTCTCAGCTTCTAACTGATGTAAATGTTGCATCTTCTCTTAAAGAATTTTAAGTCAGTGTCTCTTAAGAAGTTAATTCTGTTCTCTCTCTATATTTTAAATCTCTTCATTGATGTCTGCTTCTGTTGCAGTTAAAGACTTACTTAAACTTTATATATTGACCTCTTCATCTGCTGCTATTGCAGACTTATTATTATTGAAGTGTAGATCTGCTATAAGATTATTGAGTTCATTGTTTAAGATTTGCTGACTTTGATAATGTATTTACATTATACCTTAAATTATTGTCCTTTTAAAAGATAGAGTTATTAGAACTGTTAAATTATAACATCTTCTATTCTAAAAATATATATAATAGAAGTTTATAGCAATATAAGATAAAGCAAAATATAAATATATAGTTTATATATATACTAGAACTAATAACTAAGAAGGGAAGAAGAAGTAAGTGCAGAGTTTTACTGTGTGCTGTAAAGTTACTTAAAAGACAATATGTCTAATGTACTATTATATTGTAATATTAACAGTAGAAATGTAAACTTTCTAAATCTTTAAGAGCATTATTATAAACCTCAGTAACCTTCAGAATACACTCTTCTTTCTCCATTAAATGCATACAATTATAATAAAAAAATAAGTAGTTTCAATGTTTATTTCCTATTTTTTGTAAAGGGGTAGGAGGGGGGGGGGAAGAGGGGGTGTGCAGCGTTGCCTATAGTGCAGCGTTGCCCTGTGGGTTACGTTATTGGCTTCTCGGTAGTGGCCTAGCAGGGGTGGATGTCGTGGCAGTGGCCTAGTAAGGCTCAGGGTTTAGGTCTTTCAGGGGTCCAGGCAGTCACGGTGGGGCCTTAATAGTTAGGAGGTTCCCACATTGTTCTTAGCAAGTCAGTCCCTATCGATATTTGCAACACGCAGACCGTTCTGCCGAAGAATAATATGCTTATCGGATGAGCGTTAATATTGTTTAGTTCGCTTTTGAGTTCAACGGTATTCGTCGCTGTTAGGGCGAACGTACTAAGCAATCAGCTTTTGCAAAGGCTTTCCGGGATCCCTGGGTTCAACAGGAGTCTTGTCACGAAGGGTGGTGCCACGTCCCTGCTTGACTTGGTGCCTGCGGACCTGCGGGGAATGGTTCTTGCAGAATATAATAAGGCGCTGCGGAAAGTGTTCCAGATCGGGTTGATCACAGCGTGTCTTGGCGTCCTCGGTGCAGCTACGCTGGAGTTCAGGAGTATCAAGAAGAAGCCAGCGGCGAGTGCTGATGCTGAGAAGAGCGGAGCGGCTAAAGAGAAGAAGGGAGGAGAGACAACCATGGAACAAGGAGGTAAATGAAAGGGAAGAAAAGAGAGGGAAGAATAGACCAATAGATAGAACGACTAATCGTTGTATACTAGCAGTGTATAGATCGCACCCATTCATATCACGGCTGGCTCTGCTGTGTAAGGGCCATCTGCGTAGGCCTCGTACTTGACTCCCAGGGCCACCGTAGCGCTATTGCGGGAGCGAAGCTTGTTGACCACTACGAGCCGGCCCCTGCTGTCGTGAACACTGTTGACCATCTCTATCAGCTCGCCCAGCTCCAACCCGCACTCATTGGTCAGTTGCAGACGGGAGAGATCCCGCAGGCGCGCCATGGCTTCGACATCCGGGTCAACGGTTCCTGGCTCCGGCAGCAATGGCGGCGCCAAGATCAGAGCGGCTAAGGCGTTTGCACGTAGCACACCAAGATGCGCGCTCAATTCGGCAAGGATTTGTGCGGGGAGAGAGGGGGATGGCGTGGTTAGACGAAGGATGTACACGGCGGCATCCTTGACTACTTGGACCACTGCAGGCATTCTTTTCTGCACCGTGATACGCCCGCTAAAATCCTCCGCTTTCCCCGCGCCAACCGTGCCATTACTGTTCTGTGCTGGTTCAATCATCTGGACGATGAAATGAAGCGCTGGATACATCTCTGCAAGGGCCATGGCAGCTTCTGTGGAGTGAGCACACACCTATACGTGGAATTTGGGAGTTAGTCGTGAACTGGACAGGCTTGTATATCGTAACAAGCATCTAAGAGCAAGAGACTTACGTCGACTATACACGCGCTGCCCAGGCTACGCCAGTTCAGCCGGCCGAGAAGCTCAGTAACGCTATCGTCCATGTCTCCAGCACACCGGCGATAGGCAGACCATTGGCGCTGCAATCTTGTCCGTTCTACACAGGCTAATTGGAACGGCTGTGAAGTATTGAAGGCAATAGAATAGGCACTGTCGCTCGGGGATTCCAGATGTCCATGGCGCTGCGTCGCTGTAGCCATGTGCAACGCTGTGGGTGCTGCGGTTTCGGCAAGGAACATAGTGGCGTCTAAAAAGGAGAGATTGGTAACAAATGGCGCCGACAAGGCCGTATGAGCGATATGACCTGGCCGAGGCTCGTGGAGAAAGCCTGCTGTCGCCGTCATACGCACAACACGACACAGCTGCGTCTCTGGCACGCCGGCCAGGTCGGCGACCTCTTTGGCAGGGATGCTGCCACTGAGCGGGATGCATGCAAGCACTTGGAACTCGCCCAACCATTTTAGACATGCAAGGAGTTGGTTCTGTACACAACGTTTAAGCGCGTTTCTACGCTAAAGTTTCTGGTGCGGCATACCTGGCTGGCAAGATGCTGAATAAACTCGGCCGGCTCGGCCAACAGAGTCTGCAACCGGGTTGCGATGGTGAGTATGTTGCGTCTGGCGCGATCCGCCTCACCAGGCGCGACGTTGGTGATGGCCAGATGAGGCGTCGAGGCAGTGCCATCGCCCCGACAGTGGTCACTAAGGGTCTTAGCAGCGATGGCGAGGTCGTTACTCCATGTCTCGAGCTGGCTCGAGCTCGTCATGGCAGCAAAAGCAGCGGTACAAAGAGTCACAAAAGTCCTGAGCTAAGGGCTAGCCACAGGGTCGCGGTCAACGTGTAAGCAGGCGATCAACGTATAGATAAGGCGTATTCCGAAGATCTATAACACGTTGCAGTCAGGCTTCGTCAGCCACTACCCAGCCGCACTTACATACAGTAACGTATCCCATGGGGCAACGCCGCCACACCTCCCCCCAAGTAAAAATCAGAATTTTACCAATTGAGCTGTAGATTTTGATACAAATAAGGAACTTTGCATCGTAGTCTATAATAGAGCTGTAGGATCTATGCATTTCAGCACCTCCAAGGCTGCTTTTGCTGTGACAACTGCAGCCTTAGCAGTCTGCTTCTCCTCTTTATCCTGCAGCTGTTTTGACTTTCTAGCCTATGTCTCCAGCTGCTTTCTGAATCTTTCAGGGCGTCATTGTAGGCCTCAATGGCTTTCAGAATACGCTCTTCTTTCTTCATTGAATGCATGCAATTATGGTGGAGAAATGGGTAGTTTCAATTTGGGGAGTGCGGCGTTGCCCCGTGGGTTACGTTAGCTCTGGGTCGACGTGTCCGCGCAGCCAACATACGCTAATTCCTTCCCCCGTTGCGCGACTGCCATGGGATTCTACACTAATCCAAGCACAATCTTCTTCTCCGAGACCTTCTAATTCTAGAATGTTCCCAGCGTACCCAAGATTGCCCCCGCAAGTGGAAGCAGCGACCTCGTAAAATGCAACCAAGTCCACTTCACCACCAGCTCCTTGGCTCCTGAAATCTCCAATACCAGCGGCTCCGCCTTGCTCGCCGCCTCCAGCAGAAATAGCTCATTGTTCGTGGGCACCATGAAGATCCACGTAAAGGGGATAATGCTCACCGTCGTTACGCCCGCCAGTGCGAAAAGGCCCCATGGCCTCTTAGCACCGCGCTTTTTGGTGCAGGTGTAGCCATAGAGGAGCAACGTGCAGACGGCCATGCCTGGTAAGATTTGGTGCCCATAGTGATACATACGCGCCCATTGGAAGAAGAGCTGGGCCGCCTCGGTATTAGTGTCTAAGAAGACTGGAACAGCCACAAGGGAGAGCGATATCATTGCTCCTGAGGAAGCGTCAATCCAGAGTTGCAATTCCAACTCAACAGCAACATCACTGGATTCATACCTGAGAGAAAGGCACCTGTTACCACCGCCGTGGCTTGAGTGCTGGTGGTAGACATTGTGCTAGTGATCTACCAAGGAGTTCGTGTTCAGTGTTGGCGAGATTGAACGTGCAAAGTGGCCTCGTTGATGGAAGTACGGTTCTGATAGACGACAGAAATGACGTCAAGGGCGGCTCTCTATAAGGTATATATCGCTTCTGATTGTATGTCCCGCTCGCTAATATAGAGTCAACTTTATCGTCAAAGCGTGAGGGTGTAAAGAGTATTATGATAGTTCCAGAGCGATGTTGACGTCTAATGTGTGAGCGGCAGGAGGAACTGGAATGCTCCGATCAACTGTAGACAAGTATCAAGGACGAGAGCAACTCCATAGTCTATGCATGCCGGAGTTCTGCCCACGAGGAGTAGTGTTGCTCTACAATGTTTTCGGAAGTGTGATCGAATCGGCCGAGAGCAAGCGTCCTAACATCCGAACACCATCTTCGGAGCATTCTATCTAGTCGGAAGTCGGACTGTTTCACTTGCAGTATATACCCCACTTCGGATAGTTGGGGCGTTGAGTAGTAGTGCTAGCCATATATAGAATAGCAACCAATAGAATCAATTGACGAAAAGTCAGTCACACTAACGGACGTGCCTAAAATGACACCCCTACTTGCTACATTGACACCCCGTTGACACCCCCCTACGCTAGCCTAATCGGGCAATAACTTCGTGTTTTTATGTTTCATGAATCAAGGAGTCCTTTCGAGTGCTTTTGAACACTTTGACGCGTTTTTCATGACATATGAAGATCTAGCTAACGTGTGTACAGAGACCACTGCCCACCCCCTACCACGCTGTTGTCGCCGCCCCCTCACCACCCTCCACATAACAGCTGGCTTGTCGCCGCTGCTGTCGCCATTACCACTGCTACTGCCCACTCCCTCAATCAAAATCTGGGTGGTCCCAGGCAACGAAGTGCTGCCAAAACTCCGCTAGCTACACTAGTCAGCTAGGTCATCGCCTCAATGGCATGCCACTGTGGTGGAGACCTACCTACTGGCTAGCTAGCTGGAACGACCCTACCAGAGCCTCCGGTACCCCCTGATAGGAAGGAGCGCCTCGAGCTCGCTGCCCTCAATGCCCTCGCTGCCCCCACTGCCCCCGAGTTCTCATATCGCTGAGGCGGTTAGCAACAGGGGCGAAGTCAGTGAACTGAGAGAGGGTCATTTGAAGCTGCTCCTGATCTGGAGCCAGCTGCTCCTGTGGCTCTTCTTGCTGCTGAGTCTGGCCACATGCTCTTCCTCGCTGCCCTCGCTGTTCTCCACGCCCTCTATATCCTCCACGACCCTAACCTCTCTGTGAGCAGGCTGGAGCCTCCATAGTATCCTCTAGCTGTGACTGAGAGGCCTGCTGTTGCTGCCGGCGGTCCCTAGCACCCACAGCATGCTCAATAACCTCAAAGAGACTGTACTCTTGTTGGGTAGAGCTCTCTGGCTCCCTGCCTCAACCCTGACCTCTCCCACCTCGTCCACTACAACCTTGAATGGTCTCTGGGTCACAAATATGATCTAGGGCTCCTGGTTGAGGGCTGGACTGCCTGGGAACTGGCTCTGGAGCATGCTCAGGGGTTGGAATTCGGTCTTGATTCTGGGGAAGAGGTGGAAGAGTTGTATGAAGGTGCCAATGATGGTGTATGTCATCAGGGGTAGGAAGGACATCACTCTCAATGCTTCTCTGCATGTCATGACTGCAGAAAAGCCCAGTGGTAGCTCTAAAGACTTCAGAGCAGGCCTCTGGAGGCTGTGTCCGCAGTACATTGTACTGTTTAAGCATCAGATTCAGGGCATGAGGGCTGATTGTTGAATTTCGCCGTTCGCAGTCGTAGCAGGCGTATTTCTTGCAGGGGGTTTTACCGAGCAAAGCAGTCACGTCATGAGTAAGGGTCTCAATTGGGCTTAGTGAGGAACTCTCAATGGTCTATATTAACGTTTCTATGCCCTCGATTTCTCCTTCCGACCTTACGTTCATTACATCAATTCTGCACGATATTTTAGATAGCAATATACATTTTGGCCTCTATCTATTTGTGCATATATTCAACAGGTTATGAGCCCGGTCAGTGACTAACTACCGCCTGTTGCTGTCGCCAGCCTACACCCTAACCCTCGCTATCCTAACCCTCGCCGCCTTCAATCCCGCCGCCGCCGCCGCCACCGATCCCACCGTCGCCAAACCAAGTCGAGCAACCAAAGCTTGCCTCAACATAAGCCTTCGATATCGGTCAGTTATAACGTCCAAAAACTGACCGAAAAAGACATCAATTCTTCATCCAAATTTGACTTCAAAAACTGAACAAATAGAAGTGTCTATATACAAATATACCCCTACTCAACGGCCATACCCTACTCAACTACCACACCCTGAGTCATTACTCACACTACCGCCGATGCAGAAAGCAGTGATGCGGCTATAAAAGAGCATGAATTACGAGTCACTGAAGGTCTAAGGACTGTTCAAACTCAATGATACCAACTACCTGCAGTGGGCAGGCAGAATCAGGGGATACTTGGAAGCTTGAGGCTACTGGGACATCATCAACGGTTTGGACCCTGAGCCAAAGAAGACGGAAGATGGGGAGGATATAAAGCCCTCAGACAATATATAAGAAGTGGTAGAGGACAGATAGAAAGGCCTGAAACAACATATTGATGCTCTGTACCCAGGAGGACAGAGCATTCTATAAACTGAAGACTGCAAAGGAGCTTTGAGACCATCTGAAGAACACAAAGAAGCCTACTGGCAAGTTCTACTACTGATCCCAGCTTAGGGCTTTTGTCAATTACAAGCAAGGACTGAAGGACACTGCAGAGCAGGTGTACTTTAAGTTGAAGAAAATTTAAGCAGAGGTTACTGCCCTCAAATTAAAGACTCTCATTAGAAATTAAAGACTCTCATTAGTGATGACATGCTTCAGAAGGTGTTCCTTGACTCCTTAAAGAAGGAACCCTATGAACCAGTTGTATTTTGAATAAACAATGAAGTAGTTAACCCCATAATTAACACAGTCCTTCACCAATTGAAGGAGTGAAAGATGGAGAAAGTCTCAAACAAGTCAGTAAAGAACACTGCTGCCAATGCAGCCCAGGCAGAAAGCCAGCAGGGTTAAGCCAAGAACAGTAAAGCAAGAAAAACCTGTTTTTAATGTCAAAGGAAGGAGCACTTTGCCTCTAACTGCTACACTACAAAGATAAAAGATGGGGAAGAACTACTCCCTAATGATGTTAAACCACTGCAACAATCTAAGGTGAATGCTCAGCAAGTCAATGAAAAACCAGGGCCACTGAAGAATTCACAAAATTGGAAGAATTTGAATACTCATAACAGTGAGGTCAATGCAGACAGCTGAGCATGGACAGCAATAGCCATAAAAGCTCTAGCCAGTTCAGAACTACTCTTAGACTGCTGAATAGTGAACTCTGAAGTGAGCCATCATATAACTTCCAATTGGGGAATTTTCATTGATATTCAGGATTACTCCACTGAGGTTTGCCTAGCCAACAGGCACTCAATAAGAGCAGTCATAATAGGCAAAGTGAAGGTATATTTTGCAGGGAAGAAGCTTACTCTAACAGATGTCCTTTATGTTTTAGAGTTAGATGGAAATCTGCTGTCAATTAAAGTAGTCAGCAAACACAGAATAACAGTTGAATTCAGCCTTACAAGTGTGCTTTTTTAGCATAATGAAAGTCTTATTGCAACAGTAAACCAGCACAGTTCAGTATATGTTGTTAAAACCTTCAACAGAAAAGTAGTCTTTAAGGTTCAAGACTATCAAAATTCAATGAGTAGTCTGACTGTCCCAGTGACAGCAGGGGGAGATTCATCAGCCTCAGAGCTCACTTTAGAGCTAGATGAAGCAGTCTCAGATCATATAGTTGACAATCTCACCACCTCTTACACAATGAAGAGTTTAGAGCACATACCTGAAAACTCTAATTCTTTAACTTAGGCTCAATCTGACTACCTAAAGTGGCATTAGAGGTTCAGCCATGCTGATGCATACTGTATACAACACCTCATGCTACATGTGAAGAGTATAACCTGTAAGCTACACTTTAATAAGGCTGAAAAAGCCTGCTCAACATGCTTACATAGCAAGATGATATAAGTTCAGGGCAAGAAACTGATGTTAAGAGCTATAAAATTCTTAAAATGAGTTCATTCAGATATCTGAAGAGTCTACTGAGTTAAGATAATAGGGGGAAATCAGTATTTTTCCATTTTTGTAGACAATTTTGCCCAGTGATCCAATCTTTTCTTAATGGAAAAGAAGACAGATATCTATGAGCACTTTAACACATAGAAATTGAAGGCAGAGACACAAACAGGAAAGAAATTGCAGGTTATACAGACTGACAATAAAGAAGAGTACAAGAAATTGAAGAGCATATAAGGTCTAGAGGGAGTAGAATTTGAATTCACAACCTTCTATACCTTTGAGCAGAACAGCATTTCTGAACATCTCAATTGAATAATTACAGAAGCAGTTAGAAGCATGCTTTTCAACTTTAAGTTACTGCTTGAGTTTTGAGAAGAAGCTGTCAAAACTGTCTGCTATCTCTAAAACTGACTTCCCCTGAGAAATAAGTATGAAGGCAAGATCTTATATGAGCTCTACAAGGGCTTAAGCTCTCTGTTAACCACCTACACTCATTCAGATGTGTGGTTCACTGCTATATACTGAAAGAGAAATGGGTAAAACTTGAAAATATGTCCTATAAGGGCATTTTTGTTAAATATTGCAAGAGCAACCAGCAATTTAGAATCTGAAATCCAGTAAAGAAGTGATTGAAGAAGCATACACATGTTTTCTTTCTTAAGAAAGAAAAGGGAGGAGATACACTGATCAACTCAAGCCTCTATAAAGAAGATTGAAAAAACTCCATAAATCTGAATATAGATGATGACAACTACACACTCATTCTGATGCCTCAGAAACTTGTTCAGAGGTGTACTGAGAGTGAGAAAGCATTGCTTTCAATTCCTGAAATTATCAGAGAAGTGGTTGATTTATTGAAGTCTTTAACATTGTCTCAGGACCCTGAAATTCAACCTGAAAATTTGAGAAATGACTATTTAACTCTGAAGCAAATTAGGGATGATTCTTCTGAATCTGAAGAAGTATCTGAAACTATACATGTGGTCATCAGACCAGCTATTCAACCCTCAGAGCAACTGAAGGGAAATATAGTGTCTAGAGAGCAGGCTTCAAATGAGCTATACCTTACTCAGAGTGAACAACCTTCAGTCAGACCACAATGCTACACTAATATAATAATTCAGGGGCATATTTATGAGCTCTTCACCTACAAGAAAGTGATGCAAAGCACTACTCACTGCTGTCAATGAACTCAATTCATTGAGAAGGAATTAATTTCTCTAACAGTGAATAGAACATAAGAACTGATTAAACTTCTTAAGGGGCATCAATCAATCAGTTCTAAATGAGTATTCAAGGTTAAGTATACTCTCAGTGGTCTTATTGATTAATTTAAGGCAAGACTTGTTGCCAGGGAATTTTCTCAACAGTATGAGATTGACTATAAAGAAACCTTTTCCTCAACTCTACAATTTAATTCACTTTACATACTTCTAACTATTGCAGTGTATAAAGACCTATATATACATTAAATGAATGTTGTCAGTGTGTACCTTACTGAAGAGCTCAAAGAGGAAATTTACATAAAACTCCCTGAGAATTTACTCTATAATGGGAGAGGGTTTAAGAAAATGGCCTGCTGTCTAATTAAAGATCTATATAGTTTAAAGCAGTCTGAATAAGTCTGAAACAACACCTTCTGAGTCACTCTAGACAGTCTAGACTTTATAAGACTCTCTGAAGACAATTCTGTATTTCTAAATAAGAATTCAGGAGTAATTATTGCCCTGTACATTGATGACTTACTCATTTTCTCAAAGAAAATGAATGCAATTAAGGATGTCAAAATGAAGCTTTAAAAGGCATATAACATGAAGAATTTAGGTGAGACAGATGTCTGTCTTAAAATCTAAATTCACTGAAATTGAAGGAACAGAACCCTCACTATTAACCAGTACACTTATATTAGCACAGTGCTTAAGAAGTTCTCTATAAAAAATTCAAAGGCTACTTTTACACTGATTAACAGCTACAAGTATATTAAATCAGCTCTGAATAATGAGTCAATGGTGAACTAATTAAAGTATTAAAAAGCAGTCAGAAGTCTTATATACATAATGACTGCTATCTGCTCAGATTTGACCTTCATTATAGGCAAATTCAGTCAGTTTTGTCATGCTCTGTCTGCCTGAAATTAAGCAGGTCTTCAGTGTGTGTTTCATTACCTGCAAGGCACAAAAAATCTGAAAATCATGTATTCAGGAGTAAACCTCATAGGTATTAAGAGCTACTCAGACTCAGACTATGCTGAAGATAGTACAGACAGAAATTTCATCTACAGATATATGTTTACCCTTACTGAGGGAGCAATATTGTTACAAACTGAGAATCAGAGTAATATAAGGTAGATGTAGTTCTGAAACTGCTTGCAGTAATTACACACCTTAGCAGTGTGAGCACTGTGAGCACTGAACCAGCCAGTTAGAATAGGTGTTGAGACTGCTTGCAGTGATTACACACCTTAACAGTGTAAGCACTGCAAGCACTGAATCAGTCAGTCAGGGCACTGTATCTTTATGATATTATGAGTCTTCTATTATCTATATAATCAGAAGTAGAATTATAGTTAGAAGCTTGTGCTCAACTTATATAGCAAATGCTAACTACTGTCTACATTACATTAATAGTCTTATGTATCTGCTT
Source organism: Lapillicoccus sp. (assembly GCA_965277795.1). Taxonomy (GTDB): domain Bacteria; phylum Actinomycetota; class Actinomycetes; order Actinomycetales; family Dermatophilaceae; genus Lapillicoccus. The sequence goes on from OZ255840.1 coordinate 4,403,700, forward strand.
CACTTAATAATCTTTCAGCCTTAGAGCATTCTTTTGTTACACTTTGAGCATCATCTTTTGAGAGATGTTTAAAGCAACACTACTGACTATTACTATTATGTCTGAAGACTGATTCAAATCATCTTCCTTTAAGAAGAGAGAGAAGATAAAGAGAAACTCTTAAAGCAATTAATCTATCTTCTATCACCTCAGAAAATGAATGCATTGCAAGAATACTTGAAAGAAAACCTGCAGAAAGGATTCATTAGAAAATTACAGTCATCAGCAGAATACTCAATATTGTTTGTATTAAAGGTTAATGAAACTTTAAGACTGTGTGTTAACTATTGCACCCTCAACAATATTACAATCAAGAACAGCTATTTGTTACCACTGATATCAGAACTTCAGGATTGATTTCAGGGAGCACAGTGATTTATAAGCATTTTTCACACAAAAAGAATACAGTTTTTAAAGTTTATAGTAACCTCTGAAGATCTACAGATGAACCCTAATAAGATCAGATTCATTACAGAGTAGCTTACATCAATGAACATTAAGAAAGTACAATCATTTCTTAAGTTTGTAAATTTCTATAAAAAGTTCATTGAGAAGTATTTGAAAATTGCAACATCATTAACAGAGATGACTAAGAAGAATCAGAAGTTTCAGTAATTAAATAAAGCTGAAAAAGCCTTCAACAAGTTGAAGAAGAGGTTCACTTCTCAATCAATTCTTGTGAGTTTCAACTCAGAGAAGTCTATTACACTTGAGACAGATGTTTTAAATGAAGCAATAGAAGCATGTATCAGTTAATTAGATAATAAAAGATGTCTAAACTTAATAGTCTTTTACTCACAAAAGTTTCAGGCAGCTGAAATGAACTACAAGATACACAATAAGAAACTATTAGTTATAGTTAACACCTTTAAGCATTAGTGAGTGTATTTTAAGAAACTAAGACATCAGGTTCAGGTGTATACAGATTATAAAAATCTGCTGTACTTCATCACTACATAAATCCTGAACTGAAGACAGATACAATGGTCAGAAGAGTTGTTACAGTACAATTTTTAAATTCATTATTGAAAGGGATCAGAGAACATTAAAGTGAACACTCTCAGTTGAAGAGCAGACTACCTTTAAGACAAACTCATTGTCAATTACATCATACTTCAGATGGATGATCAGGGCACTATATAATACAATAAAGAATGTAACTTCATCTTTACAGTGAAAAATAAGAACTTTAAGAAGAAAGTGACAATAGTGTTACAAAAAGACAAATTTGCACAATAAATTCTGAACAACATTAGTAACTATTTAAGCTTGAAGAAACAGACTGACCTTCTGCTTTTTAACAGATTGATTTATATTTCAGACATCTTACATCAGAAGCTAGTCAGTAAAACTTACTCAGTAAAGATGAGTGAACATCAGAAAGTAGAGAAAACACTTAAGTGACTGACTAGAATGTACTATTTTCCACATATGTAAAAGAAGATTAAAGAAGAGATATAAAAGTGCAATATTTGCCAGAGATGCAAAGTTAATCACTATAAACTGTACAGACTACTGAAATCACTGAAGACATCATTATAATCATGATTCAGTATAGCACTTAACTTTGTAGTAAAGTGACCTGTGTTCAGGAAACCACTAACAAAAGTACTATACAATGTAATACTAGTTATAACAGACAGATTGTCATTGACTAAGTACAGATACTTCATTCTGTACAAGAAGAGCTCAACTACTGAGAAACTAGTGTATACATTTCTAAGAATATTGACAGCAAATTATAGCATTTCAGATAAGATAATATTGAATAGAGACAAGCTCTTTACCTTAAAGTTTTGAAAGTCATTAACAGATTAGCTTAAAATACACTATAAGTTGTTGACAGCATACTACCTGCAGACAGATAAATAAATAAAGAGACTGAATCAGACAATAAAGCAGTACTTACACTGTTACATCAACTATTAACAGTTCAATTAGATACAACTATTATCAGTAGCTCAACTAGTGTACAATACAGCAGTTATGAAAATAACAGATGTATCATCTTTCTTTATAAACTACAGGTTCAATGTCAACATAAATGAATTAAAAGGAATAGCTAGCATAGTATAAAAAGTCAGCATTTAGGTAAATCAGCTAAAAAGTTTACATAAACAGTTGTAAAGGGATATAAAGTTCTACTCAGAGTAATCAGTCATATATTACAATAAGAAGAGAAATAGAGAATCTACTCTTAAGAAGAGGAACAAGATGTATCTCCTTCAACAAAATATTAAAATTAAGAGACTCAGTAGCAAACTGAATTATGTTAAACTAGAACTATTTGAGATCAGATTAAAGAAAGTGTCAACTATGAACTAGCACTCTCACCTCAGATAAAGATGTACTCAGTCTTTTATATATCTCTACTTAAACCAGCTGACCTCAAAACATCAATACAAGAAATGCCACTGAAGATTAATTCAGAGAGTCAGAATGTGAAGTTTAAGATAGAGAAGATACTAAATTAACAAGAAGTTAATGATCAGTTATAATACTTAGTAAAGTGAAAAGGTTACAACACTGCAGAAAACATTTAAGAATTAGAAGAGAATCTTACTTATTACTCAGCTCTGCTGCAAGAGTTCTGTTATTAGAACTTAAAGTAAATTAGTTAAAGAAAACTAAGATAAGATTGAAACCCTTATTCTTTAAGTCTTTTAGAGAATCAGTAGAAGAGGTTACTGATGCACACTTCTCTACTTTCAGCTTCTTAATGTTGTGAAGCTCAGTGTCTATCAGAGATAACTGATGCTTTATAAGAAGAGTGATCTGTTTATAAAGCCTTTCTTTCTTCATCTTAGCTCTCTCTTCATCTCTTCAGTTCTTTTCTTTTCTTTATGAAGACAATAAATCTCCTCATTAATACAGTCTAGCTTAACTGAAGAGATAGCTAGGTTACAGAAGTGGCTCAACTGAACACAGTGCTCACACTTATCTGACTCCTTCAATATAAGATAAAAGCAACTACCTGCTACACAACAACTGTAGAACCTCATTACAAAATCTCTAAACTTAACAATACAATCAGTTAAGAGAGTTCAGTGAAGTAAGAAAGAAGTCTTCTTTCTAGTACAAGATGAAGGCATAAGGAAAGGTTGAGGTTTTCAGGAATGAAAACTGAGAGGGGGGAGCTAGTGTTATAAACTGAGAATCAGAGTAACATAAGGTAGATGTAGTTCTGAAACTGCTCACAGTGATTATACATACGCTGCACCATGGGTTTTTTTTTGGGCTGGGTCAAAATGGGTTGGGTTTGGGTTGGGTTTGGGTTGGGTTTAACCCAGTGAAATTACTAAAAATACACCATGAACATCTGAAAAGCAAAGAGCAAAAGAAGTACTGTTGGTGAGCATATTAGAAGGCGAGAAAGCGACCATATTAGAAGGTGAGAAAACGGCCTTGTTAGACAGCAAGAAAGAAGGTGAGAAACAGCCTTATTAGAAGGTGAGAAAGCGACCATATTAGAAGGTGAGAAAACGGCCTTATTAGAAGGTGAGAAAGAAGGTGAGAAAACGACCATATTAGAAGGCGAGAAAGCGACCATATTAGAGCCTTATTAGAAGGCGAGAAAACAGCCATATCAGAAGGTGAGAAAACAGCCATATTAGACGGCGAGAAACGGCCATATTAGAAGGCGAGAAAGCGACCATATCAGAAGGTGAGAAATGGCCATATTAGAAGGTGAGAAAGCGATCATATTAGAAGGCGAGAAAGTGACCATGCTAGAAGGCGGGAAAATGACCATATTAGAAGGTGAGAAAACAGCCATACTAGAAGGCGAGAAAGCGACCATATTAGAAGGCGAGAAAGCGACCATACTAGAAGGTGAGAAAGCGACCATATTAGAAGGCGAGAAAGTGACCATATTAGAAGGTGAGAAAACGGCCTTATTAGACAGTGAGCGAGAAACAGCCTTGTTAGAAGGCAAGAAAGTGACCATATTAGAAGGTGAGAAAACGGCCTTGTTGAATGGCAAGAAAGAAGGTGAGAAATGGCCTTCACCCTCAGACTGACTGACTACCATAAAGACTACCATAACTATTTGTATGTACTGGGTTAACCCAGAATTCTCTGGGTTTGGGTTAATGGGTTGGGTTTTTTCTGGGTTGGGTTTCCTCTGTTGTAACTCAACTCAAAACCCAACCCAAACTCAACTCAAACCCATGATGCAGTGTAATTATACACCTTAACAGTGCAAGCACTGCAAGCACTAAATCAGCCAGTCAGAATAGATATTGAGACTGCTTACAGTAATTACACACCTTAACAGTGCAAGTACTGTAAGCACTGAATTAGTTAGTCAGAGCACTGTATCTTTATAATATTATAAGTCTTCTATTATCTATATAATTAGAGGTAGAATTATAGTTAGAAGCTTATGCTCAACTTATACAATAAATGTCAACTACTGTCTACATTACATTAATAGTTTTATGTGCCTGCTTCACTTAATAATCTTTCAGCCTTAGAGCATCCTTCTGTTACAAATATCATGATCTAGCTGGAAGCAGAAGATCACTTTCACATTGATCATTAAAGTCAAATATGTGAAATTATGCTATACTGTCAAGACAGCAGCCTGAATTACAGAGTGGCTTAAAGAAGTCAAGTTAACACAGTTCTTAAACTGCTTATCAGTCTAATTATATAGGGACAATCAGCTAAGTATACATCTCATTAAAAACCCCGAATTTCACATCTGGGCAAAACATATCAATGTACAGTATCACTACATTAGAGAGGCCTTAAAAGACAGTCTTATAGACCTCTCTTACATCCTCACTGCTGATATAATGGCTGACTGCATGATGAAACTCCTTATAAGGGAGAAATTCTATACTGAACTCTTCCTTATCAATCTCATCAACACTTAGGGTTTAGCAAGACTTCCTCTTATGAACTAGTCAGTACAGCTATTTAAAAGAAAGCATTAAAAACTCTCTCTAATGAGCTTGCCAGGTCTTCAGAGTATATAGTTGTTGACTTATGTTTTATTTCAATTCTAGTCAAGCCTCTCTGGCTGTTATTTTTATCTAACACTTACAGAGATCAATTTTAATGTTCACTAAACATTAATTTACATGTTTTATATTTCATGTTTACTCTCTTAAGCTGCTGACAGTGAAGTTGAAGAGGAAGTGTTAAATTTCACTGTTCACAGTTGTAGCAGGTGTATTTCTTACAGAGGGTTTTACTGAGTAAAGCAGTCATGTTATGAGTAAGCATCTCAATTGAGCTTAGTGAGGAACTCTTAATGGTTTATATTAATGTTTCTATGCCCTCAATTTCTCCTTCTGACCTTACATTCATTACATCAATTCTGCATGATATTTTAGATAGCAATATACATTTTAGCCTCTATCTATTATGCATATATTCAACACTGATTCTTCACTTCAGGTGAGTAAAGACCTTAATGTTATAATGGTTCATAATCCTACTTCAGTGGAGGTTGATTTCTGTCTCATGCTTTGCAAGCTGACTGGTCAGAATTAGTTTAATATTATTCAGAACCTGTAGCAAGTTGTCACTGCTTATTTTAAGTGCCTGCTGTAGAACAGCATGACTGCCTTTAGCCTGAGATGTTATCAGGGTGTTGAAATGCATTACTCAGTCTGTTCAGGCCTTAACAAAGTGGGTTTTCCATTGTCAGAGTTAGGTATCATCTAGATATTATAGTAAATGATTATATTTCTTGTTTCACTTGTCCTGAAAGCTTCCCCATGCAGTATTATATGCCTTCACTGACTTTAAGTGTACAATAAACACTTATTCTTCATAGAATTCATTTTATTCCTCCTCTAACTTAAAGGCTTCTTAACAGTACACAATAACATCATTGTCAATATATTAATAGCAGAGCAGGTGCTTTGTCTCTGAAAAAACAGTTGCCAGAGCATTAAGAAAGGTCAATGCCCTATCAGTAAGAATGATATTAGAGCACTGTAGCTCCAGGATTATAAAGAGGGCTTTCACATGGTTTAAAACCTATGTATAGTCAACTTCTTTTTCGTTGCAGTCTTAAAACAGTGTTCCGGATAGCCTAGTCTAGCCTAGATGAGGCCTCGGTCTAGGCTAAGTGGTGCTACATTTCAGCCTTACACCTCAGCCTCATGAGGTACTCTGAGCACGTGTTAGGGCTAGCTAGCCCGGCTAGACCGCTGACAGTCCGGTCTAGCCCGCTTAAAGGACCGGTGTAGGCTATTCAGAACACTGGTTGCAGAGGAAGCAAAAGGCCACCCAGAAGGTCTGATTTAAGAAGGTTATACTGAGGATGTTGAGGAGAGGCATTCAGAATCAGTTTGTTTAATAAGTACAGTCTGTAATTAGAACCTCAGGGTTTAAAGAGAGCAGGCATAGAGACTCTATGTTGGCAAAGAAGAGGTGAGACAGTCAATGAACCCCATCTTCTGCATGAGCTGAATACTAGTCCTTCTTCTTGTTAAGCTCCGTCATTAGAACCTGAATTGACTTCTTAAAATTTAATCTTTAATGATGCTGCTTTCCCTTCTTGTTGTAAACGTCCTTTATGGCTAAGGGAATGTTGGGGTTGTTGAGCCAAAGGGCATTCAGGATTTAGCCTGTTCTAACGTGAATTCTGGTCTCCTTGTCGATGGAATCAGAGACGGCATCAGTCATGGTGTTCTTGTGATGGGCCGGATGACCTGTAAGGCCAATGGTCTCATGGTTATGCCCCAGTTTCTCAACCTCCAGTATTCAACCCTCGGCCCTAGACCTAGCCACCGCTTTGAACTCACACCCAGTCATACAAGTCAATGTGTGACGGCGGAAAAGGGCGTCCTGAAGCTGGTGTCTAGGGTTATGTTGGCCCCCCCTATCACAGCGTAGATAAACATTCTTTATAGCCCCCTTTTTCCAGTTTGACCGTTGAACAATCACTGCATAACCCTGCTCTTTTGCATGAGTGTTGACAGCCTTCATAAGGTCTCTGAGGTCGTTGTACCAGCCTTCAGGGGGTGGGCAGAGCTGCATATAAGGCACAGGCCCTGGTGTAGCCTCTTGAGTAGCCTCCCAGAAATCCTCCAGGCCGTAATCCATGATTTGCAGGCGTAGGATTTGGGAGTGTGAATAGGGCTTGGGTGTGAATGGGGTTCAGGGTGTGAATCGGAGTGTATGGGAGGGAGGGCGCAGAAAAGGAGACATCACACATTGAGCGCGTCTACGAGTCTAATCATACCCGATATGGCTAGCTAGTCACGAGAACTATTAACCGATTTGGGAGGTGTCAATGTAAGAAATAAGGGGGTGTCAATGTAGCAAGTAGGGGTGTCATTTTAGGCACGCCCCACTAGTACTACATAGATCGAATGTAGACCTACATCGGCGCTATGGGGTCCTCATAGAACGACACCCCCAATTTCTTACATGGACACCCCTAACTTTATATATATACATATATTTCTAACCCAAACCACCTAACCGCTCGCTGGGCTCGCCCCTAATCCTAACCTCTAATACCGCAGGCCTTAGCCCCCAAAGTTTCGGCAAATATCCCCCGAGTACCCCCTTTTTTTTTTCTTTCCGGGCAGTACCCCTTTTTGACTGTATATCGGGGGAGTACCCCCCCCCAAAGAACACACTCTGTGCGGTCTAACGGCCAAAAAATGGCCCATAGACTGCATCAGCTGTAGTAGTTGGGAGAGACATTGTGACTGTCAACTGACGTTGTTCTGGAAGCTTGGTTTACGGTAGGAAGGTGGGTTTAGTGAAAACAAAAGTGTTGGGGGAAATGGGAGTTTATCGAGTGCAGGCTTCGTGGACTAGCAGCAGCGACAGTGGGGTCTAATCTGAAGGGGGGGTACTCCCCCAATATATTGTTACTAAAACCGCAGGCTTCGTGGACTAGCGGCAGCGACAGCGGGGTCTTATCTGGGGGGGGCGAGGGGTACTCCCCCGATATATTCTTACTATAAGGCTTCATAGACTGGCGGCAGCGACAGACAGCGAGGTCTAATATTGGGGGGAAGCCCCGGGGGGGTACTCCCCTGATATAGCGAGGGGCGGTACTCCCGCGATATACAGTCAAAAGGGGGGACTCCCCAGATATTTCAAAAAAAAAGGGGTACCCGGGGGATATTTGCTGCATGAAATTGTCGCGCTCGATGAATTGAAACAGCATTGTATGCTCCAACTCTTTATGGCAAACTTCATACAAGGCTTGACCATGAATGTCTTGCTTCAGCGCAGCTCAACTCCTGAACCTGGTATGCGCAGCGTGTGATCAGGCGCAATAGGAGTCATCTGGGGACGCATGCAGTTCTCAATTCAGATTGAGTTCAAGCGCGTCAAATAATGGTTTCTTACATTGAAATGGGGTTTGAAATGTCATCATGATCGTAATCTACATTCTATGTAATCCGGCTTCCTTGCACAGTTTAGATATCAATTCAAACACCACATTGGACTCCTGCTGCTGTCGAGACGCCTTCGCAACTCCGGCCAGGAAGACAGTTAAGCTAATCAGAGTCTTCTCAACCGATCTATCATCTCCCATGAAAGCGCCTTGAGTCGTTTTCTTATGTCAACATCTAACTGATCATACATTACCGCCGAAAGCGGCAACGTCATCTCGTTATCCAAGTCCAAGCTCTCCAGCGTCTCGGCCCCTCCTCCTCTTCCTTTCTTCGCCGCCTGCACCTTTAGCTTTGATGACAGCTGGTCGACAAGACGTCGCACGCGGTGGAGCTCGCTGAGAACAAGCTGCGCTGCCATGCGTGCTGAGTCTGCGCCATTGAGGCAGTAGTTGCCGACGACAGTAGGATTCTGAAGCACTTGCCCCGACGGTGACGATTGGCGCGAGCGGCATGCCTGAGGGCCCTGCAAGCTAGGCGTTTTGCGTGCGACAGCCGCGTACCAGCCCAACACTTTGAATATGATGAGCGACATAACGGCGAGCAGGTAACCGTCCTGTGAGCACGAGCATTGCAGCATTGTGCTCACGGCTTCAATGGTGGCCTCATTTCGGGCGATCACGGCTTGAATCGTCGAGATTGCAGTGGCCTTGTCGAGACCCTGTGTGGCCCAGGTCATGCATGCGTTCGAGGACGAGGGGAAGAGCTGCTTCATGAACCCGAGGGCCTGAACCAGGCATGAGCAGGGCGACTCAGTTGCGCGGACCTCTTGGTAGTTGTGCACCTCTTTGCCGGGGGAGGTGGAATTTTTTGGTGTAGAGCTGGGAACGGAAAGGGCAAGGAACTCAGAAACGGCGTCCTCGAATACGGGAAAAGCATCGGAAAGACTTTCGGAGCCATTGCTGCTGCTATCGATACTTGTGGGAAAGAAATCTGCTGTCCCGAAGATGTTGACGTCGGACATGTCCGTAGAGAATGATATGGGTGAGGTGAAAAAGTCATCGAGGTCGGTTCCCGTATCTGTAGAGGTCGAAGACAGGGTCTGATCCATTGGACCGAAGAAGTCTTGCAACATGTCCGAAGATCCAGAGACGTTCGCTTTGGGAGAATGATGCACAACTCCTGGCGAACGCAGAGGATCGGTGCTTGGATTCAAAGAGGAAGGGGCAAACCAGTTGGCTTGCGACGGCAAATGCACATTATCATTTGCATTTATTGCGCTATTGGAGATATCATTACCGCGGTTGTCGCTGCTCAATCGGCTGTTGGGCTTTCTGCCTCCTCGCTTGGCAGCAACGTATTCGCAGGTGAGACCACCCTTTGCACAGCGGGAGCATGTTGGCTTTTCTTGAGAGCATTTCAACTTGGAGGATGCGCAGGCATGACAGCTGTTACGCAGTTTAGGCCGGTCAGGTGCAGTAGCATGCCCATGAGTAGAGGTAGAAGGCGTGGGCAGACCTGGGCGCGGAGGATGCACTGCGGCCATGGTGAACAGTTCGAATAACTGTTAGGGAGGCAATGCTGAGTTGACAGAGTAAAGCAACAGGCAGAGAAGGCTTGAGCATGTTGCAGATTGATAACTCCAGCAAACCAAAGCTCTTATAAAGCTCAGTCTGACGTCCCTTCGAACAACGACGCCCTTCGACGTGCGATACGGCGCTCCACCTGCTTCTCCACCTGCTTCTCCACCCTCACCTCAGTCAGCACCATACTGGTGGAGTGCCCTCACCCTTGCGCACTTGCTAGTGCAGTTGGCGTATCGATACAAGATACCTTTGCATTGGTGGCCGCAGTGCTTATCAGATTGTCAGCCACTAATGCAATGCACAGCTGAAGCGAGCACCATAAGCAGCCATTGCCAATATAGACGGCGTAGGTAATAGCCAAACTGCATCCAGATCTTCACCTGCTTGAGTCTTGTGGACTTCTTTTCCGAGCACGAGAGTTGTGGCTGGCTGTATCCACGAAAATCTGCGGCGACTGTACAGCAGTTCTCTGCAGCTGCCAACGCGCACCAGGGGCCAAATTCATGCCGTGATGGATGGTCGGTGTGATTGCTTGACGTCCTGAGCGCCGAAGACGCGGGGCCTACCTTGGAGGCCGTCTAAGGTAGGCGAATACGGTGTTGACTCGGAGTCAGTTTTCAACATGGTGTCAACTACAGTGTTACTACGGTCTTATTACCGTACTCGCACAGACGACCTGTAAGGTATCCAGCCTTCCTTCGGAGGGGCGGGCTTTGCACGAAGTGAGCCCCGGATACGAGCCTGAAAAGCTCCAAACATCGAGGAACAACTGCTCAATCCAAAGAGGACCCGATCAACTCGCCCTCAAAGTCCGGCCCCCTTCCTATACGCTACACACAAATCTCAGTCCCTCGCCCACATAATCGTCGAAGATGTCCGCCCTCCAACAAGGACATGCCGACCCAAGACGGCGGCATCTTCCACCAGTCGCACTACTACTTACGCATGTACGGCGGGCAGGTCCTGCAGGCAGCCATCTGCGTTCTGCTTTAGCATGAGGATGGATGGGCATGGTGTTATTGGAAGGTGCGTGCGCTTCTGGTGTGTCACTTTGCGATTTTGAGACTTCCATTCTCAGACCTTCTTACACATCATTCCAGAATCATCAATCTTAGTCGGATAGCAATATGCCTTCAATCACGGAGCTCTTCTCACAATATGATACCCTCGTCACACTCTGTAAACCCCTCTCAACGCTCAATATTGTCCGGCTCGGCGCGACTGGCAAAGAGCATCACGGATACATATTGGGAAGATACTGACGTCGGAGATGGAACAGAATGGGAGATGTTCATTGTGCGCGACTGGGTAGAAAACCGTGGTTTCTTTCAAACAGATCATCTCGCCCTATAAAGAGCCAATGAGATCTTTGAGACGCCGTATAGAGACCGACACTGGTGTTGGCAGTGCCACCCGCTCGTCCTCCCTAGCGATAGGAACAACTGTTGCGACTGTGAGCTGTATAACCGCTCCGTCGGTTCCCGCTGGTTGTGCGTACCTTGTTTCATTGTCCAAGAAGCAGAGGCCCGTACTGTTGGAAAAGTGCATTTGCGCTATTCATGCTATCCTCGCGGAAGATGGTTCTCGCCTGGAAGCACGTACTTGTATAATGGTATAGTAGAAATGGTCCATCTAGTGAGGGGCCCTGTCGGCGGGAATTTTTCTTGTAGTAGGCAAAGTACCTTCATTTCTTTGAATACGCTATTCTGACAAGCCGCCGGGAACTGCTCTGCGATTGCGGCAAGCCCAAGTGGGAAGACTCGTTCGTGACTTGCAGGATCTGCGGCCTGGTAGTCGAATATCACCCGTATATCGAGCGAAGGGAGATCCTGCCGGCGATTTTTGCTCAGCTGGGATAGCGACACGATGCACTGGAGAGTTGCCAGCCTTTTGAGCGCATGAAAGTATTCACTTGTCAACAAAGGCTTGTTGGCGCCTGCAACACCCGCACCACTTCACTTCAGAACACCTTTCAATCAACGCACTCACCCTTCCGAACCTCTTTTAATCTCTTCCACCTGCGCTTCCGCTGGGCCGGACGGAACACTCCCAAAATGCCCTCCCTATCCGACCTACTCTCCCAGCACGCCAGTACGACATCTTGGTCCGTCTCTGCTCGAACATCGCAAGCGCCGACATAATCTACCTCTCTGCTACATGCAAAGACTATTACGATTACATTCTCGCCCAGGAAGTGACAGGGAAGGCGCTTAACTCTCGGGCTGTCTACGACGGCAAAGGCTTACAACGTGTTACGAAAGGCTTCCTCTCTGGCCGGAAGAGAAAGAACCGAAAGGCCTCCACTGTCCTTGTGAAGTGCTTGGAGGTACAGACGGAGCCGTGCGGCGAGTGTGGCGCTCAGGTGTGCGAGGTACGTCTTTTTTAGTTGTTAAGAGTAGCGGCCGGCCGCTAAATGTCTGTAGAACCGTAGATTCCACTCCATCGATTTGTTCGAGAGAGAGGTCGGCGTCGACGCGCGGGACTTTGAACGCATGGACCGGCAGGCCACTTCCCACACCGCTTCGCGCGCCTCCGTCTTAGCAGATACGAGCACCGTTTCCTTGGCTTACTACACCTTCTTTGAACAAGTGAGTATTCTGCAAGGACTGCTACCTGCTGCTGCTAGGCACGAACGAGTCCGACCGCTGCCACTGCCAATTGCGCTTCTACAATCACTTCGTCGACAAATGTCGACTGAGCATGCTGTACTTCATCAAGGAGGCTCTCCAGGCAAGAAGTGATTAGTACGATGAGTTCCGTGTTGAATTCGCCCTGCTCCCATCGAGTTTGGGTTTTTAATCCACTGACGTGCAGCAGGCATGGGAGTGCGAGTGCAGGAAGTCGGCAGTCACATCAGAGGACTGGGAGGTTCGAGTCGTTCGAATGCTGCAAGTTGTGCAATCGAGCCACAGAGTGAGATGGGCAGCATGAGGAGGAGCATATCTTTTCTTCAATTTTGTCTCATACAAATCTCACATCCCAATCACCAAGGCTCTGTCTGTCAACCAGCTCCGTATATTGGCGACCATGCGCAGCCGCATCGACATCCTCATGCGGCACCGGACCACCATCCTTCGTGATCTGGCTCGCAAAGTAAAACCGACACCCAAGCTTCTCGTACGCCTGATTTCCAACCTGGACCAGATGAACAAGCGCCGCCTTGCCAGATCCGAGCGTCACCGCCGCTGGTATGGGTCGGAAGGGCACGACATTTTCGGTAGCGATGAATGCTTTCGGCATATCGCCAGGGTCCATCAACTGCTTGAATCCAGCCACGCTCTCGCAAAGGCAGACGTATGCTCCAATGACATCGACATGGAGCGTCGACAGATACTCCTCGCCGGACAGGCTGAAGGGATCGTCCATTGGGGTGAAGGTCAATGCTGCAGCGTTGTATATAACCACATTTGGTGGACCAAGCTGGGAACGAACGGTCTCAAAGGCTTTCTTGATGCTGGCGTGCTTGGCGAGGTCTGGTTCAATCGGTAGCCATCCGCGCTGCTCGATATCTTTTTTGTTTGGATTGCGGGCTTGCGGCTCGCGATGCGGCGTAGCCGATACGTGGGCCTCCGCCGACGATGAAGGCGACGCTTTGGATTTGAGACATTTTGGATAAGAAGAGATATGATTTGACCTCCTGTTCCGCTGCAGAAGTGTTGTCCTTTCTTTGCATCTGTCAGTCTCGCTACCTCGTGATCGAGCATCGTGCCAAGGTTCAGCAATACAAATATGATCAAGCAGTGGCCTGATCGGAATGATTGTTAAGCACTCCAGAACTTGGCCACTCTTCGGACGCTCGACTTCGTCCGGATCCGAGGAGGATGTATTCAAGTTTTTCCGACAGAGGTGAATGAGAAACGAAATCAGCGATCGAGTATGGTATCCATGCAGTCAAGTACGCCGTTGAATTTTCCAACGTCTTCAGCAAGGGTCTATTGGTCATTTAAGATGATCTACAAAGGGATGATAGTACTTCACGAGAGCTTGGCCTCAATATGCTTTCCTTCAATCTGGTAGCAATGATCTCCCGTGAAGAAGGCCTCGCACTTGATATTAGGCTCCGAACCGGGCGTACTAATTGTGTCGGTTCTCGTTGCAAGGGTAACGTCTTGCTAAGTCCTGTAAACTGCACATTAGACTACAGCCACTCAACGAAGAATGTGAGCATGTGAATACTAATGTGGGATTGAAAACGGTATTATGGAGCTCCGGCGAGAAACTTCGGACTGATTCGAATTCGTGAAACTTCCACTGGTATGGTTCGCTCAGACATGCCATCCGGGAAGACTGTGAGTTCTAAAAGCGAAGGTGGCGTGGTGATGTTTGCTATACCAGGCCTTCACGGGAGCCTGAGGAGGTTAGCCATTCACCGGTACAAGCGAAGTCTCTGAAACCGTCTCCTCTGCCGACAATGAATGTAATGGTCGTTGCGTCGTCCCCATTGAGTTCACTTTTGATGTCAATGCCGGTAATCTGGTATGGTTTCATCGAAGGAGAGAACGCACAGATCAGCTTGACCAAGCTCGCCAATGCGGCGAATACTGTTGTTGGGAAACGCATGGTATGGGCAACGTTTCTACGTGGAGGTCTCAAGGGACTGGTAGATATGACTTTTTTACGGGACATTATCTATCAGCACCGTAGCGCGTGTCATAAGGCAGAGGAAGATTAGTGTGACGTAAGGCGCTCAATTACTCTTCCCGGAGAATATCTGTCCAAAATTACAATTGCGAGACACGAAGAGGAGTGGCCCGTATTCTTGCCGGCCAATGGCAGTTGTTACGGCGCCAGGCGCACTTACTCCATGTAGTCACTATTGCCCTATGTAGTCACCTATTGCCCGATTAGGCCTAGTACCATTCTAGCTTAATGCCCCACTTAGGTAGTATTTAGGTGGCTCCTAGGAGCTTCTAGAGAAATCAATCCTTTTCACACACACGAGTTTAGCATACGGCTTAACAGCAGTCCTGAAAAACAGGTGGCCAAGTTGCGTAGTACAAGGGCTTCTCCCACTATGAGCGAGACCGAGGTGACTTCTACCAATCTGGACGTGTAGGTATATAGAACGAAGGATTTGGTGGTTGGGGTTTGTCGTCAGTAAGGCTGTGTTCGAGGTTAGGCCTAAAATGATCCACCGTGAGGGGACCTCTCGCTAGGGGCATGAGCTTGCATGACTAAGCAGAAAAGGGAGAAAAGAGAGCTGGCTGGTGGAAGACGTTTCATGCAATAGATAGATAACGAGGAAAGTCCTCCTACGAAAACCTGGTTTTAAGCCAGGAAGCTAACTACGTCAGTGCCTAACAAAAACCGGTTTTCAAGCCTGGAAAACCCAGTTTCGCCGAGAAGCGAGCAACAACTCCCCCCCTAAACGACGTCGAGACCCCGGCTCGACCAGACCGACGATGCACCCCCCCTCAATGATCCTCCGCTCCACCCCATAGTCCTCCGACTTCTCCAGCCCTTACTGTCCTCCCTTTAACCCCTCCTCGGATGTCGAAGCCGATGACAGATTGCCGTAGCGTACGACGCGTAGGAACGGCTGTTTGGAAGAGCAAATAGACTGAGACCCCAAATGTGGACTGGGCAGAGGTGATCAACCTGGCTCCTCCTCTTCCTTGTCCATCTTCAGAGTCTTAGACAACATGGTGATTGTTGCTGTCTTGCCAGCTCGTTTTCGACTCCGAAAGAACAGGTCCTGGCCAACAGACAACTCAGGGCGAGCAGGGGAAACAATATAGGCGCATTTATTCAAATCAACATTCGACTTCTTATTCAAGTCGACATTTGACTTCCAATCCAATTCGACATTCGATTTAACATTCGAAATTCTCAGGCCTGTGACACCGTAGGTTATCGAACGAACACCCACAGCAGGCGGAGCAGATGGAGCAGGTGTAACAGCAGGCGGCAGAGAGGGTGCAGACGGAGCAGGCGGCAGAAGAACTGCAGGCGGAACAGACAGAGCAGATGGAACAGACGGAACATCAGGTAGCGGACAAACTTGCTCAGCAGGCGGAGCTAATGGAGTAGGTGTAACAGACAGAGCAGATAAAGCAGATGTAGCCGATAAAGCAGACAGTGCAGGCTGAACTGCAGGCAGCAGAGACGTGACAGCAGGCGGAGCGGATGTAACAGCAGCTGGCAGAGGAGCTGCAGGCGGCCGATACAGCGTAGGCGGAACAGGCGGAATGGACAGAGCAGGCGGAATAGCCGGAGAACATAAAGCAGATGGAGGCGACGGCAGCTGAAAAGGTCGAGGAGCGTAGTATGGCGGAGCTGATTGATAGGCTGGAGTCAATGTAGGCATGGGCCACTGCGTAGGTTGCGGAACGAAGGGCGGAGCTGTTTGATAGACTGGTGCCGACCATGACATGGATTGCTGATATGCCGGTTGACTAGGATAGCCCCATTGAGGCATGTACTGGGCGTGAAAAGACGCTCTCAACGAGTTGATCTGGGTCGACGGCATGTTGCTCTGAACCACCTCCTGATAGAACTGTAATTCCTGGGCCTTAGCCTCCTCCTCCTGCAAGTGTGCGTATTCCCCTTTGACCCTCCGTGACTCCTCCGATATCGAATAGACCCCGTAGAGAGACCGGTCTGACAACACCAGGCCTCGCAAAGCGTCTCGACGAATATCTGAATCCCGAATGCCTCGTGTGAACGCCCTCATCACAGTGTCCAACATGGCTGCTTCCAATGGTGATAGTGCAGGAGTCGAGAGCGTGATTTCCCTGGGACGGTCTCGTCCACCGACTCGAGATAACAGGCCGGTTGTTCGTTGGTAGTAGGCGAGTAAGGCCTCGTCGTCTTGCTGCTTGAGATCCGAGATCTCCGAATCGAAGTGGACAGCTGGAACCTCTAAGACCTTGACTGGATACTGCTGGGTGAACACTTCCTTGAATTGAACGACGATGTCTGCAGTTGGAGCGGGATGTTCCAATAGCTCTGTGACGCTTGGGGTGGTCTCTGCCCATACCGCAGCATCATCAGCTAATAGAAGGTCAACAGCTTGGAGGAAATTGGCAGGGTCTACAGCTCCGTTGCTTGAATGTCTTCTGAGCTCCCATTCAAGCTTCTTCAGCCATCGAGTAGCAGACTGGCCATTCTTCCCATTGAATGGTCCGCACAAAGCAAAATCCGGGCCGTTTCCTTGCGACATAGAGTTGGCCATAACAAAAGATATGGCCGCTGTGGGTATGGGACTGAACGAGATAAGGGAGGCTAAAGAGGCGTCTGAATACTCAGTAGGAGTACTCGGAGAGGATGGACTGGAATCCGTGGTGGTAGGAAGAGCTCAGTTTCAACGCAAAGACTCTCCTCCAAAGGCAGGACAGATCCGAAAGCAGAAAGATTGGAAGACTAGGGTGCAGGAGGATTGGAAGACTCCTAGGTACGGAGATTTGGAAGGCTCCTTGGAAGACTGGAAGACTCAAAGGAAGACTGGAAGACTCAAAGGAAGACTGGAAGACTCAGAAGACTCCACAGCTCTGAGGCAAGGCAGAAAGATTCGAGGACTCAAAGGCAAGAAAGATCAGACAATTCAAAGGCAGTGATCTTATTGCAGTCATGAACAAGTTCGTCTTGTCCCGTCCGAAGTCGCTAGAAAAGAGAGCTGGCTGGTGGAAGACGTTTCATGCAATAGATAGATAACGAGGAAAGTCCTCCTACGAAAACCTGGTTTTAAGCCAGGAAGCTAACTACGTCAGTGCCTAACAAAAACCGGTTTTCAAGCCTGGAAAACCCAGTTTCGCCGAGAAGCGAGCAACAAAGGGGGCAGCAGAAAACAAAGGGAGGAGTTGATGGGACCACACACGGCCAGTTGAACGTCACCTTGCACAACTGAGCTACTCAGGCAAAAGGCAATCGCGGCCAGTGTGAGGAAACTTCTTAGTGCAACAGATAACATTCAACTCAAGTTAAACCCAACTGGGTGCTCAACAACTCCCCCCCAAACACAGTCAGCGCCCCACTGACACAAGAAACCAAATGAAACAGAAGACTGCAGACTACAGCACACTGATTGGCCTGAGGTTTCAGATTAAGTGACACTGCTGCAACAGTGCAAATTGAACACTCAGCCTTTTAAGTAGTGCTTCCTGTGCAGGTCATCAGAAAATAAAGGAGGAGTTGATAGAACTATATACAGTCAGTTAAATGTCATCTTGCATGACTGAGCTATTCAGGCAAAAGGCAATTGTGATCAGTGTAAGAAAACTTCTTAATGCAACAAATAACATTCAACTCAAGTTAAATCTAACTGAGTACTCAACAGCAGCAGCAACATAATGAAAATTCTTATATAAAAGTGCATAGACATCTAGATATTTGTTAAATATATAGATACTGTAACTTTATAGTATTTAAATTTAGTATTTATTTAAATGCATGTGTTTTCAAAATCATATACACATAAACATTATTATTCAAGATAATGTTATTTACAGTAAGTTATATCTTTATTATAATATCTTACTGTTTTAACTGTGTATATAATAAGTGATTAAAGATGTAATAGTGAAAATAAGAATAATAAGTAAATCAGTCATTTTTATATTTCAGTAAGTGATGAACTCAATTACTTAAACTGATAAATCTTTTCTTTTTATTTATAAAAATCACTATATCTGTACAGAAATAGTCTTAGAAATGCTATTTAAAAAATAAGTTTTAAATTTTATTTAGAAATAGAGTTATCTGCAATAAATGCTATAAAAGTCATGCTAAAATTTACAGAGTGTAAGACTATATGTGTTACAAATAGGTTACTAAGCATAGAACAGAGTAACTACAAGATCTAAGATAATATAAGAAGTAGTCACCTCAGTTACAGCAGTTACAGACATGACTGCAGTGACTACAGTGATTAAAGAGAGCTTAAGACTACTATAAGAGAATAGAGAAACCTGTAGTTAGAAGCCTTGTACTCAACTTATATAGCAAATGCTAACTACCTACTACATATTCTAGAACTAGTCTTATGTGATATCTCACTTAATAATCTTTCAGTCTTAAAGCATTCTTCTGTTACACTTTGAGCACCACCACTTGAAGGACATTTAAAGTATTACTGTTGACTAGTTACATCATGTTTAAGAAACAGTCTGAGTCATTCTCCTTTAAACAATGAGAAGGATTACAAACTATTATGAAAGGAAGTGTTGCACCAGTGGTCATAAAGACCCTCAAGATTGCACCACCAGATTTGTTCAAGAGGGAGAGAAGTAAACTCAAGACCTTCCTCCTTTAAGTTAAGATAAACATTCACTTTAATGAACCTCAGTTTAAGTCAGAAGCAGATAAGATGTTGTATACTGCAACTTATCTTTAAGACTACACTGTTAAGTGGTTTCAGCCTGTACTCACCAATTACCTTGAACAAAAAGTGAAAAATCAGGATGATGATACTGTCAAAATCTTTACTTTCTTTAGAGTATTTAAGAATCAGATGCAGTGGGCTTTTAAGGACATTAATGAGGAGAGAATGATGAAACAAAAACTTCATGCTTTAAAGTAAACTGAGGCAGTCTCTATCTACATCACTGAGTTTCAGAGAATTGCAGCCTCAATGACTTGAGGGAATAGTGCTCAACTCTTTCAGTATTACCAGGGACTGAAAGACTCTGTAAAGGATGAACTTGCTCAAGTGAATCAATCTACAACCCTAGATAGAATGATTCTAAGGGCCACAATTATTGATAACTGCCAGTATGAGTGAAAGCTAGAAAAGAAAAAAGTAGTGTTGATAAAGGAAAAAACTTCAACATCAATCAAAAAACTCAACTGAGAACTATAACTAATGAAGATCAATGCTGCAATGCATCAATATGAATTCAGAAAACCTGAAAGCTGGTGAGGAGGAAAGAAGTGCTTCAACTGCAGAAAGATAGAACATTTCACACAAGATTGTAAGGGCTGCAAAACTGAACTAACACACCCACTATACAAGAAAAAAATGTATGTAGAAGTACTTTAAGATGAAAAACCAGAACCCTCACACACTAGCATGTCATGAAAATTCTGCTATGATGACAGTTGCACAACCCACTGAAGTGATAAGGATGGCTCAGGATGGTTTTCTTGTGAGAGAGGCTGTAAAACCTGCATCATGACTAGCAGAGAACCTGTTTCTCTACCCTTAAGAGGTGAGGATTTAAAGGATGAGCAGCAACAAGCTAAATGACAGATGAACTGAGACAACACTAGCTCCTCAGAAATTTAAGACAGCACAAGCTCTGAGTCATTATTCAACTTTGTGGAAAATAATGATGAATTAGAGAGAATTGCATCAGAACCCCTTTCAGAAACAATTTCTGAGAACAGGAAGAAGATGGTCTCTGAGAATCAAACAGTAGTTAATACCTCAGTGATAGAAGCCAGAACTCACTCTAGAGCAGTTTAGCTCAGAACCTACAATGAACTCCTCAATCTACTATAAAGAAGAGAATCAGAGTTTGAGGACTGTATACAAGTGATGGAGGAATGAATCCAGAAAATAATATTGAATGAAGAATAAATGAATAACAGCTAATTATTCAGGAGAGTACCTCTGTTAGAGACACTCTATAATGTAGTTCAGAAACATCTGTCAAAGAGTTCTCAATTCACTGTTCAGGGAGAATATGTGACTCCTGATGAAGCACACATCCCTCACAAGTTAAGAACAAGAGTATAAGCATTGAGAGCTAAGTATGCCTGACACAATTCTAGGAACAACCTGCAACAATGTGTAGACCTGAAGAACTTTGAGTATATAGAAGGAGTTCAAGAGAAACCCTCCTCATTTTCAAAAAACTAGAGGGCCCTTCAGGTCAGAGGCAACTGAAAATGTCTATACAGAAGTCTCTGAGCTGTAAGTATAATGCAGTGAGAGATTTGAAAAGCTTCTGAGTCTGAGTCAAAGTAAATAATCAAGCAGCATACTTACTGATTGATAGCAGCTGCACAGGGAATTTTCTGTCATCAGAGTTTGTCAGAAAATGTAACATACTGATACAAAAAAAGGATTTAAAGCAATAGTATTAACTGTTTAACTTTAACAGAAATTCTACAACACATAATAAAGAATGCATAAATTGTGAAACAATCACTGTTTACCTTTGAGTCACTCAACACTGGGAAAAAATCCAGTTTAACATAATGAAGTAGCCAGGAAGTGATATAGTTCTAGGTATACCATGACTCTGAAAGTTTAATCCAATGATTGATTGGGCTGAGAACAAGATATACTTTGTAAAAGAATCAACTTCAATGAAACTATATCTGATAATGAACTCACCTGAAGGTGTGAAAGTCTTTACTATGACAGCAGAAGAAATGTGTGAGGAACTGAAGAACCTCAACACTCAGATACTGTGAAGCAGGATAGTTTCAGAGGACAGAGACCCTGTTATCAAGTTATCTATTCTTAAAGAATATAATGACTTCAGAGAAATGTTTGAGAATAAGAGTGACAATAAAGCACTACTCAAACATCAAAATTGAGATTACAAGATAAGAATAGAGAAAGGAAAGAAACTTATAAAGCAGTCTATATATTCTTTGTCACCTCAAAAAATGAATGCATTGTGAGAATACTTGAAAGAAAATCTGTGAAAAGGATTCATACAATAATTGCAGTCATCAGCAGGTTACTCAATATTGTTTGTACTCAAAGCTGATGAAATATTGAGACTGTGTGTCAACTATTAAGCCCTTAACAATATCATAATTAAGAACAGCTACCTTCTACCCCTCATGATGAAACTTCAGGATTGTTTTTAAGAAGCTCAATGGTTTACTAAGTTCAATATATCAGGTGCCTTCAACCAGATACAAATAAAGAAAGGGGATGAGTGAAAGACAGTGTTTTAAATAAGGTCAGAACTATACAAATATCTAGTTACGCTGTTCAGATTAACAAATGTGCCAGCTATCTTTCAGGCCTTTATTAACAATATTCTGCAAAAATACCTAAACTCATTTGTAGTAGTATATCTTGATGATATCTTGATATATTTAAAGATCAAGGAGGACCATGTTAAACAAGTTCAGAAAGTCCTACAAGCACTTAAGAACATGAATCTTAGAGTAAAATCAGGGAAAAGTGTGTTTTATACAAAAAGAGTACAGTTCTTGAGGTTTATTGTAACCTCAGAAGGCTTACAGATGGATTCAGACAAGATAAAATTCATCATTGAGTGACTAACCTCAATGAGTGTTAAGGAAGTACAATTCTTCCTTAAGTTTGTGAATTTCTATAGAAAATTCATTGAGAAGTATTTGAAGATTGCAACACCATTAACAGAATTGACTAAAAAGAATCAGAAGTTTCAGTGGTCAGATAAAGCTGAGA
This sequence comes from Lapillicoccus sp., assembly GCA_965277795.1. Taxonomy (GTDB): domain Bacteria; phylum Actinomycetota; class Actinomycetes; order Actinomycetales; family Dermatophilaceae; genus Lapillicoccus. The sequence goes on from OZ255840.1 coordinate 4,425,977, forward strand.
AAGCCTTCTGAGAGTTAAAGAAGAGGTTCACTTCTCAATCAGTTCTTGTGAGTTTCAACCCTGAGAAACCTATTACACTCAAGACAGACGCATTGAATGGAATAATAAAAGCATGCATCAGCTAAACAGACAATAAGAAATGTCTGCACCTAATAGCCTTTTACTTACAAAAGTTTCAGGCGGCTGAGATGAACTATAAGATACACAACAAAGAACTATTAGCAATAGTTAACATCTTTAAGCAATGATGAGTGTATCTTAAAGGATTAAAACACCAGGTTTAAGTATACACAGATCACAAGAATCTGCTATACTTTACCACTATGAAGATCTTAAACAGAAGACAGATGTGGTGATCAGAAGAGTTGTCACAATACAACTTTCAGATTCATTATTAAAAAGGATTAGAGAATGTTAAAGTAGACACTCTCAGTTGAAGGGCAGATTACCTTTGAGACAAGCCTGTTGTTAATTATGCCATACTTCAGATCGACAATTAAGGCATAATATAATATAATAAGAAATGTAACTTCACTTTTAAAGTAGAGAATGACAACCTTAAGAAGGAAATAGTCACAGTACTGAAAAAGGACAAATTTACACAACAAATTCTGAAAAAGATTAATAATTATTCAAGCTTTAAGAAACAGACTGACCTCCTGCTTTTCAACAGATTGATTTACATTTCAGACATTCTACACTGAAAGCTAGTCAGCCAGCAACACTCAGCAGTAACAAGTAGACATTAAGAAGTGAAGAAAACACTTAAGAGACTGACTAGAACATACTATTTTCTGCACATGTGAAAAAAGGTTAAAGAAGAAGTACAGAAGTGTAACATTTGCTGCTGAAGTAAGATTAATTATTACAAACTGTACAGATTACTAAAATCATCACAAACATCATTATGTTCATGATTCAGTATAGTGCTTAACTTTGTAGTAAAGCTACTCAAGTCAAGAGAACTGTTAATAAAAGTACTATAAAATGCAATATTAGTAATAACAAACAGGTTGACTAAGTATAAATACTTTATACTGTATAAAGAAAGCTCAACTGCAGAGAAACTGATATACACATTTCTAAGAGTGTTAGCAGTGAACTACAGCATATCAGACAAGATAATCTCTGATAGAGATAAACTCTTCATGTCAAAATTCTGAAAGTCATTAAGGAATCAGCTAGAAGTACATTACAAGTTATCAACAGCATATTACCTGTAAACAGATAAATAAACAGAAAGACTGAATTAAACAATAAAGCAGTACTTACACTGTTATGTTAACTACCAGCAAACCAATTGGGTTGAACTATTACCAGTTACTCAGCTGGCATATAATATGACAACTACAGAAATGACAGGAGTATCACCATTCTTTACAAACTATGAATTCAATGTTAACCTTCATGAACTAAGGGGACTGGCCAGCATAGCTCAGAAAGCCAGCATTCAGGTAAATTAATTAAAAGATTTACATAAGCAGTTACAAAGAGATATACAATTCTACTCTAAGAGATCAGCTGTGTATCATAATAAGAAAAGAGATAGAGAACCTACTCTCAAAAAGGAGAACAAAGTATACCTCCTCTAACAGAATATTAAGATCAGACAACCCAGCAGTAAACTGAATCACATCAAGTTAGAACCATTTCAAATCACAAAAATTAAGAGGACTGTTAACTATAAACTAGAACTTCCTTCTTAAATGAGAATATACTCAGTTTTCCATGTATTTCTACTTGAACCAGCTGACTCAGAAACATCAGTACAAGAAACACCCTTAAAGATTAACCTCACAAGTTAAGATGCTGAGTTCAAGGTAGAGAAGATACTAGACAAACAAGATATTAATGATCAGTCACACTTTTTAATAAAGTGAAAAGGTTATGACCCTGCAGGCAACACCTGAGAGTTAGAAGAAAACCTTACTCACTGTTTAACCCTGCTATAAGAGTTTCATCATCAGAACCTGCAGCAGACCAGTTAAAGGAAGCCAGCATGAGGTTAAAATCCTCAGTGCTAGCAGGAAAAGTGAGGTTAAAAGCAGACAGTGAGTCACTAAGTAAGCACTCATCTGCCTCTACCTCTTTAATGTTTCAGAGCTCAGTTTTAATCAGCTCCCTGTAACACTTTTCAAGAGATGACAGTTGTTTATAAAGCCTCTCTTTCTTCATCTTAACTTTTCAACATCTCTTATTCAGGACTCACTTCTTCTAAGAAATTGCAAGCTTCTTCTTATGCAGGCAACAAATTTCTTTATTAACACAATTAAATTCTTGAGAGGAGATAGCTAGCTCACAACTCTATTCTATACAGATACACTCTCTGCAGCAATTAAACTCTGATAACACCTTACATTTCTAACTGAAACTCACACACCTGATGCAGGAATGCATAGCTGTAATCTCTGATGAAATAACAGACTCAGCTAGATGATGATAATGCATAAATTGAGTGAAAGATTAATGCTTTTGTACACAGTTTAAAGGCATTGAGAGTAGGAAGATCAGAAGGATTCTTTAGAATGAAGAACCTCAGAGAGGAATCTAGTGTTATAAGTAGATTACTAAGCATGAAACAGAGTAACTACAAGATTTAAGGTAACACAAGAAGTAGTCACCTCAGTTACAGCAGTTGCAGACATAACTACAGTGACTGCAGTAATCATCAGAGGTAGAAGTGGTCACCTCAGTTACAGCAGTCACAGATGTGACTGCAGTGACTACAGTAACTAAAGAGAGCTTGAGGCTACTATAAGAGAATAGGGAAACCTGTAGTTAAAAGCCTTGTGCTCAACTTATATAGTAAATGTTAACTACCTACTACATATTCTAGAACTAGTCTCACATAATATTTTACTTAATAATCTTTCAGCCTTAGAGCATCCTCCTGTTACAATATGTAAGTGTACTACTGTGAGGTAATATCTTAATTAAGGAATTATGGAGCTATGTGACAAGTAAGGGCTTAGACTTATAGTAGTGGTTCACAATAGTATGTATTGTGAGTAGATGTAGAATTATTGCTAAGAAAGAAAGTGAGAATCACTCTGACCTCATAATATATCTCTTTTTAAGTCAGTCCTGCTGAAGAAGGTTCTGTAAGACATACACTGCTCTTACAGGGTGTTCATTGTCAATTCTACAATGATGTCAGCTACTCAGACCCCTTCTGCAAAGTGTCAGTGGTGATATTCATTGATGGGAAACTCTCACAGAGCTGATTAGCTAGTGATAGTTATCTTTACAAGACTGCATCATTGCTCAGCATAATCTATTCTATTATAGTCTGACACCTGGTGAGTTCCTATACACTGAATGCTCACACTATAGTATTTTTTATTTTAAGAAGATATATAACAGAGTTTATAGCAATGTAAAATAGAGTAAGATATAAATATATAGTTTATATATATACTAGAACTAATAACTAAGAAGAGAAAAAGAAGTAGATATAAAGTTTTACTGTATACTATTAAGTTACTTAAAAGATGCTAAGTCTAATGTGCTATTATATTATAATACAGAATATATAACTTATATTAATATCTATTAAAGATGTTATATTTCTGTCTTATTAAAAAGCAGATTAGACATTATAACAATTTAAGACAGTTAATTTTCATTATTAAACTTAATTAAATCTGTATTTAGAAAATCTTAACAGTTTAGAACATTGTTTAAGTTTAGAAAAAAGAACTTATTTATTTTATATACAGACAGCTAATTAGTAATTACACTGCATTATGAGTTGAGTTTTTTTTAAGTTGAGTTTAACTCAGTGAAATTACTAAAAATACACTATGAAGATCTTAAAGATAAAGAGTGAAAGAAGTACTATTGAAGACTGTAAATAACTTATCTTCATCTCAGAGAAAAGTTGTATTATAGTTTAAGAGCTGTTTAGACACATAATCAGCTGGTTAAACTACTATAAAGATTGTCATTACACTGTATCATGATTTGTGTTTTTTCTGAGTAAGCCTTATTAGAAGGTGAGAAAACAGCCATATTAGACAGTGAGAAATAGCCTTATTAGAAGGTGAGAAAACAACTATATTAGAAGGTGAGAAAGTAACTATATTAGAAGGTGAGAAAGTGACTATACTAGAAGGTGAAAAAGCAACCATACTAGAAGGTGAGAAAGTGACTATATTAGAAGGTGAGAAACAGCCTTATTAGAAGGTGAGAAAATGACCATATTAGAAGGTGAGAAAGTGATTATATTAGACAGTGAGAAAGAAGGTGAGAAACAGCCTTATTAGAAGGTGAGAAAACAACTATATTAGAAGGTGAGAAAGTAACTATATTAGAAGGTGAGAAAGTGACTATACTAGAAGGTGAGAAAGCAACCATACTAGAAGGTGAGAAAGTGACTATATTAGAAGATGAGAAACAGCCTTATTAGAAGGTGAGAAAATGACCATATTAGAAGGTGAGAAAGTGACTATATTAGACAGTGAGAAAGAAGGTGAGAAACGGCCTTATTAGAAGGTGAGAAAACAACTATATTAGAAGGTGAGAAACAGCCTTATTAGAAGGTGAGAAAACGGCCATATTAGATAGTGAGAAAGAAGGTGAGAAACGGCCATGTCAGACGGTGAGAGAGAAGGTGAGAAACAGCCATATTAGATGATGAGAAAGAAGGTGAGAAACAGCCTTATTAGAAGGTGAGAGAACAACCTTATTAGAAGGCAAGAAACAGCCTTATTAGAAGGTGAGAAAACAGCTACATTACACAGTAAGAAAGAAGGTGAGAAACAGTCTTATTGTTAAACAGGTTTTCAGGTTCTGACAGTTTGTGTAGCTGAATTCAGCAGTGGGCTTTAAACACCTGCAAGAACTACAGAAAGGGTAGTTCATAGTAGCTATAGTTGTAGTACAAGAAAGCAGAATTTGCAGATGGTGCCAAGATCACAGTGAGTCTAGTCTAGTCTTAAAGAGGAAAAAAACCATCTGGAACAGAAAAACCTACTCTGAACACAATTTGAACCCCCTAATTAAAACTTAAACATGAGCAAGCTCATGAAAAATGATTCACTGTGAGGGGACCTCTTACTAGGGGCATGAGCTTGCATAACTAAGCAGAAAAGGGGGCAGCAGCAACATGATGAAAATCCTTATATAAAACCCTTATATACAAGTGTATAGACATTTAGATATTTGTTAAATACATAAATACTGTAGCTTTATAGTATTTAAATTTAGTATTTATTTAAATGCATGTGTTTTTAAAATTATATACATACAAATATTATTATTTAAGATGATATTATTTACAGTAAGTTATATCTTTATTATAATGTCTTACTGTTTTAACTGTGTATATAATAAGTGATTAAAGATGTAATAGTGAAAATAAAAATAATAAGTAAATTGTTGAATAGGCAGGGCTATGTTAGTCTCCTTAGAGCAAGTGACTGAACAACTAGATAATATGCTCTCTAATAGATATAATGAGTATGGTAATTAAATGGTCATATATTAAGTGTTAGTAGTGGAAGTTGTACAAAGTGTATGACAATCTCTGCAACAAGACGCTAGTCCTAAAGCAGGTGACTAGCTGAGATCAGCTGGTAAGTCAGCTGATATAATGACTTTTATATTCAATACTTTCTCTGAGTCAGTATACTGCTGCTCCTTCTAACACCATGAACTCTGTAGTTCATATATTCTCTGCCACTCAAGAGCACTCAGTGATCTCCTCATTAAAAACCCAGTGGGAAAAGAGTGAGATTAATAGCCTGAACACTTCCTTGAAGACATCCCTTCCTGACTGATTTATAATAAGATGTTGTCATAAATGATTGATAAGGTGTCACATTTATACAGTGCACTTTCACTGTTGCAATTCTAGTTCTTCTCATTGTTCATTAAATGTTGATTGTGTATAATAGGCATTACTCCCAATTTTGTTCAATGTTCAATGAACGTTGACTGTGGCAACACTTTAGTAAATTCATTCACAAGTTGTTCCTTTGTGAATACTCATTTTATGCATATATAGTCGTCCTGTACCAGTTCTCTAACATAATGATGTTGAATGTCAATATGTTTTGTTTGTTCATGGTACTCTGTGTTCTTAACAAGGTTCAGGCTGGCCTGATTGTCTCCCAAAATTTGAACAAACGCTGGCAGTTGATCTATAGGTAGTTCAATAAGGAACTGTCAGAGCTATACTGCTTGCCTGGCAGCATGACCAATGATGATGTACTCAGCTTCAGTAGTAGAAGTTGAGACTGTACATTGCTTCTTTAAACATCATGATATTACACCTCTTACTAGAAAGAAACAATATCTCATTGTAGACTTCCTTTCACTGATGTCTTCAGTGAAGTTGCTGTCTGTGTAACTTAAGGTCATTAGTAGATGTTGTGTGTCATTATACAAACTGTTATAGTGAATTTCTAGGTTCATTGTTCTCTTAAGATATTGCAGAACTCTTCTAATTGCTTTAATGTGGCTGATTTGAGGATCTGAACATTGCTGAGACAAGCAACTGACTGCAAAGGCAATATCAAAATGAGTCTCACAGGCAATATATAGTAGCTTTTCAATGAGTTGTTGGTATGTGATGATTTCAGTATAATCTCTATCATTCTCTTCCTTCAATGTGATGTACAATCCTGGTACCATTGGAATTGACACAGTGTTACAAGATAGCAGGCTTTCTTTTAGTAATACATCTCAAATGTATAAAGCCTGATTCAGCATCAATAACCTCTTAAGTTGATGGTGAATAATCTGCATTTCAATAATCATTCTGACTTCTCTGAGATCCTTCATATTGAATTCCTTGCTGAGAACTCCCTTAGCTTCCTTGATGAGTTTTATCAACATTGCTGCAATGAGAAGATCATTTACATAGATGCTGACCATGATGAATTCTGATTTATACAAAGTGACCATAATGCTTCTGTCTGCTAGCATAGACTTATACTCTTGATCCTTTCAGAATGCAACCAGTTTCTTGTTTCATAGGCATGCTGATTGCTTCAATTTATACAAGCTCTTAACAATTCACTATACAAACTCTGTACATTCTTGTTGTACATCCGCTCCCTCTGAAATTCTCATATAGATCTCCTGTCCCTCCACTTCTAGATTGCCGGTCAAGTAAGCTGCTACAACATCCATTTGGTGCAGTTCAAGATTCAATGCAGTAATAATAGTGAGGTATATTCTCAGGAATTCCTTTTGTACAGTTGGGGTAAATGTTTCTTCATAGTCAATATCTTCTTATTGTGAAAATCCTTAAGCAACCAGACAGGCCTTGTACTTCTCTATTAGTTCATTCTCATCATACTTAATCTTGAACACTCATTTATAATCAATAGGCTTTTATCCTTCTGATAGCTTGTTGAGCTCCCATACACCATGTAACTGCAAGCTTTTCAGTTCAGTCTGAATAGCATCTCATCATCCCCTTTCATGAATGGAGTCAAATAGTGCCTCTCTGTAGATCTTCAGTTCTTCTATCTTTTTATATGAACTGGTCTTCTCTAGACTCATCAGCTTAAGCCTCTTGTTTGAAATGTATACTTCTTTAATGTCTGACTCTGTTGACCTCAATTGATCATGTAGTGTGTTTTCACCAGCTACTGATCTTATAGAGTGCAAGAGTTTCACTCCTTTGCACAATACTTAAAATCTACTCATTATCATACTTTCTTGAGAAATCTCATCTCTTAAGTATAATGCCTTTTGTGTGCTGCAACCTATTGAATCTTGAGTAGCTACTGACTTAGTCACACTTAAGCCAGCTATTTCCCTCACATATAGTTTATACAGGTCATTCACAGCTGTTAGGTCAGATGAACAACAGCTATTCCTCACTGTTCTATAAGTATGTGACTTCAGGTCAGTGAGACTTCCAGCTCAAGCATCTTCTCTTATCAGTGCAAGAATGCCCCATTCACCTAACTCTGTCACATTGATTATTAGCTCCTCAACATTCTCTCTAGGACATCCCCAGCTAATCTTGAGAATAATCACCCTCACAGTCTTACTAAGGGTGCTTTCATGTCTTAAGGCAAGTGTGACAGTCACACCTGTATTTACAGCTTTATACAACTTCATCACCTCCTCAGTGTTTCATTGTATTGATTTTTTGAGGTGTGGTCAGCCTCTGGGGCATGAAGCATCTGAAGCAATACAATTAGCATTCTTAGTTCTAATAGGGTGTAAAGGGAACTTATTGAGCAGGTAGGCTCCAGATGTTGACTCATTAATAGTGACTGATGACATCTCATAAACTGAGCATTGTTGCAGACTTCATATTCTATATTTCTTAGTAGATTCAGTATATCTCAGAAATATGCTGGTTCAAGTACATTTAATGTCAGATTTGATCCTCTTCTTCTTAGAAATATGAATGTGAGCAATGCTGTCAAAGATGCATAGGTGAGCTACACTGAGTTGTACACTGATAAAGGTGTAGTTTGAAACTTTGTCCCTCTTTAATGCTGGTAGTAAGTTCTTCAGCTCATTCACAGTGAGCATCACCTCAGCTCAGAAGACATTAGATAAATCAGTGTTCAGTAATAGAGAGTCCTTCATTGTATAAAGTGTTCTTCAGATCTGTTCACTTACTGAATTGTGTTTCAGGGTGTGTAGCGCTGAGTGTTTAATGGAAATCCCTTTAGTCTTACACCAGTGTAACAATGCATAGCTAATATACTCTCCCCCTCCATCAACATGTAGGTGCGCAAGTTTTTAATCAGTAAGCCTTTCCAGCTTCAGAACCATGCATGTAAACCAGTCATAGAACTCATTCTTCATCTTTAGAAATTCAACCCATGACTTCTTAAAGTAGTCATTCACTAATACCTCAGTGTACAAAGATCCTTCTAAGGATTCAGAATCATGTAGTCCTCAAAGATCTGAGTGTAGTTGTTTCAGTATTCTCTTCATAATTCTTATAGAGGTATGTTGAATAATTCTTGTCTGCTTGCTTTGCACACACAGCTGGCACACCTTCATAAGGTTTCCATTTGCTTATAATGCTGTAAGCTGTTCAGTAGAGGTGTTGTTAATGTCTTTAAGATTCTCAGCTAGATTGACTTCTGTGTTCAGACTTGACTGTTCAGAACAGTTTGAACTTAAGTGTTCATTATCACTTATTTGTTGGTTGACTGTCTCATACAACTCATTTAGCTGATTCAGATGTGATTTGTTCAGTTCATTCATTAATCAATTAGTCATTTCATTTGCTTGATCCAGAAGTAGTCTGTTCATTATAGTAGAGGCTAGCTTAATTCTTGCATAACTTGTGTATTCAAATCTTCTATATCAGAGATGTTGTGTTGAAGTTATGCTCATCAGATGAGTAGGTCTACCCTGATTATGTAATGACATAATAACCTCCTTGACTCTGTACATTATTAAATGGTAGATGTTCTGTTTAGTAAGCTTTGCCTTAATGATGATGATCTCTTTAGTGGAAGTCTCCTTAATTAGTAGCATGTGATTACCTTTATTTAAGTATGACCATTCACATCTCTTCAAAATACCCATTGAGATGAGGTTAGTGAATGCCTTTAGAACATAACAAACATCCTGTATTTGTATAAATAATTTAGAACTGGTGGGAATTGCTATTGTTCCTTTCTTTGTGCAATATAACACCTCACCATTCACTGCTTCAAACTCATGATTCTCCTCATAGAATGATGACAGTTTGAACAGATTCAATCAATTGATGATATGCTGCACTGCATATGTGTCAACATATTAACAGTTATTCTCAGCAGGTAGCTTCTGCTTTTGTCTAGTCATTCTCAATGATAGTCTTGTTCCTTCTTCCTCACTCTTATTATTGTCATCAGAACTCACATTAGTGACCTTGTTGAGGTAGTTCTTGAGATGTTTATTTTGTACAAACAGTTTAGCATTGTTGTCAAGTCATTATTTTGAGTCAGGTTTTCTATTGAGTTGACAGCAATCCTGCATTAAATGTTCAGGTTTTCTGCAGTTGTAGCATATCCTGTCATCATCATGACCTCTTCTGGTTTTGTACAAGTTGTTTCAGCCTCCTAGTCTCCCCCTATATTGCATACCCATCACTAGTTCTGGCTTAACACCTATCAGGCAGTTAGAGTTAATTTGTACTTTCTCAGATGCCAGGTATTACTGAACCTCTCATACCTGTATCTCTTTTAATGTGGTGATGTGAGCCTTGTTAATGTTATACTCTGAGGTAAGAGCTTCAAGAGCAATAACAATGTGAATGTCATTCTATATGTCTCTGTCTTCTTGTACAGCTGACTTAAGTCTCTTAATTAGACTTTCAACATCTTCAAATATCATGTTGACTGATTTAATGTAGCCCTTTACTTTGTTTACTGCAGTGTATTTAAACAACTTATTTAGAATGGCATATATCACTTCTTAATCAACCTGCAAGTATGTAGTCCTGAGCTTGTCTCAAATCTCTGCTATTTTGTTAATGCCTTCAATTATATGAATAAGGTTGTTGTCAATGAATTTCAATATAATTCCTAAAGCTGTTTCTTTAGCCTTTTCCATGACTGTCTATGTTCACTGAGAGGCTGTTTCATTTCCTGTTAAGTCTTAGACACCCTTCTCTTGCATACTTGTCTTGATGTTGCTTGACCACCTTCCCCAATTGTCAAATTCAGTCAATATCACTCATCTTATACAAACACAATTGTCTTGTTCATTCACTGATGTCATAGTTGTTAATAGTGTGCATAGTAGAATGAATTCAGTATATTGATGAACTCAGTATGTTAAGGGGTTCAGTGTGTTGTTCTAAGTCACACTGGCCGGGCTTATAACCTGTTGAATAGGCAGGGCTACATTGGTCTCCTTAGGGCAAGTGACTGAACAACTAGATAATATGCTCTCTAATAGATATAATGAGTATTAGGCTGGCGGCGTGGGTCGGGGCGGCACTGAGTCGGGCCGGTTCGGGCCGGGTATTGGGCCGGGTCGGGGCGGGTCTACAGCCATAGAATGGGTCCGGTTCGGGGCGGGTAGTGAATATGGACCCGCAGTGTCCTTGAGGACCCTGAATAACCTGAGAATTAGGGCTAAGCCCTTAGCAATTTTATATATCGTAGAGTTCAATGCGCCCGTCAAAATGAGCCAGCAACTAATAAAATCTGACCACAGCGCATTAAGTTATGTGATGTTGAAAGTTGAGTTGTTTGAGAACTCTTGCCAAGCCAATCTGTTGTGGATCTTCGCCACCTCAAACTTCAACCTCGTGTAACTTAATGCGCTGCAATCAGTTTTTGATGATTCTTGCATCAAATTGACGGGCGCATTCACCTCTATCATTCACTAAATTACCATAACTATTCACTGCTGCAATCAATTTTATTAAGTGCAGACTTATCTACTTTTTGAAGTTCGCGGCTAAAAAATAAGGTTTAGCGCGCGGAAACTAGCTGGATATGATCAGCTCAGGGTCCATGTGGGTACCTCAGGGTCGACCCGGTTGGCTATAGGATACCGGGTCCTTGAGGGTGCCGGACCCGTGGGTCGGGTCCGAGGCCATGAACCCGGCCCGACCCGACCCATCCGCCAGCCTAATGAGTATGGTAATCAAATGGTCATATATTAAGTGTTAGTAGTGGAAGTTGTACAAAGTGTATGACAATCTCTGCAACGAGATGCTAGTCCTAAAGCAGGTGACTAGCTGAGATCAGCTAATAAGCCAGCTGGTATAATGACTCTCATATTCAATATAAATCAGTTATTTTTATATTTCAGTAAGTGATGAATTTAATTACTCAGACTGATAATCTTCTCTTTCTATTTATAAAAATCACTATATCTGTACAGAAATAGCCTTAGAAATGCTATTCAAAAAATAAGTTTTGAATTTTATTCAGAAATAAAGTTGTCTGCAATAAATGCTATAAAAAGTATGTTAAAATTTACAGAGTATAAGACTATAGTATTTTCTATTTTAAGAAGATATATAACAGAGTTTATAGCAATGTAAGATAGAGTAAAATATAAATATATAGTTTATATATATACTAGAACTAATAATTAAGAAGAGAAAAAAAAGCAGATATAAAGTTTTACTGTATACTATTAAGTTACTTAAAAGATACTAAGTCTAATATACTATTATATTATAATACAGAATATATAGCTTTAAAGCTTATATTAACATCTATTAAAGATGTTTTATTTCTGTTTTATTAGAAAGCAGATCAGACATTATAACAGTTTAAGACAGTTAATTTTCATTATTAAACTTAATTAAATCTGTGTTTAGAGAATCTTAACAATTTAGAACATTGTTTAAGTTTAGAAAAAAGAACTTATTCATTTTATATATAGGCAGCTAATTAGTAATTACACTGCATTATGAGTTGAGTTTTTTTTAAGTTAGATCAAAATGAGTTGAGTTTAAAGTGAGTTTAAGTTGAGTTTAACCCAGTGAAATTACTAAAAATACACTATGAAGACCTCAAAAGCAAAGAGTGAAAGAAGTACTATTAAAGACTGTAGATAATTTATCTTCATCTTAGAGAAAAGTTGTATTATAGTTTAAGAGCTGTTTAGATACATTATTAGCTGGTTGAACTACTATAAAGATTGCCATTACACTGCACTATGGATTGGGTTTTTTCTGGGTAAGCCTTATTAGAAGGCGAGAAAACAGCCATATTAGAAGGAGAGAAAGTGACCATATTAAAAGGTGAGAAACAGCCTTATTAGATAACGAGCGAGAAACAGTCTTATTAGAAGGTGAGAAAACGACCATATTAGAAGGTGAGAAAGCGACCATATTAGAAGGTGAGAAAATGACCATATTAGAAGGCGAGAAACGGCCTTATTAGAAGGCGAGAAAGCGACCATATTAGACGGTGAGAAAGAAGGTGAGAAACGGCCATATTAGACAGTGAGAAAGAAGGTGAGAAAACGGCCACATTAGACGGCAAGAAAGAAGGTGAGAAACGGCCTTATTGCCGAACAGGTTTTCAGGTTCTGACAGCCCGCGTGGCTGAATTCAGCAGCCAGCTTTGAACACCTACAAGAACTACAGAAAGGGTAGTTCATAGTAGCTATAGTTGTAGTACAAGAAAGCAGAATTTGCAGGTGGTGCCAAGATCACAGTGAGTCTAGTCTAGTCTCAAAGAGGAAAAAAACCACCTGGAACGGAAAAACCTACTCCGAACGCGATTTGAACCCCCTAATTAGAACTTAAACATGAGCAAGCTCATGAATAAGGTTCATCGCTGTTGTTTAATGTAAAGATCGGCTTGGCCACTCCATCGCCGGCTGTATACGGGGAGCTTTCAATGCCACATGTCGTTCTGTGACACAGGGCAAGAAATGGAATGAGGGATTGAAGAGAGTTGTATGAATCTGGGCCAACTAGGCCACTCATTATTTCGTTGATAGCGTGATCGATCTGAATATTGTTCAGCCGTCATGAATCGTACACAATGCATCCTTAGTCCGAGCACGCAGACGTATGAATCATTTACGAGACCTCGTTTCCACCCTTTCCTGCAAGATTCATTGGCGAGGATGTAAATTGCGATTTAGTTAAGACACTTGGACATACAAACCGATGGCTAACTTTAAGTTAGGATGCTAACTCTCGAGCATGGAGAAGATGGACTTACGACATGGGTTGTGTTGAATTTCGCCGATTCGCCGCCGAGGCAGGCGTATTTCTCCGGGGGATTGTCTTAGCGAGAAAGCAATCACGTCATGGACAAGCACATCACGATCTGGCTTAGCGAGAAGCTCCTAACTGTGTATATAACACGTCTCTATGCCCTCGAGTTTCTGCTTTCTTCTTTACGTTCATTATATCAATTTGGTGCGATATTTAGTTAGATCAAATATACTTTTGGCCTCTATCTATTGTCCATATTCAACAGGTTGTAGTCCTGGAAGTAATTGAGCTTGGTGTTATCGTATGCCTTCATTGCAAATCCGATCTTTTCTCCAGCTGGACATGGGAATTTGGCGATGTCGTACGGACTACGCGTTACCGGGTGCAATCTTAAACTTGCCATAACCAGTCTTGACGCCGTTGTTGGTGTACTTGTCATCAGCTTTCGCTGGCTCCTTCAACAAGGCAAAGCCAACGTCACCGCTGCCGCTGAATTCGAAAGCTGAAGTCGAAAGCTGGTTCTGCTTCGGGAAGAGGAATTCCAGGGAGCAGGTTTTGTCTTTGTACGAGTTCGGAATATCGAAGTTGAAAGCGCTTAAGGCCTTATCCGTATCGATTGTGCCGTTGACGGAGTTGTGGCCTGGGATATCTGGATGCTCTTTATCGATGTGTACGATGAGGTGTGGGAACTCCCATGAGCCAGTCAGATCACGAGGGCATTTGTCTGACTTCGGTGGAGGCGGAGGAGGAGGAGGAGGTGGCGGCGGCATATAACTAGGCGGTGGGGGTGGTGGTGTAACCGTAGTATATTTTGAAGCTGGAGGAGGAGCGTATGTCTCTTTAGGAGGCGGCGGCAGTGGTAGGGTTTAGATCTCTTTCGATTCGGAATATGTCGGGGTCTCATCGTATGTTGGAGGAGACTTCTCGCCATGATGTGGAGGCTCGTCGTAGTTGCTTCGAGCGTACTTTGGGTATTTTGGGTCTCCATATTTGTGTTCTATAGCCTCGTAATCGTAGTACGTCTTTGGCACCCAGTGACCGCGAGGCCGAGCAACGAAGGCGAGAGATCGTGGTGCAAACAGGGAGAGGCTGGCGATAGTGAATCTCATCTTGTCGTTTGAGAAAGTAGTTGAAGGAAACAGCATCTTTGACTATGCGGACTCGCTTGACCCTTTAGCATGGACTTTTCGTTCGAGGTACCGCCCTGGACATTATATACACCAAGAAGCATTCAGAGCAAGATATGAAGTACTGCTTTGTTGATTCATTCAAGGTTGGTACAACAATACCGAAATGATAAGCTTCTTCCAATACTGATGGAAGCTTCTCCTGGCCATGGAAGGAATTTAGAATTTAGAAGCAAAGGGCTCCCAAATGTCTGAGGCCCGCGTTCGCATTCGTCATTATATTCACGTCGTCGTTGAGAATCGATTCAGTCTTGCCCAGATTGTATCAAATTCACACTGCTGCGGATCTCAATGTAAATATTTCCTTTCAGTACGTAAGCTCTGATGTCTGTGAGATTGATCGCATCTTCCGACAGATCTTTAGAGTGTTTGTTGGAAACATTTTCACTCAGGACCTGCGTTGGCGATTCAGAGTCTTTGTGCTTCTTCTCGTTCAAGTAGCTTATGCATAGGTTTGGATCAACTTCTTTGACCGAAGGCTGTGTTGTGGATGAGTTGCGCCATGGTTCTTTATCACTTTCAATTTGCTAGGTAAGAGATATCCGTAGATTTTAAAGCCAAAGTATAACGTAATGTACCCAGCAACGTCGCAGATAGGCAACGCCGCACCTCCCCCCAACAAATAAAAATCAGAATTCCACTAATTGAGTTGTAGATTTCGATCTAAATAAGGGACTTTGAAGCTCTGCATCGTAGTCTACAGTAGAGTATTAGGATCTATGCATTTCAGCACCTTCAAGGCTAGTTTTGCTGTGACAACTGCAGCCTTAGCAGTCTGCTTCTCCTCTTTATCCTGCAGCCGTTTTGACTTCCTAGCCTGTGTCTCCAGCTGATTTCTGGATCTTTAAGGGCGTCATTATAGGCCTCAATGGCCTTCAGAATACGCTCTTCTTTCTCTATTGAATGCATGCAGTTATGGTGGAGAAATGGGTAAGGTAGTTTCAATTTTGGGGGGGGGGGGGGGTGCGGCGTTGCTGGGTACATTACGTTATGATGGTGGACGCCCACAAACTATTTCTAGGCAAACGAACAAAATGATTGCCTCAGTTAACTCAGACTACATTCCGAAGAGGTGGCTGCGCCACAACTAGTCCTTTTTAAGGACTTCTTCTTTATAGGGTCTGAGTGTGTTATTGATAAATACACTCTGAAATCACTTCACTTAATGTAATCTACTTAAGTGTAGTGCTCAGCCTGCAAATATTAGTGAAATACATAGTTTTTAACTGTTTTTAACTAGTAAAAGTAAACAACATTTTTGCACTTTTTTGAAGAACTGTGTCTTCTCTAACTACTCATCTCTGCTGTCTACTATTGTTTCTCTGCTGGTGTTTCTTTACTGATGATTCTCTGCTGGTGATTCTCTGCTGTTTTCTCTTTACGCTGTTTTCTGCGCTGTTTTCTGCGCTGTTTTCTGCGCTGTTTTCTGCGCTGTTTTCTGCGCTGTTTTCTGCGCTGTTTTCTGCGCTGTTTTCTGCGCTGTTTTCTGCGCTGTTTTTATGCATGTTATGCACATCACTATGCAGAAGTTATGCAAAATCTCTACATTTTCATCACACAGAAGATTCAGTGCTATGGATTTCTATATAACTCAGTCCGGAGGCTGCTATCAATAAGTCTAAATGGTGAAGCAATTTTGAGAGAGTGTGACCATCTAGTTTTTGAGGTAGAAGGTCACTGTTTTGAACTGAAAAGTGCACTCTGTAAAGACTTAAGAAACTGTTCAATAACAAGACACTTCCTTAATATACTGACTACAGCATTAGATAGAACAGCTATTATATAGTCTATTGTAGTTATAATGTTGAATAATAAAATTGTAATTGATTTTGTGTAATGGTTGTGCCTCTATAACTTGAGATTTTGACACGAAGCGTTTTCTATATACAGCCATAATGGGTGTGTGTAACGTAATGTACCTAGCAACGCCGCAGGATAGGCAACGCCGCACCCCCCCCCTTCTTTAACAAATAAAAATCAGAATTTCACTAATTGAGCTGTAGATTTCGTTCCAAATAAGGAACTTTGAAGCTCTGCATCGTAGTCTATAATAGAGTATTAGGATCTATGCATTTCAGCACCTTCAAGGCTGCTTTTGCTGTGACAACTGCAGCCTTAGCAGTCTGCTTCTCCTCTTTATCCTACAGCCGTTTTGACTTCCTAGCCTGTGTCTCCAGCTGCTTTCTGAATCTTTAAGGGCGTCATTATAGGCCTCAATGGCCTTTAAAATACGCTCTTCTTTCTCTATTGAATGCATGCAATTATGGTGGAGAAATGGGTAATTTCAATTCGGGGGGGGTGGGGGGGGTGCGGCGTTGCCTATCCTGCGGCGTTGCTGGGTACATTACGTTACAGCTAAACGAAGCGTTTTCTGGCCTGTTTTTAGAATTACACTCAGACCCTCCCCGGAAAACGCACGTAGTAAGCAGTTTTCGCTAAGCCACAGGCTAGTGAGGGGGTGGTCTGAGTGACTGAGGCAACAAAATGAAAGTGTATGAATCGGGCTTAATCATGGCTTATTAAGCAGTCACGTTACCCTCTTAGTGTAGTAGTATTTAATTCACTCGCGTAGCAATAGAAGATTTCAGCTTGGAATTCTACAAAAGAGCGTTGAGGGTCATTCCATCACGCATTGAACTACCTTATTCACCGCCACCACGCCAAGCCTCGCTTACCCATGCAAAACAAACACAACACGTCACTATCCTTCATCCCCTTGACCTTTTCCCTCCATCTAGCTATAATACTCCTCCAACCACTTCCGCAAATCACCAATCGTCGGGTAGTCCAAGAAAAGGCTGCCGCCGACCTTGACATCTAGCTCTGTCCTGAATTTTTCCGCGATGACCAGCGACATTAGGCTGTCAATGCCCAAGTTGGCGAAACTAGCGTCATCCTCCAGGTCGGAAATCTCCAGGGCGGCCTCCTTGGCAATGAGCATGAGCGCTTTGGCAGTGATGCTGCCGGAAGCGGCGGCAGATTCAACGGATGGTGCCGTAGCATCAGTGGCAGTGGGTTTGGCGTCCTTCAGTGGAGCGGGCGCGGCGGTAGGAAGGTTGGTGGGCAGAGGCTTGCTCTGCTCGTCTTCGCCGCCGGGGCCGGAATCATGGTGAGAGAGTGCCAGCTTTGGCTCTAGTGCGGCGGCCTTTGGTGCTGCTAGCGCTGGAACTGGAGCGTGAGAAGCAGCGGCCTTTGGCTTGCCCTCAATGGCAGCCATCTTGTCCGGCGGTGAGAAGAATCGGCTGAGCAGGATGCGTGGGTAGCGGCGGAACTGGATACCACTGACCATACCCATGACGGCATTGTCTTGCATGATGTACACATCGCCAAAGTAAACCGTTGGGTCCTCAACCGTCGGAATCATCTTGACGTACGAACGATACTTGGCTCCTGGGACCAGAGGCTTTGCGAATCGCATTGACTTCCAACCAGGAGTGACACAGTAGTTGTTCTGTGTGTCCATGGCGTCGGAGCAGTTCATGATAAAGCCGGCCAAGTGTGCCACGCTGTCGATAAAGTACGGCGGGACGGTCCAGACGCCACTCTCCTTAGTGGTGAGCTGCACATCAGCGAACCCTTCCAGCTCATGCATCACTATGGATTGCATGCCGCGGTACTTCTCGGCATAGTCAACCAGGTTGCTGGCGAAGAGGGTGTATGCCATGTTGCGCGAGAAGCGGTTGGCTTTACCTTCTGCAGCCAGGCGCTCGAGCGCTTCAATCCGGCTGTGGATGAGGTGAGCAATGGAAGTCCAAGAGGAGAGCCATTCAGATGCATCGCCGTAAAAAATGTTGGCGGTAGCGAATGGCTCGTGAACATTGCCGTCGTTGTCCACATTCTGCCATGTCAAGTCGACCACACCTGAGCGGACATCGGCAGTGGCAGCAGTCACCCAGATCAACTGAGACGTCTTGTTGTTGTTTTGAGCGACAAGACCCTTTGTGACGACCAGATTGGCAATATTCATGTTGACGTCCTTGACCTTGGGATACAACTTGCGGTGCAGGTAGCCACCGAGGGTGTAGGCAATGTCGGCGTGGATGGACTACACAAGCGGTAAGCACGTTGTGACTGAAGGATCTTGCAAGGAGCTGACTTACCGATGTAACAACACCACAATTGTTCATGCGGTGTCCATGAGCGGCAGCGAGGAAGTCTGGCTGCATAAGATCGGACTGCATGGGCACTGTACCGGCGGAGCCGTTGAAAGTCTCCTCGATGATCTGCTGCACCGTCGACGTCTGAATCTCGCTTGCCAGCGGTGTCTTTGGTGCCGTCTTGGCTCTGGCAGCCTCCTTCTCGGCCTCGTAGAAAGTATTGCCCTTGGTCAAACACCAGTCGCCGTTGTACTGCAGCCAGTAGTTCTTGTCGTTCCAGGCGTACGTCGGCAAATCCAGAAGGCGGAGTCTGCTCTCGAATGGGCGATGAAACTCATTCCAGCTAACTCCGACACCAGCAAGGTGCAGAGCAGCCATGCTCTCAGCCATGATCTTCCAGTTGTCGTCGCCGCGGCGGATCGATGGGACGGCGAGCTCGGTGGACGGGATGGTGGATTTGATGAAGCCACTGCAGACAGGATGCGGCCCAATTTCAATCCAGACAGTCTCATCGCTAATGGTGTAAATCTTCTGAGCGTTCTCCAAAGCAGACAGGAAGTCGACTGCCTCTCTGGTGGCCCGGCGGACGTAGTTTGCGTTCAGCGTCTTACCGTCGAAAACAACTTTGCCGAGCAATGGCGAGATGACTGGCAGTTTCGGCTCCTGGAAGAGAACGCCCGTCTTCAAAATGGCCTCGAAGTTGTCCAAAATAGGGTCGGTCTGCTCTGAGTGAAAAGCAAAAGCGACGTCCAGCTTGATGCAGCGGTAGCCGGCCGCCTCGAGTGGCACAGCGACCTCATCTATCTGTTCCTTGGTACCGCTGAGCACCGTATCTAAAGGACCATTGACGCAAGCAATTGTGTGCGGCTTGCCTCCTGAGCTCTCAGCTATCTGTGCAAGAGAAGCCCGGACGGCCATCATAGTATGACTGCCAATCTTGCACTTCTCCTGCAGCATCTGAGCCCGGCGTCCGACCATGAATATGGTGTCGTTAGCAGTGACTACGCCAGCTACGTGCATCGCAGCGTACTCGCCCAGGCTGTGGCCCATGACAACGTCTGGTTTGACTCCGAGAGAAGACCAGTATTTGGCCAAAGCAATCTCAGTGCAGACCAGGGCAAGCTGAGTAACGACTGGAGAGTGCGCGTGGTTCTTGGGATGCGATCCATCGAGAGCGGGAATGAAAGATGGGAAGCCTTGGCCTCGAGCGAGAGAGTCAAGATGCTGAATATGCTCTCGGAATGTGGGTATATCGCGGTACAACTCCAGGCTCATCGACTTGTAAGAAGCGCCCTGGCCAGTGAAGGTGAAAGCGACTGGCGGTGGGCCGGACTTTCCAACAGGCTTGATCGAATCGATCTTCTCCAAGCGGGAAGTCAGCTGCTTCTTCAGATGGGCCACATCGGAGGTGGCAATCGCCACACGATGGCTGTGCTGGTAGCGGCGTGCAGTCGTCGTGTATGAAAGGTCGGCGAGATTGATATCTGGATGCACGTCAAGATGGGCAATCAAGCGCTCAATGTTTCCTGCCAACGATCCTTTGGTCTTGGCCGAGACGGCGATGATATGAGTCTGGCGCGGGTCGGTCTCCGTGATGTCGCGAATCGGTGCCTCTTCCAGGACCATGGTCGTGTTCCCGCCGGCGGCACCAAAGTTATTGACAGCTGCAAGCCGCCTCTTGCCAGGTACCTGCGGCCAAGGCGTCATCTCGAACGCGATGTGGAGGTTGCGCTTGTCAAAGTCTCGGGGGAACTTGGGGTTGATCTCCGTTTTGATGCCGACATGTGGCGGGATGGCGTTCTTTTGGAGCATGAGAAGCACCTTAATCAATGCCGTCGTCCCCGCAGCAGACTCGCTATGGCCGACGTTCGCCTTTACAGCGCCGATGTGCAGGGGCTGGTCCTTGCTGCGGCGCTTGGTGAGCGGAGCATACACTTCCATAATGCCCTGCATCTCCTCGTGGTCGCCGGCTTGGGTACCAGTGCCATGGAGCTCGACATACGACACATCCGAGGGATCCACGCCGGCCTGGCGAAGCACCTGGCGGGACAGATAAGCTTGGTGGCCGGCGTGGGGGTGAGTGATGGAGACGGCTTCGGCAGAATGGTTGGTTCCAGCACCGAGAATGACGCCCAAGATGTTGTCGTTGTCTGCTTCAGCGTCTTCAAGTCTCTTGATAACAAGAGACCCAATGCCGTCCGCACGGCAGTACCCATCGGCGGTGGCATCCCAGGTCTTGCATGCGTTATGTCCTTTGGTGAGGAAGTGGCCGTTGCACAGACCAGCGAAACCGTCTGGGTTGGTCAGCACATTGACACCGCCAGCGACCGCGGTATCGACCTCGCCGTTCCAAAGGGCCTGGCAGGCGACCTATGACAATCTATTAGCGTCTTCTGATTTGGAGAATGCCACACGACCGAGCACGTACCTCGATCGCTGCAAGTCCGGAAGAGCAAGCAGTATCAATGCTGTAACTGGGACCCGCGAATTTGAAGAAGTAGTTGATACGGCCAGGACCGAACGCACGGCAACCACCTGGAATATAGTAGGTGCTAACCTCCTGGCCTTGGTTGACCTCACGGTAGTCGTCGGCAGCTTGGCCATAGTACGTACTAATGCGTTGCAACTGTGTGGCAGCGGTGCGGTTGCCGACATAGCCAGCACGCTCCAGCGCCTCGTACGCGGTGACAAGAGCCAAACGCATCTGTGGATCGACGACCTGGGCTTCACGCGGGGACATGTTGAAGAAGGGCGCATCGAACAAGCCAGGCTCATCAATGAAGCAGCCATACTGTGTCATGCTCTTGTTCAGCTGCTTGCCGGTTGGGTCGTAGTGCGTGTCAATGTCGAAGCGGTCAGCTGGGATTCGCCGCGAGACGTCCAGCCCCTTCTCCAGGAGCTCCCAAAACTTCTCGGTATTTGTCGCGCCTCCTGGAAGTCTGCAGGACATGCCGACGATGGCGAGCTTGGACTGTGCCGTGCTGCGGGGCGTAGTGTCTCTTGGTGCGACTTGGGAGATCCATGGCATGAGGTTGTTGATCGAGACTTCGAGGTGTGGCATGCTGCTCTTCAAGGCGGTCTTGAGATCGTTAAGAGGGATGGAGTTGCCAAAGCAGTACAGCACCGCTTCGGAGGCAATGGTGCACTTGACTCGGTCGACCACGCCACGAATGACATGGTCCCAATAGATTGCCTGCGTGAGAAGTTCTGAGACGACACATTCGAACAGCTCTGCTGCATTCTTGGCTGGGTACGGCAGACCGGTGCTGGTCGAGTAGACTGGCATCACCGGCCAAGACTTTGTGCTGAGGGTATTCAATGAGCTGCCATGGACGATGCTCTGCGTATCCTGCAGGCCGTAGATATGCGATGCATGGCAGAGGCCGCCGTAGACTGGCAGCGCAATGGACTTGGACCCGCGAAAGAACTCTGACTTATTGAACAGCGCCTTTAACCTCGCTGGTGGTCCGCTCACTGTGACTGAAGTCCGGCTGATGGCGCTCACAAAGATTTTGCTGGTATCAGGTATCTCCTCTCGAGAGTGCATGGCGTCGAGCTCCTTCTGGGCGGCAGCTGGGTTGACATTGTGAACCACATATGCCCACGTATCTGGACTTTCTGACAGCTCGCGGGCTTCCAAGTTTTCTGAGACGCCCTGGACATGGATACCCATGCGGAAGGCCAGACGGACGGCATCTGCGCCGGCCAGTGGCAAGTCGGCCAACGTCGATGACAATGAGACGGCAGTCGATGCCAGCAGGCCAATGCCCAGGCCAGCAAAGCATGTGTTTGCAAAGTCACTCAGCTCTTCAGGATGGTTCTCGGCATATCTGACAACGTAGGTTAACGATTGATTTCTCGCACTTTAAACAGATGAAACCACTCACCCAATGTACGTCGCCAGTTGAACGACGACGAGCAGCACTCCATCTACAGCGCCGCAGATCAGGCCTTCCCGAAGCTCGGTGTTTTCTGCCCAGCTCAAGACGGTCTCGAATGGTGGAATCAGTTGCTTCAGCTCAGTCGGTAGCCGCCGAACTTCGTCCTTGACCGCCCACGTGGTCTCATTTATGAATTGGGCTAAGATCGGGTGATGCTTGTCCTTGCTGTGGTTGTGCAGGCGGCGGAAGAGGTCCTGCAGGTCATCCCTTGGGAACTCATTGCTGAAATAGACGAGCTCCATCTTGCGCGAGTCCTCGTCGGAATCTGAACTTGCGGTAGGAGTATAGATGGGCATCAATGTGGATGACCAGCGGTGGGAGGAGGAAGGAGAAGAAGGGGAGAAATTGAACTATGAGAGACGCCCCTCTGGCCGCCTAAATACAAGGGAGAGGGACCTACAGAAAGCGAGTGTGTACTGGAGAAGAGACAGCAGAGCAGCCGATCTGCTGCTGGAGCGCTGTCAAGCCATATCTATCAAGGATAGTTTCGGGACCACGCTCGCAATCTGATGATTGGGTCAATACAGGAACTAGTCACTACTCCACCATCTCCATTCCGCCGTCTTCTACGAGCGGTGTTGTTGACCGGTGTGGCTTATTGCTGAGGTGCTCTGTGGAGTTCGGCATGTCCCTGTCCTACGACGAACACTCGCGCTGAGTCGCACAATAGAACGTTATTACTCAACCTCAAACTAGCCTCTCTCCAATCTCCACAACTGTCCATCGATTCACCCGTCCCGAAATGCCCGTGGTTCATCCCGACCATTACTATCCGAGGGTCCTAGTTAGGCCCCTCTCTCCGAGAGGGTAACAGCTATACGATATTTCGACTAAACGCTGCACACCTATATGATAACGCTCGAAGCTACGAAGGAGAAGCAGTCGGACGGCAATTTTTGGCAGGCAGCCCAATAGCCTAGCTCCTTCTGTGCAATTTGGCGTTTTGTACGCCCTTTCACGACGAGATTTGCCCTTGTTATCGAGAGGCAAAGGTCAAGAAGTATAGGCCAGTTTTTTGAGGTGTGAAAGCTGAATCCGGGGGCCCTAGGCCTGTCAGATCTTGATTGAGATGTGACTAAGATTTGAAGGGCTGAGAATATCGTTTGGGTGTGAAAGCTGAAGCTAGATTATTGCATGGCTGTTACCCTCTCGGAGAGATCTGTGAAACAGTATCGGACTCCGAACCTCAAAGGTGCCCTCGGCATGGACTAAAGCGCCGACGCACTTGACAACGCCCTGGCTGACGCACTAGAGGCCTAAATTTTGGTTGACGCCTAATGATTTCCATCAAATTTTTAGTTTTCTTCCCAGTGCGTCGGCGCTTTAGTCCATGCGGTACAGAGCAGACTGGGTTTTGTTTATTATCACTTTATCAGCATGACTGCCTCTGCATTATGTCCTTTTAAGCAAGCATTGTCCAAGTCTCGTCGTTGAGCCTAAGCGGTCTTTGTAGAGAAACTTTGTGTGACACACGTATCACGACATCAACCTAAAGCTAGTCAATCCTTGCCGATACATCGATACATTGCTGCAAGACATTGATACATTCACCATGCAAGACGACAAGGGCGGTTACCGGCAGATTAACAAATCGTTGAATATCTGCGCATTCAATGACTACCTTGAGGGCCAAACAGCTCGTCTACCCCATTTAGCGAATGTTGAACAGCTCACCCCCGGAGTACTTCGCGTACTGGGTCAGAATCCAGGGAAGGTAAATGCGTCACCCTGTCTGACACCAAATCCTGGCAAAGTTTCAGTGGCTGACACTTCTGCGCAGTTCACATTTCAAGGGACCAATACATACATCGTCGGCACCGGCCATCACCGAATCATCGTTGACACCTCCGGCGGTGAGCCAGCATGGGCCGAACTGATTGCATCCACGCTCAAATCCATGGACATCAGCCTGTCGCACGTCCTGCTGACCCACTGGCATGGCGACCATACCGGCGGCGTTCCTGATCTTCTGCGCCTATACCCGCACCTCAAGGATTCCATCTACAAGAACGAACCGGACAAAGGTCAGCAGAATATTACCGACGGGCAGATATTCTGGGTCGAGGGCGCAACTGTCCGTGCTCTACATGTGCCTGGACACTCAGAAGACCATATGTGTTTCATCCTCGAGGAGGAGCAGGCCATGTTCACTGGCGACAATATCCTTGGTCACGGCACCAGCGCGGTAGAAGATCTGGGCTCCTTCATGGCCAGCCTGCAGAAGATGCACGCCCAGAATTGCGCTATCGGTTATTCTGCTCACGGCGTCACGATCACCAACTTGCCAGCCAAGATCGCCGGAGAATTGGGTCAGAAGTGGCGGCGTGAGAGGCAAGTCATGCAAGCGCTTGGCCGGGTTCGTAGCCGTGGCGAGAAGAGCGTCACCGTCAAGGACCTCGTAACCGAGATCTACGGCGAGTCGCTGGACGAGGGTACGCGGACTCTCGCATTGGAGCCGTTCATCGACGAGGTGCTACGGAAGCTGGCCGGTGATAGCAAGGTCGCTTTCGAGATGAGAGGCGGCAAGAAGAAGTGGTACTCCGTGGAAGCAGTGCAGCAGACTGCTACGCGGCGGTTTTGACTTTGTTAATCGTTAATTTTCATAAGGAGAAACATCCCAATAGCTACGGTCCAAATTGTGTCTTGCTTAAGTAATCAGTCACATTAAGACGCCCGTCGAGACTTGACCCGAAGCCCGAGATGACAGGGGTCAGAATCCTTCCGAGGAGTATAAAAAGATCGGAACATAGAAGTCGGGATAAAATTATTTGTGGAGGGCTCCATTCTGTGAGATAACAGTATACAGACTGTTCGAATTCATACCCGCTATAGACCGGGCTCTGCTATAGACTGAGCTCCTGCAGAACACCCACCAAGCCCAGAATTGCGCTGACCAGGGGAAACACAGAGCGAACAACATGCAGCCACGCCCATCTCACCACAAGCTCTTGCACGGTACTCAGGTCCACCGTCGATGCCGTTGCCGACGCCAATGCCTCCAGCCGAAACAAGGTGTTGTTAGTGGGAGCCATCATCAACCAAGTGAAGGGCACCATAGTGATAGTTGTCGCACCGGCCGCTGTGTATATAAGCCATTGCTTGCGATTTGAAGCGCGCTTGCGCAGGGCAACGTATCCATAGAGCCCGGTCGCGGCAACGGATACCGCGGGCATGTATAAATGGCCGTAGTGATAGAGACGAGCCCATTGGCAGACTAGGTGGGTGGACTCGGTGTCGGTGTCGAGGAAGACGGGAACCACTATCGTTGAGAGGCTCATCATAGCGCCTAGGTTAAATCGAACATATTAGTTGATCCAAAATTTGCCCCATGCATACAGGAGAATGCCTGCTTGCCTGACAAAAAGGAGGCTGTCACCAAGGCAGTGGCCTGTACGCCAATCTTTGGTGCTTCGGATTCAGGTTGCTGCGCCATTGTTCGTGCATAAATCGAGTGCAGCGATTTGGCCGTGACTTCACTTGTACCGACGATCGACGCGGCGAGTTGTAGTTTTCTAGGGCCGCAATGCTTCGGGTTTACCAACCAAGGCACCCACTAGAGACCGGAGGGACTGTCTTATCTGTTGTTCATCGGGCTGAAACAACCAGCCGAGCTGCAACATCATGCCAGGTTTTTCCCTTTTCTTCTCATCCCCCCTTCTCCGATGCCATGCACGTACTACACATTTCCCTCATGCTGTATTTGTGTAGCTAGTCGATATGACAGCCTTCAACAAGCCCGAGGCCCCTATGTTGTCTAGCTCAACAGAGAGCAAGTATCTCTGCCTTACTATCTGCGGCTACCGTAAGCCAGGCATGAGCGAGGAAGACTACCGCAACCATATGATCAACATCTCAGCACCTATGACCAAGGGCCTCATGGTCAAGTACGGAATCAAGAGATGGACACAGGTGAACTACTCCGTCATTGTAAAGATGACATGCACAAGTTTCTCACTAACCGAGAAAAAAAGATTCATAACCAAAGTGCCACACGCGCCCTGATGGCCGAGCTGTTCGACCCACAGATGTGCAACGTCGCCGACTTCGACTGCTTTAGCCAGGTGGTTTTCGAGACCGTCGAGGACTACAAGCGCATGAAGCAGGATCCGTGGTACAAGGAGCATCTAATGGATGATCACGAAAAGTTTGCTGATACGAAGAAAAGCGTGTAAGTATGCGCTTTAGTTCACCGACTAAATAGGGTTGTTGACTCCTAACAGGATGACTATCGGGTGGATTGAGGAGTTCGTTAGGGACGGTGAGGTTGTCGACGGCTTTATGATCTGTTAGTGGTTGGTTCCAGAATTCTCCGGCCTCGAAAGCGAATGCATCGTCTCCTTTAGCGGTGGACCGACGAATATTCAATTAACAGATTGTTGAATATATGGACAATAGATAGAGGCCAAAAAATATATTGATCTAACTAAATATCGAACCAAATTGATGTAATGAGCGTGAGGAAGAAAGCAGAAACTTGAGGGTATAGAGACATGTTATATACACATTTAGGAGCTTCTTGCTAAGCCAGATTGTGACGTGCTTGCTCATGACGTGACTGCTTTTCTCGCTAAGACAAATCCCCGAAGAAATACGCCTGCTTCGGCGGCGAATCGGCGAAATTCAACACAGATTTGCTATATCTGCTACTAAGCTAATATATTCTTAATTTATTTTGAATTATGCTCACCAAACAGAAACGCCTTTGACAGTTTTGCTTAGTACGCCATTGCGCCGGCGCACACGACCTTCCACCTACCGGAAAGCGTGTCTCTTGCAGATGTGCGTCTATTGCCTGAGCCTGTGGTTGAGTTGTGTATTATGTGAAAAATAAGGCGAGGTCCAGCATCGATTGATCTGGCATCCAGCCATCCGGTTTCCTCATCTGGTTCCTTCCATCACCGCAGCTGTTTAACTCCGGATCGATCGAGGAGTGCTCATTCCCATTATTATCATTCATGAGCTTGCTCATGTTAAATCACCATAGGGGTTCCAAACCGCGTTCGGCCACTAGTTGATTGATTGATTTATTCATAGGTGACCGAGGCTGCCTAACGCTGCCATACACCATGTGACTAAGCAGAGACTAGCGCATCATGCGCAAAACGTACATAGGCCTGAAAATAAGCACGCACATGGGCCTGTAAATAGCAGATAAATGGCAGATATTATGTGTCGTAGGCCTGGCAGCTGTAAGGTTATAACCATGACTCACCCCCCTCATTTACTCTCCTTCAGTCCTGTCCCTCCACTGCCTAAGTCCCCTGATTAGAACCTAAGCCTGCATCTTTCAATGTCTCTAGTCTCTGTTGGGTTCAAAGCTAATGCCTCCCTCAGGCTGTTGTCTTAGGGGATGAATGGTTTTATAAACAACTAATTGCCTTTCCTGCAGTCAGTAGTGATTTGCAGTCATAGAACTACCTGTTTAAGAGTCTTTCAGAGGCTTCTCCTGAGCCTGTAAATTGCCTGAAGCCTTCATTACATCCTGAAACTGCTTCAGAAGATTGTCTTGTAGCACTAAAATAACAGCTGCTTTAACTAGTGCTGAGTCTTTAAAAATTCTTCAGATGTTATAAGTCTGTTTTAATAGCTTCTTCTGAAGGTTCTGAGTCCTTGAGCACTCAGTAAGTATGTGTCAGACTGTCTGAATGCTCTGTAAATATGAACATCTTGATGAGTCTCATCTCTGAATCCTGTAAAGGTAGTGCATTAAGATGATTTTCCCTGTCTAGAGCTGCATAATTAGAGAGCTTAAGAGTTATTAAACATCTGTATACTTTGTTAAAACCTCTGAGTTAGGTTTCTTCTTTAGATAAAAGATCATTCTTTCTATAGTCTTATTCTCTCACTCTTTTATTTATTGTTTAAAGATTCTCTTTTAAAGCTTCTACTTATATATAATCAGTATGTAGAAGACTTTTCTTAAATATACTCTCAGATTCTGAGCTGCTGTCTTCACTGTTATGTCTGTCTTCTCATTTTCTGAAACTCTTATATATGCTGAGATTCAATAAATCTGAATCTGAATCTCAGTCTCTTACAGTCTGTTAATATCTTAAACTATCTCTCTAAGCAGGTACTGCTCTAACTGTCTGCCTGAGTTGACTGCAGCCTGAATAACTGCTTAATTGTCAACATATATGTTAACTGCTTATAGGTTTTGTTCCTGAGTCTTCTTAATTGTCATTGTCATAGTTGTAGTCATAATTATTCCCTGAAGTTCAGTCTTAAAGACTGTAATCATTTTCTCTGTACTTATATAGTATATTCTTCTCTTATTTAGTTTAAGAGTCACTGCTGCTGCTTCTATATAGCTTTCAATAGTGCTTTTATCTGTAAAGATATTAAGCATCTTATTATCTCTGTATAAAGTGTTAATGTTGTGTGTTCTGATGACAGCATTAGCAGAGAAGGCAATGTATATAGCTGATAAGTTTCATTAAGAAGAAACTATAAATGGGTGTTTAATCTCTAATAGAGTGTTTAATATTTAACTATCTGCCCTCCTCTATATTGTTGTACATTTTATAGAACTTTATAGCTTCTGTATTCTTCTCTATTTAAGTCTTCAACCTTCTGTAAGCTTCTGAGAGATGAAAGAAATGAGTATATAAGCTGTAGTATTCCCTGCAGCCTTTTTCAGCTGTTGTTTTATAGAAAGTAAGAAAAGCTCTACATTTAGAGCAGGGCCTGCTGTTATTTAAAAAGCTTCAGCTATAATTAATTCAGTGCATTATTGAATAGCAGTGAGCTTCTAAAGAATGTGCTGCTGATGTATAACTGTTCCTTAAGCTCTATCTGTGATATACTATGCTGAGCAGCAGTATAAAATTTGAGGAAGAATGTCAGGGCCACCATATATAGCAGTACGACAGTACGACAGTACGACAGTACGTCACTATAGCTCGCCTATATGATGACTCAGCGAGTAGCGCCTGGGCATTAAGTGAAAACTCTGCACGCGGAGGAAGAGACCTTCTTCCTCAGCGATCAGTGTTTTCCCCACTGAATAGAAGATGTATAACCACTGCATTGGCCCTATCGTGACTCTACTGCCTACGACACCCCGTTCAACACCTATACGACTACCGTCGTACACCCAGCCTCTTACAAAGAATTACTGAAATGTACAGCCTCTGTAAATTCTTGAGGTTAAAGTTCTATGTGAAGTCTGTAATAGCTGTCAGTTTCTCTAGACTTGTTATTGCCTTCATCTCAATGTGTTGTATATGAGTCTTAAAGTTCAGCTGTAAGTTTAGAATGACTTCTAGAACTCAGTATGTTTTAAATAAAGAGACTTTATTGATCTGTAAAATTAATTCTGCAGAGGTATCATAATTCTCTAACTTATTTGTAAAGTGAATGAGCTCATACTTAACAGAGGTGAATACTGATGTGTATTTACTTACTCAGATCTTTATCTCTATATGTAATGTTTAAAGTATCTAACAGTTAGCTGCTGCTGAAGTCTCTGTTACTGCAAAGCTTATATTATCTATTTAACTCACTGCTGTTGCATTGAGGTCACTTCTGCTCCTCATGTCTAAGAGATCTGCATTATAAAAGAGGTAGAGAATTAGTGAGAGAGATAAGTTCTGAGAAATATCTGTATGTATACTGAATAGCTTTAATTTATACTTCAGAAGTCTTAGTGTTGAGGTTCAACTCTTAAGAAAGCTCTCTATTCAGCTAATCAGCTCTAGTAAAATGTGTTACTTTTTCAGATTGTATAGAAGTCTCTGATGAGAGACATTATTAAAGACCTCAGAGCCATTCAGTATAAGAAGTAATGTCACTGATGTGTCTAAGTTTTATATTCTTTAAATAATCTTTATAAGAGTATATACTGTGTAATTTGTTAACATTTCTTTCTGTTCTTCTAGAAGTGTTCTCAGCAGCAGTTAATAGATCTCTGTCATTCAGCTTATTTTCCTCATTATTACTGACTCTATAGTCTTTTTCAAAGTGTTTAAGAGTATCACTGATCTGTATATCTTCATCAGTCTGTAGTCTCTCTTATTTAATTTCTGAAGGACTACTGTGATAGAGTGTTTAAAGACCTTCAGATGAATTCTACTCTTCAAACATTAATTATATAGTGAGAGGAGTTGTGAGAGAATGTAGAGGAGGGTGAGATAAAGTATACAGTTTAATATGCTGTTAGACTTAGAGGTCTTACTGTCTAGAGCTTATAATATAGCTTTGTTAAGTTTCTGTTCTGTAATTAGCAGCATCTGCAGAGGTTCTAAGTACTTATAGTTCTTAATGTCACTGATGTCAGCCTCTAAGAGTGTTAAAAAAAAAGCTGCATGTAGCAGTTTAGCTTTTTTCTCTAGTTCTGTAGCTGAGGTTCTGTTCAGCTATTGTAGAGCTGAAGTAAAAGTCTGACTTACAGTGCCTCTACTCTTTACTCACTTTATTAACTTTTATAGACTTTTTAAATCTGTTACTGCTGCTTTCACCCTTTCTCAGTAAGTGTTTCTCATCAGCTTAATAAGCTTCTTCTTCTTTATGTTGTGAAGTCTACTATAGATCTCTCAGATCTTCTCTATCTGTCTTCTTTATCACTTTCTGCAAGTTCTATTTGTCTCTCTAATAATCTTCTTAATCTCTAAGCTGAATTCAGGCTTAAATCATTTACTGAAGTGAAATAGAGAGACTGCCTTTTAAATAGTCTACTGTAGAGTCTCTGTAATGCTTCTTATTTGTTGTTTTATTTATTCTGACTTCATTGAGTCTGTTGCAGGTTCAGGTCTTAAAAGCTGAGCAATAAGAGCTTTCTGAAAAACCTTTCTATTTAGCTTATTTTATTATATATATATTATGAGTGTAGTCTTCAGTGCTTTCAGGAGCAGTGTTGTTAATATTAATAGATGATTTAAGTTATGACTCTCATTCTTAATCTCACAGCTCATCAGCCTCTACATCACTGAGAGTGTGCTTAAAGCAAGATTAATTATGCTCTATAATTCTTCAGCCCTTTATGTAATGAAACTCTGAGAGAGTAGAAGAGATAGTTATCTCTTATCTATAATGATTAGCAGCTGCTCTGCCTTTCTGTCTCCCTCAATCCTCAGGCCCCTCTAAGCAGAATGATGTAGATTGAAGTCTTTAATCACTACATGTTACCTGTCTAAGTCCTTCTTAAACAAGCTGTTTAGTCAGTTTAGAGTCTCAGTGACATCCTCTTTAATGACCTTCTGATAGATGTTGTAGATGTGAAGGCACTTTCTCTACTTATGCTTCACATATTGCAGGTTCAGAGTGATTAGATTCTTTAAGTATTTCTTAAAGATTTATTTCACTCTATTCAGCTGAGTATTTACAAAGAAACATACCCTGACAGGCTCAAGTTTCAGATCTATAGCAATAAGATAGATTAGATGAAAGCAGTTCTTATATAAATAATAAGTGCTGTTGTTGAATAAATTCCTTCATAACTCTTAAATTGTCAGAATGTTGTACTCTCAGATCTGTAGATCTTAAAGTATATAGATTATAACTTTATTGTATAATTTTATGTTGTTATGCTGTAAGATAGTCAGATTTGAGTGTTCTGACATTAAAGACTGATAAAGACTATAGTGTCTGTAGTTGAGTTCTCTGATTTTCTATTCAATTTTATCTCTTTATTTACCTTGAGTTTCTAGAGTAGAGGTAGGCTCTACTGATTTAGATACCTCTTTTCTGCCTCTAACTGCATCTTTTTAACTCACTTCTCACTCTGCTTCTACATCTATGTGTTGTTGTTTTAAGAACTTAATGATACTGTATTTAGTTCTGTCATTGTTGCTGATAGCATCTAGAGGAATGCAGTTACTGCTAATTTTTATGAGAGATGCAGAGTGTTTTTCATTAATGTTCAGAGTCAGTTCTAACTTAAATATAGGTAGTGCTAGTGTCTTTTAAAGTTTTCTAATTACTGATGTCTTTAACAGTGCAGCATTTGCTCCTGTTTAGATAAGAGAGAGGTTGTTAGTAAAAATGTAGATGTCTGCTTGTAGAGTACTAGATAATATAAGAGCTGATTAAGTGATGAAGAGAGCTGCTGAAGACAGAGTCTAAGTGCTTACAGTCAGTACTTTTCATTAGATCTGTTTTGTATTATATGTCATCTGTACACATATCACTTCTTTCTGAAACTCTGAGCACTTACTGTTTCAGACTCTGTATAAGTCTTTACAGCTCACACACTTTCTCTTCTTTAGATCTTTAAAGAAGTAATTCTCTAATCTATATTTCTCAGCACATATGCTACATTTCTGCTGTTCATCACATTGAGCACTTATTGTTATGACATGATCAGCTGGCACTGACGGATATTGAATTACCTGGTGTTAAACTAGATTGAGACTAGTGTGTCTTAGCACCCTGACATTTATGTTGTGGCTGCTTCCACAAGACTGCTTCCTTCTTTGTACTTTTCTAGGTTCAAATAGCTCACCTCTTACAACAGTTCTAGGCCTGCTTATGAAGTGAAATAGTTAGCTGTAACATTAGAAAAGTACCTACACTCTTTTTGACCTCTGGAGGTGACAGAATACCAGCAGTGACAAATGTGTGTGTTGACAAAAGAGTTTTCAGCAACATCATCAAATGTCTCAATTCACAGTCTACTGAGTGATCAGGAGGTTCTTAGAACATCCTAGATTCATCAATTGACTACCAACAATCAATTCTCAAGTCCTGTGAGGAGTAGGCAACAAATGATTAAGAAGTACTCTGTTACGGTGACAAGTAGCTGCAAGAAGTCAGCAAACAAAAAGACCTATTTGTAGGCACAGACAACTGCAGTAGAGGCAGTTGAAAGAGTAAGGTTCTGAACTGAATAATCTCAGCACTAGGAGTAGGTGTCTGAAGCACTGAAGGAATCATAGTTAGACCACACTGGGAGGGAGGAACCTCTGGAAGACTATTCTTGGCTGGAGGACAGCCAGACAATCGCGAGAGATCAGAAACAGTAGACACCATGAAGGTGAACCCTTGAGGTGAAGTGACCCCCAAAAACCTACAGTGATGGGCAGCACACAATTTAGAGAACACCTGCTGTCTAGTGTTGAAGGCGCTAGACCAGAGAGATTCATACAAGGCACAGATTCAGGATCTAGAAGAACAGAACAATCAGAAAGACTCTCAGATAGAGGAGTTAGCAACTGAGAAACAAGAACTGGAACAGGATGTGTTGAAGTTAACTCAACAACTTAACAACCCTGAAGCAGAGTGGCTAAGAGAAGGCACACCCAAATTGAACACAAGTGACACAACAAAGAAGCATTCAGTGAAGTTTCCAGATTCACTAATTCTGAATGATGGTCTTAAGCCCACATTCCGGGTATGGAATGACCAGATGAAGAGCAAGCTAAGAATCAATGATGATTGGTTCAATCAGTCAGACCTAGATGAAGCTGAACACATCAGAGTGGCCTACATCAAGATACAAGTTGACAGCAAGGCCGTTAAACACCTCTATTCATGGCTGGAGGCTCAGTCAGGAAGAGCAATCTATGTTGAGGAGGTTATTCAGTGTCTTGAGAACATCTTTGAGGATTCAGATTGCTGCTTAAAGGCACAAGAGCAGCTGAAGAAGTTCAAGATGCCTTATCTTGAGAACTTTAATGTGTTCCAGTCAGAATTCTTACAGCTAGTGAATTCAGTGAAGATGCCAATGGATCAGTGAAAAGAGGAAATCCACAACAAGCTATACAACTCACTTTGAGTTCAAATGGAAATCTATGTTGCTGACAAGGACATGTCATTTGACGCCTACTGTAAGAAGGCTCAACAGTTTGTGAGGGGTCTTGTCAAAGCTGATGAGAGGATTAAGGAACAAAAGGACCAGCAGGAGCTGCAGAGGAAGCAGTCAGCTTTCAAATTTGAAAAGAAGACAACCATCACAACCACCACTGTCACATGAGAAGCAACCAAGTCAATGCTAGCTGACATAACATGCTATACCTGCAATAAGAAAGGACATCTAGTGAGGGATTGTCCTGACAAGTCAAAGAAAGCTGAGGTAAAGGCTGTGGACTCCAACCATTTGAATTCAGAAAATGGGCTACTCTAGGTGAAGTCTCTGCCCTAGAGTCAACAGAAGGAGCAAAGATAGGCAAGATGAAGATGTCAGATATTCTGAGAGGACCATCATTGACTTGAGATTGTCAACTTGCAGCCAACAGCTGAGCTATAAGAGTAGCAGCTCTGCTAGACACCAGCACTGCTGGGGAGGCTTTCATTCACAAGAAGCACTTTGAATTTGTGAAAAAGCGCCTGCAGCTATACATTAGGACAGCACAGAGGCCAGTCCCCTTAGCAGAATACAATAATTGAAATGCTGAGGTGATCTCCAGAGCATTTACAGCAAATCTAGTGATTGACAGGAGATGAATCCCTACCCACTTCTTGTTTTGTGACACTGGCAGGCATGATGTTCTGATTGGGAGGAAATGGTTCAAGAAGACTAAGGTCTTGATTGATTGCTTCAATCAAAAGCTGATTTGGCCTGAGGAGGCTCAGTATCAGGCAAGCAGGAACTTGATAGTGCCAAGGTGAGAGGTTCAACTACTAAAACCCATACCGGAGCATCAGGCAGATGCTGAACAACGTGATAATCTGCATGAGGCAGCCACACTGACTCAAATTCTCAGAAGGGTAGAGGACAACAGTCATCCCTCACAGGTGTTGAGAAAGGCAGTCCTGCAGCTACAGGCACAACCAAAGACATGGAGAGCTCAGCAGCAGGTCAACACCAATGAGATGGAAAGACAGCTGAATGAAAAGGAAGGTTCAATGAACCACACAAGTAGTTCAATGAATGAAGGTCAAAGTTCATTGAACATGAAGAAACTAAAGGATTGTGAACCTCCTCTTTATCAAGGAGTGAATATTGCACTTCTGGAAGCAGGAAACTTCCTACACAATGCCTGAAGGGAAGGGGTTGTCATTGGCGCCACTAGCATTCATGAGGTCAATTGCCTGATAGAGGACTGAAGGAATCCCTGGCTGCTGCTGCAGGACGAAGCGGAGCTGAATCAGAGAGTAAAGGAAAAACTACCTCACCAGTATTGGGAGTTTGCGGAGGTTTTCAGCAAAGCGGCATCAGATCAGCTGCCTCTACACAAGGAAAAAGTGGACCATGATATCATCTTGAAAGATGAGAACAACCTGACCCCAAGCCCCTTGTACAGCATGTCACTGGAGCAGTTGGAATTAGTCAAGGCCTACCTTGAAGACCACCTGAAAAAGGGTTTTATAGTCTCTAGCAACGCTCCTTATGTGTCACCAGTCCTGTTTGTGAAGAAGTCAGGAGGGGGGTGGTGTTTCTGTGTTGACTACTGAAAACTCAACACCATCATAAAAAAGGATAGATACTCCCTACCTCTGATTGAGGAGACCCTAGCATGACTGGCTAGAGTAAAGGTTTTTACTAAGCTAGATGTTAGGCAAGTGTTCTACTGAATACAGATAAAGGAGTCTGTTGAGGATTTGACCACCTTTCAAACAAGGTACAGATCCTACAAATACAAGGTCTTACTATTTAGTCTTTGCAATGGACCCACCTCCTTTTAGAGGTATATCAACAACGTCTTATTTGATTACCTGGACAATTTCTGCACAGCCTATGTGGATGATATTTTAATCTACTCAGAGGATCCATTGAAGCATGACACTCAAGTCAAAAAGGTGCTTTAATGCCTTAAGAAAGCAGGCCTACAAGCAGACATAAAGAAGAGTGAGTTCAGTGTTCAATCTATCAAGTTTCTGGGTTTCATCATCAGCACTGAAGGTATTGCAATGGACCCAGACAAAGTTTCTGTCATTAAGGACTGATCATTACTAAAATCAGTCAAGGAAATTCAGTCCTTTCTGAGATTCTGCAACTTCTATTGTTGCTTGTTGGAAAAATGGGGTTGAGTTGTACAACTGTTGATAAAGCTGACTGCAAAAGGAGCCTGGCACCCCTTAGAAGAGCTGGAAATTCAAGCTTTTAAGAAGGCAAAAGAGCTGGTGCTATCAGACACTGTCTGAGCTCATTACTCACCCTATTTGAAAACTTGAATGGAGACAGACACCAGCAGCAGAGTTGTTGCAGGAGTGCTCACCCAGCAACAGAAAGATGGCAAGTGGAAACCTGCAGCCTACTTCTCAAAGACAATGTTGCCTGAGGAAATGTGATACAAGATTCATGACAAAGAGATGCTAGCAGTTGTTAGAGCCCTTCAAGAATGGCATGACATGCTATTAGACCTACAAGCAGTCCCTTTTGTTGCAATTACAGATCACTGTGCTCTGGAGTACTTTACCACCAAGCAATTGCTCAATCCACAGCAGGCTAGATAAGCTGATATTGTGGCAGACTACAACTTCAAGATTACCTACTGCTCAGGAACAGCCAACATTGTTGCTGATGCCCTGACAAGAAAACATGATGAGCTGGTCACTCAGAAAGAAAAGGACATTGCTGCACAGACACAACTGTTTCTGAATTCTAGTTGCATAATAGCTGCAATAGGTGAGGGTTCAACAAATGTTGAGAGTGGTTCACTAAACAAGGCTGAACAAGTGGAAAATCCTTACCAGCTGGTGGATCAGATTCTGCAAGCCAATTGCTCCCATGAATCACTGGACCAGTACCACCAGATGGCAAGGAAGGAGGAATAAGGCTGAAAGCTTCAAGACAGCCTTCTTACACAATTTGAGAAGCTCATAATGCTGAACATAGATGCTTTGCGGACTCATTTAATTAATGAGGCCCATTCAACACCAGTAACAGCGCACTCAGGCAAGACTAAGACAGCAAAGCTGTTGTCAGGTCAGTACTACTGGTCAGGTCTGTTAAATAACTGTTCAGTTTTTGTTTTAAACTGCTGAACATGCCGCTGAACGCATGTACCCTGAGACAAGACCTCAGGCCTACTCCACCCATTACCAATTGAAGATAAGTGCTGGCAGCATGTCTCATTTGACTTCAAATCCTTCCTACAGGACAAGAAGGGCTTTGACAACATATTTGTCATTGTTGATCACTTTGGAAAAAGGGCCTTCTCACTGCCATGCCAGAAGACAGTTACAGCAGCTCAAGCTGTGCAATTGTACTACAAGTACATCTGGAGAATCTACAGAACACCTGAGACAGCAATGTTGAACTGAGGGCCTCAGTTCATCTCAGCATTCACAGACAAACTCTGCAAGCTTGTGGGGGTAAAGCAAAAGCTTTTAACAGCATATCACCTACAGACTGACAGAAGCACTGAGGTACTGAATCAGTACATTGATCAACGGCTTCACCCCTTTGTGAATCACTTTCAGGACAACTGGTCAGACCTTTTGCCAGCAATGAACTTCATTCAAGCAGTTCTCACTCATGAGTCCACAGGCATGTCGCCTTATGAGTTGAAGCTGGGACAGACCCCTCATCTACACTTCCATTGAAAAGAGTGAATGCAATCCTTAAACACAGTGAGAGAGCAGCTCACCTGCAAGGAGGCTCAGACCTTTGCCACCAGAGCACATAACGCTGTAAAATGAGCAAAGAGCAACCTGAAATGGGCTTAAAATAGAATAATAGATCAGGCAAATAGATACTGAAGAGAACCAGACTTCTTTGTCAGAGATTGGGTTTATGTTACTCAAAAGGGTTGAACCACTGAAAGACCTAGCCTAAAGTTGAATCATTAAGCGGCAGGCCCCTACTGGATCCTCAGCATGAAAGGTCACTCCTACATTCTGGAACTACCTGAACACATGAAGATGGACAATGTCTTCCATGCTGATCGTTTAAGAAAGGCAGTGGATGATTCAATGCTGGACCAAATTCAGGACCCAGAGCCATCAACTGAAGTTAATGACCAGCCTGAGTACACAGTGGAAAAAATCCTAGCAAGCCAGATCTGCAACAACATCTTGCAATATTAAGTAGCTTGAGAGGGATATAATTCAGACTCTGAATGGTACAACACTGATGGCTTTATAGGGTCACCTCAAAAGGTAAAGGACTACCATGACACTTATCTGAATGAGGTGG
The DNA here is from genome assembly GCA_965277795.1 of Lapillicoccus sp. Lineage (GTDB taxonomy): Bacteria > Actinomycetota > Actinomycetes > Actinomycetales > Dermatophilaceae > Lapillicoccus. Next base: position 4,464,832 of record OZ255840.1, read on the forward strand.
GGCCACTGAGGAGACTACAAGTTTAGTTAGATGCCTACAAGTCAGGTGAAGAGCTGGACCCAACAGATGAAGACAACATAGCAGTCAATAGGGAATTTAAGAGGCAGTTAAGATGAAGGGCTTAAGATAAGAACTGAGGACAGTCCTCCTGTCTGGAGGGGGGTGATGTTACAACATGATCAGCTGGCACTGACAGATATTGAATTACCTGGCGTTAAACTAGATTAAGACTAGTGTGTCTTGGCACCCTGACATTTATATTGTGGCTGCTTCTACAAGACTGCTTCCTTCTTTATACTTTTCTAGATTCAAATAGCTCACCTCTTGCAACAGTTCTAAGCCTGCTTATGAAGTGAAATAGTTAGCTGTAACACTTATGTAGTTATATCTGTAACAGCAAAAGCACTTCTAAATTCAGTAAGCTTTATTATATAGTTCTGTCTTCTTATATTCTGAGTTTCAGATTAGATCTATCTGTAGAGCTACATTGATCTGTTCAGCATCTGTGAATTTCATCACTATAGAGCTGATGATGCACTTTAAGACATATAGTCATCTTATATAGCTAATTAGAATGTCCTTCTTGTTCTCAATTTTGTAATTCTCAGTTTAAATACAGACTATAATCTGCTTTTAATTGTTCATTCAGATGCTGTTTGCTGAGATTTTATAAGCAATAATACTGTATGTAATATTGCTGAGTAAATCATATTACACCTATTTAATCACTAATACCAGCTGCTGAAATGAAATTAGAATAACTAAATTAAAAGCAGCTCTCAAATTTTATCTGAGTTATATTATTATATACAAGAGTAAGAAAAAATAATCTATACTAAAACTATGTGAATAAAACTCATCATTAAATTACTAAGCTAATTTATTATAAAAAAGCTGGTTTTTAGAGAATAAATAATATTATAGCTTTATTAATTATATTTTAATCTATATTTATAGCTACTACAACTACTTAGATTTTATTTAATTAACATTGAATTAAATTCTGCTATAACTTTATAGTGAAGTTAACTCTATTTATAATTGTTTAATTAAAAGTGTCTAGATGTGCATCAGTATTATATAAAACTAGAAGTACTGACTTTTTATTATTAAATCTCATTAATTGTTATTCTATATATGACTAGTACTATATTATATATAAACTGCTAAATATTTTAAGTACTGTAATTACTATAATTATTTTATCTGTACTGCTTATAAGCATTTAAAACCTGCTACTGAATTTAGTGATATAGACTATTAATATTTAAAAATCTGTTTAACTTACTGAGCTGTAAGTTTTGTTATGAGCATAATGTTGTTCAGGCATTCAGTTATTTGTTCAGACATTTAGTTATTAATTCAGGTGTCTGACATTCAGTAATCTGCACTAGCACCTGATTAGATTTAGTGCAGCTCAGCATTCACATATATGTATTCAGGCTGCCATCAGATAGATGACTCTCTAGAATTAATCTCTTCATTATTATATCTGCATAATGAGCTCTGCATAATTCTGACATTAGATTAATTCTCATTACCTTATATTTGTAGTTTAGTTGAACTGAAAGAACCTACTCTAAAACTCAGCATTGAACTGTGTGTGTTGATGACACTAAAAGACATCAATAACACTGTTATTGCTCACACCTTTCTAAGCTATACAGAATGTGTATCAGTTTACTTAAGTTCTACAGAACACTGAATTGCTCTTGTAGAGAGAGCTGAATCTAAATAATCACTGAATGAAGTCCTCATTTAAGAGGAACACTAGACAATGAATTTCAAATTAAACAACACTGAGGCTATAATATACAAAAGGGTGATAAAGCATTTTCTGACAGAATACTGTTTCTGACACTGTTCAGCAGTTCTCAGATGTAATAAAACCTGTTGTAAGATGTGTTAACCTCTTCTAAGAAGGGCATTAAACACAAGACTTCAGAAGATTACATCACTAAGATAACACATGATAACACAGCTTCACAGAATTAGATTTAGAAAGATAAGACTGCTGAGATAAGCTCATCTCATCAGCCTCAGCTGAACAAAGAAGAAGAATTACATCTCAGTATAAAAGAGATGATCTATTCAGCTCTAGATGCTGCTTTTAAGAAACTTAAGAAAGGAAGAAAGGTTAGGAAGTTCTCTGTTCCTACTGTCTAACATCATGAACAAACTGATGAAGACAATGCTGGAACCCTCTATAATATTGTCAATGTGAAACAACTTCAGTGCTGAGCAGATGCTGAGTTAGAGCAGTTTTTAAAGACACTCATCACTCTTGAAGAGCAGAGAGATTTAAGTATAACAGTCAGTGACAGCATCTACAATTTACTGCTAGAAAAGAATGGTCTTGTGAGCATTGTCACTGAGCAGTAAGAGTGAGTGGACTCTCTGAAAGTCAACTTCACTACCCTCAACATCAAATATTAACTATTGAAGGAATGCCAGTGAGCTGATTGTGAAGGAACCCAGCTATTCAACACCTCTATGCCATCAGTTAGTGAAGGCAAACACTCACTCAAGATTCTGAACCCTTCCATTCTAGACAACAGCTCTGAACCTACATAGAAGAAATGAATAGACAAGATGCAGGTCAAATTAACAGTTAATGAGAACTATTATCTGACTGAAATTATCTGTATAAGTTATGTGTTGTCTCAGTTGAGTAAAAAGGCTACTCAACACACTGAGTTGCATTCACTATATGACTTCTCAGTCATCAACCTCTACTGTACTGCCAATGAGATTCTGAAGGACTTGAAGAAGATCTATGAAGACTCAGATAAGCTGAGGAATTACTGTCAGACCTACATTGATCTCATTCAGGGCTTTAAGCAGTTCTCTAAATTCTATATTGAGTTTTATCATCTTTCTACCTTCCTTAAGTATGGTGAAACTCAATGTATGAATGACATTTGAGACAAGATCTCTTCTTGTCTCCAGACAGCTCTGTCATCTCAAATGGTTCAACCAGATTCACTATCAATCATGAAGACTTACCTCATTCACCTCAATAATGAACAATGTGCTATCAAGGCAGTGAAGGATCAAAAGAATGCCAGCACCATAACTGCCTCTATAAAGAAAACTAAGACATTTAAATGTGTCACCTTTAAATCATCTAATCCTCAACCAGTGATACACTCCTTCACACCTTTAAGTGAAACTAATAGAAGATCAGCCACTGATCCTCAACATTAAGCAGATAAACAGGCTGGTAACTGCTTCATTTATCACTGATCTGAACACCTTGCCAGTGACTGCACTCAGTGAGCTACATCAGCAACCTCATTCTGACATAACAGCTCAGTTAGTGAACTGCATATTAACTATAAAAACTCTGACTCTGAGTTAAAAAACAAGTAGCTTCTACTAAAGTTACAGATAGGGATGATACTGTCTTCTTATGCAATATAAACTGTTCATTGAATTCTGATGAAGCTGAGTCAGATATCTTTTATAAGCTCTTCTCCCTGCAACCTTTTGTCACCTCATGCTCACTTTATTCTTAGAGCTTTCTTATACTCTTCTGAGCACTAGTTGACACCAGCTGCATCACATACTCACTCATCTATAGTTAGCTGGCACTTATAGTCTGCAATCAGCTTGATCTAAAGCCCATTCCTCTCTTTAAACTTAAGGTGGTTTACAGTTTTGATAGCCAGCTCTTCAAGTTCAAGATCACTTACATCATCTACTCAGATTTACTTCTGAAAAAGGACTATAAGGAGGCTACTGTCCCTATGTTAATAGCTGACTTAAGACAGCATAATATCATTCTGAGAAAACTCTAAATAAACTGAAATCAGCTTCTTCTGAATATGAGGAATGACTCTATTGTTTTCAGAGAAGACCTTCCTTCACTGACTAAAAAGATGAAGGTAGAATGTCTGTCTCCTTCTCAACATTCTACTTCTTTCCCTCTACTTTCTCTTTAAACACCTCTTTAAACACCTCTCTAAACTGTTTAAACAACAATTAAAATCCTTTCTCAATCTGCCTCTACCTCAGACAACACCCTGTTTCAGGTGTGTAGTGTGAAAGCAGTATCTTACACTGTGCTAGCTCATTAAGAGAAGGTACAAATATTCACTATGTTAATGAAGAATATAGACAAACAACTGGCACTAGATTAAGAGTGTTATGTAGAGAAAATCAGCATTAAGCAACACACTTCTCAACACTTAAAAGATGTTCACTAACAGCTTTCTACTGAGTATTACAAGTATTCTGATGTCTTTAACCACTCTCAGGCCAGTAAACTTTCCTCACACTGCTTATATAACTACAAAATTGAGCTGATGACTGATGCTGCTTCACCTCAAAGCTGAGTCTACTGTATGTCACTCTACAAGCTTTAGAAGGTTAAGAAATACCTAAATAAGAACCTCTTTAAAGACTTCATCACTCTAAGTAAGACTGCCTACTCTTCATCAGTGCTGTTTGTTCTAAAGGTGAACAGCAATCTACAGTTCTGTATAGATTATTGAAAGCTCAATGCCCTCACTAAATGAAACTGATATCCTCTTTCACTAATAGAAGAGGTCATAGAGAAGATTCTTAAGTGTAAGCATCTAAGTTGTCTGAACATAATTGCTGCCTTCAACAAGCTGCATATGCATTTAGACAGTAAGAACCTGACTATATTTATCACTGCATTAGACTTCTATAAATACTGAGTTCTACTGTTTGAGTTGATTAACAGTCTGAGCACCTTTCAGCAGTACATCAATGATACTCTGTAGAACTTCCTCAACAACTTCTGTCAAGCCTATCTAAATGACATTCTTATCTATAGCAAGATCAGGAAGGAGCATCAGAGTCATGTTAAATAAGTTCTTCAACAACTTTACAAAGCTGGTCTACAAGTAGACATCAAGAAGTGCAAGTTTAATATCTCTGAGACAGTCTTCCTGAGTGTTATTGTATCTGAAGAAGGGCTATATATGAACCTGCAGAAGGTCAAAACAGTTATAGACTGAGTAAGATCAATAAACCTTAAGGAGGTTTTAGAGGTTTATAGACTTTACTAACTTCTACTGTCAGTTTATATGAGACTTCTTTAAGATTGTTAAGCTCCTTGTTGCTCTTACTCAGAAGGAAGTTCCATTTGTATAGACTGAAAACTGCACTAAGGCATTTTAAGACCTTAAACAAGTTATAATGAAGGCCTCAGTGTTGAGACATTTCAACTTAAACTGTTAGACTATACTAGAGACAGACACCTCTGACCTGATAACTGGTGAAATCCTCTTTCAGTATGATGAGAAAGGAGTTCTTCACCCTGTAACCTTCTACAATAAGAGCATAATACCAGCAGAGTGCAATTATTACATCTATAACAAAGAACTTCTGACCATTATTCATTGTTTTGAACACTGATGTCCAGAACTCAAACACACTGACTTATCTATACAAGTCTTCACTGACCATCAGGCATTAAAGATCTTTATAAAGAATAAGAAGCTGACTTATTAATAGGTCAGATATCTAGACATTCTGTTAGAGTTCAACTTTTATGTGATCTTTCAGCCAGGCAAGACTAATGATAAGGCTGACACTCTTATCTGAATATTTAACTCTGAGGAGAAAAACCTGGTCTATCAGACCATTCTCACTCTGAACTGTGTGAAAGTCTGAGTCAGAGAGGTGAAAGAAGGCCTTTTTAAACAGGTAAATACAGTTAATAAGACAGACAAGTTGTGCAATAAGTACTGTGAGATCATTATCAATAATGCAGTCAAACTTTATAACAGATGTCTTCATGAATGCTGAGTCATTAATGGTGCATTGTTTAAGAACAATCTATTGTGAGTTTCAGAGTCTCTACACACTGAGCTTCTTCAGGAAATTCACAACCAGTCATCAGCTGGTTATTCAGGCATCAACTGAACAGTAGATCTGATTCACCATCACTACTACTGGTCAGAACATGTAGTCACAGTGAAGCAATACATTCAGAACTGTCAGTATTGCCAGTGAAGTAAGTCATCTTATAATGCCATTAACAGACTCCTTGTTCCCCTCTCTATTTCTCAGCAATGCTGGCAAGACATTGTTATAAACTTTATCACTGAACTTCTGCTGTTAGAGAACTACAACACCATTTATACAATCATTAACTGATTGTTAAAGAAAAGGCATTACATCTTCTGCCATTCAGAAGACAAAGGAACTTCAACTGAGAAAGTGATAAAGATCATACTTTGAAACATCTATCACCTTCATAAACTGCTCAGCTTTATAGTCTCTGATTGAGGTTCTCAATTTGTCTTCACTCTCTGGCAAAGCATGTGCAAATGGTTGAAGATCAAGGTCAACTTATCAACAGCCTACTATTCTGAAACAGATGATCAGACTGAATAAGTGAATCAGAATGTTAAATAAGACCTCTAAACCTATTACAACTACATGTAGGATGACTGGGCAAAATGACTACTTATGATAAAGTTTAGTGACAACAATAACATCTTCTCTGTAATCTTCCTCTCATCCTTCTACCTCAATAAGAGTTTTCACCCCTGAATGAGCTTCAGCCTCAATAAAACTACATACAAATCTATACATAAACAACTACAGTTAATGAAGGTGAAGGACATCAACACTTACATGCAAGAGATTCTAGACTTCAGAGTTAAGTAACTGAAAAAGAGCTGAAAATCTATAAAAGCACAAGCAGATAAAAATCATAAAGATGTCGCATATAAGGTTGAAGACATAATCTAGCTGTCAGGCTGCAATATCAAGTTTATCAGATTATGTCAGAATCTAGAAAATAAGCAGCTGAGACTATTCTGCATTAAAGAACAGATGAGAGCTGCCTATTAATTGAAGCTGCCAGCTATTATGTAAATTTATGATGTCTTCAGTTCTAAACTGCTTCATCCATGTGCTACAGACCCTCTTTCAGACTAACAGACATCCTCATCAGCTCTCATTATTATAGAGGACAACAAGGAGCACTGAGAGGTCAACAACATTCTAGACTTAAGATAATACTGTGAAAGACTTCAATACAAGGTCAAATGGCACAGTTTTAACTGAGACAACAAGTGATACTATATTGATAAAGATGAATTTAAGAGCTCAGCTGATGTCCTAGTAAAGTTTTACAGAAAGTACTTAAACAAGCTACACTAGTTTAGAGCTGTTAATTTCTTCTTAAACCTCTTCTCTCTGTACTTCACACTTCTTGAGAGTACTAATGAGGACTCAGGGTTCTCTTCTTTCTGTACTTATAAGAAGAGAAGGCTCTGCAGTCTCACTGTTTATAACTACTTTATGCAGAAGTATTATATTATTGATGTCTGAAGCTTCTGTAAAAAGTGTGAAATTAGGGTTTAATGAGTGATCTTATAAAGAGATTATAAGCTTTACTGCTACAACTGAGGTTTCTGAAAAGTTAAACAGTGATGACAGTGTTGCAGACAACACTTTTTTAAAGGGAGAGATAATGTTATAAGCATGATGTTGTTCAGGTGTTCAGTTATTCATTCAGGTGTTTAGTTATTGATTCAGGTGTCTAACATTCAGTGATTTGCACTAGTGCCTGATTAGACCTAGTGCAGCTCAGCACTCATATATATGTGTTCAGGCTGTCATCAGATAGATGACTCTCTAGAATTAATCTCTTTATCACTATATCTGCATAATGAGCTCTGCATGATTCTAATAAGTTTAGAATCCTTTTCTGTAATCTTTCTAATCAGTGTTTAGAAAAACTTACACCAGTGTGTTTATACTAAAGTACAGATTGAAAATATGCATTTATCTCTAGTAAAATGCACTTATATAAGACTGTTACTTAATGAATTAAATTTAAACATTTGCTTTAATTATCTTGAGATAAAAACCGAGTAAAATAAATAAATGCATTATGTTACTGAAGTAATAGAAAAGAATGTATAAGCTTAACAGTATATACAGAATTAAGATAATATTTTAACTTTAATATTATTTAAGTGAGTTAAACAGTTTAAACAGTCTGAATAGCTTTATTTTTAATATTACTGCTTACAGTCACTTAATTAATTTTAATTATTACAGTAGAAAAGCTCTGCTGCAGCAACTACTATATATCAGAAATATTAAAAAATAAAGAATTATATTTATAATAATCTGTTATGAACATCTATTTAAAATGGTTCTAAATCTGTTTAAATCTTATTTAATAGTTAAACTACATCTTCTAATAGTTAAGTAACTGCTGTAGCTTTACTCTTTTTATACAACTCTGCTATTTTAAAAAAATACTGAGAATATATCAGTAATATCTATTAAAACCTAATTTAACTATAATAAAATAAATGTGTTTAATGTAATAAAAAATAATTCAATATAAAACTTAATTTTAAACAGACCTGCAAACACTGTATTGTTACAAGCATGACATCATTCAGGTATTCAGTTATTTGTTCAGATGTTTAGTTATTGATTCAGGCATCTGACATTTAATGACCTGCACTAGCATGTAATTAAATCTAGTGCAGCTCAGCACCTGTATATATGTACTCAGATCATTATCAGATAGATGACTCTCTAGAATTAATCTCTTCATTATTATATCTGTATAATGAGCTCTGCATAATTCTGACATTAGATTAATTCTCATTACCTTACATTTGTAGTTTAGTTAAACTGAAAGAACTTACTCTGAAACTCAGCATTGAACTGTGTGTGTTGATGACACTGAAAGACATCAATAACACTGTTATTGCTCACACCTTTCTAAGCTATACAGAATGTGTATCAGTTTACTCAAGTTATACAGAACACTAAATTGCTCTTATAGAGAGAGCTGAATTTAAATAATCACTGAATGAAGTTCTTGTTTAAGAGAAACACTGGACAACAAATTTCAAATTGAACAACACTGAGACTATAATATATAAAAGAGTGATAAAGCATTTTCTGACAGAATACTGTTTTAACACTGTTCAGCAGTTCTCAGATGTGATAAGACCTGTTGTAAGATGTGTTAACCTCTCTTAAGAAGAGCATCAAATGCAAGACTTCAGAAGATTACATTACTGAGATAATATACAACAACACAGCTCTACATTCTTAGATTCAGAGAGGCAAGACTGCTGAGATAAGCTTATCTCACCAGCCTCAGCTGAATAAAGAAGAAGAACCACATCTCAGTGTGAAAGAGATAATCTATTCAGCTCTAGATGCTGCTCTCAAGAAACTTAAAAAAGGAAGAAAGACTAGGAAGTTCTCTGTTTCTACTGCCTGACATCATGAATAAACTAGTGAAGATGATGCTGAAACCCTCTATAATATCATCAATGTGGAACAACTTCAGTGCTGAGCAGATGCTGAGTTAAAGCAGTTTCTAGAGACACTTATCACTCTCTAAGAGTAGAGGAATTTGAGTATAACAGTCAGTGACAGCATTTACAATCTACTGCTAGAAAAGAATGACCTTGTGAGCATTGTCACTGAGCAGTAAGAGTGAGTGGACTCTCTGAAAGTCAACTTCACTACTCTTAACATTAAATACCAACTATTGAAGAAACACCAGTGAGCTGACTGTGAAGAAACTCAGCTATTCAACACCTCTATGCCATCAGTTAATGGAGGTAAACATTCACTCAAGATTCTGAACCCTCTTATTCTAGGTGACAGCTTCAAACCTATATGAGAAGAATGAGTAGGCAAGATGCAGGCCAAATTGGCAGTCAATGAGGACTATTATCTGACTGAAATTACCTATATAGATTATGTGTTGTCTCAATTGAGCAGAAAGGCTGCTCAACACACTGAGTCTTATTCACTATATAAAGTCTCAGTCATCAACCTCTACTGTACTGCCAATGAGATTCTGAAGGACTTAAAGGAGATTTATAAAGACTCAGATAAGCTGAGGAATTACTGTTAATTCTACATTGATTTCATTCAGAGCTTTAAGCAGTTCTCTGAATTCTATATTGAGTTTTGTTGTCTTTCTACCTTTCTTGAGTATGGTGAAACTCAATGTATGAATGACATTTAAGACAAGATCTCTCCTCATCTCCAGACAGCTCTGTCATTCTAAATAATTCAACCAGATTCACTATCAACCATAAAGACTTATCTCATTCACCTCAATAATGAACAATGTGCCATCAAGGCAGTGAAGGATTGAAAGGATGTCAGCATCATAACTGCCCCTACAAAGGAAATCAAGATGTTTAAACACATCATCTTTAAATTGTCTAACTCTTAACTGGCAATATGCTCCTCCACACCTTTAAGTGAGATCAATAGAAGACCATTCATTAATTCTCAACATTAAGTGAATGAACAGGCTGGCAACTGCTTCATTTGCCACTGACCTGAACACCTTGCCAGTGACTACACTCAGCAAGCTACATCAACAACCTCATTCTGATGTAACAGCTCAGTTAGCAAACTGTATATTGACTCTGAGAACTCTGACTCTAAGTTAGAAAATGAGTAGTCTCTATTAAAGTTATAGATGAGAGTGATACTGTCTTCTTATGCAATATAAACTGTTCATTGAATTCTGATGAAGCTGAGTCAGACATCTCTCATAATCTCTTCTCTCTGCAGCCTTTCATCACTTCATGCTCACTTTATTTTCAGAGCTTTCTTATACTCTTCTAAGCACTAGTTGACACCAGCTGCACTGCATACTCACTCATTTATAGTTGGCTGGCACTCATAATCTGCAATCAGCTTAGTCTGAAGTCTGTTCCTCTCTCTAAACTCAAGGCAGTTCACAGTTTTAATAGCCAGCTCTTTAAGTTCAAGATCACTTATGTCATCTACTCAGATTTGCTTCTGAAAAAGGATTACAAGAAGGCTACTGTTTCTATATTAATAGCCGACTTAAGACAGTATAATATCATTCTGAAAAAACTCTAAATGAATTAAAATCAGCTTCTTCTGAACATGAGGGATGACTTTATTATCTTCAGAGAAGACCTTCCTTCACTGATTAAGAAGATGAGGGTAGGATGTCTGTCTCCTTCTCAACATTTTACTTCTTTCTCTTCACTTTCTCTTTAAACACCTCTCTAAACACCTCTCTGAACTGTTCAGACAACAACTAAAATCCTTTCTTAATCTGCCTCTACCTCAGACAACACTCCATTTCAGGTGTGTAGTGTAAAAGCAGCACTCTACACTGTGCTAGCTCACTAAGAGGAGGTACAAATATTCACTATGTCAATAAAGAATATAGACAAATAACTGGCACTAGATTGAGAGTGTTGTGCAGAGAAAATCAGCATCAAGTAATACATCTCTCAACACTTAAAAGATGTTCACTGACAGCTTTCTGCTGAGTATTACAAGTATCTTAATGTCTTTAATCACTCTCAGACCAGTAAACTTCCCTCACACTGTCTATACAACTACAAAATTGAGCTGATGACTGATACTGCTTCATCTTAAAGCTGAGTCTACTGCATGTCATTCTACAAGCTTCAGAAGGTTAAGAAATATCTAAATAAGAACCTTTTTAAAGACTTCATCACTCTGAGTAAGACTGTCTACTCTTCATCAGTGCTGTTCACTCTAAAGGTGAATGATGATCTACAGTTCTGTGTGAATTATTAAAAGCTTAACACCCTCACTAAACAGAACTGATATCTCCTTTCATTAATAGAAGAGATTATAGAGAAGATTTTTAAGTGTAAGTATCTAAGTTATCTGAATATAATTGCTGCCTTCAACAAGCTGTGTATGCATTCAGACAGTGAGAATCTGACTACATTTATCACTGCATTAGACTTCTACAAATACTGAGTTCTACTGTTTGAGTTGATTAACAGTCTGAGCACCTTTCAGCAGTACATTAATGATACTCTGTAAGACTTTCTCAACAACTTCTGTTAAGTCTACCTAAATGACATTCTTATCTATAGTAAGATCAGGAAGGAGCATCAGAGTCATATTAAATAAGTTCTTCAACAACTTTATAAAGCTGACCTACAAGTAGACATTAAGAAGTGTGAGTTTAATGTCTCTAAGACAGTCTTCCTGAGTGTTATTGTATCTGAAGAAGGGCTATATATAGACCTGCAGAAGGTTAAAGCAGTCATGAACTGAGTTAGATTAACAAACCTCAAGAAGGCTCAGGGGTTTATAGACTTCATCAACTTCTACTGTCAGTTTATATAAGACTTCTTCAAGATTGTTAAGCCTCTTGTTACTCTTACTCAGAAGGAAGTTTCATTTGCATAAACTGAGAACTGCATTAAGGTGTTTTAAGACCTTAAATAAGTTATAATAAAGGTCTCAGTATTGAGACATTTCAACTTAAACTGTCAGACTATACTAGAGACAGATGCCTCTAATCTGATGACTGATGAAATCCTCTTTCAGTATGATGAGAAAGGAGTTCTTCACTCTGTAACCTTCTATAACAAGAGCATAATACCAGCAGAGTGCAATTATTACATCTATAACAAAGAACTTCTGACCATTATTCATTGTTTTGAACACTGATGTCCAGAACTCAAACACACTGACTTATCTATACAAGTCTTCACTGACCATCAGGCATTAAAGATCTTTATAAAGATTAAGAAGCTGATCTATTGACAGGTTAGATATCTAGACATTCTGTCAGAGTTCAACTTTTATGTGATCTTTCAGTCAGGCAAGACTAATGATAAGGCTGATGCTCTTACTCAAATATTTAACTCTGAGGAGAAGAATCTGACCTATCAGACCATTCTCACCCTGAACTGTGTAAAAGTTTAAGTTAGAAAGGTGAAAGAAGGCCTTTTTAAATGAGTGCACACAGTCAATAAGACAGATGAGTTGTGCAATGAGTACTGTAAGACTATTATCAACAACACAGTTAAACTTTATAGTCAACATCTTTATAAATACTGAGTCATCAATGATGCATTGTTTAAGAACAATCTATTGTGGGTTTCAGAGTTTCTACACACTGAGCTCCTTCAGAAAATTTACAACCAGCTGTCAGCTGACTATCTAAGCATCAACTGAACAGTAGATCTAATTTGCTGTCACTACTACTGATCAGAACATGTGGCTACAGTGAAGCAATACATCTAAAACTGTCAGCATTATCAGCAAAGTAAGTCATCTTGTAATATCACTAACAGACTTCTTGTCCCTCTCTCTATCTCTCAGCAACACTGACAAGACATTGTTATAGACTTTATTACTGAACTCCTGCTGTCAGAGAACTACAACATCATTTGTATAATTATTGACTGATTGTTGAAGGAAAGGCATTACATCCTCTGTCATTTAGAAAACAAAGGAACTTCAACTGAAAAAATAATAAAAATCATACTTTAAAATGTCTACTGTCTACATGAACTGCCCAGCTCTATAGTCTCTGATTGAGGTCCTCAATTCATCTTCACCCTCTAGTAAAGCATGTGCAAACAGTTGAAGATTAAGATTAACTTATCAACAACCTACCATTCTGAAACAGATAGTCAGACTGAATGAGTAAATTAGAACATTGAATGAGGCCTTTAAACCTATTACAACTACATGTAAGATGACTGAGTGAAATGGCTACTTATGATGAAGTTCAGTGACAACAACAACACCTTCTCTATAACCTTTCTCTCATTCTTCTACCTCAATAAGGGCTTTCACCCCTGAATAAGCTTTGACCTCAACAAAACTACATATAAATCTACACACAAACAACTACAGTTGGTGAAGGTGAAGGACATTAACACTTGCATGCAAGAGATCCTAGACTTCAGAGTTAAGCAACTGAAAAAGAGCCAGAAATCTATAAAAGTGCAAGCAGATAAACATTGTAAAGATGTCATATATGAGGTTAAAGACATGATCTAACTGTCAGGCTGCAACATCAAGTTCATTAAATCTTGTTAAAATCTAGAGAATAAGCAGCTGAGACTGTTCTGTGTTAAAGATTGAGTGAAAGCTGCCTATCAACTGAAGCTGCCAGCTATCATATGAATCTACAATGTCTTCAGTCTCAAACTGCTTCATCCATGTGTCATAGACTCTCTTTCAGGTCAACAGACACCTTCATCAGCTCTCATTGTTACAGAGAACAATGAGAAGTACTGAAAGGTCAATGACATCCTGAACTTAAGACAATACTGCAGACAACTTCAATACAAGGTTAAATAGCACAGTTTTAACTGAGACAATGAGTGATACTACACTGACAAAGATGAATTTAAGAGCTTAGCTAACATTCTAGTGAAGTTTCACAGAAAGTATCTAAATAAGCTACACTAGTTCAGAGCTGTCAGTTTCTTCTCAGACCTCTTCTTTCTGTACTTTACACTTCTTAAGAGTACTGATGAGGACTCAGAATCCTCTTCTTTCTTTACTTATAAGAAGAGAAGGCCCTGCAGTCTCACTGTCTATAACTACTTTATGTAAAAGTATTATATCATTGGTGTCTGAAGCTTCTGTGAAAAGTGTGAAATTGAGGTTCAATAAGCAACCTTATAAAGAGGTCACAAGCTTCACTGCTACAACTGAAGTTTCTGGGAAGTTAAACAGTGATGACAGCATTACAGACAACACTTTTTTGAAGAGGGGGATAATGTTATAAGCATAATGTCATTCAGGTGTTCAGTTATTTATTCAGGCATTTAGTTATTGATTTAGACATCTGACATTTAGTGACCTACACTAGCACTTAATTAAACCTAGTGCAGCTCAGCACCTGCATATATGTGCTCAGATTATCATCAGATAAATGACTCTCTAGAATTAATCTCTTCATTATTATATCTGTATAATGAGCTCTGCATAAATCTGACATGTATAACTTAGAAAAGAAGTAAGAAATACTTATTATTTATTAAATATAATTGTTTAAATATTAACTCTATTTTTAAACACTCATTTGTTTTAATGCAAATTAAGAAGCATCTTATTGAAAAGACATTATAATAAGAGTATAACTTACTGTAAATTTACATTATTTTAAATAATAATGTTTATATGTATGTAATTTTAAAAACACATGCATTTAAATAAATATTAAATATTAAACACTCTGTTTAAACAGCTAGCTGCTTTAAGCTTAATATTAATTAAGAATAATTCATTAAAAATTGAATTTAAATGCTATAAAGCTACAGATTTTACATATTTAATGCATATCTAAATGTCTATGCACTTGTATATAAGGGTTTTATATAAGGATTTTCACCATGTTGCTGCCGCCCCCTTTTCTGCTTAGTCATGCAAGCTTAAGAAAATGATAAACATTACTTGCACAACTGAGCTAAACAGGTAAAAGGCAATTACAGCCAGTGTGAGAACAGCTCTTAGTGCAACAGATAACAACTCAACAACTTCAGACAACAACTCCCTTTCACATAAGGGCTACAGCACCCCTGCTGGGAGAGTAGAGGTGATTAAGTGACACTACTACAGTGTGAATCAAACTCTCAAACCAGCTGCAACAGGGGGCGCTGAGTAGACCACAGAACATCCTGTCCCATCTGAGTCACCAGAAAATGATAAATGTCACTTGCACAACTGAGCTAAACAGGCAAAAGGCAATTGCGGCCAGTGTGAGAACAGCTCTTAGTGCAACAGATAACAACTCAACAACTTCAGACAACAGCTCATGCCCCTAGCGAGAGGTCCCCTCACGATGGATCATGTTATTTATAGGCGAGTAGGCGCTAATTTGCCACCTAAGGTCGTGCCTATTATGCCCATCAAGCGCGAATTCACCCGCTAGGAAAACATTTAGTGCACTTGCATTTAGTTGCTGCTTACTCCAGCCTATGCTATTACAGTCCACAAATTGTAGGGCATGACACTCGACAAGGCAGTGATGAACATCTCAAAGAAGGATTATAGTCCCGGCTTGACATACGTCGCTGTGTCCAGCGGTCGCCGTCCTACTGATCTGCTCTTCAAAGAGCCGTTCACCTTTGATTTGTTCAAGGGCAAGCCATCTGAGGTGCCTATTCAGCGGTTTGCAGATTACCGTCGTCGCCGTCGGGGTCGGATTCTTGCTCCCGGTGCGGTGCTGTCGTTTTCACCGCCACTAGATATGGACGCAAATTCGCATACTTAATAGCGTCGGGCTGAAGTCTATCGCCAACATCTCGCCGGCATTCCACCTACGCCAGTTGGACCAGCCGACGCCGACGGTACTACAGATCAAGCTCTACAGATGGAAATTTCGATGGCGGAGTCTCTGCTCGATCAACAGCGGCAGCGCAATGGCGGCTTTACTGATGCGGAGATTCAGCAGCATTTCGATGAGTATAAGGCTGAAGAGGAACAGCGTCGCCAGAACGAGCAACGTCGTCTTCAAGATGAGAGTGCAGACGAACGCCAACGCCGTTACTTTGAGCATCGCCAGCAGATCCAAGACGAGCTCGATGCGGAGACAGAGGAAGACCGTGCCTTCATGAGGACCGTGCCTTCATGAGACAGTTTTACCCTGATTTGGAAGGCCGATTGCCGCGGAAGGAGGTCGCGCGCAGAAACGCGGCAGCAGATGAGCGCCATCGCGAGGAGCGCGAGCAGCAAGAACAGGCGAAGAAGGACTGCGGTGTAACTTCACCACTTCGAGCAACAACACTTGGCACCAGCGACTTGAGACTTTGACACTTAGAGACTGGACAAGAATATTTGCTCGAAAGCGGTTTGATACGAACATCCATCTACCACTCGCAAGGTTTCCGAGCCCAGCGGCAGTGCGCACACGTATTCTGACTTCTTTTACCTTCGTACTATTCCCATCTCTCCTACAACTATACGCTTTATATCTTCTCCCTGGAAACATACTTGCAGTAAAGGCCCTGGGGTAGACTGGGGGCGAGCTCGTTCAACGCGGTCGTCGGTTGGGCGAAGTGGGGGTTGGGCTGCCCATTCGCATCGCAACCGCTCCACTTGAACATGGCCAGGGCGTAGGCGAGGATGATGTTCTGCTGCATCTTAGCCCAGCGCATGCCGACGCAGGGGTGACGGCCCTGGCCCCAGCCCATGACTTTTGAAGAACGAGTCAGTTATTGCTATAAAGGTAGAGTTTGAAAAAGGCAGGAAGAGTTGAAAGTCATGGCTGGCACTAAAGTCCTGTGCAGACGCACAGAAGGGAGGGGACGACTCTTGAATACTCACAGCCATAAGTCTGCTTCTTGAACTCCTCGCGGCCCTCACGGAAGCGCTCAGGGTCCCACTTCATGGGGTCCGGGTACAGCTCCTCGTTGTAGTGCACATCGATGGTGTTATAGCAGGCGAAGCTGCCGGGTGGGATGACCTCGTCGGTCCCGGGAATAGGGATGGGGTTAGGGGTGTCGTTCAGGCGGCCCATGGGGAAGGCGACCCACATGCGGATGGCCTCCTTGTAGCAGAGGTCGATAGAGGGGAACGACGAATCCCAGGACTCGAGCGGGATCGAGTCGAGCTGCTCGACCAGGGGCGCGTCCTTGTTCGTGGAGTGGGCCTCGGCGGCGGCCTTGATCTCACTATAAATCTTCTCCTGCCAGTCGGGGTGGTGGGCCACGATGTTCAGCATGGCGCCGGACAGGACGCCGGCGTTGGCGCCGGCGATGAACAGCATGCTGATCAAGAAGTTGATAATGTAGTCCTTGCTATCGCCGTTGTCGATAAGGGTTTGCAAAGCGTCGTCCACGCGAGGGGCGCCCTTCTTCATCCGCTTGTTGACGATAGGCGTCACGATGCTGCTGAGACCATAACGTCCATAACGACGCTTCCAGTATGATATGCTCATGTATGACATCCAAGGGAAAGCAAGGAGGTGGAGACTGCTGGTAGACTGGAGAATCGGCAAGTAGCCCAAGAGGTCTTCCAGTAGCTTGGGGTCATCCGAGATTTCATCGGTGCACACGACACGGGAGCCCTGCGTCACTACGATGCGATAGCAGGCCTTGGCCGGGTTCGTGACGCCGGATGGGTTCTTGGCCATCGCCTCGAAGGCGGCGCGGGCGTCCCTAGTCACGCGGGGAAGACGCTTGGCGAGCTGCTCCGATTTCTGCAGGTCGAGCAGGCGGCGCTGGGCGTAGGTACGACCGTTGGGGAGGTTAGGCTTCCAAATGTCATGGACGACCGTTGCTCGCCCAGCTATAAAGTCTGGTCCGTGTCCTATGAGGGTAATTCCTTTGATAAGATCCAGGTTGCGGTTGTCCAGATACATCTTGCGGGCGGCCTCGCCTGACACACCAACGACGTGATTCTTGCCCAGCCAGAAACTGAAGTTACCCGTCTTGGACTTGGCCATGGAGTTCTTCCAGAACATCCTAGACCTCGTTGTTAGCGCCAAGGTGTTGGCGTGGCAGGGAAAGAAAAAGCACGGCTCACAATTTGTGAGTAAAGAAGCTCCAGGAGCCGACGAATGGGACTGTGTCAGCCGTAAATGCTGGTGACTTCTCATCGACTCTGGGACTATACGATAAATAGGCCAGGAAGCTGATAAAGGTTGCTATGAAGCCAGCTAGCCCGAGGGTTAGTGGCGACTGGAAGTCGTGCGAATTCAGGTCCATGCCTGACAGGAGGTTAGTCGAAGTCATGTTCGAAGTGAAGTCCATGTTCGAAGTGAAGTCCATGTTCGAAGTGAGATCTAAAAACACACCGTATAGATCAAACTGGGTGAGTTCGAATGAATGGCTCATATACCCATAGGTGCGTGCTCCACTATTCGTGCCCTTATCACTTCTTGCCCTGTTTACTCGGGACATATAGCAGCGACATTGACACTTCGGTGGATTTGCGCCGTCCATCCTCAGGTTCCGATCCCTTCCTTCCTCCCGACGCGCCTTCCTTCCGATCCCGCCTTCCTTCC
This sequence comes from Lapillicoccus sp., assembly GCA_965277795.1. Classification (GTDB taxonomy): domain Bacteria; phylum Actinomycetota; class Actinomycetes; order Actinomycetales; family Dermatophilaceae; genus Lapillicoccus. Next base: position 4,483,598 of record OZ255840.1, read on the forward strand.
GAGCCCGCGTTCCAGCCCCCGATCGAAAGAGATTCAAAAAGTAATAGTCGCTCGACATGTACGTCGACCGCATCCATCGACCTCGTGCAACCAACAGACATACAAAACTCATTCAAAATCCAATGGGAGCCACCAAAACGCTGACTTCCACCTCGCAAATCGAATGGTCCGATGAGCCGATGAGCACGTCGGGACTATCCGACCCACTCGGACGCCCCACCCACTCGGACTAGTCCCTGAAATCAGTTCGTCCATCGCTTAAATCTCATCAACATTGAGGCTGAGGAGGCTTGCCCCACTACGTTTCGATTGGAATTCGAGTGTACGGCGCAGGGTTCGGGACCACGCCCGATCGGGCTTAGCCCCTGTACGATATAGTGTTCAAAACAACCTGAAGGAAAAACAGGCACAGGAGGACGAGATGGCGCCGCCTGCGCCCATGGATCACACCGCCATCATCTACCCCTCGGGTCTCAAGCTCGCGCTGCTGATGATGTCCATCTTCGTCGGCATGTTCCTGGTGTCCCTGGTGCGTGAGCGCTCCGCCTCCGTCTCCCCTCCAAGGCAGCAGGCACCTCCAGGAGCCGGAGCTGCAAACTGACCCGCCCCGCTCGCAGGACCGCCTCATCATCTCGACCGCCATCCCCCAGATCACCAACGAGTTCAACTCGGCGGGCGATATTGGCTGGTATGGCACGGCGTACCTGCTCACCAACTGCGCCTTCCAGCTGGTGTTTGGAAAGCTATACTCCTTCTTCAGCATCAAAGCCACCTTTCTGACATCCATCCTACTGTTCGAGGCCGGCTCGGCCCTCTGCGGCGCGGCCCCGAACTCGGTCGCTTTCATCCTTGGCAGAAGCATCGCCGGCCTGGGATCCGGGGGCATTCTCTCTGGCGTCGTACGTTTTTTTCTTCTCCTTATTAAACACCACCCTTCGACAACCCTTTTCTTCGTCTAGTCTGCTCCGTCTTTTCTATCGACTCGCTCACACCATGGTCCCTTAGATTGTCGTCATTGTCTACGCTGTTCCGCTGCACAAGCGGCCCAAATACCAGGGTTTCTTTGGTGCCGTGTTTGGCATCTCTTCGGTGCTCGGCCCGCTGGTCGGCGGCGCCTTCACCACAAACGTCACCTGGAGATGGTGCTTTTACCTCAACCTTCCCTTGGGAGGTGTGGTCATGGTGTTGGTTTTCTTCTTGCTCCAAGTCCCCGACCGTCCCAACACCAAGATTACTTTCAAAGACAAGCTGCGGCAGCTCAACGCCCTGGGCCTGCTTGCCCTCCTTCCCGGAGTCGTCTGCCTGTGCCTGGCCCTACAATGGGGTGGCACCACGTATGCTGTGAGTTTCGGGCCTGGATTTCCTTCCACAGCGCCGTTTTTCCTGCCTCGGGCCAGTAGGGCTGACCGCATCTAGTGGAGCGGGGGGCGTATTATCGCGTTGCTTGTGCTCGCCTTTGTGCTTTTGATCGCCTTTGCCTTGGTCCAGGTCTGGAAGCCGGAGCAAGCCACGCTGCCACCGCGCATCTTCATCCAGCGCAGCATCGCCTCCGGCTTCTGGGTGAGCTCTTGCCTCGGTGCGCACCAGACGGTGTTTGGTAAGTCCGCTACATTTTGAACGGAGAACATTATCGCGTGCTAATGCCAGCACGCCAGTGTACTTCCTTCCCATCTGGTTCCAGGCCATTGACGGCAACTCGGCCGTCGATAGCGGCATCCACCTCCTTCCCATGGTGATGCCCATCGTCGTGGCGTCCATCATCACCGGCCTGCTAGTCTCCCGCATCGGCTATTACACGCCCTTCATGATCTTCGGCGTCTGCCTCACAGCGATCGGCGCCGGCCTGCTCACTACCCTCGAGATCGACACCTCGGAGGGCAAGTGGATCGGCTTCCAGATCGTGTACGGCTTCGGCCTCGGCTTTTGCTCCCAGGCACCCAACATGGCCGCGCAGACGGTGCTGCCGCGCGAGGACGTGGCCATCGGCGCGTCGCTCATGTTCTTCGGTCAGCAGCTCTTCGGCGCCGTCTTCACCTCGGTCGGCCAGAACATGCTCGACAACCAGCTGGCCAACCGCCTCGCCGGCATCCCGGGCATCAGTCCCCGGCTGATCCAGAGCACGGGTGCCACCGAGCTCCTCAACCTCATCCCCGCCGAGCACCACGCCGCGGCCCTGGAGGCCTATAACGACTCGCTGCGCGTGTGCTTCCAGGTCGGCCTTATCATGGCCTGCCTCTCCATCCTGGGCGCCCTCGGCATGGAGTGGCGCAGCGTTAAGAAGAACCTCCCGCCCAAGAACCCTGACGGCGAGCGCACTGCTGAGGAGGGCAAGGGCCAGGGTGATTTGAGCGAGAAAGAAGCGCCGGAGGCCGAGGCAGAGGCCGAGGCGGAAGCGGTGGCGGTGGCTGCGGCCGACGGGGAGAAGGACAAGGACAGGGACGCAGCCGAGGCCACGCGCACGGCCTCCCAGACCGAGGTGGCGCTCACGACGACGTTAGCCACAGTGGAAAAGACCGAGCAGAAGACCGAGAAGAGGACTGAAACTGAGAAAGCAGAGGCCAAGGAGATGGCCGCTTGAGCGGCGTCCGACTAGATCTGGGGAAGAGAAAAATTTCTCCTGTTTGAAGATTCAATACTGTTTTATTAGAATAATACCTCATGGGCCTGGAAGGCAGGTCACTCCCTGGTTGGGCTGGTTTCTACAAGAAATGGAGAGGGAACGGGACTGGATAGGTTCATACGATAGAGCCAATATAGAGACCCCACTCAATTACTTCCTTATTGAAAACTTAGCATAATAGTTTCTCTAATTGAGATTAAAAAGAAACATCTCCCTTTTAAGTTTCTCGGCGAGCTCTATCTCCTAGCATGGGCCGGCAAGACCGCGCACTGCGTAGCTAGGCAATAATGCTTAGCACTATGTTGATAACTAGGGACAAATGCTTGCAATTGAGTTTGATTAGTTTGACGGACGCTGGCCTTCTTCCAATTGCGGAGTCTTGGTCTTGGGTGCATTTGTTTATTCGGCTTAGGGGTGACGGAACTCTAGAAGTAGAGTTGGGCAGATGCCTGGGCTACTACACTGTCAAGACTGCAGTTGTCACAGTAAAAGCAGCCTTGAAGGTGCTTAAATGCATAGATCCTAGAGCTCTATTATAGACTATGATGCAGAGCTTCAAAGTTCCTTATTTGAATCAAAATGTACAGCTTAATTGGTGAAATTCCAGTTTTTATTTATTGAGGAAGAGGGAGAGATGCAGTGTTACCTATGCTGTAGTGTTGCTGAGTACATTATGTTATTTCTAATTAGGTAATACTTTATTCATGAGCTTGCTTATATTAAATCACTATAGGGGTTTTAAATTGTGTTCAGTCACTAGTGAAGCAGATTTTTCACTCTGAAGAATATTTATTATCTCTTTAAGACTAGACTCACTGTAGTCTTAACACAATCTGCAAATTCTGCATTTTTACTCATTAAAACTGTTATAGTACTGCAATTGCTATATACTATCTTATTTATAGTGCTTATAAGTGTTTAAAATCTACTACTGAATTTAGTGCATTATAAGTTAAGTTTAAATTAAGTTTTAGATTGAGTTACAATAGAGGAAACTTAACTCATTAACTCAAATTTAGAGAATTCTGAATTAAATCAGTATATACAAATAGTTATAATAGTCTTTATAACAGTCAGTTAATCTGAAGATAAAGATTATTCTTATTTTTTAATAAAACTGTTTCTTGTCTTTTAATATAGCTGTTTCTTACTGTCTAATAAGACTGTTTTTCATCTTCTTTCTCATCTTTTAAAGCTGTTTCTTACCTTCTAGAATAGCTGTTTTCTCATTTTTTAATATAATCAGTTTCTCATCTTCTTTCTCACTGTTTAATATAACTGTTTTTTACCTTCTAAGAAGTCTTATTTAAGGTTAATCTGAACTGAGTTACTCAGAAAAAACTTAATTTAAACTTAACTTAAAAAGAACTCAACTCAGATTAAGTTAAATTAAGATAATTAAAACTCAATTTAAACTCAATTTATAGTGCAGTATATTAGTGATATAAATTATTAATATTTAAAAATCTATTCAGCTTACTGAGTTATAAGTTATAAAATGCTAGTGTATATACTTTAAATAAATAGTGACTAAGCAATATAGCACTATATAAAAACAGTATTAAAGTAACTAATTAAAAGATCAGTTACAGTGATCTTTTAACTCAGTAGTTACACAGTGATTTAATACACTAGTATTTTATAAGTGTAACTAATCTTTTAAAGTGTATAAGTTTAATTTAAATTTCTAGTAACTTAATTTCTTACTAGCTGTACTCACAGAATTATATTCTCTAAGAGTAATTTTTATATAATTACAGTTACAACCTGAATTGCAAGTCTTATAAAGTCTGAGATAGATGTTATAGTAATACTAATACTGTTAACTAGATTTAATAATCAGGTCTTTATAGAGAGAAGATAATTATTAAACAGTAGTTTATACACTCTAAATAGACAGTAGTTAAGTGATATAACACTATATAAAAAGAGTATTAAAGTGATTAACTAAGAGATTAGTTACAGTAATGTAATGTACTCAGTAATATTATATCTCTCCCTCTTCTCTTAAATTAAAATTACTCATTTCTTCATTATAACTACATGCATTTAATGTGGAAAAAAGTGTGTATTTTAAAGATTATTAAAATCTATAATAACACTCTTACAGATAAGACACAGATTAGAAAGTTAAAATGACTGCAGAATAAAGAAAAGAAGCAGATTGTTAAGACTGCAGTTATTACAGTAAAACTAGTTCTAAAGATGCTAAAATGCATAAACTTAAAGCTTTATTATAGACTATAATACAAAGCTTTAAACTTTCTTATTAAGATTAAATCTACAACTTGATTAATGAAATTTCAATTTTTATTTATTGAGAGAGAGGAGAATACAGTATTACCTATACTGCAGTATTGCTGAATATATTATATTAGTCTTTTAACTCAGTAATTACATAGTGATTTAATACACTAGTGCCTTATATAAGTTTAAAGTCCTTTTTCATAATTTTTCTAATCAGTGTTTTAGAAGAACTTACATTAGTGTATTTATACTAGAATATAGAATGAAAATATACATCTGTTTCAGTATTTTCAGTAAAACACATTTATATAAGACTGCTGCTTAGTGAATTAAACTTAAACATTTACTTTAATTATTTTGAAATAGAAACTGAGTAAGATAAATATATATTATGTTGTTAAAATAATAATAAAAAATGTACAGACTTAACAGTATATATAAAATTAAGATAATATTTTAACTTCAATATTATTTAAGTAGTTAAATAGTTTAAACAGTTTAAACAGCTTTATTCTTAATATTACTGTCTACAGTTACTTAATTAATTCTAATTATTGCAGTAAAAAAGTTCTGCTGCAGTAATTACTACATTTTAAAAATATTAAAGAACAAAAAATTGTATTTATAATAATCTGTTATAAACATCTATTTAGAATAGTTTTAAATCTGTTTAGATTTTATTTAATATTTAATCTACATCTTTTAGCAGTTAGATAATCACTGTAACTTTACTATTTTTATACAACCCTGCTATTTCAGAAGAATACTGAAAAGATATCAGTAATTTCTATTAAAACTTAACTGAACTATAACAGAACAAATGCATTCAGTATAATAAAACAATAATTTAATATAAAACTTAACTCTGACTAAATTTGTAAACACTGTGTAGTTTAAGAAAAAGTGAAAAACACTCATTATTTATTAAATATAATTATTAAAATATTAACTTTGTTTTTAAACATCTGTTTATATTAATATAAGTTAAAGAGCATTTTATTACTTATTTACATATTTATATTTAAGTATAATAGATAAAAAAGCAGCAGTTTAAGTATAAAATACATATAATAATGTTTATACAGAACACTTTTAAGATTTATAATAAACTTTCACTTTTATTCTCTAAACTTAATGTAAGTTATTTAGAACTTATTCAGTCTGTTCAATTCAATACTATAATTAACTTTATCTAGATTTTGCTGTTGAAATCTTCTTCTAATCACTTTAATTGAAATACTAAACAGCAGTTTAACTTATTAATATATATTTAAAGAAAGATTGTTTTAATTAATTTAGTTTTTACAGATTAATCATCTTGACTATAAGAATTTAAAAATTGATGAAAATAATCTACTTATTCTATTTAAAAATAATTTTATTGCTGATTAGCTGTCTATATATAAGATGAACAAGTTCTTTTTTTCAAATCTGAATATTGTTCTGAATAATTAAGATCTTCTAAATGTGAATTTAAATGAGCTTAATAATGAAAATTAACTGTCTTAAACTGCTGTAATATCTAATCTGCTCTCTAATTAGACAGAAATAAAAGCAGGCAGAAACAGCAGTAGATAAAAACAGCAGTAATTATCAGAATTATGCAGAGCTCATCATGCAGATATAATGACTAAGAGATTAATTCTAAAGAGGCAAGTATCTGATGATGAGCTGAATATACATATGTGAGGTGTTAAGCTTTAGTCAAGGCACACTAGATCTAATTAGACACTAGTGCTGAGAACACCTGCTGAGCTGTGCTAGGCCTAATTGAGTACTAGTGTGTGCTACTGAAATATCAAATGCCCAAATCAATACTGAATGCCTGAATGCTTAAATGCTGTCATGCTTCTAACATTACCCCCCCCTCTGAAAAAGTGTCATCTGTGACGCTGCTATCACCATGTGACGCAGCATCAAATTGTCTACCCTCACTCTCAGACCTACAGGTAGGCCAGTTCATATGAAAGAAGAGTTTAAATAGTCTGAATGTTCTGAACAGTTTAAATCTACTGCAGCTTCCTGAAGTATTATCTACCTTTCAGTGTTCTTTATTGTTGGTGACAATTAATGCTGAAGAAGGTGTTTAATTGTGAGTTCTCATGATAACATGCAGTTCTAAACAATATGACATTCTTACATATTGACTGACACAGAATGGTCTGAGCTGCCTGTCTTTTATGTTACAGCTTAGCTGTGTAATTTTAATATTCTGGCCTGACAGTCATATTATGTCTTTCACATTGACATCCTTCTGATGTTTATCTGCTTGTGCTTTCATGGATTCCCTGCTCTTTTTCAACTGCTGTCTACTGAAATTCAGGATTTCTTGCATGTGAGTTGTTATGTCCTCTGCCTTCACTGACTGGAGTTGCTTGTGTGTGAATTTGTAGGTAGTAGTGTCAGAGTCAAAACTTATATATAGCTGAAAGCCTTTGTTGTCTTGCATGTAGTGTCTTGCATGTAGTTGCAGTATGTTTAGAGACTTTGTTTGCCATCTTAAGTAGCTCATTCTGTCTGATCAGCAGTAGATATTTACTTGATGATGTTCTCTTCCACTTCTCTCACATGTATTTCCACACGGTCTGGAGTTGTATCCACCTTGACATTGATCTTGCCTGTTTGGAAGATGACCTGAAAGTTGAACTCTGATAGAATATCTAAGTATCTAGCCTGATGCTGTGTCAGTTTCTTGTCCTTCATGAAGGTCTTCAGGGCCTGATGGTCAGTGAAGACTTGTATAAGCAAGTCAGTGTGTTCAAGTTCAGGACGCCAGTGTTTGAAACAACAAATAATGACCAGAAGTTCCTCATTGTAGATGTGATAATTACATTCTGCTGGTATTATACTCTTGTTGTAGAATGCCACTGAGTGAAGAATTTTCTCATTGTCATACTGAGAGAGAATTTCACCTGTTACAAGGTTAAAGGTATCTGTCTCTAGTATAGCCTGACAGTTGAGGTTGAAATGCCTCAATACTGAAGCCTTTGTTATAGTCTGTTTGAGGTATTAAAACGCCTTTGAGCAGTTTTCAGTTTATGTGAATGGAACTTCTTTCCTAGTAAGAGCAATGAGAGGTTTAACAATTTCAGAGAAGTCTTGTATAAATTAATGATAGAAATTAATGAAGTTAATGAAGTCCTGAACCTCTTTAAAGTTGATTAATTTAGCTTAGTCTATGACTGCTTTCACCTTCTGAGAGTCTATACAAAGTTCTTCTCCTGAGATAATGACATTCAGGAAGACTGTCTCAGAGACATCAAATTCACATTTTCTGATGTTGACTTATAAGCCAGCCTCACAGAGATGTTTAAGGACCTTCTTAACATAAATTTAATGCTCCTTTCTGATTTTGCTATAGATTAGAATATTGTCCAGGTATGCTTAGCAGAAGTCAGTGAGGAAATCTTATAGAGTATTGTTGATGTATTGCTGAAAGGTGCTCAGCTCATTGATCAGTTCAAACAGTAGCACCTTATATGTGTAAAAGCTCAGAGCAGTGATAAAGGTAGTTAAATCCTCACTGTCTGAGTGCATATGCAATTAGTTGAAGGTGGTGAGAATGTTCAGACAGGTGAGGTGTTTACATCTCAATATCTTTTCTAAAACCTCCTCTATTAATGAAAGAGGGTATCAGTTTCATTTTGTGATAGCATTGAGCTTGCAGTAGTCTATACAGAACCTGAGGTCTCTATTAGCCTTCTGGATAAACAACACTGATGAGGAATATGCTGCTTTGCTGAGGGTGATGAAATCTCTAAAGAGGTTTTTATTGAGATATTCCTTGACCTTCTGAAGCTTGTAGGGTGACATACAGTAGGCTCAGCTTTGAGGTGAGAGCTTGCTGACCTGAGAGCAGTCAAAGACATCAAGGTACTTATAATATTCTGGAGATAGCTTTCAACATATCTCCTCAAGGTGTTTAAAGGTGTTCACCTTGAGACTTAATTCCTTCAAATGACATTCTTGATCTAGTGCCAGTTGTTTATCTATGTCCTCTATTGACATAGTGAATATTTGTACCTTCTCTTAATGAGCCAGCACAGTGTAGGGTGCTGCTTCAACACTGCAGACAGAGAATGCATTATTGTCAGCAGTTAGAGAAGGTTGAGGCAGGATTTTGAGTGTTATTTAAACAGTTCAGAGAGGTGTTCAGAGAGGTGTTCAGAGAGGTGTTCAGAGAGGTGTTTGAAGAGAAGAAGACAGAGACAGCTTTTGTGAAAAGACAATGAAATCATTCTTCATATTTAACACTAGTTGATTCAGTTCATTCATGACTTTTTCAGGATGATGTCATGTTGTCTCAGATCAGCTATTAACATAGAGACAGTAGTCTCCCTATGCTCCTTCTTTATAAGCAGATCTAGATAGATGGCATGAGTTATTTTAAGCTTAGAGAGCTCATTATCAAAGCTACATACTCACTTGAGCTTGAAGAGAGAAACAGGTTTCAGATCAAGCTGATCACAGACTATAGAAACTAACTGACTATGAATGAGTGAGTAGGCTGTGCAGCCAGTGTCAACTAGAGCTCAGAAGGGTATAAGAAAGCCTTAAGAGTAGAGAGAGCAGGCAGTTATAAATAATCATAATGTGAAGAGCTCAGGGTCATCACTCAAACTGTTCAGACTGTTTGAACTGTTTGAAACATTCAGACTGTTTGAATAGTGTTCATTGAGGTTCAACAAAAGGTCTACACTGCACAGGGAAACTAGTTCACTCTCAACTGTAACTTTAGTAGAAGTTATTCATTTTCTGACTCTAAGCCTGAGTCTTCATAGTTTATATGGAGTTTGCTCACAGATTCATCATGCTGAAAGAGAGAAGCTTGTCTAACCTGCTGCTGAGAACAGGCATGAGTGAGGTGACCTGATTAATGGCAGAGGTAGCAGTTATCATTCTTCTCATCTTGCTGATGTTGTGAGTCAGTAGGAAGCCTTCTATCACTCAGAGGCATTGAGAAGTGTATAGCTGACTGAGGTGTAAAGGATTCAAATGTGACTCATTTGAAGGGTTTGACCTCCTTAATAGAAGCAGCTATGGTGTCTTTTTAATCCTTAACTACTTAAGCAGCACATTGTTCATTGTCCAGATGTATAAGGTAGGTCTTTATAATTGATAATAAATCAGATTGAATTATTTAAGATGACAGAGAGGCTTAAAGATGAGGAGAGATCTTGTCTCTGAGGTCATCTATACATTGAGTCTCACCATACTTAAGAAAGGTGAAAAGGCGGCAGAACTCAATGTAGAAGTCAGAGAACTGTTTAGAACCCTGAATCAGTTCAATGTAGATCTGACAGTAATTCCTCAGCTTATCTGAGTCTTTATAGATCTTCTTCAGGTTCTTCAGAATCTCATTGACAGTACAGTAGAGATTGGTGACTGAGAGTTTATATAGTGAATGAGACTCAGTGTGTTGAGCAGCTCTTCTGCTCAATCAAGACAGCACATACCTTATACAGGCAGTCTCAGTTGAATAGTAATCTTTGTTAACACTCAATCTGGCCTTCATCTTGCCTACTTAATCCTTTCACATGGGCTCAGAACTGTTGTCTAAAAGAGGAGGATCAGAAAGCTTCTGTGAACACTTATCACTGTTTAAACTGTTCAAAATGTTTGAAGAATAAGTACCTTCTCATTCAGTTTGTTGATGCTCCTTCAGCAACTGGTATTTGATGTTGAGGGTGATGAAGCTGATGTTCAAAGAAGCTACACAGACCTTTTTCTCTGTAAGCAGGTTGATGAAAATGTCTCTGTTATCACTAAGATAGTCTTGTTCAGCAATGAGGTCTTTTACATTCCCACTAACTGACATTTCTAGGTTCCTCTGTTTGTGTAGTGTGTTGAGAGCTTCTAGAAACTGCTCTGACTTAACCTCTGCTCAACACTGAAGTTGTTTCACATTGACTATATTGTAAAGAGTTTCAGCATCATCTTCATCAGTTTGTTTGTAGTGTTGTGCAGTTAAAACAGAGTACTTCTGTTCTTTTCTTCCCCTCTTGAGTTTTCTAAGAGCTGTGTTAAGTTTGAAGTAGTTCATCTTTACACTAGAAAGAGCTTCTTCTGCTTCATCTCCCTGCTCATGTTGATGAGATGAGCTTGCCTCAGCAGCCTTTTCTTTCTGAGTCTGACTTGATGAAACTGTGCTCTCATGTGTCATGTTGAAAGTGGTGTGTTGATGATGTCTGTCTCACAGTGTCCTGTGCTTGATGCCTTTCTTAGTCTCTATAAGGTGTTCAACTCAGTGGTTTCTTTTGATTCAGCTCTTTCACAAGAGCAAGGTGGATGCAGGTTATTTAGATTCAGCTTGACTGCTTCACAAGCTTTTGATGACACAGGTTGTTTTAACTTGACTGCTTCATGAGCTCTCAGGTTCCTGTATAGCTTAGGTTGACTGATACACATCTATATGACTTAGGAGGTGTTTTGATGGTTTCTTTAAATCCAGCTCTTCTACAAGAGCAATTCAGTGTTCTATATAGCTTGAGTAAACTGATACACTTCTGTATGACTTAAGAGGTGTAGTTGCAGAGAGTAGTGTTATCAGTGTTTTTCAGTGTTGTCAATACACACTACTCAAGGCCTTTCTGAACACATTATTTCAGTTTGACTGTTCTATAAACATTAAGAGAATGAGAATTAATCTAATATCAGAATCATGCAGAGTTTGTCATGCAGATATAATGATCAAGAGATTAATTCTAAAGAGGTAAGTATCTAATGATGAGCTGAACATACATATGTGAGGTGTTAAGCCTCAGCTGAGGTGCACTAGGTCTAATTAGACACTAGTGCTGAAGACACCTGCTGAGCTGTGCTAGACCTAATCAGGTACTAGTGTGTGCTATCAAAATATCAAATGCTCAAATCAATACTGAACGCCTGAATGCTCAAACACTGTCATGCTCCTGACAGTAATAAAGACAATAATAATAAAAGGAGCAGCAGTAAAGACAGCAGTAAATAGAAAAGACATTATAACTTACTGTAAATAACATCATCTTAAATAATAATATTTGTATGTATATAGTTTTAAAATACATGCATTTAAATAAATATTAAATATTAAACACTTTATTCAAACAGCTAGTCACTTTAAGCTTAATATTAATTGAAAACAATTTATTAAAAAGTGAATTTAAATGCTATAAAGGTACAGTATCTATAAGTTTAACACATATTTAAATATTTATACACCTGTATATAAGGATTTTATATAAGAATTTTCATTATGTTGCTGCTACTTTCTTTTCTGCTTAATTATGCAAGCTTATACTTCTAGTAAGAGATTCTCTTACAGTGAATCATTTTTTAATCTTGTATTATCAGTAAGAATATTACACTTAATATACTGCTTAGTTTTATTAATATCTACTCTATACTGATCTGAGTAAAGTGAGTGAGTCAGGCAGCAGTTACATTAATAAACTTATATATAACTATTTATGTAAATTAATCTTCTTCTTTTTATTGAATGTGTAAGTAGCTGTTAAAAGAATGAAGTCTTATATTATAACAGAAACAGACTACATTTTTAGACAGAAGTTATACTTATATTATATCTTACTCTCTATAGCAGTGTAAATAATTATATCTATAAAGTTAATATTAAGTTATTACTGCTTTTAATTATATATTATCACAGTTAACTTATCTTATTCAGTAATATATATTATGGAGCAACACTGCATTATAGATAATGCTGCACTCTTTTTACTTTCCCTCAACTTCAAAAATCATAATTTTATTAATTAAGCTGTAGAATCTAATGTAAATAAAAATTTTTAAAGCTCTGTATTATAGTATATAATAGAGCTGTAGAATTTATGCATTTTAGCATCTTTAAGACTGCTTTTACTGAGAGTTTCTATTTTGCAGTCACATTAAAATAAATTACATTACTGCTTATTAAGTTTGCTCTTCTTGTGTATCTTCTTTTCTTAGTATATAAACAATGTGCTAATATATCTGCAGGCTTCTTACACTCTTCTTCTTATTGTTTTTAATCTTTCTATCACTGTCTTTGATGTCTTTACTGCTGTTTCTGCTACTTATACTGCTTTTTTCACTGTTTACATCTATCTCATTACTCTCTATTCTCATTAATGCTTCCTTCACAGTTTTTACTGTTATTCTCAGACTTTTCACTATTGTTCTCATTTTTAGATATAATGTTTGAGCTATACACTGCCTTTTTCAATCTTATAGAGGTATAAGCATGCCTTTTCTCTGTCTTTAAGGTTTAGATACTTACTGCTGTTAACTTTAAAATCTACTGACTATATATTAACAATGTTATTTAACCATTGTTAAGGAAGGTTCAGATTTATTCTAACTAAATAGTAATTTATTTCTGCTGTTAACAGCATAGAAAAAAGAATCACATATTAAAAAAAGAAGAAACACATCTTTAAAAGAGATAAAAGTCTACATTTTCAGCTATTAAGTGCTTAATAAAGATATAAATAATTACTGAGGCTGACTCAGTGACTGTACAATACATTAAGACAGATGTGAAGCATTTTTACTCACTGAAAAACTTAAATTGCTGAAAGAGGCCCTTCTTTATCTATTAGATTGTAGTTAAAAAAGTAGTTAATGATTATTTAATAACTAATATAATCAGAAATCTTCAGAAAGTAAATTAGTTAAAGAATAAATAAGCTCTTTAAAAGCTGAAGATTATTGACTATTTTTAAAGAATATTTATAATGTAAAGACTGCTTAAAAGAAGAAGAACTCTAACTTTCATTATAATAGAAGTTAAAGTATATAGTAAAAGCAGACTTTAAAGATTCAGAAGTGACTGAAGAAGAAAAACTAATATGTATATATTATATAGATAGATTTTTTACCTTATATATTACAGCTACTAGCTATTTAATAGACTACTTAATAACTTAATAAGAAGTAGTTCTACAGTTTTATCTTTATAAAGTCTATATAGCTTAAAACTCTTTATTGATAAAGCTATTTTATACTTATAAACTTCATCTATAACATTAACAGACTTAAGTGGTTTTTTTATAATTTAATAATCTGTAATAAGTATAAAGTTTAAATTTTAGAAGCACATCTATTCACTATCTGAAAGAACAGTGAAATTATAACTGCTAAACTATAAGTAATAAGTCTTTTCTAAGCTTACAGTGCAGTTTATTAACAGGTTTATCTTTTTAAATTAAGCATTAATGTAGAAAATGCTAGCTTCTTTACTATATGCTTACTGACAACTCTACTGAAGGGTAATGTGTAGTCTGAAAGATCTTTTAAAATCTTGTTACTGAAGAGCAGGAGGTTATTCATCTTTTATACAAGATACACTCCTACTGAGCAATAATAAAAGCCCTTTTCAGTGAGGTTAATCAGCAATATATTCTGTAAAAAGTATTTAATGACTGCTTTCTATAATTAAAAAATAAAGTCTAAATGTGAGAAAAGTATTTAGACTGTTATAAAAACTGCTTTAAAGCATCAGTGAAACTACATTAAAAAGAAATAATGAAAATTTAAAATAAACTGAGTTAATTATATTTATTATCACTCTGCTCTGCTGCTTTAAGTTGACTTAATTAATGTGATTCAGTTCTAATATGCCTTTCTAAAATATAAAGTAAAGAAGAAGATGCTTCAGTGATCTCTTCTGAACCTTATTCAGCATCTAACTAATAAGACTCATTAGTGAGATCTGAGCAGTGAGAGTGTTAGATGCCTGCTAAGTTACCTCTAAAAGCACTAGTTTATATTGAGTAGTGAGCATTAGTGAACAGATATATAGCTGACTTTTTTACTCATTAAGCTTTTAGTTTTTTAGCAGTCAGTTATTCTAGTGACTATAGATCTATATTGTTATAAGTCTAGAGATAGCAGTAATGCAGAAAGCATGTAGTTCTGAGAATACTTACAGTGATCACACTGCAAGCACTGTGAGCACTGAGTTTAATCAGTAAGAAAATGCTTACAGTGATTACACTGTAAGCACTGTGAGCACTGAATTTAATTAATAAGAGAATGCTTGAAGTAATTACACTGTAAGCACTGTGAGCATCAGTTCAGTTACACAGAATACAATATCTTTATAATATTATAAGTCTTCTATTATCTATAATATTAGAGGTAGAATTATAGTTAGAAGCTTGTGCTTAACTTATATAGTAAATGCTAACTACTGTCTACAAGTTCTAGATAGTTTCACTTAATACTTTATTTAATAATCTTTCAGCCTTAGAGCATCCTCTTATTAAACTTTAAGTACCCCTTTAAGGGATATTTAAAGCATTAATAATGACTATCACTCTTATATCTAAAGACAGATTTGAGTTATTTTCTTTAAAGAGAAGGAAAGTACTGAAGACCTTATCTAAGATAAAGGAAGTTGTGAGTTCAGTGATTATAAAGACTCTTAAAATAGTACCTTCAGATGTGTTTAAAGGTGAGAGAAGTAAGCTTAAGCCTTTTCTGTTGCAGGTTAAGATAAATATTCACTTTAATGAAATGCAGTTTAAGACTGATGCTGATAAGATGCTGTATGCTGTAACTTATCTGAGAAATCATGCTGTTAAGTGATTTCAGTCACTCTTATTCAACTTTCTGAAACAGAAGGAAAAAGATTAAAATGATGATATTATCAAGATATTCTCCTTTTTTAAAGTGTTTAAAGATTGAATGCAGTGAGCTTTTAAGAACATCAATAAGAAAAGAACAGTGAAAAGAAAGCTTTACATCTTGAAGTAGACTGAGATGATTTCCTTCTACACTGCTGAGTTTTAGAGAATTGCAGTCTTAATAAACTGAAAGGAGAGTATACAACTATCTCAGTTTTACTAAAAGCTGAAAAACTCTGTGAAGAATGAACTCACTTATGCTGACTGACCATCTACTTTAAAAAAGATAATACTAAGAGTGATAATTATTGACAATTATCAGTATAAGTGTAAGCTGAAAAAGAAAGGTACAGCTCTACTTAGAGACAGAGAAAGAATCCTAACACTAGGATCTAATTACAGACTTCAGTCTATAAAAATCAATGTAACAATGTGCTAACAGCCTCCTTAAATGTAGAAAACATAATAAGGAGAAAAGAAGTGCTACAACTGTAGAAAGATTGAGCACTTTATATAAGACTGTAAAGGCTGTAAATTTAAATTAACTCACCTTTTATATAAGAAGAAAATGTATACAGAAGCTCTTCAGAATGAAAAACTTAAACTCTTATATATAAGTATGTTATAAACAATCTGTTATGACAACAACTGTGCAAACTACTAAAGTAATAAGAACAGCTCTAAATAATTTTCTCAGATTAGAGATTATAAGACCTTCACTATAGTTAGAAAAGAGCCTACCTCTTTGCATTATTCAGCAGTTCACTGTTATAGTAAGGCTAGTGAGAATAAGTAAGAGGAAGTTATAAGACAGATAAGCTGAAACAACTCTAATTTAAAGTCATTATTTAACTATATAAAGAGTGATATAAAATTAAAATAAACTGCATCAGAGTTACTTCTGAAGATAATCTCTGAGAATAGAAAAAAGCTGACTTCTATAAAATAGACAATTATTGACATCATAGTGATAGAAGTTAGAAATCACTTAAGAGCAGTTTAACTAGAGATCTATAATGAAGTTTTTAATCTACTTCAAAAATGTAAACCTGACTTTAAGTATTGAATGCAGGAAGTGAAGGAAAGAATTTAAAAAGTGATACTGAATAAAGAATGCATAGATAATAGCTGACTATATAGAGAAGTACCTCCTTTAAAAACACTTTAAAATGTAGTTCAGAAGTACTTACTGAAAGGATTTCACTTTATAATAAGTGAAGAATATGTAATGTAACAGAAGGATGCTTTAAGGCTGAAAGATTATTAAATGAAGTATTACTAGTGAACTATTAGAGTTCTGTAGACAGTAGTTAGCATTTACTATATAAGTTGAGCACAAGCTTTTAACTATGATTTTATCTCTAGTTATATAGATAATAGAAGACTTACAATATTATAAAAATACTGTGCTCTGAGTAACTGATCTGATACTTGCAGTGCTTACACTGTCAAGATGTGTAATCACTGTGAGCAGCTTTCTACTGACTGACTCAGTGCTTACAGTGCTTACACTGTTAAGGTGTGTAATCACTGTAAGCAGTTTTAAGACTATGCACTACCTATATTGCTGTTATTCTGAGATTTATAACACTAGCTCCTCCCTCTTAATTTCTATTTCAGAAACCCTCAACCTTTCTCTTATGCCTTCATTTTGTGTTAGAAAGAAAACTTCTTTCTTACTCTGTCAGACTATCTTAACTGATTGTATTGCTAAGTTTGAGGATTTCACAATGAGGTTCTGCAATTGCTGTGTTGCAGGTGATTGTTTCTGTTTCATATTAGAGAAGTTAGACAAGTGTAAACACTGTATCTAATTAGATCACTCTTGTAATCTTGTCATCTCTTCAGTTGAGCTAGACTGTATTAATAAGAAGATTCATCATCTCTGTAAGAAAAAGAAAAAGGCTGAAGAGATGAAAAGAAAGTTAAAGATAAAGAAAGAACAGCTTTACAAATAATTGACTCTCTTAATGAAGTGTCAGTCATCTTTAATAGATACTGAGCTTTATAACATTGAAAAAGTGAAGATGAAGAAATAGATGCAGATAAAGATGTCAGCTTCACTTACAGATTCTTCTAACAGTTTTAAAGTTAAGGATTTTAATCTCACTCTTACTTTATTCAACTGATCTGCTTTAGGTTTTAATGATGAAACTCTTGTAGCAGGCTTAAACAATGAGTAAAATTCTCTTACAGCTTTCAAGTGTTATCTGCAGAGTTATAATCTTTTCACTTTATTAAGAAGTGCTGCTGATTATTGATTTTTTGTTTATCTAGTATCTTTTCTATCTTAAACTCAGCATCTTAACTGCTCAGATTAATCTTCAGTAGCACTTCCTGTACTGATGTCTCAGAGTCAGCTGATTTAAGTAGAGATACATGAAAAACTGAATATATCTTCATCTGTAATGAGAGTGCAAGCTTATAGTTGACACTTTCTTTAGTTTTCACACTTTGAAATAATTCTAGCTTAACATAATTCAGTTTATTACTGAGTTGTTTAATCTTGATATTTTGTTGAAGGAGATATACTTTGTTTTTCTTTCTGAGAGTAGATTCTCTATCTCTCTTCTTATTATAATATACAGCTGATCTCTTAAAGTAGAATTGTATGTCTCTTTGCAACTCTTTATATAGATTTTTTAACTGATTAACCTGTATATTGACTTTCTGTACAATGCTAGCTATTTCTCTTAATTTGTGTATATTGACATTGAATTCATAATTTGTAAAGAATGATGATACTTCTGTTATCTCTGTAACTGCTGTGTTGTATATCAGCTGAGTCACTAATAGTAGCTCTACTCAGTTAATCTGCTGATAGTTAATATAGCAGTGTAAGTACTGTTTTATTATCTAATTCAGTATCTCTGTTTATCTGTCTATCTGTGAATAATATACTGTTGACAACTTGTAGTGTATTTCTAGCTGATCTGTCAAGGATTTTCAGAATTTTAAAGTAAAAGTTTGTCTCAATCTGAAATTTTCTTGTCTGATTCTGTGATTTGCTGCTAATACTTTTAGAAATGTGTACACTAGTTTCTCAGCAGTTAAACTCTTCTTATATAGCAAAAAGTATTCATACTTTATTAATCAGTCTGTTATAACTAATATTACATTGTATAGTATCTTTATTAGTGACTCCTTGAATCCTGGTAGCTTTACTACAAAGTTAAGTGCTATACTGAATTATAAATGTAATGATGTTGCTGGCAATTTTAATAGTCTGTACAGTTTATAGTGATTTTTCTTGCTTCTTCTGCAGATATTGCATTTCTGTACCTCTTCTTTAATCTTCTTTTGCATATGTGGGAAGTAAAGTATTCTAGTCAGTCTCTTAAGTGTTTTCTTCACTTTCTGATGTTCACTCATTTTTACTGAATGAGTCTCACTGACTAATTCTCAGTGTAAGATGTCTGATATATAGATTAATTCATTAAAAAGCAGAAGGCCAGTCTGTTTTTTAAAGCTTAAATAATTATTAATGTTGTTCAGAATTTATTGTGCAAATTTGTCTTTTTTTAGTGTCATTAAAACTTTTTTCTTAAAGCTTTCATTTTTTACTTTAAAGATGAAGTTGTACTTCTTATTGTATCTTATAATGCCCTGATCATCCATCTAGAGTATAATGTAATTAACAACAGATTTATCTTAAAGGTAGTCTATTCTTTAACTGAGAGCATCTGCTTTAGTGTTCTCTGATTCTTTTTAATAATGAATCTAAAAGTTGTACTGTGATAACTCTTCTAATTACTGTATCTGTCTGCAATTTAGGTTTTTTGTAGTGATAAAGTATAGCAGATTCTTATAATCTGTATATACTTGAATTTGATGTCTTAATTTCTTAAGATATACTTACCACTACTTAAAAGCATTAACTATAGCTAATAGTTTCTTATTGTGTATCTTATAGTTTATTTCAGCTGCTTAAAACTTTTGTGAGTAAAAAGCTATTGAATGTAAATATTTCTTATTGTCTAGTTAACTGATGCATACTTTTATTGCTTCATTCAATGCATCTGTCTTAAGCATAATAGGTTTCTTTAAGTTAAAACTTGTGAGAATTAATTAAGAAGTAAACCTCTTCTTCAACTTATTGAAGGCTTTTTCAGCTTCATTTAATTACTAAAACTTCTAATCCTTTCTGATCATCTCTGTTAACAGTGCTGCAATTTTAGAATACTTCTTGATGAACTTTCAGTAAAAGTTTGTGAATTTAAGAAATAATTGTACTTTCTTAACATTCATCAGTGTTAGTTACTCAGTGATGAATTTTATCTTGTCTGAGTCCATCTGTAGACCTTTTAGAGTTACTATAAATTTTAAGAACTGTACTCTTTTTATGTAAAACACACTCTTTTCTGATTTTATTTAAAGATTAACTTTCTTTAAGACCTGCAGAATCATCTAAACTTGTTTAATGTAGTCTTTCTTTATTTTTAAGTATATTAAGATGTTGTCAAAATATACTACTATAAATGAGTTCAGATACTTCTGTAGCACATTGTTAATAAAGACTTAATAGATAGCAGGTGCATTTGTTAATCTGAATAATATGACTAGATACTTATACAACTCTAATCTTATTCAGAATGCAGTCTTTCACTTATCTTCTTTCTTTATACATATCTGATTAAACACTTCTGATATGTCAAACTTAGTAAATCACTATGCTTCTTAGAATCAATTCTGAAGCTCTAATATAAGTGATAATGAGTAGCTGTTCTTTATTATGATATTGTTAAGAGTGCAATAGTTAACACACAATCTTAAAATCTCATTAGTCTTTAGCATAAACAATATTGAATATTTTGCTAATGACTGTAATTCTCTTATAAATTCTTTCTACAGGTTTTCTTCTAAGTATTCTCTCAATGCATTCATTTTCTGAGATGATAGCAAATAGATAGATTGTCTTATAAATTTCTTTCCTTCTTTTATTTAAATCTTGTAATCTCAATCCTGATGTTTCAGCAGTGCAATATTGTCACTTTTATCCTGAAACATCTCTTCAAAGTCATTGTATTCTTTAAAGATAGATAATTTATTAACAGAATCTCAGTCCTCTGAGACTAGTCTGCTTCACAGTATTTGAACATTGAAGTTCTTCAGTTTCTCACACATTTCTTTCACTTTTATAGTAAAGACTTTTACATCTTTAAGTGAGTACATTATTGAATATAGCTTCATTAATGTTGATTCTTTTGTGAATTATATCTCATTTTCTGCTCAATTAATTAATAGATTAATTTTCTGAAGTCATAATATATCTAGAACTATGTCACTTCCTGACTGCTTCACTACATTAAACTGAATCTTCTCTCAGTGTTAAAAGACTTAAAGGTAAACAGTAGCTTTTTTACAGTCTATACATTCTTTATTGTGTTCTGCAGAACTCTTATTAAAGCTATACAGTTAATACTATTACTTAGAGTTCTTCTTTTGTATTGAAATTCTGTGTTTTTTTGTAAACTCTAATGAAGAAAAGTTTTCTGTGCAGCTGCTGTCTATTAATAGTTGTACTGTGTGACTATCTACTTTAACTCAGATTTAGAAGCTCTTCAGATCTTCTACTGTGTTATACTTGCAGTTTAGAGACTTATAAGTAGATGTCTCTAAGTGCCTTCTACTCAGAGAACTCTCTAATTTTTTAAGAATGAAGAGAGTTTCTCTTATACTTCTTCTATGTACTTAAACTTCTTAAGATTCACATATTGTTGTAAATTGTTCCTCAGATTGCATCAGGTATAGTCAGCTCTTAAAGTTTAAACTCTAATTTGCAGTGTACAGAAAATGTGTACTTTATTAAAAGTTATATATTCTTCATCTGTTGTAAATTAGAAACTCTTCAGTGAATGTTTCTAAACTACATCTTGAAGTGCTTTTAAGAGTGATACTCCCTTAAAGAGGCAGCTGTCATTTATTTATTCCTCATTCAATATCACTTTCTGAATTCATTTCTTTATTACCTGCATTCAGTTCTCAAACTTCAGTTCTCATTTTTGTAACAAACTGAGGAGTTTATTATAGGTTTCAAGCTAAACTGCTCTGAAATAAGTTCTAGCTTCTACCACTAAGATATTAATAATTATTTAATTTTCAGAGATTATTTGCTCTCTGTTCTTAGAAATCATCTTCAGAAGAGGTTTCAACACAGTTTACTTCAATTCAGCATCATTTTTATAAAATTAAATGATGACACAGAACTAGAGCTGTTTCAAATTTCTGAGAAACTGATATTATCTCAGCTTATTCATCACATAACTTACTGTTGATTGTCATTACTTGCTTCATCTTTTTAGAGAAAAGAGGTTAAACCTCTGCTAGTTATAGTGAAAGTCTTACAACCTCTCTGCTTTAAAAATTATTCTGAGCTGTTCTTGTTACTCTAATGATTGATGCAGTTGTCATTATAATAGAATGTTTATAATATGCTGATGTGTGAGAGTTCAGGTTTCTGATCTTGTAGTTGTTATGACATAGTAACACATCAGGCCTAGCGCCTACTAAGCAACTTGACAGCACACAGTAAAACTCTGTACTCACTCCTTCTTCTCTCTTTAATTATTAGTTCTAGCATATATACAGACTACATATATATCTTGCTCTACCTCACATTGCTACAGACCCTGTTATACACCTTCTTAAAATAGAAGGTGCTATAGCCTCACAGTTCTAATAACTCTACCATTTAAAAGGGTAGTGGTTCAAGGTATGATGCAGACACATCATCAAAGTCAGCAAATCTCAAACAATGAGCTTGACAACCTTATGACAGATCTACACCTCAATGATGATGAGCCTGCAACAGTAGCAGATGAAGAGGTCAACATACAGAGTTTAAGCAAGTCTTTAACCACAACAGAAGCAGATATCAATGAACAGATTCAGGATGCAGAGAGAGAATGAGATCAACTTCTTAAGGAATGCTGACTTGAAACCCTTCAAGAGAAGGTGCAACATTTGCACCAGCCAGAAGTTGAGGAGACACCAGTACAGCATCTTCTTACAGGACCCTCAAGGTCTGCTTTAATGAAGCAGTCCTACCAACCCTCCTCCACTGGAAGCACCGGCACAGCACCCACTATGCACAGCTTAAAGTGATTGATTCAGCCTCAGAAACTGGCTAAATATTATGAGAAGAGTATACACAAGCATATAGACTGAATCTGTGATGCAGTAACCACTTTCTGCTGAGCCCCTGAGGGGTTCAGGCATGATGGTGACAAGATTTTGTACAGCATGCAGTTCCTGGAGAGGGAACCAAAGAATATGTAGTATAACTATGAGGCTGTTGTTGGTGCTGCCAATGTTTCCTGAGATTACTTCATAAAGTTTCTACTCAACATCATTCAGAACTCAGTGAACTGTCACCTTCACAATACACAGTTATATATGAATGTAAAGCAGAACTCAACACAGTTAATACACAGTTTCAACATCTATCTTACAGAGCTGAAGGCCCAACTGGCTTCTTATACAGAGGCTCAATTGGTGACTCATTTCTTTACAAAGTTGTGGCTGAAACTGTGCAAGACCCTGACTAACTATTAGAATCTCTCTATAACTTAAGAGAGCCTTGTAGTGCTGGCAGCACACCTGAAAAATAACCTTAAAGGTAACAGTTAAACCTGAGTGAACTTTCACTTTGTGAAAGACTTGAGCTGATTAGATCAGTCATCAGGTATCTATTGAGGAAAACAACTGAATGCTGATGATGAGCCAGTGAAGCAAAGAGACAATGCAGGGGCAAGGCCTGTAAAGAAGTCTCACTTTGCTAGAAAGAATAAATCTTTAATGCTGAGGGACACCTGTTTCTCTTGTGGAGAAAAGGGTCACTTTATTAAGAACTGCTCTAAGAAGGACAATTTCAACCACACACCTATCTCTGCAGTCAGCACAACAAAAAGGGGAGGTCTCAGTGCTCACTCAGTGCCACTGAGGCAACAGGCAAAGGTAGAGTCTGAGTCCAGCATTATCACTTCAATGGAAGTTATCACCAGTGAAGAACTGATTACTACTGATGCCCTGTTAGATACTGGTGTAGAAGTGAATGTTATATCTCAACACTTTGTCATTGAGCACCAGTTGACACCTATGGATGGCTCATTACCACAACTGCAACTCTTAGACAGATAGAGGGTTTATTGCTATGGGGCTCACTGTGTGAAATATTGATTAAAGAACATCTGAAAGCAGTTTAAAGACTGTAAACACACCTTCTACACTGTGAATAAGACTGGTCCTGCTCTGATTCTCAGCCTACTGGCCCTGATGGCAGAGTGTATACACATTGATTGCAGTGTAAAGAACTGGTGCTTTGAGGTGAAGAAGCCTTCCCTAGAAATTCAGACTCCTGAAGAGTTTACATGAACTATAGAGAAAGAGCCTGTGGTTTACACTGTCCTATGAGCCAGGCCTGCAGGCAAGGTGATACACATACAGGATGTAGGCTAAGCACAGCCTTTGCCTCAAGAGTACACCAACTTTGCAGAAGTGTTTTCAACAGAAAATGCAGGTCATCTGCCCTCACACAAGATAAGTGATCATGCCATTGACCTTAATGGCAAGGAACCATCATATAGGCCCTTGTATAACTTATCAATGATGGAATTGAAGGTATTGCAAGAATACCTGAATGACACCTTAGTGAAGGGTTGGATTCATCATTCTGTTAGTCCAGCAGGTGCTCTGGTACTTTTTGTACCTAAGAAGGATGAGGGCCTGCACTTATGTGTAGACTACTGGGGTTTAAATCAAGTTACAATCAAGAATTAACACCCTTTGCCCCTGATTGAAGAAATCATGAACTGGTTAAGTGGAGTCAAGTTATTCACTAAACTAGACTTAAAGGATGCCTACCACTAGATTTGTATCAAGGAAGGCAACAAGTGGAAGACAGCATTTCACACTTGTTACAGCCATTTTGAATATATGATTATGCCTTTCAGACTCATCAACACACCTGTGATGTTCCAGGTGTATATCAACTGGGTGTTAGCAGGTCTGATAGAGGTGTTTTGTGTTGTCTACTTAGACAACATTCTGATCTACTTCAAAACACCAGAGGAACACTGAGATCATGTATGTGAAGTCCTTGCCAGACTACAGCAGTTTCAACTCTACATCAACTCAAAGAAATGTGAATTCTCTGTCACAAGAGTGAAGTTCTTGAGGTTTATAATATTGATTAACAGCATCTCAATGGATTCAGAGAGGGTTGCCATTATAAAGGATTAATCAGTGCTCAAGTCCTTTTGAGAAGTTTAAGTCTTCTTAAAGTTTGTCAACTTCTACCATCAATTTATACAGCACTACTTCCAGCTTGCAGGGCCTCTGACAGACCTACTGAAAGGCAGTCAGAATGGAAAAAAGACAGGACCTTTTGAGTGGCCTTCTGAGGCTGTGAAGACTTTCCACCTATTGTGCAACACCTTTATGACAGCGTCAATCTTGATCCACTTTGACCTGAACCTGAAGATCAGGGTAGAGACTGATGCCTCAGACTACACAATAGCAGTGATCATCTCATAACTGCTAGCCACTGAGTTATAGCACCCTGTGGCCTTCTGGTCACAGAAGATGACTGTTAGGAGCTTAATGATTGATTGATTTATTCATAGGTGACCGAGGCTGCCTAACGCTGCCATACACCGCGTCCTGAAGTGGACTAGCGCATTCTGCACAAAAACAAAAACAAAAGAAAGCCCAGGGGCACTTCTATTCCAGCATCATGTGCATAGAGTAGAAACACCCATCCCAATGCCTTGCTAGTCCTCCTCTTCTTGTGACTGCTTCTTAATGCCTCCTTTGGGTCGTCACCCGCAGGGATGAACATTGCTGTAAACAACTAATACCTTAGTCACCCCTTCTCTCTGTCTCCGTATAGGCCTGACTGGTGAAGGCGCACCCATGCTATCCTTCAAGTGTCTGTCGCTCGATGATCGTGCGTAAAGGAAAGCCGTAAGAGGTTTGATGAGGGTGTTAAGAAGGCGTTATGTGACTGCTTTTTGTGACGTGGAAAAGATGTGCTTTCGAAATGGAATAGATGTATGACTGCTGTATGTGGGTGACTCTTAACGCGTTGAACAGGCTTGACATGGGCTCAACATGTCAGGAGATCTCTGGTTTGCTGAGTAGCCAACTCAGTAGTGACTCTGATCTGCATCATGTCAAGGCTCCGTCATATCAGGGGCAATTGATATGTCACGAGGCTTTGACATGCCATTTTGACGCGTCGTCGAGGTAGGTGGTACTGTGTGTGATTCGATATATGGAGACCCAGAAGGTAAAGTGGAGCTTCTCTTAGTTTCCTCAGGGTGGACAAGGTCCTGAGTACTCATAGGCGACACCACGTAGAGGTGGAAGCTCATCGTCGCCCTGACTGTTAGGAGCATGACAGCGTTCAGGCATTGTTTACTCAGTGGCGCGCGCTAGCGCCTGGTTGGGCCTAGCGCGGCTCACCCCTATATAGTAGACTGCTCGCTCGCCCATATGGCTCCTTACAATTAATGTTCTTCGTCACCATATCTGCATGACTTGCTCTGCATGATCCTGACATTACATTAATTGTCCGTCAACCCTACGATATGGGTTCGAAGCTGAGCACTGAAGGAAGCCCACATCGCCATGACACGCTCTGGTCAGATCCGCCAAATTCTGCTGTTTTCAGCTTCTCCTCAAGCTACGTTCGTGGGACAGTCGAACTAAAATAACCTGTTCGGAAAGGCCTAGAGTTGTGTGTGTCGACGACTCCAAAAGACACCGGTAACACTACTCATGGTAACTACACCTCCTAAGCCATATGGATGTGTACCAGTCTACCTAAGCCATACGGAAACCTGGGAGCTCATGGAGCAGTCGAGTCTAAATAACCTGCATCATCATCGTCAAAGTTGACCTCTTCGATGAGCCTGGTCGACAGTGAGCCTGCTTCAATGGCATTCGAACGACTGTTCGGAAGTGAGCCTGCTTCAATGGCGCTGTCAAAGATTGACCTCTTCGGTGAGCCTGTTCAATCAGTGAGCCTGCTTCAATGGCGTGTCTGAACACCTGTTCGACTAGTGAGCCTGCTTCAATGGCATAGCCAAAGTCGATCTCTTCAGTGAGCCTGTCGACAGTGAGCCTGCTTCAATGGCATCGTCAAAGTTGACCTCTTCGATGAGCCTGGTCGACAGTGAGCCTGCTTCAATGGCATTCAATTCTCAACACTCCTTCCTTCCTTCTACACACATCTACAACGGTACGGAATTTGTGTTGCTGGAAATATGGGTTGTGGCCGGAGTCCACCATAAGTCGTGAGCAATGGGGTATGGCATGTGAGGCATTGGCCGGATTCCGCTATTGTGAGCGCTGGGGTATGGCACAGTTGCATAGGACTGGGACGGAATACAAAGCACCAATGTGGGTGGTTAGAAGAGGGGGGGGGGTGGATATTTTAGAAACAGCAGTCAGGAGTTGAAGAGGTGGAATTTACATGTCTGCGTTGATTTTATTCAATTCTCAACCCCTTCTTCTCCGCCTCAGCTGCTCCGCCTCAGCCGCCTCCACTCCGCCTCAGCCGCCTCCGCTCTGCCTGAGTGGCCATACAAATCTGGGTCTAGAGGGGGGGAGGGGCTAGTAGCAGCGTTGCGGACAACGCTTTCCTGAAGGGGGGGGTAATGTTAGGAGCTTTTGATTGATTGATTGATTGGTTCATAGGTGACCGAGGCTGCCTAACGCTGCCATACACCGTGTGACTAAGCAGAGACTAGCGCATTATGCGCAGCGTAAATAGGCAAAATAGGCAAATATAAGCAAATAAATGGTCACAAGTGGCTTCATTGTATGTTGTAGGCCCTAAAACCCTGTGACTGCCACCCCCCATTTGCTCACCCCTGCCAGTCCTTCCACCTTCCTCCTTTCACTGCCTAAGCCCCTTGATTGAGACCTGTGCCTGTGTCTCCCAATGCCTCTAGTCTCTGTTGGGTCCAAAGCTAATGCCTCCCTCAGGCCGTCACCTTCAGGGATGAGCGTTTCTATAAACAATTAATTGCCTTTCCTGCAGTTATTGGTTTGCAGTCCTAGAACTGCCTGTTCCAGGATTCTCTGAAGGCCTCTTCAGACCCTGTAGGTCTTCTGAAGCCTCTCTTACATTCTGGAACTGCCTCAGAAGGTTGCCTTATAGCACTAAGATAGCAGCTGCTTTGACTAGTGCTGAGTCTTTAAGAATCCTTCAAACATTATGAGCCTGCTTCAACAGTTCCTCTCAAAGGTCCTGGTTCCTTAAGCATTCTGTGAGTATGTAGTGAACTGTCTGAATGCCCTGTAAGCATGAGCACCTAGGGGAGTCCTGCCTCTGAATCTTGTGAAGGTAGTGTGTTAAGGTGATTTTTCCTGTCTGGAGCTGCATAATTAGTGAGCTCAGAGGACATTGAACACCTGTATGCTTTGTTAAAACCCCTGAATTAGACTCTCTTTTTAGATGAAAGACTGTTCTTCCTGAATCCCCATTCTCTCACTCTCTTGCTCATTGCTTAGTGACACACTTTCAGAGACTCTGCTTACACATTGAAAGCATGTAGAAGATTCTTTTTGAGTAGACTCTAAGTCTCTGAGCTGCTGACTTAACTGCTCTGTCTGCCTCCTCATTTTCTAGAATCCCTGCATGCACTGGAATTCAGTGAATCTTCACTCAAATTCCAGCCTTCCTTAGTTTGTCAATGCCTTGAACAATGTTCTTCAGCAGATATTGTCCTGACTGTTGTCCTGAGTTGACTACAGCTCAGATGGCTGCCTGATTGTCAATATAAATGTTTGCTGCTCACATGTTCTAGATTTATGTCTTTTTGATTGTCATTATCATGATTGTGACTATAGCTATGCCCTGTAGCTCAGCTTTAAAGACTGTAGTCACCCCCTCTGTACTCATATAGCATACTCTTTCTTCTTTTACTCTGAGAGCCACTGCTGCTGCCCTCATATAGCTCTCAATGGCGCTTCTATCTGTAAAGATGTTCAGCACCCTGTCATCTCTGCACAGAGCATTGACATTATGTGTATAAATGATGATGTCAGCAGAGGTGACAATGTGTATAACTGGTGAAATTCATCATGATGAGGCCACATATGAGTGTCTAATTTCTGGCATACTGTCAGGTATTCAGCTATTCACCTTCCTCTGCCTTATTGTTCACTCTATGGAGCTCTGAAGCTTTTGTGCCTTTCTTCACCTGAGTCTTCAGCCTTCTATAAGCTTCTGGTGTGCAGGGGAGATGAGTATGCAGATTGTAGTGTCACCTGCAGCTTTCTCCAGTTGTTGCTTTATAGAAAGCAGGAAGAGCTCTATATTTAAAGCAGGTCCTGCTGTTATTTAAAAGGCCTCAGCTATAATTGCCCCTGTGCAGTGTTGAATGGCAGTAAGCTTTTGAATGGTGCATTGTTGTTGCATAGCTGTTTTATGAGTCTGATTCACAATGTATTATACTGAGCAGCAGTATGTGATCTGGGGGAGAACCACTGCAGTGTATAGTCTCTGTAGGTTCCTGAGACTGAAATTCTATGTGAAGTCTGCAATGGCTGCCAGTCCTCCTAGGCTCATCATCACCTTCACCTCAATGTGTTGAATGTGAGTCTCAAAATTCAATTGTGAGTCCAGAATGACTCTCAGAAACCAGCATGTTCTAGATAAGGAGATGTTGCTGGCTTTTAGAGTCAGTCCTGTAGATGTGTTGTGTGCTCTGAGCCTGTTTGTAAAGTGGATGAGCTTATATTTGGTGGGAGTGAATACTGATGTGTGTTTGTGCACTCAGTTCTCTGCCTCTGTATGTAGTGTTCAGAGTGTCTGGCAATTTACTTCTACTGTGACTCCTGTTACTGTGAATTTCACATCATCAATTCAACTCACTGCTGCTGCCTGAAGGTCCCCCCTATTTTTAATGTCTAGCAGGTCCGCGTTGTAGAAGAGGTAGAGAATAGATAAGAGGGGTGATTCTTAAGAGATGTCTGTATGTATGCTGAACTGCTCTGATTCATACTCTAGGAGCTTAAGCATTGTGGTCTGATTTTGTAGGAAACTTCCTATCCAGCTGATTATGTTTAGAAAGATCCTTCTCTTTCTTAAGTTGTGTAGAAGTCTCTGATGAGACACATTATTAAAGGCCTCTGAGACATCAAGCATGAGAAGTGATGTCACTGATGTGTCTGAATTCTATGCCCCTTGAATGATCTTTATAAGGGTATGGACTGCATGCTCTGTTGAGATCTCCTTCCTTCCTCTCAGTAGTGTCTTTAGCAGTAGTTGATGTGTCTCTGCCATTCAGCTCAATCTTCTGGTCATTACTAACTCTATAACTTTCCCTAGAGTGTTTAGAAGTGCCACTGGCCTATAGGCCTTCAACACCCTATAGTTTCCTTCGTTTAATTTCTGGAGGGTCACTGTAACTGATTGTTTGAAGGCCTTCAGGTGAATGCCACTTCTTAAGCACTGATTGTATAGTGGTAGAAGTAGTGGGAGGATCTGAGAGAGAGAGAGATGTAGGATGCAGTTTGAGATTCTGTCTAGCTCAGGGGCCTTGTTGCTTAAAGCTTACAGTATGACTTTACTTAGTTCCTGTTCCTCAATTAGCAGCATCTGTAGAGGTTCTAAATACTTATAGTTCTTTATGTCCCTGAGGTCAGCCTCTGAGGGCACTGGAAAGAAGGTCACTTATAGAAGTTCTGCCTTGTCTTCTGATTCTGTAACTGAGGTTTCATCCTGCTTTTGTAATGCTGAAGTAAAAGTCTAACTCTCTGCCCCCCTGTTCTTTGCCCACTTTACCAGCTTCTATAGGCCTTTTGAGTCCACTGAGGCTGCCTCAACTCTTTCTCAGTGAGCATTCCTCATCAGCTTAGTGAGTTTCTTCCCTTTTACATTAAGGGCCTTCTTGTAAATCTTCTATAGCTCTGTTGTTTATTCTCTCTGCCATCTTCTTTGAGCTCTGTTAACTTTCTGTATAACCTCCTTTGCTTCTGATTTAAATTCAGGCTTTAACCATTTGCTCAGATGTGCTAGAGGGACTGTCTTTTAAATTGCATATTGTAGGGCTTCTATGATGTCTACAATTTGTTACTCCATTCACTCTAGCTCTGTCATTTTCATCAGAGGTATAAGAAGCTGAGTGGCAAGAGCTTTTCTAAAGGCTGCCTTATTCATTCTGTTTCATTGCCTGTGTGTTCTGAGTGTGACCTTCAGTGCTTTCAGAAGCAGCATTGTCAGTATTGAAAGATGATCTAAGTTATAATTCTTCTCTATAACATTGCATTCTATGAGCCTCTGTGTCACAGAGGGTGTGTCTAGAACAAGATTAATTGTGCTCTGTAACTCTCCTGCCCTTCAGGTAATGAAGCCTTGAGAAAGTAGAAGAGATAACTGCCTCTCATTTATGATGATTAGCAGCTGCTCTGCCTCCCTGTCTCCCTCAATCTTCATCCCCCCCCAGGTGGGATGATGTAGGTTGAAGTCTTTCATCATCAAGTGCTGTTCATCTGAGTCTTCATTGAACAGACTGTTTAATCAGTTCAGGGTCTCTGTAACATCTTCCCTGACAGCTTCCCAATAGATGTTGTGAATATGAAGG
Organism: Lapillicoccus sp.; assembly: GCA_965277795.1. GTDB lineage: Bacteria > Actinomycetota > Actinomycetes > Actinomycetales > Dermatophilaceae > Lapillicoccus. The sequence continues at coordinate 4,514,668 of OZ255840.1, forward strand.
CATTTCCCCTGCTTATGCTTCTAATAGTGCAGGTTCAGGGTGATTAGATTCTTTGTATGCTTCTTAAAGGTTCACTGTACCCTGTTCAGCTGTGTGTTCATGAAGAAGCACACCCTAGCAGGCTCAAACTCCAGATCTATAGCAGTGAGGTACATCAGGTGAAACTGGTCCTTGCATAGATGATGAGTGCTGATGTTAAAGGGATTCTTCTATGACTTCTGAATTGTCAGAATGTTGTACTCTCATACCTGTAGGTTCTGAAGCATGAATGCCATGATCTTATTGTATGATTTCATGATGTTGTGCTGTAAGATTGTCAAGCTTAGATTTTCTGACATTAGATAGTAGTGGAAGTTGCAGTATCTGCAATTGTTGAACTTTCTTGCTTTATGCTCACTGCTTTAGAGTGAGTTTCTGTGTTAATGACTGCACCTCTGCTGTTTCTTTTTCACTCTGCCTCTGCCTCTATAGCTTGCTTTTTTAAGGACTTGATGATGCTGCACTTGGCTCTCTCATTGTTGTTGATGATGTTTAGAGGGGTGCAGTTGCTGCCAGTCTTTGTAGAAGAGGCAGGGTGGTTCTCATTGATGTTCAGCATCAGTTTCAGCTTGAGTGTGAGTATAATAGGCGCCTTCTGAAGTCCCCTGACCACTGAGGCCTTCAATGGGGCAGAGAGGGGGTTGTTGATATTGATGAGGGTGTTGATGGGGGTGCAGGTGTCTGTATGTGGGGTGTTAATTGATGTAGAAGCATGTGAGGTGATGGAGGAGGTGGAGGAGATTGAAGGCAGAGGCAGAGTCTGCACATCTACACTGAGCACCTTTCAGCAAGTCTGCTTGTTGCTTTATGCCATCTGCACCTGTGTCACCTCTTTCTGAAACTCTGAGCATTTGCTGTCACAGGCTCTATGCAGGCCCTCACAGCTCACACACTTCTGTTTTCCTAGATCTTTAAAGGGGCATTTCTCAGATCTGTGATTCTCAGCACATAGCCCACATTTCTGCTGCCTACCACATTGAGCACTTATATAACTAAACTTGTAGCATCTGAAACACTTCTGAATGCAGTAAGCTCTGTCATATAGCTCTGTCTTCTTGTATTCTGAATCTCAGATTAGGCCTGTCTGCAGAGCTACATTGGCCTGCTCTGCATCTGTGAATTCCATCACTATAGAGCTGGCAGCGCACTTTGAAGTGCACAGCCATTTCACATAGCTAATTGAGATGTTCTTGTCAGCTTCAATCTTGTAGTTTTCAGTCTGAATGCAGGCAATGGTCTGCTTCTGGTTATTCATTCAGATGCTGTTCACTGAGACTCTGTAGACAATGACTTTATATGTTGTAGCCAAAACCTTGCACACTTCTAAGGCCTTCACTCAGTTGAGGTTGACCTGCAAGGCCCCCTTCTCTGCCACTGTACAGGTATATATTGTCAAATCTTCAGATCTTAGCTGCTTGACTGCTGCCACTTGTGTGGCTGCTATGTTGAGGTCTGAGAATGTGTTGATGTAGCTTGTGACTCAGTCATGCAGAGCCCTCAGTGTAAGGGTGCAGAAGTGGTCAATGAGGGTTGAATTCAGCTTGACCATCACCTTTCAGTTGTCAGGTGTTAAAAGATTCACTAAGGTGCCTTGAGTGCTTTGAGCTGCAAATGTGAATGAAAAGGAGGCTGCTGATGGGGGAAGCATGACCTGAGCAGCCACCTGCATCCAGAGATATGTGTTTCAGTATCCTGTTGTGACAGACAGATTTGAGTTCCTGTTGACAGATGTCTCAAGCAAATTCTTTGTTATTGTAGTGTTTTTCTCCACTGAATCCATTCTTCAGATCAGGGCTCCCACATCTGCTGCAATTTGAGCAGTTCCTGGTTGATTCAGGACTCTTTCCACCAGCTTCATAACTGAGACAATAAAGGGCTCAATGTATGACCACTGTATAATCTTTTTGAGCTTGCTGTCATTATTGTCCTTGGCAAACTTCTGGAGTGTTGATGCTTCATACTTCAAGTGGGTTGCATGCTCTGAAAGTGGTGCAGGTATCACCCCTATTTTCAGCCATGAACCTTCTGACATTGTTCCCTATGCTTGACATGTGTCAAATGATAGGGGGTGGCAGGGCGGATCTAGGGCTCTGATTTTAAGTTTTATAGGGCTTGTTTTGGTAGAGTTATTTCAAGAATTAGGGTTGAGCTTTATGAGGTTGTTTTTTTCAGTAATGTTAGGAGCATAACAGTGTTCAGGCATTGTTTACTCAGTAATGCGCACTAGTGCCTGGTTGAGCCTAGTGCAGCTCACCCCTATATAGTAGACTGCTCACTTGCCCATATGACTCCTTACAATTAATGTTCTTCATCACTATATCTGCATAACTTGCTCTGCATAATCCTGACAATGACTCCAGTGAAACATCACTATAAGACACATGATTAGAAGCTTTTCACTATAGTGAAGGTGTTTAAACACTGGCACCACTACCTGAAGGGTAGTGCTCACTCAGTGAAGGTCTTAACTGACTATAATAACCTTTGAGGTTTTATGAAGGTGAAAGCCCTAAACAGCAGGCAAGCATGATGAGCTATGAAGCTCACTGCCTTTAACTTTGTCATTTCATATAGACTGAGGAAGATGAACCCTGCTGATGCACCCTCAAGGCGCCTGAACTACAAGGACATCAATGAAACAGTGAAGAAGCTTCTCCTCACACTTTAGAGAAAGCTTATTATAATGACATCTGTCTTTACACCTGCATTCTCTCCTACTATAGAAAGAGTAATAGCTGGAGTGAAAGACTTTGTCAGGTGTAAAGACCCTGAACTCAGGAATAAACTCTTGAGGAGCAACAGAAAGATGTTGACTCAACATATATGCAATGTAGCTGAAGAGCAGCTTAACCCTGTTGCTGAAACTGTTAATTGCAAACAACTTGTTTTATATATGATGATGAGAGAGCTTACTATACATAAAACAGCATTGAATGCCCCTAGTGAAGGCCTGACAGACCTGATTCAAACTCTTTAGGGTCAAGACCCATTTGTGAAGAAGCAGAGAAAGGCTGTTGAGAAACAGGACAAGTGAAGGGGACACACTGAAAAGTCTGACCTATGAACTATATTCAACAACCTTCTTATGCACTGAGGACAAATCTATGTTCTGAAAGAAGAGTTTGTTAGAGCAGAGCTTCTAAAGTGCCATCATAACAATGTTCTAGTGAGACACTTCAGAGTTGACAGAACTCTTAAATTGATTGATCATAAGTATTACTGACCTGATATGAGCAAGGATGTTCATAACTATGTTGCATCATGCAACATTTGTCAAAGGGTAAAGGTACTCAGACATCACTTATATGAGGAGTTGCAAGCACTTCCTTAACCAGAAGGGCCATGGCAGGAGGTCACTATGAACTTTATAACAGAACTGCCATCAAGTAAGTAAAAGGGATGCATCTATAATGCAATTCTAGTAGTAGTTGACCGCTACACAAAAATGATGAGTACATCTATATTATAAAGACAATCACTGCTGTAGAGCTTGCTGAGTTGTTCTTTGATGAGATTGTATGCCAGTATGAAGTATCAAAGGGCATTGTTTCTGACAGGAGGTCAGTCTTCACCAGCACATTCTGGTTGAAGATATGTTACCACTTGAAGGTGAAGCACAGGCTTAGCACAGCTTTCTACCTACAAACAGATGGGCAGACAGAACGTCAGAATTAAACCCTGAAGCATTATTTGCATTGTTACTGCTCAGATGAGCAAGATAACTGGACAGGTTTGTTATCACTGGCTGAGTTTGCTTACAATAACAGCACACAGGCATCAACAGGAGCCAGCTCCTTTTTTACAATGTACAGCTACCACTCACAGATTCAATATAATGTTGGAGACAATAATTATAAAGAGGTGCCTGCTGCCAATGAACAGGTGAAATGAATACATGACATTTGTAAAGTGCTGTCAGAGTGCTGAGCAAATGTTGTTGAAATGCAAGTCAAGTACTATAATAAGAAACACACCCCACAGTCATATATTGTGAGTGACTTAGTTATGCTCTCAATGAAGAACCTGCAGCAGAAACGCCCAAATTGAAAGCTATTTCACAAGTTCATTGAACCCTTTAGAGTTCATGATATAATTGAAAAGTAAGCCTATCAGCTAACTCTACCCTCAAGCTACTGAATTTATAATGTCTTTCATGTCTCCTATTTTGAACTGTATACACACTGATAAGGTGACAAATTCATGCTGTTACTACAGCCACCAGAGTTGATAGACAACAGGGAGAAATATGAGATAGAGGAAATTGTAGATAGAAAAATGTGAAAGAAGGAAATTTGATACAAGGTGAAATGAAAAGAGTAGCTAGAGAAGTATAATTAGTGAGTCCCTGAAGAGGACCTGACTGAAGTGCAAGAGATGCATACTGCATTTAATGAAGGGGTAACAGGCTGAAAATAGAAACATTAAAGAAAGTTCTAAGACTGCTCTAGAGACACTCTTTTCTGATTTTTCTTATAAGGTTTACAGGTTTTATTGAGGCTCTATTGACATGTTATTATGACATTTCTCACAAGATGCAGGGGTAACACTGTGTTAACACTGCAAAGACACCACTGAATTCTCTTCATTATAAAGGGGCAATGAAGGCAAGAGCTAACTACCTAAATTATAAGTTCAGTGAGAAAGGAAGAAGAACACAGCTACATGCTGATGCAACACTGCTATAGCTACTTATTCTCTGTTATACTGAACAGAGCAGGCAACATAGTGTACTGCATAGTGTCATCATCTGTTATGCCTGTCTTAGGTCTTAGAGTCCTGTCTGAAAGAAAGTGAGGCACTGATTAAACTGATTTTCCTAATCTGAGGGTAGTGATGAGACACTCTGCACCACTGAAGATCTCTCAGTAGTGAGCCTTGACACCATCACAAGCTTTAACTTTATTGAGACACTTGAAACACTTTGCTACAAATTTAAGTTCATAATGTGACAGTGATGTGGGCCTGTGCTTACACTTATTTAACAGCTTGCTGAGAACCTTTGACAGGGAGGACTCACTGAATGATAGAGTCAAACCACTACTGGGGGTTTTGTCTGAAGACAGGATGATGGGGGAGCACTTGAAGTTCAGTTTGAGATCAGTCTTAGGAGTTTTCAGCATAGGAGTTGAGGGCAGTGATGAGAAAGAGCCACCTGAAGGATCAGAGAATAATGATACCATGATGGAGGAAAGCTGAGGGCGCTTTCTGCACTTCTTTGAGAACAGACTTTGCTTAACTAGCTTGACCTTAGACTTAACCTTCAACTTGAGTGCAACCTTGGTCTTCAGTTTTGCAGCTGCAGTGGTCCATTTCTTTGTCACTGGTGTGAAGGTGACATGATTCTTGCCTTTAACCTTTGTCTTGAGAGCAGACTTGCCTTTATAGAGATGGGAGCTGGGACCTTTACCAGTGTTGTTGCTATCATCAGAGATGTGTTCCTCTGGAGGGTCATCAGTGTCAGGGAAGCTTGAGGCAGATGTGTTGTTATCTTCATTTAAACTGACTACATGAATGCTGAGAAGGCTCATCTAAGCTGGGTCAGCTGTTGTACATACAATAGGCATCACTGTTACTTAAGAGTGATAGATGTCTTGAATTCCCTTCAGTGCCTTAGTGATACATATAAAAACACTGATCATGATGACTTCAACATCAATCTGGTTTTTTGAGTGCAAGGTACTGCTGAACTTTGAGGCTGTGTTGAGGAATGCAGTTACAGACTTAACATACTGAGGAATGCAACAGCTCAATGCCTCACCTGCAATGTTCACATTCTTGTTATTGAGGTTGAAAGCCTGCTCAGTGAGTGTCCTGAGGGTGTTGATGCAGGGGATATACTTCACTGGAATCTAGCAATGTCAGTGTACAGCTGGTGTCTAGAGGGTGTGTGAAAATACTAAATGGCATCTCTTGTACCCTTCAGCACAGTATGTGCATTGTTGATTAACCTTTCTATTGCAGTTCAGGGGGTTAAAGTGGAGTTTGTTGAGGTTCTTAAAGCATTGCAAACACATTCACTTCTTTAAATGAGGTGAGGGGCCAGTGAACTGACTAGCTATTGGAGTGCAGGGTGCCTATAAATGCATTAGTAACACCATCACCACACTAGAAGCCTACTCACAGGAAGAGGTGAATTGTTCAGTGTCAATACAAAAGGAAGGAACATCATAGTACAGTGACTCAACAGCTTGAAAATGAGCAAAAGTGTAAAGAATGTTGTTGACATGCTGATGTTGTAACAGGCGTGCACTACACTGTTGTATAGTTTGACAGAATGAAGATGCTTGATGGCAGCTGAACAATTCAAAGGCAAGCCTTTATACAGAAAACAAACAAGGTCTACACAGAACTGAAGTAAGAAATATGAAGCTCAAACACATTGATGGTGCTGGTAAAGAGCAATGTGAACAGAAGTTGAAGATGAAAATGAGGAAGTTTAATAATCAACCCCTTAGTGTGAAATGCAGCCATATTCACTCCACAGTTACAACATCAACAAAGTGCCAGCTTAGTGACATCACCACACCACAATGATTATATACACTACTATAGAAACCTATAATTTCTACAGCACTGAAGACCAGCACCTAGAGGGGGAGGCAATTATTATGACATAGCAACACATCAGGTCTAGTGCCTACTAAGTGACTTAGCAGTGCACAGTAAAACTCTACACTCACCTCTTCTTCTCTCCTTAATTATTAGTTCTAGCATATATACAGACTACATATATATCTTGCTCTATCTCACATTGCTACAGACCCTGCTATACGCCTTCTTAGAATAGAAGGCACTATAGTCTCACAGTAGTGCTTTTACATATGTTTTCTTTTTGTATAATGGATGAGTTAATTCAAGTTTACAGCTCTTACAATTATATATAAAATGTTTAACTCTTCTGTAATTATAGCACTTCTTTTCTTCTTATCAGGTCTTTTGTCTCTAAGGGTTTTATCAGTATGTAACTGTGTTAATTTTTATAAGCTGTGATTTATAGCTAGACTTCATCACTGAAGTCTTTCTCTTAAGCAGTACTAAGCCCTTCTTTTTCAACTTGCACTTATACTGATAATTATTGATAACTGTTATTCTTAGTATCATTTTCTCTAAGATTATTGATTAATCTGCATAAGTGAGTTCATCTGCTACAGAGTCTTTCAGCTCTTAATAGTACTGAGATAGCTGCATACTGTTCTTTCAACTTATTGAAGCTGCAATTCTCTGAAACTCAGCAGTGTAGACAGAGACTGCCTCAGTCTACTTTAAAGTGTAAAGCTTTTATTCCACTGTTTTTTCCTCATTGATGTCTCTGAAGGTTCACTGCATTTAATTCTTAAATACTGTAAAGAAGGTAAAGATTTTAATTATGTTCTCATCCTGATTCTTTACTCTTTGTTTTAAGTAATCAGTTAACACTGACTGAAACTATTTAACAGCATGATCTTATAGATAAGCTGTAATGTACAACATCTTGTCTGCATCTGTCTTAAACTGTAATTCATTAAAATGAATGTTTATCTCAATCTATAACAGAAAAGGCTTAAGTCTGCTTCTCTCACTCTTAAACAAGTTGAGTAGTGCTATTTTAAGAGTCTTAGTGATCACTGAGCTCACAGCTTCTAATACTTCTTGTAAAGTCTTCATCTTCTCTCTTTTCTTGAAGAAAGAGAACTCTGATCAGTCTTCAGACATAAGGATGATAGTTGCTGATAATACCTCAAACATTCTCTAAAAGATGATGCTTAAAGTGTAATGAGAGAATGCTTTAAGGCTGAAAGATTATTAAGTAAAGTATTACTAGTGAACTATTAGGGTTCTGTAAGCAGTAGTTAAAATTTGCTATATAAGTTGAGCACAAGCTTCTAACTATAATTCTACCTCTGATTATATAGATAATAGAAGACTCATAATATTACAAAAATACTGTGCTCTGAGTAACTGATCTGATGCTTACAGTGCTTACATCATTAAGGTGTATAATCACTGTAAGCAGCTTTCTACTGACTGACTCAGTACTCACATGTCAGGGCCACCATATATAGTAGTACAACAGTACAACAGTACATCACTATAGCTCACTCATATAATGACTCAGTAAGTAGTGCCTGAGCATTAAGTGAAAACTCTGCACACAGAGGAAGAGATCTTCCTCAGTAATCAGTGTTCTCCTCACTGAATAGAAGATATATAATCACTGCATTGACCCTATTGTGACTCTATTGCCTACAACACCTCATTTAACACCTGTACAACAACTGTTGTACACCCAGCCTCTTACATACTGATCACTCAGTACCTTTAGGTGAACAGCTACATCAGAAGCATAAGACACAATGGCATCAACACTTCAATCTTGTCAGGCCAGTGAAACAGTTGACAATCAAGCTGAGACAGGCCCTTCAACTAGCAGGTCTACACTACCAGTTGTTGATACCCCTACTTCTGACATTGTTGATGACAACAATGAAAATATTGCTGCAGGCAACTCTAATGACACTATTGAAGACCTTGAGGCAGTCACTGCTCACAATCAGGAGGTCATTGAGTGCCAGTAACTACAACTATGATGTTTACAATAAGAAACTGAGTTTGAGAACAACAAAAAAGAGCTCTGAGAGCTTAATCAACACCTGTAAGAAGGTTCTTCAACTACAACAAACTCAGGAAACAATGCAGGTTCATTACACAGACTACAATGTCAAGCTACAACAGACATTGCACCCCTCTCTTTTCAACACCTTGTAAAGCCATGAGAGCCTTATCTCTATACAGGAGGTGTCAAAGCCACAAGATGAAGACTTCAGAAATACCTGAATGAAATTAATCAGAATCAGAAGCTGATGCCAGAGCAATTTTCTACTGAATGGGATTTCATTGTCTGAGCAGGCACCTATCTAGAGAAAACAGTCATGAGTGACTGACAGAAGCAGAAGGAGCAGCATGACTACACCTGAGTCATTTATAACAATTACCTGAAGGTGCTGAAGAAGAACCTATCTCTCAGTGAAGATACAGACAAACAAAATATCATTGCCTTCAATGCAGCTGAACTCTGCAGTCACAATACAATCACCTTCTGGTATAACAGACTATCAGAACTCTACTGCTTCCTTTCAGCTTTACACAAGGAAATCAGTGAGACACTTATTTGAGACTGCTGGTAATCAAGACTTTCACACCACATCCTGACTGAACTACAATGTTGAGACTCAACACAGGTTGCAAGACAGTTAGTGCAGAAAATCTCAGCACATCTTGATGCCATTATTGACCACAAACTGTTCTGAAGCTGCTTGAACACTAAAAAAGATCATCAAAACAAGGTTGACAATATAGACAAAAGTACAACAGAAAAGAATCCCTCACTGAGCAACAAACAACCTGCATTCAATTCACTCAAAACAGCTGTGTGAGAGGGAACAACTCATGAGGTTCCTACTAAGAAAGTAACTGCAATCAGAGTCAGAACCCTAACCACTTACCAGTTACTGAAAGAACAACTATGACAATGACACAAACATTTACAGCTTCCTCACACTGACAAGGAGACTTCATTTCAAGGAATGAAGTGAATGTATAAAAGGCAGCAGGCCTCTGTATCAAGTGTGAAGTCACCAGCCATTAAACAAATGAGTGTACAACAGGATGATCAACAGCAGTCACTACTGCAGTTGATGCAAATAAATGACTTACAGTCAACCTCCAGCTCACCTCCTTATCTATTATTGACAATATCTCAAATCTGATATTAGAGCAGCTAGAGGTGAACTTCTATACAACAGAAGATGATTTAAAGAAAAGATACTCATATATTATTGACAATGATAGTCAAGGCAATACTATCACACAATATGTTGTCAATGAACTGTCTTTACAAACTGAACTCTATGAAGCTCAAGTCAATGCATAGAGCAATAGAGTTGACTTGCTGAAATCTGTCATATTGACTATTACAGCATACAACATCAACAGTCAATCTTATCACTATAACAGCTGCTTCTTTGTCACTCTAGACAATGCATCAGCATCTTTCATCCTTGAGTTACCCTTCCTAGTCAATGCAAACCTGAATCATGAATATGACACAGGAAAATTTCTATGAAAAAAGGTGAGGCATACCATAGCACACTGAGTATTCATCATCAGTAAGAGAAAGGTGCTGAAGAGCATTCTACAGATGAACAACCTTTTCATCACAGACTACTTCATAGAACTGTTAGACCTAGTGGTCAATATGGAAAAATATACCCTATAAATGAACTTATTGTGATATGACAAAGAGTACAACAATGTCTACAACAATTTACCTCCTGAATATCATAATTTCACAGACATATTTCAGGCAGCTGAGAAGCAGTCTCTGCCTGAGAGAGGTCCACATGATCATGTCATTGACTTAGAACTGGGGCAGCAACCTTCATTTGAAAAGCTATACTTGATGTCCCTGGCTGAGCTCAATGTACTGAAAGTATATCTAGACAACACTATAAAGGCAGGCATAGTCTGCAAATCAATATTACCTGCAGCTTCACCCATTATGTTTGTACTGAAATTGGACAGCAGTCTACAACTAGTCATTGACTATAGGCACTTAAACAATATTACCATTAAAAATTGCTACCCACTACCACTTATATCAGATATGTTGAATTGTCTTCAAGGAGCTAAGAAGTTCACTAAGCTGAACTGCAAGGATGCATATAATTGAATATGAATTAAGGGTGAAGATGAGTGAAAAACAGTGTTCTGAACACAGTTCAGCCTGTTTAAATATCTTGTCATACCTTTCAGTCTCACAAATGCTCCTGCTACATTTTAAGCCTTCATTAATAAGGTGCTTGATGAGTTCCTAGACATCACATGTGTGGTCTACTTGAACAATATCTTGATCTTTAGCAAAGATGAGTCTAAACACAGTAAGTATGTACAACAAGTACTAGCTGCACTATAACATCATGATCTTTACCTTAAGATCAGCAAGTGTTTGTTCAATGCAATAAAAGTGAACTTTCTAGAATTCAAGATTAACATAGAAGGTATATATATGAACCTGGAGAGGATTTGAGCTGTTAAAGAATGGCTGCCCCCAGAAAACATTCACAAATTGCAGGTCTTTCTAGACTTTGCCAACTTCTTTCAAAGGTTTATAAGAGACTATTTGTGAATTGCAGCACTGCTGTTAAACGTCCTGAATACAGAAAGGAATAAGAAAAAGACTGAGGTTGTACTGACTCCCCTTTCTTCTCAACAGACTGCTCTCCATTAAGATATTGAAGGAAAGCAGAGCAGCTTAACCCCATTGCAGAGGTCTAGCACAGGCTATTCAGCACACAGTTTACAAATTAGAGAAGAGCTACAACAAGAAAATGTTTTACCTGCCTCTTTTTCACTTTCAGAAGCTGCATTGAAAGCATTTAATGCTCTGAAGGAGAAGTTCACAAGCACTCCATTACTACACTACTTCAATGAAAACAAACTCATGAGGGTTGAAATGAACGCCTTCAAATTCACAATTGATGGAATCTTGATGCAACACTTCAAGGTCAACAGTCAATTGCACTGACTATCAGTGGCTTACTACAGTAAGAAGCTGCTAGATACTGAGACCTGATATAGTACAGGTAAGCAAGAGCTCCTTATCATTGTAAAAGCTATGCATCATTGACAGCACTACTGTTGAGGTGCTAGACACCAAATTGTTGTACTGACTGACTATGCAAACCTTATTTGATTCATGACTACTTTAAACCTCATATGAAGGCAGCTCAAATGGGCTGAAAAGCTTACTGAATACAACTTCAAAGTCACATATTGAGAGGGCAAGAAGAACCCTGTCAATGACCTATCAAGACAGCCTGATTATGAACTGTTAAAGACTGCCAGTACCTCAACTGCTGCTGAAATGGTGTGACAGTCCTTCCACTTAAGAAGTCAGGACTATAAGTCAGTACAAGAGGAATTATACACACTTGCTGCAATGACACTGCAGGCAAGACACTCAGTACAACAGGAGCTACAATAAAAGAATGTCATACCTGTCACAATGAATACTACCAGTACAATGAACACTGAAGATAGTGATTTCATCAGAACATCAGTAGTGTGAAACCTATCTGCTTAAGAAGAAGCAAGCTGTAATAAACTGCAGTCAAGACACTCAGTACAACAGAAACTACAACAAAAGAATGTTGTATCTGTCACAATGAATACTATCAGTACAATGAATACTGAAGATTCTCACTGAAACTTCAGCAGTGTGAAACCTACCTACTCAAGAAGCAAGCTGTGTCATGTTAAAAGAAATCAGTGACACCACTGAAGTACACACTGTGCAGTGCCTATCTGCTCAAGAAGCAAGCTGTTACTCAGTTAGAGGGCCTAGATATGCAGAGCCTCAGCAGCACTCAATTAAGAATAGCTCAGCAGACACTGAAGCTATGAACAGTGATACAAGTCACATTTCTATTAGCCTTCAAATTGAGAATAGCACTTCTGCTGACACTGTTGAAGCACTTCAACTCATGTCTACTCACTCATCAATAGGTGAGAAGATAACAGCTTATACAAGAATGTCTATTGAATAACTTAAATGTGCAATTTGTACTGAGCAGTTGAAAGACAGTTTGGTACAACAAGTATGACAGGAATTAGCTACCCCTATTGAGGATAGAAACAACTTGACTGAGTCTGAGATGACAAATATGAATATAGACATGAACCCTGAGATGGTCATAGCATCAGAGATGCAGCTAAATATGGCATTTATACTGTTGAATGTATAAAAACATTAGCAAGAAATAGATGATGTTGTACACTATAACAGTAAGGTATATGTTCTGCAGAACCCTACCCTCTGCAATGCAGTGATCAGTCAGTATCATGATGATGTCTTTGCAGGCCATTTCAGGAAGTCAAGAACTGCAGAATTGATGCAGCAATCTTATGACTGGCCTGACACTGTCAGAGATGTACAACATTACTGTCATGACTGTGTTAAATGCTAAAAGGTGAAGCCATCTCATTACAAGCTATACAGGTTATTAAACTCATTGCCAGTCTCAACTGAGCTGTGGCATACAGTGATAATGAACTTCATTATAAACCTGCCACTGAGCAGCACATATGAAAGTACAACATGAGATTCAATCCTTATTGTAGTCAATAAGTTGATCAAAATGGCTCACTATATTTCAGTACAGAAGACAATGTTGGTTACTGACTTCATTGAAGTGTTTATTCAAGATATAGTCAGGCTTCATAGTGTGTTAGAAGTCTTAGTCACTGACAGAGACAAGCTGTTTATGTCAAAGCAATGGACCAGCTTCTGCTTCTATATGCAGTGTCATCATAACCTATTAACAGCCTTTCACCTGCAAATAAACAGTTAAACAGAGAGACAAAACCAGTCCCTGAAAGTGTATTTACACATATTCATTAATGAGCAGTAAGAGAACTGAGTCAAGCTTCTACCCTGCACTGAGTTCTTGTACAACAACTCTATACATACTGCTACAGATAAGAGTTTCTTTCAGCTTAACCTAGAATTAGATCCTCAGATAGGCCTAAGTAGACCACCTATACAGCATTTACATGAACAAATAAGACTCTATGCAGATGCACAGCAGCTTCAAGATCAAATTGCAACAGCTTGAGAGCAGCTACAACAGGTCAACAAGATGTATACAAACTACTATAATCAGTGCTGAACAGAGATAATGTTCAAAGAAGGCAATTTAGTACTGGTCAATGAAAAGAATGTGTCAGTGGACAAGCAGACAAAGAAACTGCATTGAAAAAAGCTCAGCCCATTCAAGGTACAATGTGTAATAAGTTGATCATTATATGAACTTGACCTCTCAGAGGATTGAAATATCTATAATGTGTTCAACATTGCTCTATTGAAGCCATTTTGAGACACACATTATGTGTTTCCTGCATTGGCAGGAAAAAACCTACTACTCAATTGAGACAACAAGTGGGAAGTTGAGATAATTATAGATAGCTGCATTTATGACAGCAGGCTTCAATACCTTGTTAAATGAAAGCTGATGAATCAGGTGTAAAATGACACATAGAAGCCAGTACACTTCATCTGTAATGCAAAGGTAAAAATGTGGAAATTCCATACTGACAACTCTGACAAGCTGAAATCTGAGCAAGCTGTACAATGTGAACATAACTGAAGACCATCTTATCTATATAAAAACTTTGTTGACTTTGTTCAGCCTGATCTTCTATAGTGAAAATGTAGCTGTACTCTACAACAAGACTATGACAGAGGCTATAACAACTATGTTGCCTTCTATAAGAAACACTACAAGTTATGTATGCATGGTGCAGATGTCAGAATGGGAAAATAATTTCATTACTAGCTATTCACTTGCTGTCTCTACTCTTCTTTACTGTCTGATGAGGCCTCTGACCTCATCTCCTCAATGCAGTGCTGCTCAGAGAATTTAATGTACTTCTGATAATAGTGAGATTGGTGAGTGTTGAGGACACAGAGAGTGTGGGCAGTGCTCTTTAACAAGACAGTAAGGGCCTGAATGAGCTCCTCAGAACTACTAAATTAGCATATGTCAACCTCAAGAAAGTTAAAAGACTCACATTGAGGAGCAGCTGCAGGAGGTGCAGAGGGTGTCAGTAGTAACTGATAAGAGGCAGCAGTGTGAGGATTAATTGATCAGTCATTAAGCACTATACACAATTAGCATATCAATAGTACAACAGTACAACAGTACAACAAAATGTTATATATACAACAGGTACAACATAGTTGTACTAAACAAAACAAAAATGAAAGGGATTTAAAAAAGACAGACTTACAGTGTGCTGCCACCTCTCCTGCTACTATAGACATGTGCACACAGGACAACAACATCAGATCTCTCAGAGGTTAGAGCAGTAATGATCAGAGACTCTGCTGTGCATTGATTATAAGAGTTGCAGAGTAACATGCAATGAGTGCAGGCTGAATTAGTCTGTGATACAAAGCACTAATTAACCCTGGCCCTTCTGCAAGGGTTACAGTGAGCAGTATCTAACAGTGTGTGACTGAAGTTCTCTTAAATTACATGCTCATGACAATGACCTGCTGCATGCACACTGGCAGTAAGGTATCATTACAACATTACACAGGGCAGGAACCTCTGTCAGAGATGTCACTTAAAGGTAGACACCTGGCCCTCTTCAGGTGCTGAACAGATTGTTATATCATCCTGCTTCCCTGTCTCTTTCTAAAGGTGTTAACCATCACAAGCTCATCTATTGATGACAACACCTCAGAGCCCTTCTTGTTACACTGAGCATAAAGGCTAACAGGCTTGCTCAGTGGAGGTGAGTCTTCACTGTTATCTGCAGCTGTGAGATTGAGCATTTGAATGTTGATGGACTATATACACTATGTCAGCATCCATACTGTACAACAGAAAGTACAACACTGTAAAGAATGTTGAGCTGTAAGCTGCAAGCTTCACAATGCTCTCTTCATGAGGTGAAAACCTCTGCAATGAGAACAGCATTATGAAGTCATAATGCTATCTAATGAGCAGTGGAGAAGCTATAAGAGGTACAACAACATGTTGTAAGAGAGACAGTGAAGAAGAAACATAAAGGAGAGGCATTTTGAACCTACAGTAAACATGTTAATTTTGATGTTTATGTTATGAAGAACTTACTGCCAGGCGCAATATCATTACAATTAAGTGAGGGCATGTGATCAGCCTTACCCTAGTGCAGTCCCAATGCACTCATCCTACAACCTCAACTGTTACAACATCATAATGAAGTTTATAAGTGGTCAGTTGGCTCCAGAAACAGCGTCATGAAAAGAGAAATGCTGTGTCAGGGCCACTATATATAGTAGTACAACAGTACAACAGTATGTTACTATAGCTTGCCCATATAATGACTCAGTGAGTAGTACCTGAGCATTAAGTGAAAACTCTGCATGCAGAGGAAGAGACCTTCCTCAGTAATCAGTGTTCTCCTCACTGAATAGAAGATATATAATTACTGCATTGGTTCTATTGTGACTCTATTGCCTATAACATCCTGTTTAACACCTGTACAACAACTGTTGTACACTCAGCCTCTTACATCACAGTGCTTACACTGTTGAGGTGTGTAATCACTGCAAGCAGCTTTCTACTGACTGACTCAGTGCTTACAGTGCTTACACTGTCAAGATGTGTAATTACTGTGAGCAGTTTTAAGACTATACACTATCTGTGTTACTGTTATTTTAAGATTTATAACATGTGACTTCTGATAAAGTACACATCTCTTACATCCTGTAAACTAAAGTCTGAACTCTCAGAGCAGAATACACTCAATGAGATCTGAGAAATAATCTATAACAATAAGTAAACCTTAAGAAGTTTAAGTATATAGAAGAAGTACAGAAGAAACTCTTCTTCTACTTAAAAAACTAGAAGGTTTTTCAGGTTAGAGACACTTAGAGACATCTACTTATAAGTCTCTAAACTGTAAATATAATGCAGCAGGAGACTCAGAGAGCCTTTAAGTCTAAGTTAAAGTAAATAATTAAGCAGCATAACTCTTAATTAATAGTGGCTGCACAGGGAATTTTATATCATCAGAGTTTGCAAAGAAACATAAAATCTCAATATAAAAGAAGGATTCTAATCAGCAGTATTGACTGTATAGATTTAATGAGAATTCAGTGAAATACAATGAAGAACTTATAAACTGTAAAACAGCTATAGTTCACCTTTAAATCACCTATCACTGAGAAAAGATTCAATTTAATGTAGTAAAGCAGTCAGGCAGTGACATAGTTCTAAATATATTATAGCTTTAAAAATTCAATCTGTTAATTAATTGAACAGAGAACAAGATATGCTTTATAAAAGATTTAACTTCAATAAAGTTATATTCAATAATGTGTTCACTTAAAGATGTAAAAGTCTTCACTATAATGGCAGAAGAAATGTGCAAGGAACTGAAAAACTCTGACACTCAAATACTGTAGAGCAGGTTAGTCTTAGAGAACTGAGACTCTGTTATTAAAATATCTATTTCTAAAGAATATAATGACTTTAAAGAAATGTTTCAGAACTGAAGCAATAACACAGCACTACTGAAATATGAGAACTGAGATTATAAGATAAAGATAGAGATATTGAATATGAGAGTCATCATACCAGCTGGCTTATCAGCTGTGCTCAAATAGTTACCTGCTTTAGGACTAGCGTCTCATTGCAGAGATTGTCATACACTTTGTACAACTTCCACTACTAACACTTAATATACAACCATTGATTACCATACTCATTATATCCATTAGAGAGCATATTATCTAGTTGTTCAGTCACTTGCTCTAAGGAGACCAATGTAGCCCTGCCTATTCAATAGGTTATGAGCCCGGTCAGCACAACTGAAATTGCCACACCTAACCCCTTAACACACTGAGTCCATTGACACACTGAATCCATCAACCTACTACACACACTATCAACAATCATGGCATCAGCAGATGAATAAGATGATTATGTTCATACAAGACAGGTAATATTGACTGGATTTGACAATTGGGAAAGGTGGTCAAGCAACATCAAGGCAAGCATGCAAGAGAAGGGTGTTTGGAACTTAACAGAAAATGGAACAGCTTCTCAGCAGACACAGGCAGTCATGGAAAAGGCTAAAGGAACAGCTTTAAGAATTATATTGAAATCCATTGACGATAACCTTTTTTGTACAATTGAAGGCATCAACGAAATAGCAGAGATTTGGGACAAGCTCAGGACTACATGCTTACAGGTTGACTAAGGAGTGATATACATCATTCTGAATGAGTTGTTCAGATACACTGCAGCAAACAAAGCAAAGGGCTACACTAAATCAGTCAACATGATATTTGAAGACATTGAAAGTCTAATTAAGAGACTTAAGTCAGCTGTACAAGAAGACAGAGACATATGGAACAACATTTACATTGTTATTGCCCTTGAAGCTCTTGCCTCAGAGTATGACATTAACAAGGCTCACATCACCACATCAAAAGAGATACAGGTACAAGAGGTTCAGCAATACCTGGCATCTGAGGAAGTATAAATCAACTCTGACCACCTGGTAGGCGTTGAGCCAGAACTAGTGATGAGTATGCAATATAGGGGGAGACCAGGAGGCTGAAACAACTTGTATGAAATCAGGAGAGGTCATGACAATGACAGGGTATGCTACAACTGCAGGAAACCTGAACATCTAATGCAGGATTGCTGTCAACCCAATAGGAGACCTGACTCAAAACAACAACTTGACAACAATGCTAAACCATTTGTATAAAACAAGCGTCCCAAGAACCGCCTCAACAAGGTCACTAACATGAGTTCTAACAACAATAATGAGAGTGAGAAAGAAGGAACAAGACTACCATTGAGGATGACTAGACAAAAGCAGAAGCTACCTGCTGAGAATAACTGCTAATATGTTGACACATGTGCAGTGCAGCATATCACTAATCAATTAAATCTGTTTGAACTGTCATCATTCTATGAGGAGAACCATGAGTTTGAAGCAGCAAATGGTGAGGCGTTATATTGTATAAAGAAGGGAATGATAGCAATCCCCACCAGTCCTGAATCATTCATACAAATACAGGATGTTTGTTATGTTTTAAAGGCATTCACTAACCTCATCTCAATGGGTATTTTGAAGAGGTGTGGATGGTCATACTTGGATGAAGGTAGTCACATGCTACTAATCAAGGAGACTTCCACCAAAGAGATCATCACCATTAAGGCAAAGCTTACCAAACAGAACATCTACTGTTTAGTGATGTATGAAGCCAAGAAGGTCATTATGTCATTACATGACCAGGGTAGACCTACCCATCTGATGGGCACAACTCTGACGCAACACCTATGGCATCAGAGATTTAAGCATGCAAGCCATGCAAGAATCAAGCTAGCATCTATCATGATAAACAGACTACTTCTGAATCAGGTGAATGAATCATACAAAGCAACCAATGAATCTGTGAGTGATTTCAAACACCTAAGTCTGAACAATTCTGAACACCTAAGTCTGAATGATTCTGAACACCTAACTCCAGATGTGGAATCCCATTCAGCAAAAGGCAAAAGCAAAAGCAACTGCATCATTGAACCTCTCACAGCATTACAAGCAAATGGAGACCTTATGAAGGTGTGCCAGCTGTGTGTGTAAAGCAAGCAGACAAGAATCATTCAACATACCTCTATGAGAACTACAAAGAGAATACTGGAACAACTACACTCAGATCTTTGAGGACTACATGATCCTGAATCCTTAGAAGGATCTTTGTATGCTGAGGTATTAGTGAATGACTACTTTAAGAAGTCATGGGTTGGATTTCTAAAGATGAAGAATGAGTTCTATAACTGGTTTACATGCATGGTTCTGAAGCTGAAAAGGCTTACTGATGAAGAACTTGCGCACCTACATGTTGATGGAGGGGGAGAGTATATTAGCCATGCACTGTTACACTGGTGCAAGACTAAAGAGATTTCCATCAAACACTCAGCGCCATACATTCTGGAACACAATTCAGTAAGTGAACAGACCTGAAGAACACTTTGTATGATGAAGGACTCTCTATTACTGAATGCTGATTTACCTAATGTCTTCTGGGCTGAGGCAATGCTCACCGTGAATAAGCTGAAGAACTTACTACCAGCATCAAAGAGGGACAAAGTTCTGAATCACACCTTTATCAGTGTACAACTCAGTGTGGCTCACTTATACATCTTTAGCAGTGTTGCTCACATTCATATTTCTAAGGAGAAGAGGATCAAATCTGACATCAAATGTACTTGAACCAGCATATTTCTGGGATATACTGAATCTACCAAGAAATATAGAATATGAAGTCTGCAACAATGCTCAGTTCATGAGATGTCATCAGTTACTATTGATGAGTCAACATCTGGAGCATACCTGCTTAACAAGTTCCCTTTACACCCTATCAGAACTAAGAATGCTAATTGTACTGCTTCAGATGCACCACATTGCAGAGGCTGACCACACCTTAAAAAATCAACACAATGAAACACTGAGAAGGTGATAAAGTTGTATAAAGCTGTGAATACAGGTGCAACTGCCACACCTGCCTTAAGTCATGAAGGGAGTACCCAGAGTAAGACTGTGAGGGTGGTTATTCTCAAGATCAGCTGGGAACATCCTAGAGAGAATGTTGAGAAGCTAATAATTGATGTGGTGGAGTCAGGCAAATGGAGCATTCTCATGCTGGCAAGGGAAGATGCTCAAGCTGGAAGTCTCACTGACTCAAAGTCACACACTCATAGGACAGTGAGGAATAGCTGTTGTTCACCTGACCTAACAGCTGTGGATGATCTGTACAAACCATATGTGAGGGAAAGAGCTGGCTTAAATGTGATCAAGTTGGTAGCTACTCAAGACCTGATAGGTTACAGTACACAAAAGGTGTCATGCTTAAGAGATAAGGTTTCTCAAGAGAGTATAGCAATGAGCAGATTTCAAGTATTGCATAAAGGAGTGAAACTCTTACACCCTATAAAATCAGTAGCTGGTGGAAACACACTACATGATCAACTGAGGCCAACAGAGTCAGACATCAAAGAGGTATACATTTCAAACAAGAGGCTTAAGCTGATGAGCCTAGAGAAGACCAGTTCATACAAAAAGATAGAAGAACTGAAGACCTACAGAGAGGCACTATCTGACCTCATCTATGAAAGGGGATGGCGAGATGCTATTCAGACTGAACTGAAAAGCTTGCAGTCACATAGTGTATGAGAGCTCAACAAGCTACCGGAAGGATGAAAGCCTATCAGGTGCAAATGGATATTCAAGATCAAGTATGACAAGAATGAACTAATAGAGAAGTACAAGACCCATCTGATTGCTCAAGAATTCTCACAACAAGAGGGTATTGACTATGAGAAAACATTCACCTCAACTGTACAAAAGGAATCACTGAGATTGTACCTCATTATTGTTGCTGCTATGAACCTAGAACTGCATCAAATGGATGTTGTGGCAGCCTACTTAGTCAGCAACCTAGAAGCAGAAGGACAGGAGATTTATATAAGAATTTCAGAGGGAGCAGATGTACAACAAGAACATACAGAGTTCATATGACAAATTGTGAAGAGCTTGTACAGATTGAAGCAATCAGCACACTTATGAAACAAGAAGTTAGTCTCATTCTGGAAGGACCAAGGGTATAAGTCTATGCTAGCAGATGGGAGCATTATGGTCACTTTGTATGAGTCAGGATTCATCATGGTCAGCATCTATGTGAACAATCTTCTCATTGCAGCAATGTCACTGGAACTCATTAAGGAAGCTAAAGCAGTCCTCAGCAAGAAGTTTGATATGAAAGATCTTGAAGAAGCTCAGATGATTATTGAAATGCAGATCATACATCATTGACTTAAGAGGTTACTAATGCTGGATCAAGCATTGTACATTTGAGATGTACTACAGGAAGAAAGCCTACTATCTTGTAACCCAGTATCAATTCCAATGATGCCAGGATCATACATCACTTTGAAGGACAACAGCAATAGTGATCATACTGAAATCACCACATATCAACAACTCATTAAAAAGCTACTATATATTGCCTGTAGGACTTGCTCTGATATTGCCTTTGCAGTCAGTTGCTTGTCTCAGCAATGTTTAGATCCTCAAATCAGCCACATCAAAGCAATCAGAAGAGTCCTACAATATTTTAAGAGAACAATGAACCTAGAAATCCACTATAACAGTTTGTATGATGACACACAACATCTACTAACCACCTTAGGTTACACAGACAGCAACTTCACTGAGGACATCAGTGAAAGGAAGTCTACAATGGAATATTGTTTCTTTCTAGTAAGAGGTGTAATATCATGATGTTCAAAGAAGCAATGTACGGTCTCAACTTCTACTACTGAAGCTGAGTACATCACCATTGGCCATGCTGCCAGGCAAGCAGTATGGCTCCGACAGTTCCTTATTGAACTACTCATGGATCAGCCTCCCATGTTTGTATGAATCTTGGGAGACAACCAGGCAAGCCTAGACCTTGTCAAGAACGCGGAGTACCACAACCAAACAAAACATATAGACGTCCAACATCACTACATTAGGGAACTGGTTCAGGATGACTATGTACGCATGGAATGAGTATTCACAAAGGAACAGCTCGCAGACAGATTCACTAAAGTGTTGCCACAGCCAACATTCATCAAACATCAAACAAAATTGGGAGTAATGCCTATCATACACAACCAACGTTCAATGAATGATGAGAAGGACTAGAATCACAACAGCGGAAGCACACCATACAAATATGACACCTTATTAATCATTTATGACGACACCTTATTACAGATTGGTCAGGAAGGGATGTCTTCAAGGAAGTGTTCAGACTATTGATCTCACTCTTTTCCCACTGGGTTTTTAATGAGGAGATCACTGAGTGCTTTTGAGTGGCAGAGAATATATGGACTACAGGGTTCATGGTGTTAGGGGGAGCAGCGGTATACTGACTCAGGGGGAGTATTGAATATGAAAGTCATCATATCAGCTGGCTTACTGGCTGTACTCAGATAGTCACCTGCTTTAGGACTAGCGTCTCGTTGCAGAGATTGTCATACACTTTGTACAACTTCCACTACTAACACTTAATATACAACTATTGATTACCATACTCATTATATTCATTAGAGAGCATATCATCTAGTTGTTCAGTCACTTGCCCTAAGGAGACCAATGTAGCCCTGCCTATTCAATAAGAGAAAGGAAAGAAATTTACTAAACAATCTATCTACCTGTTGTCACTTCAGAAAATAAATGCATTGTGAGAATACTTAAAAGAAAACCTGTGAAAAGGATTTATATAAAAATCACAATTATTAGCAGAATACTCAATATTGTTTATATTAAAGATTAATGAAACTTTAAGACTGTGTATTAACTATTGAGCTCTTAACAATATTACAATCAAAAACAGTTATCTATTATCACTTATATCAGAACTTCAGGACTGATTTCAGAGAGCTCAGTAGTTTATTAAGTTTAACATATTAGAAGTCTTCAATTAGATACAAATAAAAGAAGGAGACAAGTGAAAGACTGTATTTAGAACAAGATTAAACCTGTATAAGTACTTAATTATGCTGTTTAAACTGATTAACATACCTGCTACCTTTTAAGTCTTCATTAACAACATACTAAGAAAGTATCTGAACTTATTTATAGTGATAGTACAAGCACAAATTTGACCGCTTTGAAATAGATCTTGTACATCTTTTCCGTCACCCTGAGTATGACCGCTTTGACAGATCTTATAAATCTTTCCCATCAGCGCAAGCATGGTCGCTTTGACAGATCTCATACGCGCGAAACATGAAAAACGGCTTCTCCTTGCCTAAAGGGAAAAGCGTAGACAGTGTAAGATTATATGGTCAATGATAAAGTAATACTTCATCTGCTCCCTAGAGAACTGTTACTAGTGAGTACAACAACTGTCAATCCACAGTCATGTTGTTCAGCACCCATCACACTTTCATCTTCCTCACGTTCACCTCCCAACTAATCTCACCAGCAACATCCCAACTCATCAACAATCTCACCGCCACAACCTCCTCCTTCAACATCCTCATCACCGACACCACCGGCCAAGACATCTCCCCCAACATCACCATTCTCCATCACCACTCCCCCCTCCCCCCTCACCCCTCCCCCTCCCCCTCAAATGAAAAACGCACCGTCACCCGCTCCCACGCCATCAACACCTGCCCCTTCAGCAAAATCTATCGAAACTCCCACTGCCGTCGCGACATCAACCTCCGCGCCTACAAAATCTTCTGCAAGGAGGCATCACCGCCTCAGTATGTCAGCTTCTTCAACGGAAATTGTGCGCCCAATCAGCTCTGCCTTGGGGCCTTCGGCGGGGGGAGCATACCCTGGACGAACCGAGGCAGGGCATTCTGCCTCTCGGAAGAAGATTTCGTCAAGCTCGCTGCGGAAAAGCTGAACCCCAACTCAGCCAGTGTTGGGGCGTCAGAAGTGGGGCTTCCGTCAACAGGGGTGGGACTTCGCTGTTTGCGCTTGAAGCTGTTCTTACGACTGCAGACGGTCAGCGCTCTCTCAAGGCCGCGAGCTTGAGGATGGAGGCGCAGAAATCAGTCAATGTTCATGGACATGTTCAGTGGCAGACTCTTCCGGGGGGGTTGGGTCAGTGTGTTGATTGTGATAGTTTGGGTGTGGATCCGGTGCCGGATGGGACGCAGACGATTGCGCTGAAGTTGGTCATGATGCCGGGGACGGTGGGGAAACTGTTTTTGGGGTCGTGGATTCCGTCGTGAAGGGGAGAGGCGGAGGAGATGGTGGCTCGTTGTTTTGTGAGATCTGCTGTGGAAGAGTTGGTTTCTGTACTCCGTACTCGTATTTTGATGAGGTAGTCTAAATATTGGCAACGGTTCGGTGACGCCGGCCTCCGAACCAAAAGCTTCTTTATATGCGATGGCAAGCTCACTTTGACAGCAAAAATGCTGACTTGGAGCTCTGCAATCAACCGCATGAGCAGGTTCCCAGCCAAACCATGTACTTCATGACCCAAGTCATAGTCGCCCCAGCATGGAATCTTCGACGGGTAGCTCGACTATAAACGCCAGTGCGCTGAGCTCCATCATCGGCAGCGCAACCAGCAGAGCAGTTGCTCATGCGTCAGCGCTTGCGACAACTCCCGAGGGCGTTCCGTCGAGGTCATGGCTGGGCTGGGTTGGTCATTTAATACTGCTCCTGCTGAGAGTAATCCCAGGCGTCCTCTTCTGGCTCATCACCTTCACCTCGATCTCTCTGCCAACATGGCTATTCACCCTCTTTTCTACGAGCCTGACGTTTACCATGAACTTTACCACACTGTAAGTACGCGCCAGGTCATGCCCTGTCTCCAGCTAATGTTCTGCAGACTGCTCATAGCCCTTGCCTTCGCGTCCACTGTGAGCTGGGTGGTGCGCTACCGATTCCTCAACATGTACGCTCGGCTGCCCCCCGAGCCCCAGCGCAAAGAACCACAAATCGATCTTTTCCCGGATACGCAAGAAGGAGACTCGAAACCGGGTTTGGCAAACTATCTCGATGAGTTCCTGAGCGCGATCAAGGTCTTTGGATACCTAGAGAGACCGGTGTTCCATGAATTGACGCGGACGATGCAAACTAGGAAGCTTATTGCGGGCGAGACATTGTTGTTGGAAGAGGAGAAAGGATTCTGTCTGGTTGTGGATGGTCTGGTACAAATCTTTGTAAAGTCAAGCCGGGACAATCGAGCGTCAGACAGCGAAACTTGGATGCATGGTGGTGGGCAATCGTATGAGGACGAGGAGGAGAATCGGGACGAGAACAACCAGGGATACCAATTGCTGACGGAAGTGAAGAACGGGGCACCAATGTCATCATTGTTTTCCATACTATCATTGTTCACAGAAGATGTCAAGCTACGCCATGACGAGGATGATGAAAACAGACCAAGTTCGAGCTCTTCAAGTGTAGCAGGATATGGCTTACGTATCACTCCTGACTCTGGACCAGCGAGTCCAATGGGAGTTTCCGAAAGCCCCTTTCCGCCAAATTATCGCCGCAACTCTCGTTCTTCGATGGTCAACGAGAGTGGTCGTTTACCTAGTGTACCTCCGTTATCCCTTGATCCGAACGCAGAGCAGCAGAACCGCCGCCGGAGAGATCACAATAGACACCACACTCGGCGAAAGTACCATTTTGCGAAATCCGTACACCCCGATATTGTTGCAAGAGCTACCGTGGATACAACCATCGCCATCATCCCGGCTTCTGCTTTTCGTAGGCTTACACGAGTCTACCCGAAGGCCACAGCCCATATCGTTCAGGTCATTCTCACGCGTCTACAGCGTGTGACACTTGCTACTGCCCACTCATATCTAGGATTAACCACCGAAGTCCTCCGCATCGAGAAACACATGAACAAGTACACAAATTACGATCTTCCGAACCACCTTCGGGGCTCAGCACTGGAAAGATTGAAGGCTAAATTTCTAAAGGAGAGAGAACGAGTGGATTCGGTAGAAGAAGGAATGAAAGGCATTGCTTTGCATAACCCTAGAGTTAGCCGCAGACGGCGATCTAGCAGTACTTTACGGAAGGACCTGGCTGCGCAAGCAATACTAGCAGCTGCGCGAAATGGGTCGACGTCTTCTGAATATGAGTCCGCCATAGCTGATCAAAGATCTGGTGTCAGTCCTGGGGACTTGCTCACCAACATACAGGTGTCTCGATTTGGCTCTCGGCGTCCTTATCATCCAAGCATGTCGGACTCGCTTTTCAACGAGTCCTTTTCAACTACGGATGATTATGGTCTACAAAGCCCATTGAGCCACGGAGAGCATCCCCCTTTCATGCCCTCACCTCGTCTTCAGTTGCATCGACAAGACTCCTTGGACGAAGATATGATCTTCAGGGAGTCTATTCTTGGATGCATTACAAAAGCTATCGGCCTCGTCAATACTAAAGATGCGATTCGGAGGCCAGCAGACTCCGTGGAGCAATCACCAAGGTTGTCAAGCTATGAGTCGAGGCATCGGAAAGACACATTCAGCAACGCGTTTGGGTTTATTGATCCATACGAAGGATCCGGAGATGGGGACACAAATTCAGTGGCCTCCGTCTCTGGAATCAGCGCGGGAGGCTCTCTGTATAGCAGCCAGAATCTTATCAACGAATTGCGGGATGACATTGAGATCGTCTATTTTCCGAAGGGTGCAGTCCTAGTGGAGCAGGGCGAACGGAACCCGGGATTATACTATGTGGTTGACGGGTTTTTAGACGTCAGCATTCCTAGCCACGAAAAAGGTGGAGATGTGCACGGCGTGACTACAATGCGTTTACCGACAGGGCATCCCTCAGACGATCTACTTCCGCTCATGCGGACCACGTCAAATTCAACGCGAACGTCTTCAGTAGCTGGTCGATCTAAGGATAACAAAAAGAAAAGCAAGACTCGGAAGAGCTTGTTCCTCATCAAGCCTGGGGACCTCGCTGGATACGTCGGTACAATATCTTCTTACAGGTCTTTTATTGATGTTAGGGCAAAAACAGACGTGTATGTCGGATTCCTACCAAGGGCTTCTCTGGAACGTGTGGTGGAAAAGTATCCCGTTGTGCTACTCACTATGGCGAAACGTCTTACGAGCCTGCTACCGCGCTTAATCCTCCACATTGATTTTGCACTTGAGTGGGTACAGGTTAATGCTGGTCAAGTAATCCACCATCAGGGCGACGACAGCGATGCTATCTATATTGTGCTCAATGGCCGGTTACGGGCGATATTGGAAAAAGAAGACGGCGGCATGAGGGTTGTGGGGGAGTATGGTCAAGGCGAGAGCGTTGGCGAGCTGGAAGTTATGACTGAGTCTGCGCGGCCTGCAACGCTGCATGCTATTCGGGATACCGAGCTTGCTAAATTCCCGAAGAGCTTGTTCAACAGCCTTGCCCTCGAGCATCCCGGCATTACTATCAAGATATCTAAGATCATCGCCCAGCGAATGCGGGCCTTGATCGAGGATCCCCTCTTCGAGCAAGGGAAAGACAAGACAACGGCTGCAACAAGTAAGAACGTTTCTTCTACACTGAATCTACGGACCGTTGCTGTGTTACCCGTCACGACTGGTGTGCCTGTAGTAGAGTTTGGAAGCAGACTTCTGAATGCTCTCACACAGATTGGCGTGGTCAATGGAGTTACATCATTGAATCAAGCAGCTATCTTGAACCATCTAGGACGTCATGCTTTCTCAAGAATGGGCAAGCTCAAGCTATCGCAGTACCTGGCGGATCTAGAAGAGAGATATGGCATGCTCCTGTATATTGCCGACACTAATGTCAACTCGCCATGGACCCAGACTTGCATTAGTCAAGCGGATTGTATTCTTCTGGTCGGTATCGCGGAAGGATCTCCGAGTATTGGGGAGTATGAAAGATTCCTGCTCGGCATGAAGACCACTGCAAGGAAAGAGCTGGTGCTCCTACATGTGGAACGATACTCGCCACCGGGTCTCACGCGAAAGTGGCTAAGAAATCGCATGTGGATCAACGGCGGCCACCACCACATTCAAATGGCCTTCAGAACAAACGCAGAACCCGCTCATCCTCAGATCAAACGTTTCGGCACAGCGTTGAAACAACGAGTCCAAGTCTTGCAGGCAGAGATCCAAAAGTACACATCACGAAGGATACGCCAGACCCCTCTCTACTCCGCCGAGACGCCCTTCAAAGGAGACTTCCATCGACTAGCCCGCCGTCTATGCGGGAAATCCGTCGGCCTCGTTCTCGGTGGCGGTGGAGCCCGCGGCATCTCCCAAGTCGGCGTCATCCGCGCCCTCGAAGAAGCCGGCATCCCCATCGACATCATCGGCGGGACCTCGATCGGCGCCTTCATCGGCGCCCTTTACGCCCGCGACGCCGACGTCGTCCCCATGTACGGCCGCGCCAAGAAGTTCGCCGGCCGCATGGGCAGCATGTGGCGCTTCGCCCTCGACCTCACCTACCCCTCCGCCTCTTATACCACCGGCCACGAATTCAACCGCGGCATCTTCAAGACTTTCGGGAATTCCCAAATCGAGGACTTTTGGCTCGAGTTCTACTGCAATACAACTAACATCAGCAAATCCCGCTCCGAAATCCATAATTCGGGGTACGTGTGGCGATATGTTCGCGCCTCCATGTCGCTCGCTGGCTTGCTGCCTCCGCTCTGCGACGAAGGCAGCATGCTCCTCGACGGCGGCTACGTCGACAACCTCACGGTCGCGCACATGAAATCCCTCGGCGCGGACGTCATCTTCGCCATCGACGTCGGCTCCCTCGACGACAACCTCCCCCAGGCTTTCGGCGACTCCCTCTCCGGCTTCTGGGCCGCCATGAATCGCTGGAACCCCTTTTCTTCGTACCCGAACCCGCCGACGCTGTCGGAGATCCAAGCGCGGCTGGCGTACGTGTCCAGTGTGGATGCGCTGGAGAGGGCGAAAACGACGCCCGGGTGTTTGTATATGAGGCCGCCGATTGATGCGTATGGGACGCTGGATTTCGCTAAGTTTGATGAGATTTATCAGGTCGGGTATGCGTTTGGGAAACAGTTTTTGGGCGGGTTGAGGGATAAGGGCGTTTTGCCGGTTATGGAGGAGACGGAGGAGAAGCGGAATTTGAGGAGGACGTTGGCACCTAGGAGGGCGAGCGTTTAGGTTGGGGGATGATGGCGGGGTGGGTGCGTTGTGTGGGGATGGGTATTTGTGCATGGGTGGGCGTTGTGGAGCTTGTGGTGCTGTTGGTGCTGTGTCACTTTTCTGGGTGTGGAAACCGCCCAAGCTGGGAGTATAGCTAGGTTCTCGGATATCTTGACCTTTAGTCTATGAGAGCTGAATCAGCTGATGGCCAATGAATATATTCCAAGTGCTAGGACTCATGTTCACATCCATCAAGTGTTGGGTTGTTGGTCCTGGGCGTGTCCCCTCACTCTGAGGTACTGCAGTTTTTATCTACCACTTTCAGATGCTCAACTCATTTTCTTTTGCACTTTCACATTGAAGGTGTCATCTTCTATCCATCTTCTATTCATCTTCTATTCATCTTCCATCTGTCTTCCATCTGTCTTCCATCTGTCTTCTATTCATCTTCTATCTGTCTTTTGTACATCTTTTGTTATCTTTTATCTATCTTCAGACATCTTCTATACATCTTCTGCTATCTTCTATCTATCTTATATTCAACTTCTTTCTGTCTTTTAGAAGAGGAATAGAAGACGGATAGAAGATGAATAGAAGGTGAATGAAAGACAGATAGAAGATACAAAGAAGATGCAGGACAAGATGAATAGAGAATAAAGCAGACGACAGATCATAAATAATTGACATCTATAACACAGTGAAAACTTATCACAATTATTGTAGATGATAAGCAAGAAGTCCCTTCAGGAGGTCCTCTGCGCGCAACAGTCACATTCCAACACTTAAATAAAACATGAAAGCTTGCATTTACACTCTGAAGGACCCCTAGAAGCAACCCTACCAAGGCAATCCCTCAACTGCATCACTTCAGCACCTATAGTGGTCAGAAGATTCAATCCCACTGTGTGCACAGGGATTTGAGTGATGACAATGTAGCCACAAATGCTGGGACTGGAGAGGCTGTGATCTTCAATACTGCTTGTGTCTATGCTCATAACAAAGGTGAGTGAGTGATTGAACTATCATGCGCAGTGTGCTGAGAATATAGTTGAGCTGGCACGATGGCGGTTAACACAGCAGAAGATTGGAAAAGCTTACATAAAGGCCTACCATGATTACTTCCTGTCTTCTGACCCAAGGGAAGACCAGGATGATAGGAATGCTCTCTACTGCATGTAAGTTGCAGGTGCTGATAGTGATTCAACCCGGCTGAGTGGGAATAGTCGGCAGCTATCACTAATACTGAATGCGCTCGCTTTAACATACGGTTTTTCACCATTGACCAATTGCGCCAACCAGCATTGTCAAGGAAATGCGAGCTTTGGTGGAGAATTTCCTGAATGGGTTTGAAGGATGGGAAAAGGAGCAGAAGAAGCCGTCAGCTGTATAATGGTTATTTTGATTTACAGAGCTTGTGTACATGAACCCAAATCAACAAGCTCTGTGACACTTCACATACGACAAAGAAGGTAGAAAATGGATAAAATATACGCTAAAGATAGAGTATAGAATAGACAGGATGCAGTGTAAAAGACAGAGACAAAACCAGGGGCGAAGAAGGAAGCAGAGACAGAGGCGAAGTCATAAGTGAACACAGAGGCGAAGACATAGAAGAAGGCAGGGAAGAGAAGACAGGGCAGACGAAAATGAAGATGATGTAGCAGAGAATAGAGCAGAAGATAGAGTAAAGGATGAAGCCCAAAACAGAGTTGAAGACAAAGAGAACACAGAGCAGGAATCAAAGGCGAAGTGCAAGACCGAGAAGAGGAGATGGTAGAAGACAGATAGCAGATAAGCAGGTGAGACAGTGAATGACGAGCTAGCCAATGAAAAGTGAGCAAGGGGGTACTCCGGAGTATTTAAAACCACTTGGGGCGGTCTCCCGCAGTCAACAGTCACATTCTTCCCCAGACCATCTCAGGTTGATCAAAAGTAGTTTCCATATCGCCCATCTAGTATACCTAGCTCAAGGCAAGAGTGCATCTACCAGCTAGCCTAAGCCTCTTCCTTCCTGACCATGCTCAAGCTGCCTAAAAAGACGAAACTGAAGGTGCCAGCGACGGCCTCTTTCCAAGCGCATTGGATGATCCCTGCTCGCTTGTATCGAGTCCACGCTTGATGACGGCAATTTCGTCCCGCTTGACGAAAATAATGTCTCCATTGCGAGTTACCTCGATCATGAGATTATCGTTTGTACTCAACCAATCCGCCGGAATAAAGAAGTGGCGAACGACGTTGAAAGTCTCGGAGTCTGTCGAGCAGACCCAACCACTGCTGTGCAGGAAGACTAGTCGCTGGCCGTGGGCTCCGATGAGCAATTCGACTTGGTCGGCAAGGTATTGGTATTTCGGAAGGGGGACGGCCGTCTCTGATCGCTCGCTGAAGTCTGACGTGCTCCACAAGAAAAGCTTAGATATGGCATGCTTTCCCAAAGACTCGGAGAATGCAGTGGCAATGATAGTGCCGTTGAAGCATGGCGTAATAGATCGGATAGCAAGCTCGGAGAGCATGGTACCCTCCAATAGAATTCCCTCTGCGCCTCCAAGCTTCTCCAACGTTTGCCAGTCGTATATGTGTGCCACATTATTTGTTACTAACATCAACTGATCTTGATTCAATGGATGGCTTCCCCATGTGTGCGAACCACGATTCTCCTGTTCGAGGGTGCTTATGAGTCTAGTTTCCTTCGGCGTAGTTAAGTAAAGCATGTCTTTGTTAGCCGAGCACACAAGCAATCGAGTATGTCCTCTATTGCTTAACAGTTGATCCACGGCCACACCAGTGCGATGGCTGAACATAGCCTCAGCGGTTTCCCAAGCGTTCTTTTGATGGACCAGCTCATGGATCATCACTCGACTGGACGAGTCAGCGCTGCTCAGAATGTGACTTTCGTCGTCGAAGAAGAGTGATACAATAGCGACTCCATCTGCGTGGCTAAATAACTCTTTCATCTGTCGACCGGATTTGGTCTCGTAGAGACAAATCGATCCGTTCTCTTTGCCGCAAAAGATCACCTCTCCCCGTTCATGGCATGCTAATGCTGTGATCAAGGTCGGATCTTCAGAAGCCTCTAATAAGATCTCTTGAGGTACTGTTGAGATAGAGACTGTGTCACTGTGGTCTTCATCAGCATCTTGCCGAAATAAAACCGTCGGATCCCAAACTCGACATTGCGAGCCCCGTATATCAAGCAAACGACGACTATTCCCACTGAACGCTAGCGACTTTATACCGTTGTCTTCTGATTTGATGCGATACAAAAGCTTCAGGCACTCAAAGTCGAATAACTGTATTGTGCCGGATGAGTCTCCACTGGCTAGCGTACGCCCATCCGGAGAGGAAGCGAGCGTCTGCGCATTAGCCAACGTCATTTCTTTGACCACACCTTCAGAGGTGTCAAACAAGACGAGGTCTCCGTCCGAGTACGCAGCTGCAAGAAGAGTCGCCGACGGAGCTGGGCTGAAAACCAGACTCCATACTGTAGCATTAGCGGTTCTTTTCTCACCCAGGCGGGTGCCGGTTTCTTTCCCGTATGTTTCGTACAAAGCATCCCTCTCAAGATCCCAAAGAAGTAAGTCTTGACCTCGGTAAACTACAGCTAAAAGACCTAGCTCCATACTGAATGCAGCTGCAGTGGGCCGGCGGAATGAATGAGCCCGTCGACCCTCAAGATCCTGAGTCCAATCTGCAGGTTCCCTTGGGAGACCAGTGGTAAGATCCCAGATCGCTAGCTGGTTCTTCTTCAGCGCTCCGAGCAGAAGTCGATCTTCGTCCGTGAGCGCAAGTGACATGCACTGGTGAGAGATGTCAAACTTCCACAGTTGTTGCCACGCAGTAACATCCCATATGCGGACCGCTTTCATACCCGATGAAGCAAGAATGTTTCCCGTTTCCCCAAACTGCAGGAGTTTTACGGGCTCCTGATGTTGCAATGTGTGGGCCTCCTGACAGGTCATCTCGTGATAGACTACAATCTTCCCACTGGTTAGTCCGACCGCAAAATGTTTAGCGGAGCATGCTATAGCTGATGGGTGCTCCCGTGTATAAACAATAGTTGACAAACAGTCGTCCCAAGCTGTAGCGGAGAGCCCAAGTACGGCAATTCCTCGCGCAGATGCCCCAAATTGTTTCCTAGGCGCACTATCAGGTGGACAAAAACGTGGAATTAGATGTACGATTGAGGAAGGCGAGGCTGACAAGTTCTTGCCAAACTTAGTAACAAGCCGTACAAGATCCATGGCCCATGAGTCCAGAGTCACAACTTCTTTGCCGAAAGGGGACATGTGCTTTGATCTTCTCTGCAAGAGGTGCCTGAAGGCTTCGCCTGTTCGAATCAGGCAGTCGAGATCAGAATTTTGGGCAAGATATTCGATCCAGGATAACACGTTTGAAGAACTAAGAAATTTCGCCAAGCCGGTTAAGATATCGTCGTCCGTTGATGAGACGTGAGTGATGTGCTCAAAAAGCGAGTTGCATGCGTAGGCCACAAAAGGGCAAGGGTCTCTGAAAATATTACTAACACTGAGCTTTCGATGCCGTGAGCTTTTCAATTCGTTGCCGTTGAGGTATTGCAGACATGTCATAGCAAGCCTTTTATGACCTGTTTTCCTATCAATTGCAAACTCTGAAGTGTTTTCAGCCCTGAGGAGAAAGTCCTGTGCCGTCTGATGCACCATCTGCACTTGTGATTGTTCATTGACATAGACTAATTGGCCGCAGCTCGCTATAATGGCCTTCCGAATATCGTCTATAGTGTCTTTGATGTCAATCTGAAGAGCATGATATAGCTCATCTGTGGTCAAAGGCCGCGTTGAGCAGACAGTCCAGGTTAGTATTGCCTTTGCAAGCAGCTTGCCGTAAGGTGCTCTGGACATCGAGTCGAGAATCCGTGAATATAACTCGCCCATATCAGAAGGAACATCTTCGAGAACCTGACGAATCTCGGCAGATGTGTGAACTTGCCTCAGCTCCTGCAGTATTAAGCTGACCCACAAGAAACATCCGGCAGATTTGCTGAGTATTTGATTGACCATGTTTTGACGGGCTTCTTCGCTGACTGAGGGAAGAAGCTTCATGTTTGCGTTGAGATACATTAATATGTCAGACCTGGAATCTTCCACTAGGATTTCTTCAGACGTGACTTCAGGGTTGGAATGTACTATCTGTCTGTGTGATTCGAATCGGTTCCGTGAAGTGACCAGAATGTGTACAGGGAAAATCTCCAACGCTTTCAAGAGTAAAGGTACCAGTTCAGAGTCGGCTTTGCACTCATCTAGTGCATCGATCACCCAATATTGAGGCCTATCAAGCTTCAATTTTAGGATTCCTTCCAGGTACAGTTTGCGCCAAATAGTACGATGGTCTGCTCTGCAGAGCTGGTCGTCCTTCTCGCACACCTTGAGAACAATTTCCAAGGCCTCAGGGTGCATAACAGCCATTTGCCATGCCATTGATCGTAGAAAAGAACTGATGGTCGACTTTACTTTGTGGCCGTAAGAGAAGAAATAGAAGTTGCAATCTCGGTTTAGGTTCTTCAAATGCCTGATGATGTATCTAGAAAGCACCGATTTCCCTGCGGCGGGCTTTGCACTGATCCAATACATTTGCCGAGTTGAGGAATCTCGCCACCTGTGAAAATTCGCCTTTCCCATTAGCCACTCACAGGATCCTTTCATCCGTCGTGCGTCAAAGTTCATAAGGTCATCCTCAGGGGCATCGGATATACCGAGGAAGCCATCAAGAATTCGGTGCTGCTCGCTGTCGAGATCACGCTTCGATCCCACAACTTGACTTCGGAGACTTTCGATGGTCGAAGCTAAAGCATTTCGAACTGTCAGATAGTTGGGGTCAAGTGGAGTCGTATATCTACAGACATCACGATGGTTGGCGTTCAGGTATTCTGTTCGTTCATTGTGATATCCTAGAGTGGCCAGGTCTTTGTCTACGACAAGGCTTTTACCCAACCCATAATTGGTTGCAAGTGTCTCGTAGAAAGAGTAGAGTTGTAGGCCTTGACAGTGCTGAGGGAATTCATCGTTGATTGATTGCGTTGCCAGCGAATTGCGGTGTAAATCTGTAACAAAAGGCCTAGCCCCGGAAGATATCTGGAGTATCTTGCTCAACAGTTGTGCGAGGTCTGCGCCTCGATGAGGAGTTGCCAGGAAGAAAATAGTGCGAACTCGACGAGCAAGCTGCTCAAAGTCTAGGTGCTGTCGGGCGAGTATAAAGGCCTTCTTGATTACAAGGCCCCCCATGCTATGCCCTAAAAGAACGAGTGAAGCCTGTAGAACAGAAGTTATTGAAGGCACTTTGAGACAGCCAGAATGACAAGGCTCTGGAGGAGAAATCAGAAACGAGTCAGGAGGACGTACGCTTGATTCTTGGGGAATAGTAGGACAATCCTTGATAGAGCCAAGAAGCGACTTCGCGAAGTCATGAATATTGAGAGTGCTTTCCTTCTCCCAATTGGAGTTGTATCCAAAACTATGTATGCGAACATCCCTAAATCCTTCATCTTGTGGAAGCCACTCTCGGGGCCAAAAGAGCGCCGAGTCCTGCGACTTCGTCCATGTGCTTCGCGAGCCTCCCCCCAACCCATGTACAAAGACAAGATCAGCGATAGCTGTTTCCTCCGGCGTGAACAGGGTGGTCAGTCCCAGAGGTCCTTTTTCGTTATCGGATGGTGGCTCGCTATTGTCTCTAATGAGATTGCGGGTAAAGAACGACCGACCAGAGTTGGAGGAATCTGTTTTGGCCTGCTTAAAATGCCACTGATGCTCCATGATCTTAATGCCCATACCATTGCAACTTAAGCCAGAGCTTTAAGCTGCGCTCTATAATAACCCAAGAGCTGTCAGCATGTTAAGCCATTAGGATGGTAATTAGGAGTATCGCATACCGTTAACAGAGGCGGCAGAGTCTAAGTCCCAGCCGGGTCTGTGTTGCTACTTCTTGTCTGGCAGCCTGGATCGTCTGTTCAACTTCGTAGCGGACAGTAACTGTCAAGGTTGACAGCCTTTGATTATGAAGGCAGTATTTGGCACAGGTTCATCAGGGATCAAATTTGCAATATTGACGAGTGTCCTCTGCTCCATAACCAAAGTACTCTGTGTTCTGAGCCAGTGGTTTACGTATCTCTCTGCTATCGACTCGCGCCAAAATAGAACCATGCCCCCCGGAGGTATTAGTCTAGCGCTACTGTAAGACTGTCTCAAATTGTAGGCTCTGGGGTGAAACAGCCTTCTCTGGGGAGAAATGCATTAGATTAGCCATGTATTTGTTTGTTCCCCGCGAAGCAGAATTTCAAACTTAGCCTCGGGGCATTCACGAAACCCTGAGCTTCCAAGGTCAAATTGGGTACTGCGCCTCCACTTGAGGCTTAAGGTGGATTCGGCCAGGTTGACCTCCAATTATCGAGTCCATCATAATTTGTACCAGTCAAGAGGTGGCGATAGTATATTGCTTTTTCCCTTTGCGCTCGAACTTGCAGACTGCGGCCGCCAGCCGAGTCGATTTCTGCACAAGTCCGTGCCGTTCACTATAATCTGGCCAATCGTGTTTTCCCCGTGCGGGTTGTCGTAGTGGAGGACAGCGAGGGGAATATGTGGTACCAGTCATCTGATCATCCAGAGCTGACGACGAAATGACCACGAAGTAGCTTCCCGCCCACCTCCTTCAAGTGCATAGACGCAGAATCCTGCCGTGGTACTTCGTGACTGCTGAGTACCCCGAGAAAGGTCGCCACAACACACTTAGACCACAAAAGGAGCGCCAATAGGAATCAAACCTATTGTGTTATATACGACCTTCGACACCCCGAACTATTTTATGTAGGGTGTTACTTGGCGGTGATTAGCCGATTATTAAGCACGAAAGGCTGCACTTAACCACAGTGACCTACCAGCGCATCAAATCCTACACCTTTCCGTCCCTAGAGCGTCACCTTATCCAACTATTCTCGTAGAATGGCTGGATGGTGGCGGGGTTTCAGCGGAAGAGAGAAGCAGCCAACCCAAACACTCAAAAACGCTGAAGCCTCAAAGCCTTTGTCCCTCAAGAAGGAGCAGCTTCGCCACTTCAATTATGGTAAGAGCGCGTTGCGGATTGATACTCCTACATACAATTTCTTCGTCGAATATATATCTTTGACACCAATTTTCTGCTTTGATCCCGTGTTGCCAGCTGATTCGGAAGCAGAGATGGCGGACGAGGTGATATGGGACAAGGAGATAGACATTCCAGAAAAATGGATTCAGTTT
The DNA here is from genome assembly GCA_965277795.1 of Lapillicoccus sp. Lineage (GTDB taxonomy): Bacteria > Actinomycetota > Actinomycetes > Actinomycetales > Dermatophilaceae > Lapillicoccus. The sequence continues at coordinate 4,552,190 of OZ255840.1, forward strand.
GTGGACGAGAATGTTCTAGCAAGTCTGACAACGACGCAATAATGAGACTTCATACAGTAACTGATCAGTCCAGAACTCCCTCCAGGAACCCAAATCAAGGGCATTGGACCCCATGGAGCCAGCTACTGGACACGAACAGCCGAAATTCGGACAGAGCAAGCAGACAGTTCTCCGTTATCCTTCTTCCTCAAGGTCAGCCATGTCAGTCAGAACGGCATATATTTTCAGTGTTCCGAAACCGGCCCCGAGGGGCCCCCGGGCGCTAGTACGGATACGGTACGTAGGGTGGTAGGGTGAAGGGGTGAGTGAATTCCCGATTAGTAGTGACACTAGCCTACTTAGGAATTCACCCACCCCACCCCCTCCCTGGTCGCCCTTCCACCCTACCGTATCCGTACTTATCCATACTAGCGTTGGGGGCACCCCGGGGGACGGGGTTTCGGGACACTGGGCCGCATAATGTGGCTAATCGAAGGTGCAGGTAACGCAACATGATACTGGAAAGGGAATGGTGTCTGGGGAATTCGCGTCCATGACTGTACAGAAAGAAAAAACACCACCGAAAAGCTCAACCCTAATTTTTGAAATAACCCTACCAAACCAAGCCCTATAAAACTAAAAATCGAAGCCCTAGATCCGCCCCGCCGCCCCCTATCGTTCGACACGCGTCAAGCATAGGGAACGATGTCGGGGGTGTCATGGCCGAAGATAGGAGTGATACCTGCACCTTTACCTGAGCACGCCACACATTTGAAGCACGAAGCGACGACACTCCTGGATTTCGCCAACGGCAAAGCTAAGGACGGCAGACCCAAGAAGACCGTACAATGGTCGTACATCGAAGCTTTCGTTGTCTCTGCCAAGGAACTGGCGGAGCGAGTGCTGAACCAGCCAGGAACCGCCCAAATTGCAGCAGATTTGGGGGCTTTGGTTCGGAGAATGGACTCAGTGGAGCAAAATACTACTATAACGAAGAACCTGCTTGAGACACCCGTCGATAGGAGCTCGAACTCGTCCGCTACGACAGGCTACCGAAACACACGGCTGTGGGCGCAGGTGGCTGCCCAGGCGATGCCTCCACCCTCAGCAGCCTCCTTTCCGTCCACATTTGCGGCACAAAGCACTGAAGGCACACATATTGACCTTTCGACACCGGACGACCGTAGGGTTGTTGTCAAGCTGGACCCAACACACATTGACCATTGCCGCACCCTCACACCCAAGGCCCTACGTGACCGAGTCACCAGCCACATCCAAGCAGCCACTGACCCCAACATCGCGTCCATACGGGTGGCAGCAGCTAAGCAGCTAAGGTCTGGAGACTTGGCGATATATACCCAGACAGTGGCGGAGAAGGAGGCCTTGCAGACCAACCCCAGCTGGGCTAAGGCCTTCGGGGCAAGCAAGGTGGTGGCGACAACATACGGCGTTATTGCCCATGGAATCCCGGCGAACAGCATCCGAATGGACAACCAGAAGCAGACCATAGCCCGCATCCAGGCTGAGAACCACAAAATTGGGAACGAGAAGGACATCCCGATCAGCTATGTGGGGTGGCTATGTGTCCCAAAGCGCGCCGCCGGTTCCATGGTGGTGGAATTCACGGACGCTGAACAGGCCAATGTGGCCCTACAGACAGGCCTAATCTGGGACTCAGAATACAAGAAGACGGAACTATACGACAGAGCTTGCCGAATCCAGGAGTGCTTTCGCTGCCACAGATATGGCCACATAAGTGCCCAATGCGGTGGACAGCAGAAATGTGGCATATGTGCTGAGGGACATAGGTCAGAGGATTGCCCCTCCAAAGACCTGGGGAAGAGGAAGTGCGCGAGCTGTGGAGGACCACACAGAGCCCGAGACAGCAAGTGCCCGGAGTTTCAGAAAGAAGTGATACGCGTGCAGGCGGCACGTAATACAAAACAGACCCGATGGAGGGTACTGACTGCAAGCACTCAGACTCTGTCTTCAGCAGCTCCCTCCATCACCCAACCAGCCCCCATACCATCGAGTACCCCACAAGCAGGCACCCACACCCCCACCAACAACCTCCCCCCCACCCGAACAGGGGCGAACGCCGCGCCGTCAAAGGCATCAGTGGTCAGGGGACTTCAAAAGACGCCGGCACTACCCACACCCAAGCCAGGACTGACTCTGAACACCAATGGAAAACGCCCTGCGTCCCCCACAAAAATTGGCAGTAACCGCACCCCCCTAGGCGATATCAGCAACAATGGCAGGGCCAAACGCAGCATCACCAAGTCCTTGAAACAACAACACATAGACGCAGAAGCGGAGTGGGAAGCGAGTCAAAAAGGCGCAGCCAGGGGCAGGGAAGAGGCATCGGAATCAGTAGAGCCTGCCTCTACCCTAGAAACCCGCTCAGAGGAGGTGGATGGAGAGGCGGAATTGAATAGGGAATTAGAGAACCCAACTACAGACACTATAACCTCCACCAGCCTCTAATGTCAGGACACTCAGATCTGACTATCTTACAGCACAACACCATGAAATCACGCAACAAAGTTATGGCCTCCATGCTTCGAGACCCACAGACCTGGGAGTACGACATTCTGGCGATTCAAGAGCCATGGAGGAATTCATTCAACAACAGCACCCATCATCCATGTAAGGACCGCTTTCACCTGGTCTACCCCACTGCTATAGACCTGGAACTTGGGCCTGCCAGGGTATGTTTCTTTGTGAATACCCGGCTGGACAGAGCGAAATGGACCTTTAAGGAACACTCAAAGGACCTAATCACCCTGGACTTGCAATACATGGAGCACAAGCAGAGGAAGTGCCTTCACATCCACAACATCTATCGGGAGGCCATTAGGGGGGATGTCACGGAGACTCTGGAACGACTGAACAACTTGTTTGAGGAGGACTCAGACGGGCAACATGTGGTGGTTGGAGACTTCAACCTACATCACCCTGCTTGGGGGGGCCTGGGGATTGAGGGAGACAGGGAGGCAGAGCAGCTGCTAACCATCATAGATGAGAGACAACTATCTCTTCTACTCCCTCAGGGTTCCATTACATGGAGGGCTGGAGAATCAAAGAGCACAATCGACCTTGCTCTAGGCACACCCTCAGTGACACAGAGGCTGGCGAGCTGCGAGGTCAAGGATGAGAGCCATGACTCAGATCACCTACCAATAGTAACAACACTGCTCCTGGAAGCACCAGAGGCCACACCCACAACACACAGACAATGGGACAAGCTGGACAGAGAGGCTTTTCAGAAAGCCCTTGTTGCTCAGCTTCCAAGACTTGAACCTGTGACGGACCTGATGGAGCCAGAACAAATGGAACAACAAATAAGGAGCATTACAGAGGCCCTGCAGCAGGCTATTCAAAAGGCAGTCCCCCTATCCCAACCCAGCAAATGGTCTAAGCCTGGATTCGGCCCAGAGGCCAAGGAGGTTATCAGAGAGGTAAATAGGGCTCGCAGGAAGTGGCAAAGAAGACAGACAGAGGAGACCTGGGAGGCCTATAGCAGGCTCCGCAACACAAAGGGGAAGAAGCTCGCCAAGCTGATGAGGAACACCCACCGAGAAAGGGTGGAAGCAGCAGCAACAGACCCAAAAGGCCTATGGAAGTTAGCAAAGTGGGCGAAGAGTAGAGGCACTGCAAGCCAGGCTTTTACCCCAGCTCTACAACAGCTGGATGGGACCTCAGCTACAGGACCAGAGGAAAAAGCTGAACTGCTACGCGCGGCTTTCTTTCCAACACCCCCAGAGGCTGACCTCAGCGACATCGAGAACTATGAGTACCCAGAGCCTCTGCAGATGCCGCTAATTGCAGAACAGGAACTCAGCAAAGCCATATTACAAGCCCCAGGCAGCAAGGCCCCTGGGCCCGACGGCATACCGAACAGCATACTTCATCTGACCCTCCCCCACATCCTTCCACAACTCCTCCCACTATACAACCAATGCCTGAAGAGCGGAATCCATCTGGAGGCCTTCAAACGATCTACCACAGTAGTCCTCCGGAAACCAAACAAGGGAGACTACAGACTGGCAAAGGCATACAGACCAGTGGCACTCTTGAACACTCTGGGGAAGGCTATGGAGTCAGTGATGGCGAGGAGAATAAGCTGGATGGCAGAGACCTATCAACTGCTGCCGAGAACACTTCTAGGAGGACGGAAAGGGGTATCAACAGAACACGCAGTACATACCCTCATGGAGGTCATTCAAAAGGCATGGAACTCAGACACACCAGTGACATCACTCCTCATGCTGGACGTCTCTGGGGCATTTGATAATGTCTCTCACCAGAGACTTCTACACAACCTGAAGAAGCGACGCATCCCACTAGAGCTGGTTAGCTGGATAGAGAGCTTCCTCAAGGGCCGGACCTCAACACTAAGACTCCCAGAGTATGAGTCAGAGCCATTCAGCATACACACAGGCATTCCCCAGGGCTCACCTCTCTCACCAATCCTCTACCTCTTTTACAACGCGGACCTCTTGGACATGGGGAGCAGGAGCGACCTCAAGGCAACAACAGTGAGTTGGATAGATGATGTGGGCTTTGCAGTAACAGGGGCTTCAGCAGCAGCGAACTGCCAGATACTTCAAACATTGCACATAGGGGCAGAGGCCTGGGCAAGCAAGCACGCGTCAGTATTCGCCCCTGCCAAGTATGAGCTCATCCACTTCACAAATAAGCCAGGGGATCACGACACCTCTGCAGAATTGGTCTTACAGACCAACAGAGTCTCCCCATCCAGGACATGCCGAGTTCTAGGAGTCATTCTGGACTCACAGCTGGACTTTGAGGCCCACATACAACACATTGAGGCGAAGGTGACGACAAGCCTGGGGGGACTGGCAGCCATTGCAGGCTCCACATGGGGCTTTGGCCTCAAGGACCTACGGAGGCTATACATCTCAGTGATCCTCCCCCAAATCTTGTACTGCTGCTCGGCATGGTATGTCGCAGATAGAGCTCAAGGGACAGTCATACGCCGGCAGCGCATTCTCCAGAAGCTCACCGCCATCCAACAACGCGCCGGATCAATTATAGCTGGGGCTTTTCAAACAACAGCAGGCCCTGCTCTGGATGTAGAGCTTTTCCTGCTCCCTATGAAACAGCAGCTGGAAAAGGCCGCAGGAGATGCTACAGCCCGTATACTCACCTCTCCCATCTATCAGGAGCTTACAGAAGGTCGGAGACTCAGACAGAGGAGGGCACAGAAGCTATGGAGCCCTATAGAACGCACAACAACACAGGGGAGGGTAGATGGTTGGATACCAGACACCCTACCAGAGACCAGACACCCATTTGTGGTCCCCCCGTGGTGGGACCCACCAGCCATATACATCGCCTCCTCCGCCGACGCTGCCATCAGGGCGCACGACGTCAACGCCCTGTGCAGAGATGACGGGGTGCTTGACATCTTCACAGATGGGAGCGCCATCGGAGGTCATGTGGGGGCAGCAGCAGTAGCTCCCAGGCTAAAGGAAGGGAGGATATGTTATATGGGTACAGAGGAAATGACCACAGTCTTTGGGGCTGAACTTCAGGGGATAGTCATGGCCACAGCCATGACAATGACAATCAAGGAGACCCGGGGACAAAACATGTGGGCAGTTAACATATATGTCGACAATCAAGCAGCCATCCGGGCCTCGGCCAACCCAGGCAGGCAGTCAGGGCAGTACCTGCTTAGAGAGGTAGTTCAGGGTATTGACAGGCTGCGGGAGGCCGGGGTCCGGATCCAGATCCATTGGATTCCAGCACATGTGGGAGTTCCAGGAAATGAGGAGGCAGACATAGCGGCGAAGACAGCAGCTCAGGGCCTGAGAGCATACTCAAGGGAAGTCTTCTACATGCTGGCTACATGCAAGCAGAAGCTTCAGAAGAGGGTATTTAGGCAATGGGCAAAAGAGTGGGAGAATGGGGTCACAGGAAGGAAGATCTTCCATCTGGAGAAGGAACCTAACTCAGGGGTCTTGACAAAGCACACAGGTGTCCGACGGCCCTTAAGCTCCCTAATCACGCAGCTACGGACAGGGAAAATCGCCTTGGCACACTACCTCCACAGGATTCAGAGACGGGACTCACCAAGATGTCCATGTTCACAGGGCATCCAGACAGTCCGACACATACTCACAGAGTGCCCAAGGACCCAGGACCTCCGGGAGGAACTATTAGGGCGGGCTCACGATGTCCGAAGGATTCTCAAAGACTCAGCACTAGTCAAAGCAGCCGCCATTTTAGTGCTACGAGGCAACCTTCTGGGGCAGTTCCAGGATGTAACGGAGGCTTCGGGCGATCTACAGGCTCAGGAGAAGCCTCCGGAAGATCCTTGAACAGGCGGTTCAATGACCGCAAACTACTACTGACTGCAGGAAAGGCAATTAGTTGTTTATAGGAACGTTCATCCCCTAAGGTGACGGCCTGAGGGAGGCATTAGCTTTGGACCCAACAAAGACTAGAGGCATTGGGAGACACAGGCTTAGGTCCCAATCAAGGGGCTTAGGCAGTGGAAGGTGGAAGGATAGGTAGGGGCGAGCAAATGGGGGGGGGCAGTCACAGGGTTTTAGGGCCTACAACATACGACGAAGCCATTTGCGACCATTTATTTGCCTATATTCGCCTATTTTGCCTATTTACGCTGCGCATAATGCGCTAGTCTTTGCTTAGTCACATGGTGTATGGCAGCGTTAGGCAGCCTCGGTCACCTATGAATAAATCAATCAATCATCAATCGACTGTACAGAAAACAAAGGAGGAGCCGATGGGACCACACACCGTCAGTTGAACGTCACCTTGCACAACCGAGCTATCCAGGCAAAAGGCAATCGCGGCCAGTGCGAGGAAGCTTCTTAGTGCAACTGATAACATTCAACTCGAGTCAAACCCAACTGGGCGCCCAACAACTCCCCCCCAAACACAGTCAGCGCCCCGCTGACACAAGAAACCAAACGAAACGAAACAGAAGACTGCAGGCTCAGCACACTGATTGGCCTGAGGTTCCAGATTAAGCGACACTGCTGCGACAGCGCGAATTGAACACTCAGCCTCTCAAGTAGTGCTCCCTGCGCAGGTCACCAGAAAACAAAGGAGGAGCTGATGGGACCACACACCGTCAGTTGAACGTCACCTTGCACAACCGAGCTATCCAGGCAAAAGGCAATCGCAGCCAGTGCAAGGAAGCTTCTTAGTGCAACTGATAACATTCAACTCGAGTCAAACCCAACTGGGTGCCCAACATGTACTACACAATACGGTGTGGAGCAAATGAGCCGAAACGGGCTAGTGTGAGGCATGGTATAATACGTCGCTGGAGTCCACTTTTCTAGTTAGCTACAACCACCCATAGAATATGACTTCATTGCCACCACCTTTCTCCTCCGCACCATAGAGACCCAACAAGTGGGGGCTGAACTGGGATTTCTCTCAACTATCAACTTCACATCCACAAGTGGCAATCCTCATCACCTCTCATTACGGCTGGAAGCTCGCCGAGTACCAAGCAACAGTATTCTTCTACGAAGTTCCCCCCCTATTCCTTTTACAAAGTACCCCCCCCCCTTTTTTTTGTTCTCTTTCTCTGCCCCTTACGACGTCATACCCAGCTAGGCCATTTCGGCAATCATCTATGAGAAAGAAAAAAGCAAGTCTTGCCAGTCAGGAAGGTCTGAGCGTTAGGCAACAACCTCTAGTGAGGGGTATAATAGCACGCCCCCCCCTACTAAGTGAGCGAGAAGAGAACTGTTTGAATATCAACTTTTCCCCCCCCATCATGTTTCCCCTCCCTCAAGAAAGGCAAGAAGACCAGAGAGCCACCAGCCACATAGAGCAAGGTTGATGTCAAGTATTTAACGCCTATCACTGCCATCAGAAAAGGAGATACAAGAGGATGATGATGACAGCAGACAAGAGGTGTCTGATGAGCAGTTATCACCAATTCCCATCTTCAACCTGGTGGAACACCCTCACTCTCCAGTGTCAGAAGACAAGAATGAGAAGATGTCTGAAATGTCTTCAGACAATGTTCACCCTCTGTTCAACAGTGGAAGAAAATGAAGCCAGAGTGACCAGACCATTCAAGAATCTACAGTAGGCCTAAGTGCAATTGTCAATCACCCTATAAGTGGTAGTTCATCCAAAACTCAAGGACATCCATACCACAACCTATTGACTGATTACAAAGTCTAGCAAGAAGCACCTGCAAACATACCCCAGCAGCACAACCTGAAGCCACTCAGGATTAATCAGATTGACTCCTTCAGCTACTAAACTTTGATGTTCATCACTCAGGGCAATGACTTCTAAGCACATCACTGATCAGATCTACTACCAGTTTTACACAACCTGAACAGGCATCAGTGAGCATGGGGACAAATTTTAGGATCCCAGAGTTTAATAAGGAGAAAGATGACAATCTGAATATGTTTCTCCAATTTGTAAAATATGAATTCCTCTCAATGGTAAATATGTTTGCCACAGAAGTGGAATGAAACAAGGCAAAGGCATACTTGTTAATGTTGAACACTGAAGAACAATCAATTGTGTAGAAGTGGATAAAGATTCAACTTAAGAGTATTAGAGAAAGCTTCACACTTCTCTCAGAAGCTCTTCAAAAGTGGTTCCCAACTGAAGACTCAGAAGACTTAAAGGCAGTGGCCATTAAAAATCTATTCAAGTTGAAGCAAGGTGGGAAACTGCTACATGACTACTTTGAAGAGGTTAGAGAGATCAAGCATAAACTCTTTATATCACTACACAATGAATTATTGAGACAGTTAACCTTAAAATTGAATAACACAATCACTAAATGAATTGTTCAAGCTATAATTCTGAAGACAGAGAATAAAGAGCTGGAGGACACTATTTAAATCATTGAAGGAGCAGATGATGATGACCAGGCTCTAAAACAGAAGAAGAAGCAGCCTAATGACAATAGATATCATGGGCTGAAAGGCACAGACTTGGCCCTCACCCATGTCATGATGGAACAATACTGAATCCACTTGATCAAACACTGATAATATGCGGATGTTAATCAATCATCTATCAGGGTTCAACATTAGTCAACTGTCAATGTCAGGAAGTTACTGACCAGCAGCACCACTGAATACTACCATCTGTAACATCAATACTGATAACAGACAATCAGAAGTCAATGAAAACATGGCAGATCAACAGAATGTCATATGCTATCAGTGCTGTCAACTGAATCACATGGTTCCAGACTGTTGAGGTCAGGAAGTGTCACAAGAAGTGAGAGAGCAGATCTGTAAGCAGCATCAAGTCAAGCTAAAAGTGAGAGAGGGTAATAATGACAGTTTAAGTAACAACTGAAGGGTTGAAAACACAATGAATAATGCTCCCATTCACCCACAAGGGGAAATGGTGGCACAGGTGGAAGTCACTCATAAGGAAAACAGACCACCCCTAGACTACCTGCTATTCAGCTATAACTGTGAGGATGAGGACATGCATATCAATGAGAACTATTTAGGCTCAATACATGATTTGAATTGCACTGAAGTATACTACACCTCCCACTCAAGCCAGCCAGGAGAGGAGGTGGAAGCTGTCATTAAAGAACAAATTGCAGGCTCTAAGAGAAATGCAAGGAAAGCAGGCCTAGAAAGTGTCTAAGGCCCATCAACATCAAAAGACACAACATCAATAACCAGCAGGATACAGGTACTATGATGAGTCTCATATCCACTACAGAAGATGGGAAAACAGAACCTGTGAAATGCAGCAGGATTTCTAAGGAACACAGTGGTTTCAATTTCAATCATGCAGTTGGCCCATAAATCTCCTTGAGTACAGGCCCAGTTAGCAGATGCCTTACAGCTGGTAATAACCTCTACCAGCAGACTAAAGATCAACTCAAATAAGAAGGTGAAACCAAGACCACTCAAGGAAGTTAACAACATGAAGTATGCTCAGCAGACAACCAATACCATCTAAGTGGCTGAGGCAATAATGCAGGTGAGATCAAGTGTAGAGTCAGTTAAGTTACTTGTTACAGGCAACTTCTACACAGAAGTTGAGGCCTGGGCTCAAGCAGGTAATTCAGCTTAATACAGGCTTACAAAGGTCTTAATTAATGCTGAATCAACTCTCAACTTAATATCAGAGAGAGTTGTCAGGAAGCTGAACCTCTAAATCACTTCAGACTCATTCACCTTTATAAAAGTTGTCAACAGAGACTGAACAGTCCTGCTGAGATACACATACATCAATATTGAAGTGAACAGGTCAACAAAGAAAATACTGATAGAGGTGATTTCAGGCAACACATTATATTTCCTCCTTCTAGAACACTTATAGCTGTAGTCAGTTCAAGGAGTGAAAATATACAGCATGAGTGAGTACTGAATTCAGGACAATGACAGCATCTGAAGGAAACTCAACACAGTACATCCATTTAGACTTATTTCAACACCCCAAATTTATGTTAGTGAAGAAGCTGATTGAGCAAACCTTCTCTATAATCAACACACCCTGAGAGACCTAGATCTTACTTAAGAAGAATGAATTAAACTAGTCCTGCAGGAAATCATTAACTAAGTACAGAATGAAGAAGAATATAATGAGGAGTTTGAAGAGGACATCAACAAGGAGAGTGAATGGGAGCCTTTAAAAGTTTCCTGCTTGTAGAGGACCTGATCTCTACAAGTGAAACCCACTCAGGAGATGGAGGTGAGGGTGGCATTGAGGAGGAGGAGAAAGTAGAGGGGGTGATTATAGAAACATATAGGACATCAAGAGGAGCAATGAGTTGACAGAGAGAAACACTGAAAGAATGAAAGAAGTGGCTAAAGAAATCACTGCCATTGAATAGAAAAGCAAGGTGGAAAGTGCTCAAGGTGTCCTGAATACTTAAGGAAGTCCACACAGCAGAGATCAATCAACAGACCAAATCTCAACCTGATCTTCAAGATAAATGCTATTGAATGGCTTCAAGATCACCAGCTGTAAGAACTGATTACCATCAACAAGCAGGGGGGACGCTGGCACAGTTCAGCAATGAGTATAAAATATACAATTGAGGAATGGAATGAAGACAAGGAGTCTGAGTACTGACAGAGAATGATTCATAAACACCTAATGAGAATTAATGGGGTTGACTATCAGCTGTACTGAAACAGTGGCTGGAGAAGAATAGAAGCAAGGGGGGGGTAGTGAAGAAGTCAGAGAAAGTCTCAATAAGATTAAGCCCCCTCATCAGATGGGCTGACACCACAATACAAGAAAGAAGGTACCAACAATGCAAGCAAAACAGCAGCTTTACTGAGATAATGGCTGCATCTGACTTACTGAGGTTCATCCTACAGGAAGAGGCTGAATTTGGATTAAAGAGTCTAAAATTCCCGGTGAAGAGGCGGCCCAATGAGTTCAGACATAAGATGCTTACAGCTGGTAGTTCAGAATTCTGAAAATGGCTAGAGAGATTTCTAGAGATGATAGGAGACCTAGCAGACACATTAAAGTGTTAGAAAACTGCTGTTAGACTTCTGAACACATAGCAGGATGTATTCTGTGAAGATGTAAGATCAATGTCTGTAACTGACTTAGTCACTCATTGAATTTCAACATACAAGAAAGTCATTCTAAAGAAGGTTCAACAACCCTTATACACTCAAGAGGAAATGAAATAGCAAAGAATACACTTCAAATTACTCACTGACGCTGACATCATTGCAAAATGCCAATTGCCATAGTCAGTAAAAACCAGGTTCTCAAGAAAACAGGATAGTGATAAGCTACAGATGGTACATGCTTTCATCTTAATCAATGATGTCATCATTAAAGCACAATATACTATAAGACAGATGGAGCCAGTGCTGCACAATATATCACAGTCCTATATCAAGTGCTTATTTCAGGCAGATGCATTAAACAGATACTGAGCTGTATCATTACACTCAGAACACACTTATAAATCAGCATTCTCATCAGTGTTTGAGCAAATGTGCTATCTATGAATGGGTTAAGGCCTCATCAGATTACCAGGAATGTATGCTAGGTTGAAGAATATAGCTATAGGAGATATCTCTGAATTAAATCTCAAACCAGCACTTTCTGATGTACTTGACAACACTATGTTTAACCACTTTGTGAATGACAATATTGGAGGAGCTGATACATTTAAAGAACTTGTTGAGTTTTTACACACTCACTACTTTCTGAGGTTATTGTGGGCTCATCTTACAATTAGCTCAGCAAAATTGAAGTTCTTTGTGGAGAAACTCTGAATTCTTGAGTTTACAAGAAATAATACAGGCATTCAACTGTCAGCAGACAAGTTAGCTGTCATGAGAGAATACTCAACTTCTGATGACGCGCCATCATTAGAGCAGTTTATCTATATGCTTCTGTTCCTTCAGTCATTTATTCCTGGACGGGCAGACCTGACCACAATTATAAAATGAGCCATTATTGAGGAGGTAACAATCAAAGTGATTAAAGGATGGAAGATGAAAGTACAGACAGTAGTGGACTTTGTTTGAGGACCAGAACAGCAATCAGCTTTCAAGACTGCTAAAGAGGTGATCTTGAAGAATACTACATCAGGTGGTGACCTGAAGATTCAGTATCATCTGTTCACAGATGCATTCAAATTTGGAGCAGGAGGATGCTTATTTCAGCTATACAACACTTCAGAAGGAACTATTATGTCCTCAGACCATGTCAACAACATGAGAGTGGTAATGTACATGTCATTCCAGTTCCTACCACCTGAAATCAACTATTACACCACAGAGTGAGAAGCTCTAGCAGTGCTGAGAAGTCTAGAAGAAAGCAGATGGCTTATTCTCAGGGTAAAACACCCTATCAAGGTCTACACTGATCATTAAGCACTCATGATGACATTATAAGCAGACATCAGTTCATTAAGAATTGTGAGGTGGCAACTGCAGTTGTCAGAGTACAACATGGAAATTCACCATGTTCTGAGAAAGGAGATGGTGATTGCAGACAGCCTGTTAAAGATTAATGGGCTGTCAGTGTACACTGTTTCAGAGGACATGGCAGAATTCTCACTATCAGTGTTTGCCGTTGAGGGAGCACATGCTGAGAGTACTACAACTGATGAACATAATCAAGAGCATAATGGACAAGCAGGGGGTCCTGATGAGGAACCCTGACAGATAGAGTGGGCAGACTGATTAAGTGAGCCATGGTATTCACAAATTGTGGAGTGTAAGAAATCTGGGAATTTCTTAGGTATTACTTCCCTTAGACAATCAGAAAAGAGGATTATACACACAAGAGTGAAGAGGTTTGTCTTAATTAAGGGGGAGACTCCAGAGCTGATGTATTGAGAACAATCTGAAAAGCTATCAAAATGCCTACACCCTGAGGAAGTTCAATGGGCTCTAGAAATTCTTCATAATGTTTATAGACACTTTTTGACAGATATCACCATGCAATAATCAATAGGCAAATTCTGATAGCCTACACAACAACAAGACATTGAGAAGTTTTATAAGATGTGCATCAACTGCTAATCATTAGAAACATTGAGATCAATATAAGAACTTCTACTTATCCTGCATCTACAGCCACTGAACTGCATAGAAATTGATTATATAGGATCATTTAGCCCTATTGCCAAAAGTGAAGCACAATTTATAGTCATTGTCGTTGACTATATCACAAGATACCTATAAGCAATGTTATTACCAGTATTGAACTCTGTAAACACCATTGAATTCTTTATTCAATGTATTATAAACATCTTTGAATGACCCTGAGTAGTCTATAGCAACAATGGCAAACACTTTATAGAAACATTTGATGATAAGATGAAGGAGATGAGAGTTAAGCATGTATGAGCCCCTGTCAGTCACCTGTCTTCAGTGAGCCTGGCAGAACAATATGTCTGAATTGTGATAGAAGGGCTACAAGCAATGATTATGCACTCAGCAGAATATATCTTTAAGTGGGACAAGTTCCTCCCATATGTCATTAATGCAGCCAATACGTGACTAATTTAAATATTCAGGTATTCTTCAGCTCAAATGTTGTTTGAGTTTGAATCAAAGTTTGTCACAGGTGTGAATACCTTCAAAAATGAGATTAGATTAAAAGCAGTGGCTGCAAGTGTTGGAACCTGAATAGTGGAGGGACATACAATAGCAGAGGCAGCATTGAAAGCATGACTGGCATCACTGAATGAGATTCAAAGACTAGCTACTGACTGAGTCTTTGAAGAACAACAGAATGTTGCAGAAAGAACAGAGCAATTAAATCATTCTGCTCAAGAAGATGATCTAGTACTTCTTCACCAATTATGAAAGTCTAAAAAACACAGCTACAAACTCTCATCACCATTTAAGGGGTCATACATTGTAACTAAGATGAAACAACATCAGAAATCACTATGGCTAAGACCACTGAAATCAGAAGAAGTGAAAGAGAAATACTATATGAACAACATCAAGATCTTTGTACTACAAACCAATTTTGAATCAAAGCACCAAGACTGAAAGACAGTAGCAAAAATCAATAATGAACAACTATCAAGAACTAAGAAATAAATGGAATCCTGAAGAGCATACAAAAAATGGATGGACATAGACCTGGACAGAGATGAAGATGACACACTTCCAGACACATTAGACGCTCAATGATGGAAAGCAGAAGCTGACTGGCAAACAGAGTATGAAGAAGAAGGAGACTGAAGTTACTGGAAAGGGAAATCAGTAAACCTCCAGTGTCTGACTGAACAATAGCGCTGATGGTGCAAATACAAGAGGGTGGAAGATGTAAAGCAGAGGAAGAAGCAGGAACCTGAGGTGAAGGAAGGAATAAGAGCAGGCAGGCACATCACCTGCACCACAAAATGAATATGGTTGAACTAAGGAAGAGCAGTAACTGGAGGAGGAGGAATGAATAAGAATATCCACATCACAATAATCAACACCAGTGACTACCACCTGTATGAAAATGGGTGAGAGGTGAGGCTACTACTATCTCAGAGTGATGACATAAAGGCAGACAGATCAATGACATCCAGAAGTGCACAGTGGACCAACAAACACTGAAAAGAGCTAGAGATATAGACACTGTAGAACACTGAAGGGAGAAAAGTCAGCTACAGATGGCAGCCATCATCAAGGGCACAAGGGAGGAACAATAGGCCAATAAGAAGTGGGGGCAGTGAGTAGGGCAACAGACTGTACTGACAACCTAGCCACAAGATTTCACCCTACAGTGAACTGGGGAAGTGAGGCAGTGATGAGGGCAGTGACACCTCAGAGAGAGAAACAGACCCTTGTTACTGCCACTAAGTTTCACTCCATGACAAACCAGGGAAGTAAGGCGGGATTGAGGGCAGTAACATTCACAACAGTGAAGTACCTACTAGCATCAACAGTCTCATAATCATCAACCTCCTCCACAATTCCTCCATCACCTGTTCATATATCATGCAAGGATTGCACGCTGGAGTATCAGCCATTGAAGATATTCTCAAACCATATGAACCATTTGAAGATGGCCAAGACAAAATAGTAGGACATTACAACTCAATGCTAAGTCCTCTTAAATATGACTTAAATAATGAGAAGAGGTTGATGAGTCCAACAACTTCCAATCCTTACTCACAAACAACATAATCAAGAAAGACACAACATATACCTTATCATTCCAGACAATGCTATTCAGAACCCCTGCCCCCACTATGAAGAAAGAATTCACAAAACACACCACTCTAGACTCAGGCAGAGCGGCCTACAGCAAAGCAATTGACTACAACACTAAAAAGAGGAAACATATAGCAGCACTTGTCATTCACACTCAGTAAGAGGACAAGAAGGGAGACTGGAAAACTGAAGTCAGCAAGTGGCTGAAAGTGATTGAAATGAATGAGGAGCTGGTATAGGGGCCAATCAAGGATAAGCCAGCTGAGGAAGATCTGAGAGCATGAAAGAAGAGGCAGGACAAAGAGAATGTGGGAAAGATGCTAGAAGAAGAGCATGAATGTATATCAGTTGAAAGCATCACTGGGGAAGGAGATTCCAGAGCCAATAGTTGCCAGGCGCCAGCAGAGAAGTCTGAAGTCAATAGCCACTCAGGCTATACATCTACACCAGAAGTACCACCCTTGTCAGTCACTCATCACTCCATTAACCAGGTCTCTAAGACCTTACCATCCATCACTATGCAGGACAAATTCTCTAGATGCTCATCAGTTCATATGACTTCTATACTCAATAATGTGAATAAGTGCAAGCAAACTGGGCACACTGAGAACATTGACAAAGGTCAGGAAGTGTCAGAGAGTGAAATAAATAGTGAGGAGGGATCTGTACCACCTCCACCACCTAGAAAGTGTGTTAAGCTGTAGCTAAACTTGTGTGTGTGAAAAGGATTATATTGTCTAGAAGCTCTTAGAAGCCACTTAAATACTACCTAAGTGATTAATGATTAATTGTTTATTCATAGATAACTGAGGCTGCCTAACACTGCCATACACTGTGTGACTAAGCAAAGACTAGCGCATTATGTGCAGCATAAATAGACAAAATAGGCAAATATAAGTAAATAAGTGATTGTAAATGGCTTCATTGTATGTTGTAGGCTCTAAAACCCTGTGACTGCTACCTTTCATTTGCTCACCCCTGCCTATTCTTTCACCTTCCACTGTCTAAGCCCCTTGATTAGAATCTAAGCCTGTGTCTCTCAATGCCTCTAGTCTCTGTTGAGTTTAAAGCTAATGCCTCCCTCAGGCTGTCATCTTAGAGGATGAATGTTTCTATAAACAACTAATTGCCTTTCCTGCAGTCAGTAGTGGTTTGCAGTCATAGAACTGCCTGTTCAAGAATCTTCTGAAGGCTTCTCCTGAGCCTGTAGATTGCCTGAAGCCTCTGTTACATCCTGGAACTGCCTCAGAAGGTTGCCTCATAGCACTAAAATGACAGCTGCTTTAACTAGTGCTGAGTCTTTAAGAATTCTTCAGACATCATAAGTCTGCTCTAATAGCTTCTTCTGAAGGTTCTGAGTTCTTAAGCACTCTGTAAGTATGTATTGAACTGTCTGAATGTTCTGTGAATATGAACATCTTGATGAGTCCTGCCTCTGAATCCTGTGAAAGTAGTGTGTCAAGGTGATTTTCCCTGTCTGAAGCTGTGTGATTAGAAAGCTTAAGGGCTGTCAGACACCTGTGTGCTTTATCAAGATTTTTGAGTTAGATTCCTTCTTCAGATAGAAGATTGTCCTTTCTGTAACTTCATTCTTTCACTCTTTTGCTCATTATTTAAATACCCTCTTCTGAAGCTTCTGCTTACATGTAGTCAGCATGTAGAAGACTTCTCTTAAGTATACTCTCAGGCCCTAAGCTGCTGTCTTCACTGCTATGTCCGCCTCCTCATTTTCTGAAACTCTCACATGTGCTGAAATTCAATGAATCTGAACCTGAACCTCAGCCTCTCACAGCCTGTTAATACCTTGAACTACCTCTCTAAGCAGGTACTGCCCTGACTGCCTGCCTGAGTTGACTGAGGCCCAGATGGCTGCTTAATTGTCAATATATATGTTAACTGCCTACAGGTTTTGTTCCTGAGTCTCCTTGATTGTCATTGTTATGACTGTAGTTATAACTATCCTCTGAAGTTCAGCTTTAAAGACTGTGGTCATTTCCTCTGTGCTCATATAGCATATTCTCTTCTCATTTAGTCTGAGAGCCACTGCTGCTGCTTCTATATGGCTCTCAATGGCACTCCCATCTGTGAAGATGTTAAGCACTCCATTATCTCTGCATAGAGTGTTGATGTTGTGTGCCCTGATGGCAGTGTCAGCAGAGGAGGTGATGTATATAGCTGGTGGATTTCATTAAGAGAGGATCATAAATGGGTGTCTGATCTCTGATAAGGTGTCTAGTATTTAACTATCTACTCTTCTCTGTGTTGTTGTATATTCTATAGGACTTTATAGCTTCTGTGCTCTTCTCTGTTTAAGTCTTCAACCTTCTGTAAGCTTCTGATAGATGGAAGAGGTGAGTATACAGGCTGTAGCATCCCCTGCAGCCTTTTTCAGCTGCTGTTTTATAGAGAGCAGGAAAAGCTCTACATTCAGAGCAGGGCCTGCTGTTATTCAAAAAGTCCCTGCTATAATTGATTCTGCACATTGTTGAATAGCAGTGAGCTTCTGAAGAATGTACTACTGGTGTATAACTGTCTCTTGAGCTCTATCTGCAACATATCATGCTGAGCAGCAGTACAAGATTTGAAGAAGGACTACTGAGATGTATAGCCTCTATAGGTTCTTGAGGCCAAAGCCTCATGTAGAGCCTGTAATAGCTGTCAGTTCCCTCAGACTTATTGTCACCTTCACTTCAATGTGTTGTATGTGGGTCTTAAAGTTCAGCTGTAAGTTCAGAATGACTTCTAGAACTCAGTATATTCTGAATGAGAAGACTCTGTTGATCTGTAAGATCAGTTCTGCAGAGGTGTCATGATTCCCTGACTTATTTATGAAGTGAATGAGCTCATACTTGGCAGGAGTGAATACTAACATGTGCTTACTTGCTTAGACCTCCATCTCTATGTGCAATGTTTGAAGTGTCTGGCAGTTCACTGCTGCTGAAGCTTCTGTCACTGCAAAGCTCACATTATCTATTCAACTCACTGCTGTTGCCTTGAGGTCACTCCTGCTTCTTATATCTAAGAGGTTCACATTGTAAAAGAGGTAGAGGATTAGTGAAAGAGGTGAGCCCTGAGAAATGTCTGTATATATGCTGAATAACTCTGACTTATACTCTGAGAGTCTTAGTGTTGAGGTTCAGCCCTTGAGAAAGCTCTCTATTCAGCTAATCAGCTCTAGTAGAATGCATTGCTTCTTCAGATTGTGTAGAAGTCTCTAGTGAGAGACATTATTAAAGGCCTCAGAGACATTCAGCATGAGAAGTAATGTCACTGATGTGTCTAAGTTTTATGCTCTTTAAATGATCTTTATAAGAGTATGTACTGTGTACTCTGTTGACACCCCTTTCTGTTCTTCTAGAAGTGTTCTTAGCAGCAGTTAATAGATCTCTGCCATTCAGCTTATTCTCCTCATCATCACTGACTTTATAGCCTTTCTCAGAGTGTTCAGGAGTGCCACTGATCTTTACACCTTCACCAGTCTGTAGTCTCCCTTATTTGATTTCCAGAGGACTACTGTGATAGAGTGTTTGAAGGCCTTCAGATGGATTCCACTCTTCAGACATTAATTGTATAGTGAGAGGAGTTGTGGAAGGATGTGAGGAAGAGTGAGATAAAGTATACAGTTCAGTATGCTGTCAGGCTCAGGGGCCTTACTGTCTGAAGCTTGTAATATGACTTTGCTAAGTTTCTGTTCTGCAATTAGTGGCATCTGCAGAGGTTCTGAGTATTTATAGTTCTCAATGTTGCTGAGGTCAGCCTCTGAGAATGTTGAAAAGAAAGCTGTGTATAGTAGTTCAGCTTTTTCCTCTGATCTTGTAGCTGAGGTCTCATTCAGCTGTTGTAGAGCTGAGGTAAAAGTCTAACTTGCAGTGCCTCTGCTCTTTACTCACTTTATTAACTTTTATAGATCTTTTAGGTCTGTTGCTGCTGCTTTCACCCTTTCTTAATGAGTGTTTCTCATCAGCTTAATAAGCTTCTTCTTTTTTGTGTTGTAGAGTCTGCTATAGGTCTCTTAGATCTTCTCTGTCTGTCTTTTTTATCACTTTCTGCAAGCCCTGTTTACCTCTCTAATAACCTCCTTGACCTCTGAGCTGAATTCAGACTTGAACCATTTACTGAGATGAGATAAGGGGACTGCCTTTTAAATAGCCTGCTGCAGGGCCTCTGTAATGCTTCTTATTTGTTGTTTCATTTGTTCTGACTTCATCAGGTTCATCACAGGTCTGGGTCTTAAAAGCTGAACAACAAAAGCTTTCTGAAAAACCTCTCTATTCAGCTTGTTTTATTGTCTGTATATTGTAGGTGTAGCCTCTGGTGCTTTCAGGAGCAGTGTTATTAATATTAATAGATGATCTGAGTTATAGCTCTCATTCTTGATCTTGCAGCTCACTAGTCTCTGCATCACTGAGAGTGTGTCTAGAGCAAGGTTGATTATGCTCTGTAATTCTCCAGCCCTCTATGTAATGAAACCCTGAGGGAGTAGAAGAGATAGTTGTCTTTTATCTATAATGATTAGCAGCTGCTCCACCTCCCTGTCTCCCTCAATCCTCAGGCCCTCTCAAGCAGGGTGATGTAGGTTGAAGTCTTCAACCACCACATATTGCCTGTCTGAGTCCTCCTCAAACAAGCTGTTCAGTCAGTTTAGAGTCTCAGTGACATCCTCTCTAATGACCTTCTGATAGATGTTGTAAATGTGAAGGCACTTCCTCCACTTGTGCTTCATATATTGCAGGTTCAGGGTGATTAGGTTCTTTAAGTGTTTCTTAAAGGTTCATTTTACTCTGTTCAGCTGGGTATTCACAAAGAAACATACCCTGACAGGCTCAAGTTTCAGGTCTATAACAGTGAAGTAGATTAGGTGAAAGTGCTTCTTACATAAATGATGAGTGCTGTTGTTGAATAAATTCCTTTATGACTCTTGAATTGCCAGAATGTCATACTTTCAGGTCTGTGAGTCTTAAAGCATGAAGATTATAACTTTATTGTGTGATTTCATGTTATTGTGCTGTAAGATAGTCAGATTTGAGTGTCCTGACATTAGAGGCTGATGAAGGCTATAATGTCTGTAGTTGAGTTCTCTAATTCTCTATTCAATTTCACCTCTTTATTCACCTTCTCTAAGCAGGTTTTTAGGGTAGAGGCAGACTCTACTGATTCAGATGCCTCTTTTCTGCTCCTGACTGTGCTTCTTTAACTTGCTTCTCACTTCACTTCTGTGTCTATGTGTTGTTGTTTTAAGAACTTAATGATGCTGTGTTTGACCCTGTCATTATTGCTGATAGCACCTAGGTGGATACAGTTACTGTTACAGCTAGCTATTTCACTTCATAAGCAGGCCTAGAACTGTTGCAAGAGGTGAGCTATTTGAACCTAGAAAAGTACAAAGAAGAAAGCAGTCTTGTAGGTGCAGTCATGACATAAATGTCAGGGTGCTAAGACACACTAGTCTCAATCTAGTCTAACACCAGGTAACTCAATATCCATCAGTGCCAGTTAGTCATGTTATAACATCACCCCCCTCCAGACAGGAGGACTGTCCTCAGTTCTCATCTTAAGCTCTTTACCTTGATTGCCTCTTGAGTTCTCTATTAACCATCATGTTGTCTTCATCTGTTGGGTCCAGCTCTTCACCTGACTTGTAGACATTTAATCAAACTTGTAGCCTCCTTAGTGGCCCAGCTTCATTTAAATAAGAGTCATAATAGTCCTTTACCTTTTGAGGTGACCCTATAAAGCCATCAGTGTCATACCATTCAGAGTCTGAATTGTATCCTTCTTAAGTCACTTGATATTGCAAGACATTGTTGCAGATCCAGCTTGCTAAGATTTTTTCCACTGTGTACTTAGGCTGGTCATTAACTTCAGTCAGTGGCTCTGAGTTCTGAATTTAATCTGGCATTAAATTATCTGCTGCCTTCCTTAAACAATCAGCATAGAAGACATTGTCCATCTTCATGTGTTTAGGTAGCTTCAGAATATAGAAGTGACCTTTCATGCTGAGGATCTAGTAGAGGCCTGCTGCTTAATGATTCAACTTTAAACTAGGTCTTTCAGTGGTCCAACCTTTTTGAGTAATATAGATCCAATCTTCAACAAAGAAGTTCAGTTCTCTTCAGTACTTATTTGCCTGATCTGTCATTCTATTTTGAGCCTGTTTCAGGTTGCTCTTTGCTCATTTTACAGCATCATGTGTCCTGGTGGCAAAGGTCTGAGCTTTCTCATGTGTGAGCTGCTCTCTCACTGTGTTTGAGGATTGTGTTCACTCTTTTCAATGAAAGTGTAGACAAGGGGTCTGTTCCAGCTTCAACTCATAAGGCAACATGCCTGTAGACTTGTAGGTGAGAACTGCTTGAGCAAAGTTCATTACTGGTAAAAGGTCTGACCAGTTGTCCTGAAAGTGATTCACAAAGGGGTGAAGCCATTGATCAATATACTGATTCAGTACCTCAGTGCTTCTGTCAGTTTGTGAGTAGTACACTGTTGAAAGCTTTTGCTTTACCTCCACAAGCTTGCAGAGTTTGTTTATGAATGCTGAGATGAACTGAGGACCTCAGTCTGATGTTGCTGTCTCAGGTGTTCTGTAGATTCTTCAGATGTACTCATAGTACAATTGCACAGCTTGAGCTGCTGTAACTGTCTTCTGACATGACAGCAAGAAGGCCCTTTTTCTAAAGTAATCAACAACAACAAATATGTTGTCAAAGCCTTTCTTGTCCTGTGGAAAGGATTTGAAGTCAAATAAGACATGCTGCCAGCACTTATCTTCAATTAGTAATGAGTGGAGTGGGCCTGAGGTCTTATCTCAGGGTATGTGTGTTCAGCAGCATGTTTGGCAGTTCAAAATAAAGGTAGAACAGTCATTTGACAGACTCAGCCAGTAGTACTGAGCTGATAACAGCTTTGCTGTCTTAGTCTTGCCTGAGTGCACTGTCACTGGCGTTGAGTGAGCCTCATTAATTAAATGAGTCTGCAAAGTGTTCATGTTCAGCACTATGAGCTTTTCAAATTGTGTAAGAAGGCTATCTTGAAGCTTTTAGCCTCATTCCTCCTTTCTTACCATCTGACAGTACTGATTCAGTGATTTGTGGGAGTGGTTGGCTTGCAGAATCTGATCCACCAGCTGGTAAGGATTTTCCACTTGTTCAGCCTCATTTAGTGAACCACTCTTGATGTTCACTGAACCCTCACCTATTGCAGCTATTACACAACTAGAATTCAGAAACACTTGTGTCTGTGCAGCTATATCCTTTTCCTTCTGAGTGATTAACTCATCATGTTTTCTTGTCAGGGCATCAGTAACAATGTTAGCTGTTTCTAAGCAGTAGGTAATCTTGAAGTTGTAGTCAGCTACAATAATGGCCCATCTAGCCTGCTGTGAATTAAGCAACTGCTTAGTGATAAAGTACTTCAAAGTGCAGTGGTCTGTGATTGCAACAAACAGGACTGCTTGCAGGCTTAATAGCATGCCTCACCATTCTTGAAGGGCTCTAACAACTGCAAGCATCTCCTTGTCATGAATCTCATATCACATTTCCTCAGGCAACATTGTCTTTAAGAAATAGGCTGCAGGTTTTCACTTGCCATTCTTCTGCTGCTGAGTGAGCACTTCTGCAACAACTCTGTCACTAGTGTCTGTCTCCATTCTGGTTTCTAAATATAATGAGTAATGGACTTAAACAGTGTCTGATAGAACAAGCTCCTTTGCCTTCTCAAAGGCTTGAATTTCAAGCTCTTTTAAGGGGTGCTAGGCCCTTTTTGCAGTGACCTTTGTCAATGAGTGTACAACTTGACTCCATTTTTCTAAGAAGCAACAATAGAAGTTGCAGAATCTCAGAAAAGAC
This sequence comes from Lapillicoccus sp., assembly GCA_965277795.1. GTDB lineage: Bacteria > Actinomycetota > Actinomycetes > Actinomycetales > Dermatophilaceae > Lapillicoccus. Next base: position 4,575,669 of record OZ255840.1, read on the forward strand.
TGAATCTTCTTGACTGATTTTGATAACAGTCAGTCCTTAATGATGAAGACCTTGTCTGAGTTCATTGCAATACCTTCAGTGCTGATGATGAAGCCTAGAAACTTGATAGATTGAACACTGAACTCACTCTTCTTTATGTCTGCTTGTAGGCCTGCCTCTTTAAGGTGTTGAAGCACCTTCTTAACTTGAGTGTTGTGCTTCAGAGGATCTTCAGAGTAGATCAAGATATCATCTACATAGACAGTGCAGAAGTTGTTCAGGTAATTAAACAAGACATCATTGATATATCTTTTAAAAAGAGGTGAGTCTGTTGCAAAGACTGAAAGGCAAGACCTTGTATTTGTAGGACTCATACCTCATTTAAAAGGTGGTCAAATTCTTGACAGACTCCTTCATCTGTATTCAGTAGAACACCTGTCTCACATTCAGCTTAATAAATACCTTTGCTTTAAACAGTTGCACCAACATCTCCTCAATCAGAGGTAGAGGGTATCTATCCTTTTTAGTAATCACATTGAGCTTTCAATAGTTTACACAAAAATGCCACCCCCCTTCAGGCTTCTTTGTGAACAGAACTGGTGAGGTGTAAGGAGCATCACTGGGGACTATGAAGCCCTTCTTCAGGTGGTTCTTCAGGTAGGCCTTAACTAACTTCAACTGCTTCAGTAACATGCTGTATAAGGAGCTTGAGGTCAGGTTGTTCTCCTCTTTCAAGATGATATTGTGGTCCATCTTGTCCTTATATAGAGGCAGCTGATCTGATGCTGCCTTACTGAAAACCTCTGCAAACTCTCAATATTGATGAGGTAACTTCTTCTGTATCTTCTGATTCAGCTCCACTTCATCCTGCAGTAGCAGACAGGGGTTCCTTTAATCCTCTATTAAGTGGTTGACCTTGTGAATGCTAGTGGCACTAATAACAACTTCTTCTTTCCTGGCATTGTGTAAAAAGTTGCCTGCCTCCAGCAGTGCAATGTTCACTTCTTAATAGAGAGAGGGTTTCAGATTCTTTAACTTCTTTGCATCTAATGAGTCTTGGCCTTCATTCATTGAACTACCTGTATAGTTTGTTGAACCTTCTTCTTCATTCAGCTGTCTTTTCATCTTGTTGATGTTGACCTGCTGCTGCACCCTTCATGTCTTTAACTGTGCTCATAGCTGCAGAACTGACTTTCTCAACACTAGTGACCTAAATTGATGACTGTTGTCCTCTACCCTTCTGAGAATTTGGGTCAGTGTGGCTGCCTTATACAGATTATCATGTTGTTCAGCATCTGCCTGATGCTCCAGTATGAGTTTCAGTAGTTAGACCTCTCACCTTGGCACTATTAAGTTCCTGCTTGCCTGATACTGAGCCTCCTCAGGCCAAATCAGCTTTCAATTGAAGTAATCAATTAAGACCTTAGTCTTCTTGAACCATTTCCTTCTGATCAAAACATTATGCCTGTCAGTATCACAAAACAAGAAGTGAGTAGGAATTTATCTCCTGTTAATTACTAGGTTTGCTGTAAATACTCTGAAGATCACCTCAGCATTTCAATTGTTGTAATCTGCTAAGGGAACTGGCCTCTGTGCTGTCCTGATGTATAGCTGCAGGCACTTTTCCACAAATTCAAAGTGCTTCTTGTGAATGAAAGTCTCCTCAGCAGTGCTGATGTCTAGCAGAGCTGCTACCTTTATGATTAAGCTGTTAACTGCAAGTCAACAATCTCAGGTCAATGATGGTCCTCTCAGAATATCTGACATCTTCATCTTGCCTATCTTTGCTCCTTTCATTGACTCTAGGGTGGAGACTTCACCTAGAGTAGTCTATTTTCTGAATCTGAATGGTCAGAGTCTACAGCCTTTTCCTCAGCTTTCTTTGACTTATTGAGACAATCCCTCACTAGATGTCCTTTCTTATTGCAGGTATAGCACATTACATTAGCTAGCATTGACTTGATTACTTCTTGTGCAACAGCAGTGGTTGTGGTGGTTGTCTTCTTTTCAAATTTAGAAGCTGACCACTTTCTCTACAGCTTCTGCTGGTTCTTTCATTCCTTAATCCTCTCACCAGCCTTAATAAGACCTCTCATGAACTGTTGAGCCTTCTTACAGTAGGCATCAAATGACATGTCCTTGTCAGTGACATAGATTTCCATTTAAACTTGAAGTGAATTGTATAGCTTGTTATGAATTTCCTCTTTTCACTGATCTGTTAACATCTTCACTGAATTCACTAGCTGTAAGAATTCTGACTGAAACACATTAAAGTTCTCAAGATAAGGTATCTTGAACTTTTTCAGCTGCTCTTATGCCTTTAAGCAGCAATCTGAATCCTTGAAGACATTCTCAAGACACTGAATAACCTTCTCAATATAGATCTCTCTTCCTGACTGAGCCTTCAGCCATAAATAGAGGTGTTTGACGGCCTTGCTGTCAACTCACATCTTGATGTAGGTCACTCTGATGTGTTCAGCTTCATCTAGATCTGGCTGATCAAACCAATCATCATTGATTCATAACTTGCTCTTCATCTGGTCATTTCATACCTGAAATGTGAGCTTAAGACCATCATCCAGAATTGATGAATCTGGAAACTTCACTGAGCACTTCTTCATTGTGTCACTCACATTCAATTTAGGTGTGCCTTCTCTTGACCACTCTGCTTCAGAATTGTTAAGTCATTAGGTTAACTTCAACACATCCTGTTTCAGTTCTTATTTCTCAGTTAACAACTTCTCTATCTGAGAGTCTTTCTGATTATTCTGTTCCTTCAGATCCTGCAGCTGCACCTTGTAGATATCTCTCTAATCTAGTGCCTTCAACACTAAACAGCAGGTGTTGTCTGAATTGTGTGTCACCCATCACTGTAGGTTTTCAGGGGTCACATCACCTCAAGGGTCCACCTTCATAGTGTCTACTGTTTCTGATCTCTCACAATTGTCCAGCTGTCCTCCAGCTAAGAATAGTCTTTCAGATTGAGGAGAAGTTCCTTCCTCCTGATGTGGTCTAACCATGATTTCTGTAGTACTTCAGACACCTACTTCTAGTGCTGAGATTATTCAATTCAGGCCCTAGCTCTTTCAACTGCCTCTACTGCAGTTGTCTGTGCCTACAGATAGGTCTTTGAGGGTGCCTACACATTGCAGGACTTTTTATTTACTGACTTCTCACAGTTACCTGTCACCTTGACAGAGTACTTCTTCATCATTTGTTGCCTACTCCTTGCAGGACTTGAGAATTGATTGTTGATAGTTGATTGATGAATCTAAAATGTTCTAAGAACCTCCTGGCCACTCAGTAGACTGTGAGTTGAGACATTTAATGATGTAGATGAAAATTAATTCATCAACACATGCATTTGTCTCTGCTGATATTCTGTCACCTCCAGAGGTCATAAAGAGTGTAGGTACTTTTCTAATGTTACAGCTAGCTATTTCACTTCATAAGCAGGCCTAGAACTGTTGCAAGAGGTGAGCTATTTAAATCTAGAAAAGTACAAGGAAGAAAGCAGTCTTGTGAGTGCAGTCATGACATAAATGTCAGGGTGTCAAGACACACTAGTCTCAATCTAGTCTAACAGCAGGTAACTCAATATCTGTCAGTGCCAGTTAGCTATATCATAACAGTTACTGCCAATTTTTGTGAGAGATGCAGGGTGTTTTTCATTGATGTTTAGAGTCAGTCCTAACTTGAGTGTAAGTAGTGTTGACATCTTTTGAAGTTCCCTGATCACTGATGTCTTTAACAGTGCAGCATTTGCCCCTGTTCAGGTGGGAGGGAGGTTGTTGATAGAGGTGTAGGTGCCTGCTTGTAAAGTACTAGATGATATAAGAACTGATTGAGTGATGGAGAGAGCTGCTGAAGACAGAGTCTGAGTGCTTGCAGTCAGTACCTTTCATTAGATCTGTTTTGTATTATGTGTCATCTGCACATATATTACTTCTTTCTGAAACTCTGAGCACTTGCTGTCTTGAGCTCTGTGTAATTCCTCACAGCTTACACACTTTCTCTTCTTTAGATCTTTAGAGAGGCAATCCTCTAATCTATATTTCTCAGCACATATGCTACATTTCTGCTGTCCTCTGCATTGAGCACTTATGTAGCTATATCTGTAACAGTGAAAGCACTTCTGAATTCAGCAAGCTCTATTATATAGTTCCATCTTCTTATATTCTGAGTCTCAGATTAGGTCTGTCTGTAGAGCTACATTGACCTGTTCAGCATCTGTGAATTCCATTATCATAAAATCAGCAGTGCACTTTAAGACATATAGTCACCTCATATAGCTGATTGAAATGTCCTTCTTATTTTTAATTTTGTGGTTCTCAGCCTGAATGCAGGCTATGGTCTGCTTCTGATTATTCATTCAGATGCTGTTTGCTGGAATTTCATGAGCAATAATGCTGTATGTTATCATCACTACCTTGCTTGCTCTGAAGGTCTTAGCCCAGCTGGGATTGATCTGTAAGGCCTTCTTCTTCATCACTGTCTGAGTATATACTGCTAAGTCTTCAGACCTTAGCTGCTTAGCTGCTGCCATCTATATGGATGCAATGTTGGGGTTAGTGGCTGCATGAATGTAGCTGATAACTCAGTCACATAGGGCCTTAGGTGTGAGGGTGCAGTAATGATCAATGTATATTGAGTCCAGCTTAACAACAACCCTGCAGTCATTCAGTGTTGAAAGGTTAATACATGTACCTTCAGTGCTTTGTGCTGCAAATGTGAACAGAAAGAAGACTGCTGAGGGTGAAGGCATCACCTGAGCAGCCACCTGCACCTACAACTGTGTGTTTCAGTAGCCTGTTGTAATGGACAAATTTAAGCTCCTATCAATGAGTGTCTCAAGCAGGTTCTTTGTTGTAGTAGTATTTTGCTTCACTGAGTTCATTCTTCAAACTAAAGCCCTCAAATCTGCTATAATTTGAGTGGTTCTCAGCTGGTTCAGCACTCACTCCACTAATTCCTTAATGAAGATGATGAAAGCTTCAATGTATAATCATTGTACAGTCTTCTTGAGTTTACTGTCCTTAGCTTTGCTGTTGGTGAAATTCAGGAGTGTTATCACTTCATGCATTAAATGTGTAATGTGCTCAGGTAGAGGTGCAGGTATTACTTCTATCTTCAGTCATAACACCCCTGACATTATTCCCTATGCTTGATGTGTGTCAAATGATAGGGGGTGGTGGGGCAGGTCTAGAGCTTCAATTTTTAGTTTTATAGGGCTTAATTTAGTAGGGTTATTTCAAAAATTAGGGTTGAGCTTTTCAGTGGTGTTTTAATACTACCTAAGTGGGGCATTAAGCTAGAATGATACTAGGCCTAATTGAGCAATAGGTGACTACATGAAGTAAGTGTGTCTGGCACTGTAACAGTGCCTCTACAATAATAAGACAGCATCCTGCATCTTTCTTCACCTCAGAGTCTTATCACATTTTATTACCTTGCTGGTAGTCCTTGCCTCAATCAGGACCTTCTCTTCATGGCTCACTTATAGTCCTCAATGAGGTCAGGTGCATTGATGAGGTCTCTTATAGTGCACCACTGATTATGTTCAGGTTCATATTCTACTCATCAGGTGAGGTACTGCATGGAAAAACTACAGCCTTTTTAAATTATGTGCTTGTCTAGTAAGCACTCAATCTCATGCTCTTGCTCACTGTTGACCTCAACAGCAGGTGAGTGGGTGGCTCAGGGTCTGTTAAATGAGTCTTCAGCTGGTGATGGTGCTGGTTTAAGCATGACAATAGTGAAGACTGGATGGATCTTCCAATTAAGCAGTATATCAAGTTTGTAGGCTGGTCTTTCAACCCAGCAAATCACCTTGAATGGGCTGATGAATTGTTGAGTGAGCTTTGAATTCTTCTTCATAGCTGATAGTATGTAGTTCTGGTGCAGGTGTAGGTGTACATAGTCTTCAACTTTTAGAAACATTGCTGTATGTCTCCTATTGTAGTGCCACTTCACTTGCATGTTAATGAAGTCAATTGCATCCCGCAGATCAATACAGTGGGTGGAGGCTTCAGTCACTGTAGAAGCTGCAACATGATTAATTAATTCAGTGACCTTTCTACTGTACAGGACCTCATTTGATGATTAGCCTGTTGAGTTTAATGTTGAGTTATTTAGAACCGCTTGCATTCTTGATAGAATCATGAGCCAATCAGCAGGCTTTTTAAGGCCTGCAATGTAGTGGTAAAGAGCTATCTTAAATGTCTGGTTCATTCTTTCTGATTGGCCATCTGATTAAGGGTGATAAGCTGTGCTATACAGCAGTTAGACACCTTTTTCCTTAAATATTGTTGTTCAAATCTGACTAACAAATTTCCTATCTCAGTCTGAGATGATGACTTTCAGTAAGCCCCAGTCAGTAAGGTTCAGGCATTCTAGTAGTAGGCAGGCCCACTGTCCTGCTGTATGCATAGTTTTTCCAGGTATAAGCGCTATTTGTTTGCTGAATTTGTCAGTGACGCTCATAACAGAATTAAAGCTGTCTGGGAGCAGCAACTGAGAAAGTGCCAGAACAAAGTCAATTGTTATAGTATAGTGTGGTGCTGCCAGTGTAGCAATTGACTGCAGTGACCTATAGAAACTATGCCTTAGGCTAGCTATAATCTAACATTCTGAACAGTGTTGTATGAATTCTCAGAGGGTGATATAGAGCTTTTAAATATATAATGATTCAGTGATTTGTTCATAGGTTCTATGAAAGCCTGAGTGTTCAGTTTTATCATGAGTCAACTGTAGAATATCTCTTATGAGACCATCATGCTCTAGAATGCACAGTCACTGAACACCTTTCAAACTAACATGATAGAGTAGGCCCTCAGCCAATTTGAATAATAGGACAGCTCAGTCAGCTATAATGAGGCAGTCATTCACTATGAGGGTTTGTTGAACTTTGTTTCAGGACTTGTCTGCAGTGTAATCAGTGAGAAGACAGGTCTTAAAGATGTTACTTATTTCAATTAGAGTTGTGTTGTAGACATACACCTCTCTGAAGAAGCTGTCAAGGATGTTATCTCTCATGAAGGAACCCTGATTGAATTACTGACTCTCCAGTCTAGACAAGGCATCTGAAATATAGTTAGTTCAGCCTTTCTTGTGATGTACCTCAATATCAAAATGTTGGATGTATTTAAAGGCTTGAATTAGGCACTTATTCTGGCAATCACTTAATGTTGCTGAGAGATTTGTCTGCTTGACTAGGCTGATGGATGCCTTATAGTCAGTATAGATGATTACCTGCTGTAGTGAGGATTCTATTAGATGCCTGATCTTCATAATCATTCATATCAAGCCTGCAACCTCAAGCTCAGTCAGCCAATAGTTCTTTTCAGCCTCATTAATGACTCAGCTTAGGAAGAGAATAGGCTGAATCTGGCTCTTCTGCAGTTTTGCCATGCTGTTATCCTTGACATGATAGATCATGGCGCCTATACCCAGCTGAGAGGCATTAAGGTCTATGAACATTGGTCTGGTATGGTCATAATGAGTCAACATGGTTGAACAGGCAAATAATGACTGCAGCTGGTGAAATGATCCTAGTTCTGCTGGTGCAGAAGTGAGGATATTAGTTCTGGCTGACTCAACCTTTCTGGCTCAACCTGATGGAGAGACACCCTTTAGAAGAAGAGTTTTTTGTGACTGCAGTGGAGCTGAAACCTGAGCATAGAAAGGTATGTACTGCCTGAAGTAGTCAGTCATATCAAGGTATATCTTCAACTGCTTCAGTAACTTCAGGAATTCCAACTCAGAAATGGCCTGCAATTTCTCTACTGCAGTAGATAAACTGAATGTGTTCACCTTCTGACCTAGAAGCTGGACTGACAGGTAGTCTTTAAAAGACTTTATTGACTTTAGGGCAATGTTGAGCTCATAGAGCATTCAGAAAATGGTGTGCAGGTGGTCAACATGCTTCAACAGTGACTTTGAGTAAACTACAATGTCATCTATATAGACCTTCAAATAGGCCTGATAAGGTTGTAAGATTTGATCAATTATTCATTGAATGTAGAAAGGGCTGTTGTAGTAACTCATGACAGTGACACAGAATGTCTCCTGACCTCAGTGACTAATGACAGCTAGGCAGTGATGGTGTTCAGTCTTAACACATCACTGGTAGAAGAAAGATGAGCAGTTCACTGTTAATATCATGATTGCACTGTGAACTGCTGCAATAACATCTGACTGTAGTGGCATGAGGTATATGTCAATAACTGTTATGCAATTTAGAGACCTGATATCAACAACTACTTAACCTTTTTAAGAGCCATCAGACATTGTTCTTCAAACAACAAAGCATGAGTAGCTAAATGAAGTAGGCTGATCAGATTATTTTAACTTTTCCTGTTCCTGCAGCTTATTAAATTCCTTGTCTACCTCATCTTTGTCTGCTTTACTCAGAGGGTAAACCTTTGCCTTGCACATGTACTTTGACTGCCAGTCATTGATGAGTGGTATAGGCATCCAATTGAGCTTCAGAATGTTCACAACATTGCTATAATCCTCTCACAATCTAGGGTACACTTAAACTACCTGAGTAAGATGTTGTACTGCCTCAGAATTGGCAGCACTGTGTATTATAACACCATTTTTCAGTGATGTTATCAGTGAATTAATGTCAACCTCACTGAGGTTGATGAATATTGTGCTTGCAGCAGCTAGTAGTGCTCCTGCTGTAGTGATAGCCTTAATAGAGCATTTGGTTCAGGAACCTTAATTTCTTCTTAACTTAGCAGGTATTACAGTCAGAGGTAGGTTGCTGACTTCAGCATGAAAGCACCTTTTTTCATTGTACTCAGTAATTGAGCCTAGCTGGCTGTTTCACTGAATCATGACTGTTTCACTTGTGTTGTTTTGAACCATTATGTTCAACATGAAGCAGTCAACAATGTGAGTAAAGACACTTATACTCTCAAGATTATGTTCTGGCTTAAACAAGAGGTTTCAATCATTGAGCAGATCAGCAGAATTGCCTTATATCTGTACTAATATTGACTGAGTTGAAAATAAGGCTATTGAGGCTTCTGCCAGGCTGGCTACTGAGACTTACATTCTTTGGTTTGACTGTGGTGAAACACTGAGGTCAATCTTAAGCCTCTTACAGGAGTGTATAACAGCAACTCAGTGTGAAATATCAGTAACTATGCTCTCTAATTCCATTATATTCACTCCTATAAGCAATTTAGCTTTGAGGTTGTTAACTAAGTGAACCTCATGAGTAATTTTTGCAGTCTGACTGTCCTTTCCAGGTATGTAGAGGTTGATGACAGCAAAATCCTCACACTTGTGTATAGTGGAGCCTATGCCTCAGACTGGTATAGAGCAGGCTATTCTTTTGACTGATATAGCTGGAAGTTCCTTCTTCAGGTACTCTCAACTCACCAGTAACATTGTGCAGCCTGTATTGAGGCAGACTGCTGTATTGCCTTAAGTAGGGTGTAACTTTGCCATTATAGTGACATAATGCCATTCTTAAAAGCTGTAACCATCATTTTTCTAGTCACTGGTGTTTAATTTAATGACTTCAACTGAACTGGCTTTATTGTTCAGTACAGTAACTTCAAGTGAGGTGTTGTTGACACTCAGCATAATAGTGGTGTAACCTTTTTTAGAAGGCCTCTTACTTAGCTGTACCCTGAAACAACCTCAATGAACATGTTTGTGTAGAAGGTTGTTTGAAAGAAAACTGTTCTAGCAGTTTCAACATTGTATGCTCTTTATCAATGAGACATAGTTGGCGTCAACATCTTTCTCAGTAGGTTAGCCATCTTATATGTCTCTATATTCCTCCTTGTCATAGTTTTCATTGATGTACATTCTGTCCTGTTAATAGACATTGTTCATGTTGTAGTAGTTGTCTATGTAGGCTTGGTACACATGCCACTTGTCAGGCTCATAGAGTCTGTTATCACTGGTAGATGTAGTGTGGTAGGCTTTAATAGACATAAGAGGTGGTTAAGACTTGTTTATACAGCTGAGATACAGCTGCCTTACATTTACTGATGCTGATGTAAGACTTTGCATCAGTGGGTGATAGTCTAACCTGAAAGTGTTTTAATTTTGATTTGAGCCCTGCTGTTCACAGTTAATTCAGGGCCTTGCTTAGTCAGATTGTTGAGCAGCAGATTGATGAAAGAAATTATCACTGTTTTCAGTAGGTGGAAAGAAATTGCTGTTGAGAGGTGGGCAGGGAATGAAAGGCGCATTAGCAGGAGGGTTTGAGAAAAACAGTCAATTCAAATTGAATTGATTGGACTGGTTTGAGTACTGATTAAAACCCTACTTGTCTTAGTACCTGTTGCCTTCAGCTTGACTTCTACATTCTTGTTTATGCATCACAGTGTAACTGCAATTTTGTCTGTAGATTTTGAATTATGCATACTTTCTTGAGTTAAGCTGCTCAATGAACTGAGCTACTGTTGTCTAAAGAGTTGGCTCAGTAAGTGTAAGTTGAAGCTCACTATTCAGGTGTTTGTAGGCTAGGAGGACTTAAGTGTGATCAGTAGTGATGATTCCTGCATTTCAACCATTGACAACTATGAATTGAATGTAGAAGGCAGGCTCATAGTTCTTTCTTGCATCATTCACTGTATAATGAGTGGTCTCCAGCATGGTAAGTAATTTACTGAGAGGGTCTCAGAAGTGTTGCTCTAGGGCTTTACACCATTCTTTCACACTGTTGATATCAAGGTGTAAACTGACTCATTGAATGTGTGAAAGCTCCTCAGTATACCACTTATCTGCCTGCTCTAGTAGGCAGGCATCAAGGTTCTGATGGACTGTCACTGGTTTCACCATGGTTGCTTTGACCTGTACTCAGTTTGTGAAGGAGAAGACATTCTGATACATTATATCTTGATCTTTAACAACTACATCTTCATTGCTGTTGACCTGAGGTTCAAAGTAGTTAATGTTCTTTACTCTGAAGGTATTATGTCTGTTGATGCCACCTCTGTCAGCCATGCCTGATTCTTCTGAAGGACCTTGCTGTCTCAGTGATTCTAACAGGCCCAGCTCCCTATTAGCTGGTTGAGTGGCTAGGGTAGCAGCAACTGTTTAGGCAATAAGGGCAGTGAGCTCATTTCTCTACTCTTCAGTGAAACCTTAATTCAGTGACTGGTTTGTCTGACCTTGCTGCTCTCTTCCCGTCATTGTTGAGAGTCAGCAAGGTGAGGGTGTTTAGGATAGTTTGAACTTAATTCAGTCAGACTTTTCTGAAGTTGGCTGCTGATTAGCAGAAGCTTTCTGCATGTAGATCATGCTGAAAGCTGTTAAACTACTGTTATCAGAGCTTGCAAAGTGTTGAATGGCTCTGTAAAAATGATCAATATCCAGCTGTAGCTTTGGCAGATTTGTTAACCAGGCTTCATGTAAGTGTACTACCGCGAGGTAATATCTTAACTAAGGAATTATGGAGCTATGTGACAAGTAAGGGCTTAGGCTTATAGTGGTGGTTTGCAATAGTATGTATTGCAAGTAGATATAGAATTATTGCTAAGGAAGAAAGTGGGAATCACTCTGACCTCATAATATATTTCTTTCTAAGCTAGTCCTGCTGGAGAAGGTTCTGCAAGGCATACACTGCCCTTGCAGGGTGTTCATTACCAATTCAACAATGATGTCAGCTACTCAGGCCCCTTTCATGAAGTGCCAGTAGTGATATTCATTGATGGGAAACTTTCACAGAGCTGATTGACTAGTGATAGTTATCTTTGCAAGGCTGCACTGTTGCTCAGCATAATCTATTCTATTATAGCCTGACACCTAGTAAGTTCCTGTACACTGAATGCTCACACTTCAGGCTAATCAGGAGCCTCTTTCAACTTGAATCTCATTTAATGAGCTGGAGAAAGGTATTGTTCTGAGTTAGCTAGGCTTGCAAAATACTGAGCAAGAGCTTGCTTTCTTGAGGCACCAATTTCTTCTACCCATGAGTGGTTCAACTCAAGAAAATTCTGAATTTGATGAGCAAGTGTAAGGAGCAGCTCATCTAGAGGTTCTGAGGCCTGACAGCTTGAGGAGGATGACATCAGCTTGAGAGGCAAAAGACCTTGTACACCTGGTTGTAGATGTATTGAGTGATGTAGGCTATGACGTTGTGGTTCATTCAAGGAAGGATGAGTGGCAGTGAAAGGCCTGGTGGCAAAAAAAGCCTGGTAGCAGCAGAAGCCTGGTTGTTGACAGCAATCTTTGATGTTAATCAACAAGATCTACAAGGTGTTGCTACCATTGTTAAGCTGTAGCTAAACTTGTGTGTGTGAAAAGGATTGTATTGTCTAGAAGCTCTTAGGAGCCACCTAAATACTACCTAAGTGGAGCATTAAGCTAGAATGGTACTAGGCCTAATCGGGCAATAGGTGACTACATGGAGTAAGTGCACCTGGCACCGTAACAAAGCAGAAGTATAAACGGGAGGCAGACAAGAAGATGGAGAGGCCAGAGATCACTGAATTCCCTCCAGAAGACCAGTGAAAACCAGATGACAAGTTGATTGCAATCACTGCAACAAAGGACCTGATATCAAGACACTATGCCGCTCCCTACTGCTACACTTATTGAGGGCGCCTCATAGCTAGATTCAAATATCTAGCTAGGCTGTTAGACGACGCCAGCGAATATCAATTTCCAGACACAGACCTGCAATGGGTAGTAGACAACTATGAAAAATGAATCAAAGGCGTTAAGAACAATGCCAGTGTGAACATGGATGGGAAGGAAAGAATCTGTCTTCCTAAGGCAATTGATGATCTACATGACAATATGGCCAGTAGTTCTATGTGAGGAAGATTCAAGAAAGCTATGGGTACTGAGGAAGGGCAGACTCTGGGGAAGATGCTAAAAGATGACCTTCTCCATCATGCATACTTCAATACTGGACCGCTTAAGTTGGGGGCGGCACAGGCATCTTTGAAAATCAATTCAAAGACCGGAAAGCCAGTGCCACATAAACGCATCAAGGGGGCAAGGAAAGATGTCAACAACGCACTCATGAAGGCCAAGAAACATGAAGCTGAGGCCGTCAACCATGAATTTGAGGTGTTGAGGAAGCTACAGACAGAACGCCAGGAATGGGAAAAGACTCACATGCTCACTGAAAGCCACATTGCCAGCGCCCATGCCCTCCTTTTCTAGTTAGCTACAACCACCCATAGAATATGACTTCATTGCCACCACCTTTCTCCTCCGCACCATAGAGACCCAACAACGGTTCCTGACCTTACGCCTACCCCTATCGCTTGGGGCACATACGCCTCAGACTCAAATGTGCACTTTTTTCTTTGCAGCTTTGTGGACATGACAGACGAGATTCCTGATATTCGCTCCTTCACCGCAAAGATTGCTGAGCTTCACCAAAGGGGCGTTTCCCCAAATGGCAAATACGGGTTCGAGGTCCCTACTTATCAAGGTTCAATTCCGCAGGAGAAAGCATGGACAGATTCTTGGGAGAAATTCTTCACGAATTCAATGAAGCGATGGCTGGCCGTAGAGGAAGAATCGCAAGGGTTTGATACGGAAATGAAAAGCCTCTCAGACGCACTAATCAGCAAGGTTATCCCTCGATTGCTCCGTCCATTAGAAACGGGAGGTCGCCAGATTCAACCCCGTCTTGTGCATGGTGACCTTTGGGACGGCAATACATCCACCGATGCTGAGACTGATAGACCTGTGATCTTCGATGCCACCTGCATATATGCTCATAACGAAGGTAACTCAAAGATTGAAGGTTAAGCTGACTGTGCTGAGGTGAGGATACAGTTGAGATGGCACCGTGGCGACCTACTCGACACAAGATCGGAAAACCCTATGTGAGAGCATACCATAAAGTCTTTCCGATCTCCGCCCCGGAGGAAGACCAGGACGATAGAAACGCTCTCTACTGCATGTAAGTTACACGTGGCAACAGCACTTCGGCAGCAGGAATGGTCAGCAGCTATTATTAACACCATTGAACGCAGTCGCTTCAACATGTGTTCCTCAGCTTTGTACCCGGGCAACCTCCGGTTCAGACGCATGTAGGTTCCATTTCGAAGTTCGGATTTTCCTGTTAGCTAACGGCACTGACTAGTATTGTTGAGGAAATGCGAGCTTTGGTTGAGAAGTTCCCCGAGGGTTATGAGGGCTGGGAAAAGGAGGAGAAGAAGCGGTCAGCGGTCAGTGATCAGGCGTCAGATATCAAAGTGTAGAGCAGGGTTCCAAGGTAAAAGAGCCACAACATGACGGTGCATTGCTACAACTAGAGAGTCGTACTTCGTCGATTTCTTGCCCATTGAGGACTGTCTTCCTCGTGCGTTGTGTTTCTAATAAACGTCAATGTCTACTAGAATCTACTAGAATCATTGAATCGTCGTTCCCAAGTGCAACCGTGACATAAAAGATGAATATCCATCTTCTATTCATCTTCTATCCATCTTCTGTCCATCTTCTATCCATCTTCTATCCGACTTCTATCTGTCTTCTACCTATTATGTTCTACAACTCAATGACATCATACAAAACCATTGCCGCAAAAGGTTTCTGAACTCCCTATGGGCTGTTTGAATCAAGGAATGTTTTTCTTCATGACTCTGAGCGCTTTACAAACTGAATGTTGACTGTACGTTTGGTAAGACTACAGGGCCTACAAAGGAAGAAGCGCAGACATTGAAGACCAAAATCAAGGTGACAAGTTCCTTTACGGGACTACGATGAATCAATAGACCACGTTGAATCAATAGAAGATGTTGAACGGCCTATTCTATTTTCATTTTCAAATACACACGGGCAACAATCTATGCACATGGATTCCACAAGCATCAACAATCTAACCGCCTCATTCGCAACCCAAAGATTTCCATCTCCAAACGCCAAGCAATGACGCTCAAACATCCCCCACCGATTCCCCACCCCCCAACCCCCGAAATCCCTCTACCTAACCCTCCTGCGCCGTCAGCGCCCCCCCCTTACCCTCCTCATACTTCTCCCAGTTCGCAAGCACATGCCCAATCCTCGGACTGTTCGTCAACCGATACACCTCCTCGAAATAGTCCTTGGAAATCTGAAACGGCTTGGCCGTCACATTGGGGATGTATTTCCCGACCAGTTTCCCCGGATCGATCGTCGTGCGATTGATCTTCTTGAGCAGGAAAGACCGGAAGGGCTTGACGCCGCTGCGGAGGAAAGTGCTGTGGAAGGGGACGTCGATGCCCTTGAGCGGGATGGTGGCGAAGCCGCGCTGGAGTTCGAGGGGCTTGGGTTTGGATTCGGTTTCTTTGGCGCAGCCTTTGATGATTTCGACCAGGTGCGCTTTTACGTCTTCGAGCGACATTTCTTCCATCAGGGATTGGATGTCGACTTTTTGGGCTTTGAGGTAGTTGGTGACGCCGGTGAGGGTGTCGAGGGCGCGGAGCTGGAATGGAATGTTAGGTTATGTGATTGGATTGGGGGGATGGAGTGGGGACTTACGTCACCAGCGCAAACGTATTGCATGTTTGCGACGTTGTAGTTGACGATTTCCAACAGCCATTTGGTCTCCTCGGCGATGTTCTCCACCACGTATTGCAGGGCTTGTTCGTTGAAGGTCTTCGAGATCCTACTTGGGTTGACGGCGCACATGGAGTAATTTGAACGACCAAATTCGTCACGCTCAACTGCGACTTGCATGGTAAGACCACGGTAAAAGACGACAGACACCAAGCTCTCGATTGGCATGACCTCCGCAAGGGCGGCTAACGCGGAGTACTCTCCAAGAGAGTGACCTGCGAAGCTGCTGTCACGTTGTACGAGTCCTTTCGATCGCATGTCCTCGAAGCTAGCCTTTTCCATTAGAGTCAAGGCCGGTTGAGTAAATTGAGTCGCTGACAGAAGACCGGTTGGCGACCGATATGTGTACGATGTGGTGTTCTCATCGACTTCCTTGAATATCTTCTCGGACTTGATCGACCCATCTGCGTTGACGGACTCGAAGGTCATCGACATGTAATTTTGTCTGATGGCCTTACCTCGAGGTCCACCAAAGTAGATTGTCAGCTCTTTGGGGTTATTCTTCACAATGTTCGTAATGGCAAAACCATACGTCTCCATAAAGTGGCGATCAGCACGATCCCAAACCTCCTTGGCGACTGGGCTGCTGGCGTATAACTCCATGCCCATACCTTGTTCTTGCGAACCTTGGCCGGTGAAGACATAAGATGAAACAGGCTGCTCAACCTCAGCTTCTCCAAGTAGGACTTTGTCTCCTGAATCCTTATTGCTTGCCACGACCTTGATGATCTTGCGACCGGCAACCATGCCAACATGTTGAAGCTGCACTTCAATGTCGTCATTGGGTAAGACCATGCCCACCAGGGAGGCATGGTAGCTTCGGACACGACCAACGTTATTTTCGGCTGCCCAGGTCTCTACCAGGCTTCGTACAGCAGCGCTGGAGTACATGCCGTGTGTAATAGTACCTGGAAGGTTGACATAGCTAGCAAAAACACGAGAAACGTGGATAGGATTATAGTCGCCAGAGACGCGAGCATAAGTCTCGTTCGAAGCTGGAGCCCTAAGCACCAGTGGAGTCTTGCCGCTGAGTGGAATTGCGTTCTCAAAGTTGACGGGCTGCTCGATGGAGGACCCATGTCTCTGGAGATAGTCGATTACGGGGTTTCCGTGCGACAAGCCTGCGTCATATTCAACGGAGGCAACCTGAATGACTTCCTTCGTGGGCAGCTCCAGGAGGACTTGTCCGATGGTTTGAACGTGGCTGAAGACAGTCTTGTTCTTGAAGCGGACCAAACTCTGTAATCGGAAAGTCAAGGTCTGGTTGAAGAGATCGATGTCTTGCTCATCCATGCGGAACCACTCTTTTGACTGTAGCACTGCGACATCTTTCGAAGTTGCGAGATGTAGTTGCATCGGAGTTTCCTCCCTTCGTTGGAAGGTGTTCTCGTAATCGTTATACGATCCTCTATACAAGAATTGGCTGGTGACTTCCATCACTGCTTTACCGTCCCGCTTGATTGTTCCGCAAATCTCCACCATTTTGCCCGAGTCTTGGTTAATCACGGCGTTGATCTGAGCAGTTGTATTGACGATGTCGCCCTTCTTAAGAGGCTCGGCGCCCGGTAGCATGCGGAAGCCGTTCGAAAGGTGGACCAGCCTGAGGAGATCACCGTCAATTACACGTGGGAAGATGGGCTTTGTGATCGCTTTCCAGCCAACCACTATGGCGAAATCCATGGGAGCCAAGACTTCCTTTCCTGGTCGGTCGACAAAGGCCTCGCCAGTATTGCCGACAGCGTGGACAAAGTCCGCGATAGCTTGACTGGTGACTGTAGCTTCTCCGCCTTCGAAGGTGCTAGTTGGCGGTGCATCGAAGGGTACCTTCTCGTCGCCGAACCATACTCGGTAATAGAACTCTTTGATGCGGTCATTGCGACCTTCCATCACCTCTCGGATAGGAGCGTATCCAGTCTCAGGATGATAGGTGAATCGTAACGGGAGGGCGACAGTTTTGCCTTCTGCGGTTCGCTCCTCGAAAAGGTTGACCACGATCTCGTTCTTGTTGTGCAAGCTCACCTCCACAGTCTTGACCAGCTTACCAGATGCTGATGGTTCCTTGACGCTGATGACGGTCTTGGCGGGCTCATTCGGGTGGAGGACCTCGACCAGCATGCCCTTGGTGGGAGCGAAAATTCTTGACAGTGGGTTGGTCTGGAATCTCTGGCCTTGAATGAACACCTCAGCAGTAAACAGGGCAAACCTCCACGAGTAAGATTTGCCAGCGAGAAGGTGCATCCAAGGTTCCAGCTCTGGCATCGCGGCGTTGGGTGCCGAGGAGAGTCGATAGCTTGTCCTCTGAGCGTCTTCCGAGATGGTCAAGGCGTCTACCTCGAGGTCATCCTCGCCATCGAGTATGAGTTGTCCACCAAAGTATTCGACCACTGGAACCGACGACTCCTTTCCACCGTAGATATCCTTGGTAAGACCCTGAATATGATCGCGGTGAATGCCGTCCAAAATATCTTTGATAGGCTCATCAACGGTATTTGAGTGCTTTGCGGCTGTGGGACCCTGCAAAATACATGTCCTCCCCACATCTTGATCGATAACAGCCTCGAGATCTTCCGATTGCCAAAGCGAATCTTTCTTAAACCAAAACTCAAAATTCTCATCAAGCGAAGGAACAAAGGGAACTGGCTTCTGGCCGCGACGCTGGGCGAGGAGAAGGAAATGTTGAACGTCTTGGGCGCTGATGAGCTGTTGCTTGGCCTCTGGATAGGTATCGAGAACCTTGTCGACAATAGCGTAGGGATCGTCGAGTTCTGAGTAGCTCTGCAACAAGGATTGTGTTCCAGCAGTAGGTGTGAAGCGTGACTCTACACGACGGATGAAATCGCCGGTAAGACGCTTGAGCGACACGTCTATCCACCGCGACTCGTGCTTGACATACATCAAGTCTACCATGCGTCGAATCACTTCGCCATAAGTCATGTCTTCCAGATCCACTGTCTCGCCAGCCGAGTTCCGGCCAAACCAAACCTTTTGAAAGTCGTCATTCAGCTTCTTGATGATATACTCGCGCTGCTTCTTCAGTTCTGGTATGCGTTTGGCCTTGTCCAGGCTGAAGATTTTCTGATCCATTTCGGCCCAGAACTTGACTCCACGGGTTGCAAGTTTGTGGATAGGTTCGCCCATTTCAGAGCGTACCGTGATCACACCACCAGCTGCTCCCTTGTATGTCTCCTCCCACTGGTCGTCGTCAACGCCTTCGGCTTCAGCGATGGCTTTCTTTGCGTTCTTTGACGTGTGCGCTTCCTTGGCCGTCATCATACGGCTACCAAAGAGGCAGCCGTCGTATGGCATTGGTGGGTAGCCGAAGCGCCGGGACCAGGTGCCGGTCAAGTACGGGTAAGTATCTTGGGAGCCACCGAAGCCGCTACCTGCGACGAGGATAATGTTGCCGCATCTTCGAATTCGGCCATACATTTGCAAGATTGGCTGATGGAAGTCCTCGAAAGAGTGGTGACCACCGCCACGTCCACCAGTCCACTGAAGAATGACGGGGAAATGTGGGTTTGCCTTTGCAATGTTTACCACCTGCTGAATAGCTTCGATAGAACCCGGTTTGAACGCTATATGCTTTATGCCAAGCGTTTCGATGTACTCATTGGCAACTTCAATCGAGGGAACACCGGCACCAATGGTCAAGCCTTCAATGGGAACGCCATCAGCGCGAAGCTGCCCAATCAGGGGGATTTGCCATCCCATAGCTCGGGGATTGACGTAGATGAGATTGACTGTAATGCCACGACCGGCCGGGATGTTCTTTTCGATCTTAGTCAGTGCTTCTGTCATGCCCTTGGCATCATAATAACCACCCCCAGCAAGCTCGATGTGATACCCAGCGTTCATGGTGGCAGCGACGAAGTCCCAAGGAACCGTACATGGCGTCATTCCAGCCACCATTATCGGTGGAACCCCAAGGAGCCTGCTCATTTTGGTGTCTACAAAGGTCTGACCCACAGAGGTCTTGACCAATTTCGGCCCATGCTCCTTCACCCAGTCGACCGCATACTTCACGGCGCTTTCCTCGTCACGATCGAACAACTCGGGTTTGTATCCAACTTCAGTGTTACTTCCATCCATTGCACCGGCAAGGATCACTCGAACCCCGGTACCTTCCTTTATGCGGTGCGTGAGAACACCAAGTCCAGAGAGACCGCCAGGACCGAAGTCTACGAGATGAGTAGCGTTCGGGAAGACAGTTGCCTGTTCCCAGTTAACACGGTCGTGTGTGATCATTTGGATCAGTGCCGGGATGATGTTTTCGGCCCCATCCTCCCGTATGTCTTTACCGGTGTTGGTGTTATACACTGCAATGCCCAGGTTCTTCCTGGAGATACTAATACGGCGTAGATCTTCCTCGATGTCTTTGTATGTTTCGGCGAGATAGGGACTATGAAAAGGGGCCGTGATTGGTAGGAAGCGATTGACAAAGCGGGTCTTGCGATCCGTGAAAGGCACTCGAGTTTGATCCAGGCCAGTAGGTGCCTTTACCTTCCGTAGACGAAGATTCAGACCATGTAGGGAGATTGGGGGACCGGCAACAACAAAATTGCGAGCGCTGTTGACCAGTGATATGCCGATTTGACGGTCCTTGGGTAGATGATGATTGGTCGCGTCGATGTGCTCTTGCACAACATCGCGCGAAAGGTCCCGGATGGACAACATCGGGGTTGGGCTACCTTCTCCATTCTCCATCGAGTCGTGTAGCATCGCAGGAGTTAAGGAGGTCCTAGGGAATGCCTGTTGACTACGCGACCCTATCCAAAAGAGTATTGTCAGTGCGTCCTTGGCGATCTTATCGAAAGACTCCCATGAATCTGCAGCCGCAATCGCTGCAGCCATGACGACACCTTGAGAGTGGCCGGTGGTGCCGCTGAAGCGTTCTCTGACCTCGCCTGGTGTTTTCCCTAGCGCCTTGCAAGTAACAGTGTAATGAGCAAGCTGAACCAGTCCGATGAGGGGAAAGCTGACGGGAGCAGAGACGAGATAGTCCGTGTCCGGCGTCGAGTCTTTGTCGTGCAGCCAGCGCATCACATCGAGTCCCTTGGGGTACAGCTTTTCTGCTCTAGGATCTCGTGTGAGAGAAAGAAGTAGTTCGGCTAGATCGGATACTAGGTCGGCCACGAAGGAAGGATATGTAGTGTAGACCTGGCGCAGCTCATCGAAGTATTCCTCAAGGTTGCCTTGCCCGCCAAAGACAGCGTATAGGCGTGCAGGTTCATCCTCAGCTTCGGCGGCTCTGAACAGAGCAGACTCGTGGGCTTTGATTGGTCTGTTCGCAGCCGCTCGAGCGGCATAGTATGACTGGATCACGATGAGCTTCTTCTGCTCAATGCCTGGCAACGTGGCTGCAATGGCGTGGACGTCGTTTCCGCGCAGGAAAGCCCGCTCGAACTCGTTCAAGACAAGCTTGAGAATTTCCTCGTACGAGCCTCCAACATCGTCCTCGCCCTCGTCGACTTCATGTGCAATGTATCCGAGGTAGCGTGCAACGAGCTCCGGTGTCGACGATGGCTCGTCATCCTGTGCTAGTTCGTCCGTGGGGGAAGGAAGAGATGCGGTGAAGCTGTCTTTTAGCTGGGAGGCGTGGAAGTGTAGTGTTGTCGGGATGAGGAGGGACTGCTCGAGAGAGCCGTGTGAGAGGATGAGAGGACGCAGTGAGGAGGATGAACGAGGGGTAGAGGCGCCCGTAAGTTGACCCGTCCCATTGCCGTTGCCGTACATGCTGGAAGAGTTGTGCTGGAGCGCGGGACGAGAAGAGGTCGGTAAGGGCAGGAATTGCGGGTGGACTCCCGTCTGCGCGTTCGCCATGATTAGATGATGCTCAAGTATCAATTGTTTCGGGATGACAGTTGACACCGAAGCTGAGAGTCCAGAAGTATGGGTTTGGAGCTCCAGCGGTGAGGCCGAACCAAAGGTGTAGGGCGGACAAGCTTGAGGAAATGAAAGCATCGCTTACTTACTAAGGTACCTTACTTTACCTAGGTGTATGTGGGCCAAGCGATCGAAAGGATGTGAATGAGGATGCCGCCGCGCAAGGCAACAAGATTACGCTTGATTATGAGGCAAGAGTATGGCGGGATTTGCATGTACTCCTACAGGAGCAGTGGAGAGATTTACAAAGTAGTGGTCCGTTACACCAATTTGTTTTCCCGTGGCACCACTATTTTTCAACGCCGGAGGTTGAAATGGCAAAGCTGTCGGGTGGGGTTTAGCGTAGCACTTTCATCCTGGCCGAAGGAAGGCCGCTGGGAACTAAGCTGGGAACTAAGCTGGGAACTATGCTGGGAACTATGCTGGGAAGTATGCTGGGATGCGAAGCGTTGAGAACTTTGAGCTATCGGTGAACCATCTACGGAATACACTGCGCTAGAGCAGCTAAGGCGGCCCAAGCAGGGTGACGGCATATCAACGAAGAATCCTCGTCAAAGATATTGATTTGCCTTAAGCTTGTCAAGCTCACAGACAGGTACGAGTGCGAGTTTGAGTTCTGGGCCGAGGCAAAAGGTGCTGATCGACGTGGCAGTACCGTACCTTACGTTGTACGCCTCAAGAGCGGCGTGACTGCGGTGTGACCGTGTTCTCGTGGGTCCCTTCAGGTGTTGACACGGTGTTCATTCACAAGTGCATCGTTCATCATAGATTGTAAATCGTCAATATATACCTACCTTATAGTACATGTACACGTACCTTACGTACCTACCCTAGTAGGAGAGAAAGGGAGGGTGAGGGAAGCAGTTCGAGGTGCTTGCTAAGCCTTTCGTAGACTAGTGGGTCTCCAGGACTACCCAAGTGCGGGCAAGCCTCAGCATGGATGATGCCGGCCTAGCCTCCTCAGCCCTTTTCCATCGGGTTTCAACCAGGTGTGACGATTGATTCTGATTGGCGCACCGGCGCGGAGGCTTGAGTGGAAGCTCCCCGGTAGGAAGGGGCGTGAACTGGCCAAGCATTCAAGGAACCCCCCTCGACCCCCAACAGTCGAGATTTGCCTGGGTAGCACCAACAACAGTCTGGTATTCCCGGTGCATTGGGATTCGGCTTTCACTGCCATCTGCAACATCTGCAACATCTGCAACATCTCGGCCTTGTGCTCTGAACACCATTTCTTTCTCACTGCCATCAATCATCCTCCAAACCTGTCGTAGAACAGCCGCCGTTCTCTGACCTCACCATCACTGGCTACTAACTACCTCGCCCCCCATTCATCTCTTCGCCTGAGACACACCGACTCACACCACGTTCATGACCCCTCTCGACTATCTTTTCCCCTTCTAATACACCCTCTCAATCGCTCCCCCAGCCGCCAGACCCGTCTACGGACGTTAACTTCTCTTCATCATGCGTCCTGAGATTGAGCAGGAGTTGGCCCATACTCTCCTGGTGGAGCTGCTCGCATACCAATTCGCTTCGCCCGTGCGGTGGATTGAGACGCAAGATGTCATCCTTGCCGACAAAGTCACTGAGCGGATCGTCGAAATCGGGCCGGCCGACACGCTGGGGGGAATGGCCAAGAGGACTCTGGCAACAAAGTACGAAGCATACGACGCGGCGCTTTCAGTCCAACGACAAATCCTATGTTACAACAAAGATGCAAAGGAAATCTACTATGACGTGGATCCTGCAGAGGAGGAAGCAACGCCCTCCGGAGGCGACGCCCCGGCACAACCCTCAACACCATCACAACCGCAACAACAGGCCGGTGCTCCCGCAGCGCCGGCACCCCAACAACAGAGTTCGGGTCCCGCTGCAGCTGTCGCCGATGCGCCCGTCACAGCCACGGACATTGTCAGATCTCTGATCGCCCAGAAGCTCAAGAAGCCTCTGAGTGATATTCCACTAAGCAAAGCTATCAAGGACCTAGTTGGAGGTCAGTATTGCATTGAATCCTCTTCCTGCCTTCTTTTTACGGCTAACGCAACCTTTTCGTGCAGGCAAATCAACTCTCCAGAACGAGATCCTGGGAGACCTGGGCAAAGAGTTCGGTTCGACCCCCGAGAAGCCCGAAGACACTCCTTTGGATGAGCTAGGTGCCTCGATGCAAGCCACCTTCAACGGTCAACTTGGAAAGCAGTCATCTTCGCTCATTGCAAGAATGGTATCATCAAAAATGCCCGGTGGTTTCAACATGAGCTCGGTGCGGAAACACTTGGAGACGAAATGGGGGCTGCAAGCAGGGCGTCAGGATGGCGTGCTACTTTTAGCTCTCACATTGGAGCCCGCTTCGCGGCTGGGATCCGAAAACGATGCCAAGGCTTACCTTGACGATGTCTCCAAGAAGTATGCTTCGAATGCGGGCATTGATCTGTCTGCACCGGCCGCTGGGGGGGGTGGAGGCGGTGGCGGAAGTATGATGATGGACCCCGCTGCGTTGGACGCCCTCACCCAGGACCAAAAAGCACTCTTCAAGCAACAGTTGGAGCTCTTTGCGCGTTATCTTAAGATGGACCTCCGCGCCGGTGACAAGGCATTCGTGGGTGCGCAAGACTCTCAAAGAGTCTTACAGGCGCAGCTCGACTTGTGGAATACCGAACACGGTGAATTCTATGCCAACGGGATCGAGCCGGCCTTCACCCCACTGAAAGCAAGAGTATACGATTCCTCATGGAATTGGGCTCGCCAAGACGCTCTGACGATGTACTTTGATATTATCTTTGGACGGCTAAAGGCAGTGGACCGTGAGATTGTCAGCCAATGCATCCGTATCATGAATCGTTCAAATCCCCTCCTTCTCGAATTCATGCAGTATCACATCGATAATTGTCCCACCGAGCGAGGCGAAACATACCAGCTGGCGAAAGAGCTTGGCCAGCAGCTAATCGACAACTGCAAAGACGTGATGGGCCAATCCCCTGTCTACAAGGATGTCGGAATACCGACTGGACCTCAAACAACCGTCGATGCGCGCGGCAACATGGACTACGCCGAAGTACCCCGGGCCAGCGCTCGTAAGCTTGAGCACTACGTGCGCGAGATGGCGGACGGCGGAAAGATATCGGAGTACGGCAACCGCACCAAGGTGCAAAATGATCTCAGCCGGATTTACAAGCTCATCAAGCAACAACATAAACTGTCCAAGTCCTCTCAGTTGCAGATCAGGCAGTTGTATGAAAATGTCATCCGATCTCTTGCTATGAACGAGGGTCAAATCATGCCCGTGGAGAATGGGAAGGCAGTGAACGGTCATGCTAAGAAGCCGGGAAAGCCAGGTGCGCGACTACAAATGAACGGACATGCCAAGCATGGCAGAGTCGAGACCATACCCTTTCTGCATCTGAAGAGAAAAGAGGAGCATGGTTGGGAGTACAGCAAGAAGCTGACGGGGCAGTACCTCGACGGGTTGGAGCAGGCTGCAAAGTCCGGTGTCACCTTTCAGGGAAAGAATGCTTTGATGACCGGAGCCGGTGCTGGCTCTATCGGTGCCGATGTTCTCCAAGGCTTGATCAGTGGTGGTGCAAAGGTGATTGTCACAACCAGTCGGTTCTCGCGAGAAGTCACCGAGTATTACCAGTCAATGTATGCTCGCTATGGCTCACTGGGGTCTCAGCTTGTCGTCGTACCTTTCAACCAAGGTAGCAAGCAGGATGTTGAGGCACTCGTTGAATACATCTTCGATACCAAGAAAGGACTGGGCTGGGATCTTGACTTCATCATCCCATTTGCAGCAATTCCCGAAAACGGTCGCGAGATCGACGCTATCGATTCAAAGTCAGAACTCGCGCATCGTATTATGTTGACCAATGTCCTTCGGCTCCTCGGCGCCATCAAGACCCAGAAACAGGAACGTGGATTCGAAACTCGGCCCGCTCAAGTCATCCTTCCACTATCGCCAAATCACGGTACCTTTGGTAACGATGGTCTGTACTCCGAATCCAAGCTGGGGCTCGAGACTCTCTTCAACCGTTGGCACTCGGAGAACTGGGGCAATTTCTTGACTATCTGTGGCGCTATTATCGGTTGGACTCGAGGTACCGGTCTCATGAGTGGCAACAATGTCGTTGCGGAAGGTGTAGAACGTTATGGTGTTCGAACATTTTCGCAGCAGGAGATGGCTTTCAACCTCCTTGGACTGATGACGCCTACCATTACCAACCTTTGTCAGGTCGAGCCAGTCATGGCTGATTTGAATGGCGGGCTGCAATTTCTACCCAATCTCAAGGATTTGATGACGGATCTACGCAAAGACATCATGGAGTCCAGTGAGATTCGAAAGGCGGTCACCAAGGAAACCTCGATCGAGAATAAGATTGTCAACGGCGAGGGCAGCGAGGCCTTGTACAAGAAAGTCACCATCGAGCCTCGTGCTAATATCAAATTCGAATTTCCCGAGTTGCCAGATTGGAAGAAGGAGGTCGAGCCTCTTAATGGCAATCTCAAGGGAATGGTTGACCTCGAAAAAGTAGTGGTCGTCACTGGTTTCTCGGAAGTTGGACCGTGGGGCAACTCGAGGACTCGGTGGGAAATGGAAGCCTACGGCAAATTCTCTCTCGAAGGTTGCGTAGAGATGGCCTGGATCATGGGTCTCATCAAAAATCACAACGGCCCACTCAAAGGCCAATCCTATTCCGGATGGGTTGACGCAAAGTCAGGCGAGCCAGTTGATGACAAGGACGTCAAGGCCAAGTACGAGAAGTACATCTTGGAACACTCTGGTATCCGACTCATCGAGCCCGAGCTCTTCAAGGGTTACGACCCCAATAAGAAACAGCTCCTGCAAGAAATTGTTATTGAGGAGGATCTTGATCCATTCGAGTCCTCCAAAGAGACGGCCGAAGAATTTAGGCGCGAGCACGGCGACAAAGTTGAAATTTTCAAGAAAGCTGACTCCGAAGAGTACACTGTGCGCCTAAAGAAAGGTGCTACTCTGCTTATCCCCAAGGCGCTGAAGTTCGACCGCCTCGTCGCTGGCCAAATACCGACTGGCTGGGATGCGAAAACCTATGGCATTCCAGACGACATCATCTCGCAAGTCGACGCTGTCACCCTCTTTGTGCTCGTCTGTACGGTGGAGTCTCTTCTGGCTTCTGGTATTACTGACCCCTACGAGTTTTACAAATATGTCCACATATCCGAAGTGGGTAACTGTATAGGATCCGGTATCGGTGGAACGCACGCTCTACGAGGAATGTACAAAGACCGTTTCTTGGACAAGCCACTTCAAAAGGATATTCTACAGGAGTCCTTTATCAACACCATGAGTGCCTGGGTTAACATGTTGCTACTCTCATCTACCGGGCCTATCAAAACCCCTGTTGGTGCTTGCGCTACTGCCGTGGAATCCATCGATATCGGTTATGAGACTATTCTGGAAGGCAAGGCACGTATCTGCTTGGTTGGTGGCTTCGATGATTTCCAGGAGGAAGGATCGTACGAATTTGCCAACATGAAGGCTACCAGTAACGCTGAAGATGAATTCGCGCACGGCCGAACGGCTGCAGAAATGTCCCGACCCACGACGACCACCAGAAACGGCTTCATGGAGTCACAAGGTTGTGGTATGCAAGTCATCATGACCGCTCAGCTTGCCTTGGATATGGGTGTGCCCATTTACGGAGTTCTTGCTTACACAGCGACTGCCACCGACAAAATCGGAAGGTCAGTACCAGCTCCTGGCCAAGGTGTCCTAACGGGAGCCCGAGAGACCCAATCGAAGTTCCCTTCACCTCTGCTCGACATCAAATATCGGAGACGTCAACTCAACCTAAGGAAGAAGCAAATCAAGCAATGGCAAGAATCAGAGCTCATGTACTTGCAGGAGGAAGTTGCGGCTATGAAGTCGCAACAGACCGACTTTAGTGAATCAGAGTACATGCAAGACCGGGCAGACCACATCAAGAGGGAAGCCGAACGCCAAGAGAAAGACGCGCTGAATGCTCTTGGCAACAAGTTCTGGAAACAAGATTCGAGGATTGCACCACTTAGAGGTGCACTAGCTACGTGGGGTCTTACAATCGACGACCTGGGTGTTGCGTCGTTCCACGGAACCTCGACTGTCGCAAACGACAAGAACGAATCCGATGTCATTTGTCAACAGATGAAGCATCTGGGCCGGAAGAAGGGTAATGCACTTCTCGGTATCTTCCAGAAATACCTTACCGGTCATCCCAAGGGTGCCGCTGGAGCGTGGATGTTTAACGGCGGCCTACAAGTTCTTAACACTGGCCTAGTCCCCGGTAACCGAAATGCCGACAACGTGGACAAGGTTATGGAGAAGTTCGATTACATCGTATATCCAAGCCGCAGCATCCAGACCGATGGCATCAAGGCCTTCTCGGTCACGTCTTTCGGATTTGGTCAGAAAGGAGCTCAAGCCATTGGTATTCATCCCAAGTATCTCTTCGCTACACTTGACCAGGCACAATACCAGGCGTACTCGGTCAAGGTCCAGGCCAGGCAAAAACGTGCCTATAGATACTTCCACAACGGTCTCATCACCAATACAATCTTTGTTGCGAAGACACACTCGCCTTACTCGGATGAGCAGATGAGTCAAGTCTTCCTCAACCCCGACTCCAGAGTCTCCATGGACAAGAAAAAGAACGAGCTCACCTATGCAACTTCCAGACCAAAGAAATCCGCCGAGGATAAAAAGGCTGAAGAGTCAACCCGTCAGATGGTCGAGTCACTCGCCAAAGCCAACAAGACCTCGAATTCGAAAGTGGGTGTAGACGTGGAGGGTGTTGATGCCATCAACATCGACAATGACACTTTCGTTGAGAGGAATTTCACAGCTCGAGAGCAAGAGTATTGCCGAAAGGCACCTAGTGCGCGAGCGAGCTTCGCTGGGCGATGGAGTGCCAAAGAAGCCGTCTTCAAGAGTTTGGGAGTTGAGGGTAAGGGGGCAGGAGCGGGAATGAAGGACATTGAAATCTCAAATGACGAAAATGGTGCTCCAATTGTTACTGTAAGTTGAGTATCTCTGTCACAGAAACAGTACAGTTTCTAACAACGTAACTGTAGTTGCACGGTGATGCCAAAGCTGCCGCCGCCAAAGCCGGCCTAAAAGAGGTCAACGTCAGCATCAGCCATAGCGATACCCAGGCCATTGCCATTGCGGTGTCGACATTCTAGAGTATAGATAGAGAAAACAGAAGCATTCTTGTACAAGGTTGGGCTTTGGCCGACATCAGACTGGTTCGTCTTGCTATTGCTGCATTTGATGGGGCATGTTCCTCAGTTGCTATTAAAGCCGGGGACACATTTGTAATTTTGGCGATTATTGTACATAGGTGTTGCATACGGAGGGTAGAGGTCTTCTGACTGCGAGCTTAGTGCATAGTACCATCATAGACATTACTGGATTCAATCGTAAAGTACAAGTGACGTGATTACGTTGGTGACACCTACAATCTATCCACTCGTCTCCCACGAGAGTTTGTTTCCATGCGAGCTTGGCGATTGCTACCACCTCGGACAGATTACTGGATTGCATCGTACAGTTCGAGTCATGTGATTGCGTTAGTAACATCTATATTCTATCCATCCATCCTCCATATAAGTAATACTCCTATCAAGTAAATCCAAAAGTCCCGACTCAGAATCCGAAATCGAATCCAACCCCCTCCGCTCCCCTGTTCTCTCCTCTCCGCCTTGCCTGCCTCTTCTCAACCTCCACCCCTGAGATAACTATCCAACACAGAATCCGCAAGTCGAATCCAATCATCTCCCCTCTTCCCCCTTGTCCTCGGCCCCCTCACTTATCCCTCCCTTCTACCATCCCTCCCTCCCCTCTAAATCCCCCCCCCCTTTCAAACCCTCTCGTGCACCAACCGGCCCCTCACCCAAACCTTCCTCGTATTCCGCTCATCCCCACAATAAAACCACTTCGCGACCCTCTCCTCCCAACTTTCCTTTCCCCAAAGATCCACCGGTCCCTGCTGTCCTACATTCTCCCCCATCTTCCTCCCCTCCCCCTCCATCCCCTCTTTCCCTGCCTCCCCCTCCTTCACCCCCACCCCCTCCCCCTCCTTCCCTCCACTCTCCCCCACCCCCGCCCCCAGATCCACCTCCTGCGCATCCCACTCCATCCCGACCTCAAACCGCCCCACCCTCCCCCCCAACCCCAAACACTTCGCCCCCCCCACCGTCCCCAAATAAAGACACTCCTCCACCCCCAGCCTCGCCCTCTCGTCCACCACCCCCAACCCCACCAACACCCGCGCCACCCCGCCCGCCTCCCGCGCCGCCACAAGCACCGACGCCGAATACCCCCCGCTGAAATCCGTCCCGAGCCCGACCTCGATCCCCGCATCAAGCAGCTCCCGCACCCGACAGCACCCCGACGACAGCGCCGTGTTGCTGACGGGACAATGCGACACCTTGGCCCCACGCCGCGCGATGAGAGCTTTCTCGGACGCGGACAGGTGCACGGCGTGCGCGAGGACGGTCCGCGGCGTTAGGAGGTTGTGGGCATCGTAGACGTGGGCGTAGCTGTCGTGAGAGGGGAATAGTTCCCGGACGAGGGCGATTTCGGAGAGGTTCTCGCTGATGTGGGTTTGGATTGGGAGGGAGGTTTCGTGGGCGAGCGCGCCGAGGGAGGAGAGGAGCGTGCGGGTGCAGGAGGGGGCGAAGCGCGGGGTGAGGATTGGGGTGATGAGGTTCTTGCTGCTTTCGCCGTCTGGGCCGTTGGCGGTATCGGGGGGGCTGGGGGGGTCGATGGCTTGGATGTAGTCGATCGAGGCTTTTGTGTCGGCGAGGGCGGATGCGGCCGATTCGTCTCGGTACCAGTCTGGGTTCGTTTCGCGGCGGTCCATGTTGCAGCGGCCGATGAAGGCGCGTTGACCCCGGGCTAGGGCGATGTCGGCGAGGATGTTGGTGGCGGGCAGGTGGGTGGTGCCGTAATAGGCGCAGGTTGTGGTGCCGTGGGCGAGGGTTAGGGCGATGGCGCGGGTGTAGATCCGGTGGGCGAGGGGGGGGGAGGAGAGGGAGGATTCGAGGGGGAAGGTGTAGGTTTTGAGCCAGGAGAGGAGGGTGGTGCTGCCGAGGAGGGCGGTGTTGGGGAGTTGGGGGGCGTGGGTGTGTGTGTCTGTTGGGAGGGTTTAGTTGGGGGGGTAAAGGGAGGAGGGGGGGGCGATGGATTGATGGTTAAAACGGAAGAGAAATAGGAGATCGGATTGATAATACGGAAGAAGAGAGATTAGAGACCAGATTGATTATGCGGAAGATGATATTTAGAACGGGTTTGAAAATAGTGCTGAATTAGAATATTAAATTGAAGAGATCGGCCGATCGTGTTGGTGTCGAAAGATAAGAGATTTCGATGATGGCAACATGGTCTCAAAGCGTTCGAATGCGGAATGACAACCTCAGAAGATGCAAAGAGGGTAACAGCATAGACATAGCAGCAAAAGTTCCTATCAGTTCCCATCTCAATAAAACTCTACTCACCAACAAACCCCGGAAACCAAAACCCTCCCCCATGCCCCCCGCTCCCCCTCAATCTCACAATAACATAATCCCCCCAGCCATACGTGCCCCGGACAATCCTCTCGACATCCTTGTAATCGACATTTCGCTCAATGAAGCTGATGACGCCCTTTTCGTCCACGCCTACGAGAGTGAGTTCTTCGATTTTGAGCGTGGTGGGCGTGGCGCATTGGATGAAGGTGCCGAAGTAGACTGTGCGGGGGAGGGGTGGGGGAGGGGGTGGAGGGTGGGGTGTTGGGGCGGAGGTGGCGGACATTTCGGAGGGGGGTGGGGAAGGGTATGGGGGTGAGGACGAGGATAGGTTGGATGAGAGATTGGGGAGGGGTTCAGGGATTTGTATATCAGATTTTGGGAGACTGCATTTGACTTTGGTTGGAAGTGGTTGAGTATCGATGCCAAGACGGGCTAACCAATGAGAGGAAGCGAATGGTGTCGGAGGGCGCCGTGAACTGCGATGCTGACGATCGGAGTAGTTGGTTTCAAGGGTGCTACAAATCAGCTTTTTAGGACGTTTGATCTGCTACGGTATGACTCTTATGTTTGTCACGCCTTTCCGTGCCTAGGGTGATGGGAACATTTGTCGTGGTTCGGGACGGTCAGGTTGGCGTGGGTCAATTGATACTCTACTGCTGCCGCTCTCAAGGGTAATTTTGCGAACTATTGAAGTAAGTGGCAGTCATCTAATGAGGAGGGACCCCTCGACATTCTGTTAGTGAAGAGAATCTTGAGGAGAATTTAAATGCGTAGATGCTTCAAGTAGGTCTTGAAGCTCTAGCACTACACTCTGGACTTTGTTAAATGACTATAGGGTGTTTATGATCGTTTCGCTGCTGAGGATCCCCCAGAGCTTTCTGCTCTAAGATCTAAGACTGTCACTTATCTTAATGGTTCTATCTCTCTATTCAAGGTTGGAAAGTTGCACTTTTATCCCCCTACTGTCTGACCACCAAAGTCTGCGTTCGGTGGGTATGAAGACTGCGTAGGGTAGGTAGTTGTAGCGAGAAATGTGTGGATCTTTGACGATTTTGACATAGTGGTGGCGGCTAATGACGGGCTCGACGGGGTACTCGGTGGTCATTGGTCCTGATTGCTGAGCCTCAAGCCACAGCCTTGTGTAACTGCAACAGCACTTTCAGTTTCACGATTACCTTTGTGCTTTCACGTCTGCCTTTGTTTTGAAAAATCTTTTCCAAAACAACTTTGTATGTGTCCTTTATTGAGGAACCATCATAGTTAGTTACGAGATAACCACCCTGCGAAGCTGCCCTGCCACGGTATCCTCCTGCGCACCAAGACACGGACCTGAACTTGAGGATTCTAGCCTCGCCTGATCCCACTTAACGTCCTTCGAAGCGTCATAGCCTTTCGTTATGCGATAGCATTCACTTGTTTTGTCACCATGGACCCTGTTACAGCGCTTGGCCTGGTAGCCAGCGTAGTACAGCTCATCATTGCTACAACGAAAGCCGTCGGTTATGTCAACGACGTGAAGAATGCCCCCAAAGAGCGAGCGAAACTGGCCCGGGAAACTACCAGCCTCTTGGCACTCCTCACGAATCTGCGCTATATGCTGGAAGAAGCGGATACAACGGAAGCGTGGTTCAGTGGTATTCGCACATTAGGGGTCGAAAATGGACCGTTGGATCAATATAAGGAAGCCATGGAGGAACTGGCGATGAAAATCTGCCCAGAAAATGGCTTAAAGAAATTTGGCAAGAGGCTGGTCTGGACGCTTGAAAAGAAGGAAATTCAAGAGATCCTTGGCAAAATTGAGCGAATGAAGACTTTTGTTGGGCTTGCTTTGCAGAAAGACCACGTGTGAGTTTTTAGATGTACTTGATAGGTGCACTCGCTGATCTTAGTCAAGGGCGCTCTCGCTGGCAATTAAAGCAGACATCGCAGAGGTTCAAGACCATGTGCTGGAAGTTGGGGGGAATTTAGGCACGGTTCATGACGGTGTGCTCAGAATCTCTGATGATGTTGCAGAGCTACGACTCGGTCAAAAAGGTAACGAATAGATCCTAAACAAGTTCAGATCGCTTTTCCAAGGTTTATTAATGAGTGCCTTTTAGACCGAGAAGATCAAGCTGTCGAAGAGCGATTGGCAAGAGAGTGTCAAGCTGCTATAGCGTGGTTATCTCATCTTAACTTTACATCGAAGCAGAACGACACCTTCATCAGAAGGCAAGAAGGGACTGGAAACTGGTTTCTAGAGGAAGACGTTGTGAAGCTTTGGCTCGACGGTGTGAAGCAGACACTCTGGTGTCCTGGGATTCGTATGTTCCCTCGATCCAGGAGAGACGCTGGCTCAACTAATGTATCATCTTTACAAGCCGGAGCTGGTAAGACTGTACTTACGTACGATTACTTTGTCCTGCAACGTTGATATATTAGCTGACTTTTCAGATCCATTGTCGTGGACTATCTTGAGCGATCTTTCCCGCAGGAGGACGTCGCCGTCATATGCATATATTGCAGTTACAAAGAGCAGGACGATCAATCAACTACGCATCTGGTCGCAAGTCTGCTGCAGCAGCTGCTGCAGACAAAGGCAGTCCTCTCTGACAGATTCATGGCCCTTTACAAACGTCACGTTAATAAAAGGACTCGGCCCTCATTGCCGGAGTTGACTCCACTGCTAAGTTCAGTAGCGAGCTGCTTCTCCCGGATTTTCATCGTTGTTGATGCCCTCGATGAGATATCCCAGGTTGCGATGACGAGAGAAAGCTTTCTCGCTGAGATCCGCGAGCTACAGTCCAACCATCCCACCACAAGTCTCATGGTGACTTCACGTCACAGCACAACAATCGAGCGTGAATTTGAAGATGTTGAGCGCTGTGAAATCATTGCTAGTGATGAGGACATCAAAAGGTATCTTGCAACTCAGATCAGCCGAGGGGGTCGCCTATCCCGCCATGTCAAAAATGATCCTAACCTACAAGATGTCATCTTTACGACGCTTGTCAAGAATGCAAGAGGAATGTATGTCCTTGCTGAAATTCTAATTCTCTCTACTCTACTGTATATTGCTTATGATAGTTAGGTTCTTGCTGTCTCAGTTACACTTGGACTCACTCGCCAAAAAACATAGTGTAAAAGACGTTCGTCTGGCTTTAGGGAAGCTACCGGACAAGCTGGATGATACTTATCATGAGGCCATGCAAAGGATCGATGATCAGGACAAAGACGATGTACAGCTAGCCAAGAGGGTGTTGTCATGGATATCTTACGCTTCTAGGCCAATTACGGTCATTGAGCTTCAGCATGCACTGGCCGTGGAGCCTGGAAAATCCAAGCTCGACGAAGATGCTCTACCGCCCGAGGAGTTTCTGATTTCAGTATGCGCTGGGTTGGTTACTATTGACCAGGAGAGCCAGGTGATTCGCCTGGTGCACTACAGCGCCCAAGAGTACCTTCATCGAATACGAGCGACCGCTTTCCCCGCCGCCCCAACCGAAATCACGGTGATTTGCCTTACGTACCTTTCGTTCGATGTTTTCGCAAGTGGTCACTGCTCAAGTGATCAGAAGCTTGTGTCTAGAATGCAAGGGAATCCACTTTTCCAATACGCTGCCATACACTGGGGGACTCATGCCCGGGGACCTCCAGAACACAGTGAAATAGTTCAGCATATGACTCGGGTTCTATTCGAGCAAAAGTCGAAGCTATCGGCCTTCACTCAGATCATGTCCTTTGGAGACTCTGGCGATAAACTAATTGGCTACAAAAAGGACTTTCCCAAGAATGTTCGGGGATTGCAGATCGCAGCGAGTTTCGGCCTGAATACAATAGTGAACGTACTGTTGCAACAAGGGGCCGACATCAACATGAAGGACAGTTTTGGAGAAACAGCATTACATTGGGCAGCAGAACACAATCGCGATGATACGGTGCTACTTTTGCTTGAGCATGGGGCGGATATTGAAGCCAAGGAGTTTTATGCATTAACTGCACTCCACAAGGCAACGAAGGAAGGTCATGAGCAAACAGTTCAGGTGCTCCTAGAGAAGGGCGCAGATACAAACGCTCAAAGTGTCTGGAAAGAAACAGCGTTGCATGTTGCAGCCCAATATGGACATCAGGGAGTCGCTCGTCATCTGCTTGCGAAGGCAGCTGCAGTGAAAATGAGAGACAGTAATCACTGGACAGCACTTCATCTGGCAGCTGAATGCGGCGCTGAGGCTGTTGTACGACTACTTCTCGAGCATAGGGCTGACATCATGGCAGAGGACCAAAGTTGCGAGATAGCGCTTCAGAAGGCAGTTAGGCGCGGACATGAAGCTGTAATACAGCTGCTCGTTAAGGCAGATGATAAGGCTGAAGCAATACATGAGGCAGTCAGGACTGGGCATGAAGCTGGGGTGCTTCTATTGCTCAAGAGCGGAGTCGATGTTAACATTGTGCGCTACGATGAGACTCTACTTATCACTGCGGTGAAACATAAGTATAACGCTATTATACAGCTGCTGATCGATGAAGGGGCTGACCTTGAAGCGGGGGCTAATGAGGGAGGGACAGCACTTTATGTAGCAGCTCGCCATGGTATTGCGGCTATGCTTGATCTGTTACTGCAGAAAGGAGCGAATGTCAATGCTAAAGAAAGGTCCGGTCAAACAGCGATTTATGTTTCAGCCGAAAAAGGGCATGAGGTTGCATTGCAACTGCTACTAAACAACGGCGCTGATATTGAAGCGAAGGACTGCCGAGGCCGAACCGCGTTGCATTCAGCAGCTAGCTGTGGACAGGAGACAGTGCTGCAAATACTGCTGTTACATGGTGCAGATATTGCAGTAAAGAATTCTGAAGGGCAAACCTCGTTGCATTCAGCAGCTAGCAGTGGACAGGAGACAGCGCTACAAATACTGCTGTTACATGGTGCAGATATTGATGCAAAGGATATGAATGGGAACACTGCACTGCATCTAGCGGTTTATGATGGGTATAAGGCAGTAGTGCAAATGCTGCTGGAACATGGTGCAAATATTGATGCAATGGATATGAAAGAGAACACTGCACTGCATCTAGCGGTTCTTCATGGGGATGAGGCAGTAACGCAAATGCTGCTGGAACATGATGCAGATATTGATGCAAAGGATACGAAAGAGAACACTGCACTGCATCTAGCGGTTCTTCATGGGGATGAGGCAGTAACGCAAATGCTGCTGGAACATGATGCAGATATTGATGCAAAGAATAGGGAAGGGGAAACTGCACTGCATCTAGCAGTTTCTCAAGGGTATGAGGCAGCAATGCAAATGCCGCTGGAATGTGATGCAGATATTGATGCAAAGAATATGGAAGGGAACACTGCACTGCATCTAGCAGTTTTTCAAGGGTATGAGGCAGTAGTGCGAATGCTACTGGAACATGGTGCAGATATCAATGCAAAGGGTATGAATGGGAACACTGCACTGCATCTAGCAGTTCTTGATGGGTATGAGGCAGTAGTGCGAATGCTACTGGAACATGGTGCAGATATCAATGCAAAGGGTATGAATGGGAACACTGCACTGCATCTAGCAGTTCTTGATGGGTATGAGGCAGTAGTGCGAATGCTACTGGAACATGGTGCAGATATTAATGCAAAGAATAAGGAAGGGGAAACTGCACTGCATCTAGCGGTTTATTATGGGTATAAGACAGCAATGCAAATGTTGCTAGAACATGGTGCAGATATCAATGCAAAGGATATAGAAGGGGAAACTGCACTGCATCTGGCGGCTCTTCACGGGTATAAGACAGCAATGCAAATGTTGCTGGAACATGGTGCAGATATCAATGCAAAGGATATGGAAGGGAACACTGCACTGCATCTAGCAATTTCTCAAGGGTATGAGGCAGTAGTGCGAATGCTACTGGAACATGGTGCAGATATTAATGCAAAGAATAAGGAAGGGGAAACTGCACTGCATCTAGCGGTTTATGATGGGTATAAGACAGCAATGCAAATGTTGCTGGAACATGGTGCAGATATCAATGCAAAGGATATGGAAGGGAACACTACATTGCATCTGGCGGCTCTTCACGGGCATGAGATCGTCATATGGCTGCTGCTTGAACACGGGGCAAACGTCACAGCCGAGACTTTGGATGGGGAAACAGTGTTGCACTTGGCTGTTCAGAAAGAAAATGAGAGGGTGCTTCAAATGTTACTTGCAGAAGGGGTTGATACTGAGGTAAGAGAGAAGAAGAATGGTAGAACAGCATTGCACGTGGCAGCTAAGAGTGGTGGAGAGAAAATGATGGAGCTACTAATTGAAAAAGGAGCCAACAAGGAAGCCATTGATCATAATGGAAAGACTGTCACGGCGCTTCTTCAGGAGTATTTAACTCCCGGCTTGGATGAGAATGTGAGTCAGTGATCTCCAGATATTTAACGTAGTACGTTATGGAATGATTTGAGATTTAGGATAGTTTTTGTTGAATGGTAGTAGTAAATAAAGGCCAAATACAACGTATTGCTATCTAATTGATTGAAATGAACACGAGGGAGAAAGTAGTCCTCTAGGGCCTATTATATCTGTGTAGGTACTAGAGAGTTATCAATGCTCGCTAAATGCATGCCTGGTGTGACTGCATTCCTTACCGCTTGCTTGCCGAATTCAACAGCTTTCAGCGTTTGATGGTAGAAGCAGAGAAACAAAGTTTTTTGAGCGCGTTATGCTACTACTAAATACAGCTACATAGTCTAAGCAACGATCCTAATCTCCTTGTCAAAAAACGTACTAAAGACAATTAGAAAACAGCTAGAAGACATATTACAATACAACATGACAACAGAGTAAAAGACAAAGTAAAAGATGCATAGAAGACAGACTAAAAGACTGATAGAAGATGAAGAAAAACATCCTCAGAAGACTAAATAAAAACCACATAAAAGGTTTATCAATATCTATACCATAGTCATTCACTTACATCATTTCCCCATTTCCCCACAACCACCCACAGCATCAACAACCCCCATTCAACACAACTACAACTACAACCACAACTCACAACCACAACCTCAACCGCCACCTCCACGTATCCACCAATGCCACAACCCAAACCTCAACCCCAAGTCCCTCATCCTACTCATCCCCCATCCACACAGCCCTTTCCCCTTTCCCTTCAGCACCAACTCCGCACCACCTAGCACCAACTCCCCACACCGACACCCAACAGCCCACAACCCCAACCCTAAAATGTCTCCTTCCCGCCAACTACATACCTCATTACTCATTATTCACTCCCAGAGTATAAATAAACCACACGACTAATCCCTTTATAGTAGCCTTCTCCCCCCCCCCCCTCCCTCCTCCGGCCCCCTGGGGGTGCAACTGCCATTCTTTTCTTTCAAACCTGGGCCTGAACCCTGCACCCTGCACCCTGGACTTTGGAACGTGGAACGTAGAACATAGAACATGGAACATAGAGCACGCTCTGCAGAGGTGATGGATGAGTGAGGTTATTTTTTTTTGGTTGGCCGAGGAGTGGGGGGTCGATAGAAGTAAGGGTTGGGTTGGGTTGGGTTTTACATGGGATTTACGCGGGAGGGAAAGGTCATACGTAGTCGGTATCGTTGGGGGGTGAGCTGCGGGGTGGGGTGTTGAAGTGATATGATACTTGTGGTAGATGGTGATGAGGGAAGTTTGTCCGCTACTAGGAAATCGACTTGATGAGATGATCTATATATCCCCCATCCCCCCATTTCCTGTCCCCCCTCCCCTCTCCCCGCTCCCTTCCTGCCCCTCCCTCCCTTACCGCCCCCACCCCACCAAAAGCCCCCCCCCAAAACTAGAAACAACATTCATGAATCCCCCCCGGCCCCACCTCATTATACTCCCCCCTCCCCAAAAACCCCTTCCCCGCCCCCTGATCCACCACAAAAACCACCTTCCCCGCCACCTGCGCCCCCAAAAACCCCGCTTCCTCCCCCCCCACCTCTTTCCACTCGGAAAAGTACTCGGGGAATTTGAGCGTCTTGATCGAGGTGGGGGTTTGCCCGCTGCTGTGATGATGGTGGTGGTGTTGGTGCGAATTTTGGGAATGCGAGTGTTGGTGGGAGGAGTTGTTATGGTGGGCCAAGTGCGCGGATAGTGTCGCGTGTTGTTGCATGGAGCCCGGGGGAGCGAGCCCGCCGGGGTTGGAAGCCGTGGTCGCGGCGTAGAGGAGGGGATTCACGCCGGGGGGGTGGGAGGGCGTCGCTAGCGGGGTGCTGCCGTTGTGGGGTTGGGGGAGGGGGAGGGGGGTGTTGGCGCCGGTGGCGAGGGGGGTGGATAGGTTGGAGGGCAGTTCCGAGGTGAAGATTGTGGCGCTGGAGGGGGAGATGAGGTACTTGGTGTTGAGGGTGGTGAGGAGGGCGTCTTTGAAACCTGGGTGGAGGGAAGGGGGAGGTCAGTGCGTGGATGGATTTGGGGGTTTTCTTTTGTCGGATGGATCTAGAGGGGAGGGTCTAGGGTTGGGGAGAGAGGGGAGGGAGGGAGGTATACCTCGTATTTTGCTGCCGTTGCCGAGGATCACCAGCGAGTCCCAAAGCTCGCTCCGTTTGCTCATGTCGGGCACGGCGAGGATGGTGCGGTGGATCGAGTCTGCGATTTGTTGGAGGATTCCGTCAGCTGCTTTGAATCGCTCGATGCCGACTTCGATGTCTTTGCGCACAAAGGTGGCATTGTCCCTGTTGCGACCTTTTCGGACTGGTAATGCGTCTACTCCGGTGGGAGGACCGTCTATGGCAGACTCGGGAGTTTTCTGTCTTTTTGTATCGCCGCTTTCTTGGGTGCCCTCGGTTTCGACCGGCCTCTTGCCGTTGACATTAACCTCATCGACTGGTCTTCTTTCGTCGTAGTGGAATGTCGTCCTCAGTCGCTTCGAATTCGGTAGTCTGGCAGGTTTCGGAGCCGCAGCTGCGTCGGCAGCAGCTTTCTTCGCCGCTGCTTTCTCTGCTTTCTCCTTTTCTTTTTTGGCAAGAAACTCGCTTGTCTTGCCACTCGCGACTATGGATGCAACATCCAGGACCCCCTCGTTATCTTCTCCATCTTTAATTTCACGATCTTGGTCTTCTTCTCCAACCTCTGTGTCTATGCCTGGACCTCGAGGCGCGCCTCCTTGAGCTGCTATACTGCTTCTGTGGCCGGCACCCGAGCCAGTCGCGCCCGTCGAGGCCGCTGCAGCAGGGTTTGTAATCTCCTCATCATGCGTATCCTCGCCTGGTAGAGCACTACCCGGCGCCAGGACCTCGCAGATGTTGCTCCGCTTCAATTGTTCGCACATTTCCTTTGTAAATCCCTTCAAACCGAGGAGCTCCAGCAGCCTTTGTGTCATGCCCTCTCCACCGCACCCAGATACAGCAACGCTTCTGCCGAGGTCGTGGACTAGGAAGTCGTTTACAGCAGTCACATCGCATTTTCCGTATCCAACGTCCACTACCGTAGCTGTAGGTACACCATATGCATAGCAGACCGCCAGCGCTGAGTCCATGAGGCAGAAGGCTGGCGTTTTGAACTTCTCGAAGAAGAACTGAGTAAGCTTCTCATGGTCTTGTGCCGTCCATGCCGGTTGCGAGATGACCATGATCGGCGTGTGAAAGGGAGGACTCAGTGTATTGTAGACATGAGTAAGGAGAGCAAAGAAACATGACCAGTTCACCACTCGTCCGTCTCGTAAGGGGTAGACCGCGCCTTCCTCTGTCGTCGGATCTTCCTCGTATACAGTCTCCTCCTCCATATCTTCCACCTTGGTCTCAGCATCGGCATCCGTCATGGTGACATCGCCGTCGGATTTGCCGTTAATGCCATCGGCTCCCGAGGAGACCTTCCTGACCTTTTTCTCGCGCACTTTCACGGGTTCCCATTCGCCCTTCTTTTCGGCCGGGAACATGCGCGTGGAGATGCGCAGACGGGCTGGTGTAAATGATTCGGGAAGGCCGAGTTGCGCAAGTGTGGTTTGAGAGCCTGGGGCGATGATCTGTGTATCATAGGCAGGTTAGCAGGAGCGTTCTTTGAGTCTGGTCGATGGGTAACAGCGGGCGTCTGCCATGGCGCGTAGTATTCCATACCAGAATGTGCTCATCTTTAAAGGGCGGCATGCTTGCGGTTCAATAATTGTCTTCCTTCTTGGACTCCTGCTTCTTCACGACATGCTCGACGCGACAGAAGATCCTCGCCAAGAACTTTCAAACTAGTCTCAGCCTTACGAGGCTGCGATGAGATGTCAAACATAGGGCTACTACGTCCGTATCTATCGTTGGTAAGTGTGTATGTGTAAACTAGAGCCATCATTATACTCATTAGGTAGCTAAGGCTATATCTCACCGGAATCGCTATCTTTTTGTGGACTGGTAATCCCTTGCCTTTGTCGTTGACAAAATTGCGAATATAAGCACACAGATATCAACAGTGAACATCGTATTTGAAATTTACTTATAGCCAAACCATGTGACCTCTTTGCTAGTCAAACATCGTCTATTCATAACCCATCCCATCCCATTTCCACCCATCATACCTCCTCAACTCCACCCCTCCCCTCATCCCCCGACCTCACGGACCCCCCACTCACTAGACTCAAATAAGTCACATACCCATCATCGTCTATGTCCGACTTTCTCGAAAAGTTCTGAATCGGCAAGTCCGCATCTTGACTCTTAAGATCGCCTTCGTATTTGTTGCGGTTGGACGATACGTTGTTCGCTATCCCCTGTGATTGTGATAGTCTCCCCAACCCATTGCTCGGCCATATCCGATCTTTGTCGTTGCTGGAGGTTGGCGGCTGAGGCTTGTGCAGCCGGCCGGCGAGGAAGAGGTAGATGGGCCGGAGGAGAGGCGCGTTGGCGCAGACGATGCCGATGTTGACTTCTGGGCTGTGGAGGGGGAAAAGGGGGTTAGTCGATTTGAATGTTGTTTCAGGGGTGAAGGGGAGGGGAAGAAAAAAAAGGGGCTTACAGGCGCCAGAAAACATTTGGGATAACTTCCCCTGTTTATAATGAAGGTTATTTAGAGATCGCTTTTTATCAAGCTGGACGGGAGTTGGGGGTTGACGAACAGGTGAGATCTTTTGCTAAGAGGGAGCCGGACAGAACGGTGCGGACGGTGCAACATATGGCGGTGCTGTTACGGCAAGTAGCACTGTGTTAGTACTGGAGGCAGGAGATGAAAGGTGCGAGGAGGAACATACATTACGCCTAGACCCATGAGGATGCATAGCATGAGTTTTGTGCGGAAGTTCATTTGAACTTGGCGGAGAATGATAATGGGAAAGGTCGCACAGATAAGATCAGTGATTATCGAGAAGACTTGGGCATCGTCAGCACGCCATGTTCCACGGATGAAGCTCCTGCAGTGTTCCGAGAGACTTACCCCCCTGAGCAATGATGATATACTCCACCTGGTTCTCGGAAAGGCATCTCCCATCCACGCCCGGAGTCCAATACGCATTCATTGGGCGGCACACGCCCAGAAACAAAAAGAAGCAGACCATATGGAAGATCACCAAGCAAGTTATCAACGTATACATAGATCTCGTAAACCATCTTGAAACCATAATCCGCAGCAGCAAGAGACAAATCGAGATCTTCGTAAACATAAGCGTCAGAAACGTCTGCATCCAATCCAACCACCCGAACTTCACGAAGTTCCGCCGTTGCGTGGCGGTGAGATAGTATTCATGTCGGCCGAGCCCATTAATGACTTCCGCGACAATGAGCCCGCTGCCGACCACGGTAGTAACCTGTTTCCCCAGCAAAGAAATGAGCACATGGTTACGAGGCTCCCGCCGAGTGGCCGTCTGCTCCAGAAGTAGGACTATCGTAC
Source organism: Lapillicoccus sp. (assembly GCA_965277795.1). Taxonomy (GTDB): domain Bacteria; phylum Actinomycetota; class Actinomycetes; order Actinomycetales; family Dermatophilaceae; genus Lapillicoccus. The sequence continues at coordinate 4,618,397 of OZ255840.1, forward strand.
CGTAGCAGCAATCATATTATAATCATCCCACCCCAAATTCATCGTCAACCTAGCCCGCACAAAAACCCGCAAACATGTCGAAACAACAGCGCAGGCCATGAACGCCATGCAGACAGCTAACAACGCCCATCCCCTATCCTGGTCTTGATGATTCGCGGGAGGAGAATAAATTTGGACCTGCATGGCGAAGCGCAGAGCCGAGGAAGTCAATCGACAATAATGGGGATGGCATGAAACGCAGGAACAGCCCCCAGAATATCAAATTAACTCTTCGGAAAGATGGATACGACGTAGATGCGTCGATACGCAAAAGTACAGGCAACAGGTAGAGTTTTGTCGCAGAAATCAACCCAAAACCGCAAGAAGAATATTGCGGGTATACCATCAACATATCCCTTATTCTCCGAACCCGCACCCTCCTTCCCCCTCAGCCAAGGGCCAGATACCTGGCATCGTCATCTCCGCCATGTGCGTGTGTTCGGGGCCGCATCACCAAGAGCAAAAGACAAAACGCTCTCCGCACTCGATAGGTGCGCGCCTTAGCGACGACTAGTAATTACGTAGTAGGCGCCGGCCTATAGTCCCGCCTTTACCATTCAGAAAACATTATCGAAAGGCGGTGACTGTGCGCTCGGGCTGGCGGGTTGATGGCCATATTGGAGCGCAGAAGAAAATAGTATGAGTACATTACTCAGTTCAAGGGGCAGCGACTGGGGTCAGATAGTGTGAAAAACGAGTGGCTGTGAAGATTTATAGCCGCACTTATCACGACTAGATCCTATCCCGGGGATTTTTGACCCATTGACCCCGGATTTTGATGTGCCTATCTATTGGCTGCTATCTCCCGCCCCATGTGGTGGCAGATGCTGGGGATTGATCGTGTGGCGTTGTGCTAGCGTGATGGTCGGGCTCTTTTTTGCTGATAGGCTTATAAGGGCCTTTCCATCTTCCTTGTACAAGAAGCCATGGGCTGTCTGACAGGCGGGCCAGTCATGGGCGGGATGGGCGGGCTAGGCGGGCTGTTGGCGTGAGGATGAACCAAGGTAGAGGACTAATTGTTAGCTCAATTGGGTTGTAGGGTCTTGGTCTGATTGATTGGTCTCGTATGCTCCCTGGTTGGGTTTTGAAGGTACTACATGTAGGCAAGAGTAACCAATCTCGATATCGCTCTTGCCTTCCCTTGCAGAGGTCAAAGCAACGACGACCAGGTAGTTGAGTCTATACAGAGGGTGTATGGAGAGCCTCTTGTAGAGCCGGTGGCCTACGGTAAGATGCCGCTTGTAGTGGGTAAGATATCAAGGTCCTGGTATGTCAATCACGTTGATACTTTACCTCAAGGTAGGATAAGAGTACCTTACCTTACTCTCCGGTGACGCATGCCATGGTTCACGCCATGGTGGCTTGCCGCACCCGTCAGTCGGCCCTCACTCCCCAAGGTACCTTACTCTAGGTGCAGCATTGCGCAAGTAACAGTAAGTCAAAGCCTCATGGCATCAATCGATCAGATTACACTACATAATTCTCTAGTCTCGAAACCATCTGTAGTCAGTGACAACGCTTGCCAACCACCCACTATGCCAACCACCCACTATGCCATCACCAATGCCACCGTATGCTCCACGCACTATGTAAACGGACTCACCACCCCGCCCCGTAGCCCAACTTGCTTCCCACTCACGCATCCAACGGCTTCAACAGCTTCGTCACCTTATCATACCGCGCATTCTCCTTCATCAACTTCGTGAACCTCGCCCTCTTCTCATCCCCCACCACCTGACTCTTATAGATCTTCAACAGATCCCCGACCGAGATGCCCCCTCCGGGGATATGCGCCTTCAGTTCCGCGGCCGTGGGGAAGGACACCGAGGCTTCTGTAAATAGAAAATCAGTACATCAGCACGTAGGCTAAATACCAATGGGGAGGAGACTTCTCTACCCTTCCGACCAGCACCCGCATCACCACCACCAACATCCGCACTCCCCGCCCTGCTTCCCCCCTTGGCGGCCTTGTTCGCCCCATTCCCATTCCTCGCGGCCACGATATCGGGACTCCCGGCCCTACTCCCCTGCGGCGTGCCGTTCTTCGGCGACGGCATCCCCAGCTTGAGTTTAATTCGCTTCTTCGCCGTACCCTCGCTCATCTCACCCCCGGAGCCGGCACCTTCGCCATCACTGCCCGACCCGGCACCTCCCGTGCGCGAGCGCTTGTTGTCGGGTCGTGGGGCCGAGGAGGAGATCTCGGTTAGTTTCGAAGGTTCGACGGTGAGGCGGATGATGGACGTTTTGCGTTGTTGTTGCGGCGGCCGGGGGGCACCTGGTTCGGGGGCGGAGGATGAGGGTGGGAGAGCGGGGGACATGGGGCGGGATGGGACGGGGGTGGACGTGCCGGATGTGCCGGATGGCTGCGAGGACGAGCCATGCTTCTTCTTGTGCTTCTTGCGGGAGGATTCGGTTCCACTGGCTTCGGAGAGGTTGGGAGAGCCGGGCCGTTTCAGCGCGTTGGTGGATGCTTTCTTGAGGGGATCGGAGGCTTTTGGCTTGGTGGAGGGGGTATTGGTGCCCTTTGTGGAGGCTCCGGAAGGAACCTTGTTGGCGTCTTTGGATTTCAGATTGTCTTTGTCGGAGGCCGCCTTCTTCTCTCCCTCCTTCTTGCGCTCCTCTTCCTTTAGGCGTTCGGTCTCTGTGTCATCGGACTCGCTCTGCTTAGATGGTTAGCTAAATACTGTAATTGAACCTATGCTCTTCACTACCTCTTCCGAGTAAGGATTGTCCGCAGAGTCAGAGTCGTAGATGTAGTTCTTTTCCCGCTTCATCAACGCCTTTTTGACCCCCTTCCCGAGCTTCTTTTCTGCTTCCTTCTCTTTCTTCTCCAGCAGCTCAGCTTTTTCATACTCCTTCTCCTCCTTTAGATTGAAGATATTTGCTTGGAGCTGGTCTCGTTTTATCCTTTCCTCGGCTAGTTTGGTCTCTTCGTCATCGCCCTCGAAAAGTTGGTTCTCCTCGTCGTCTGCAAAGCGATCCTCCTCAAAATCCAGATCATCGGCGTCGGCGTGCTCGTTCTTCGTCGCTGGGGCCGACACTCCACCCTGTGTACCCTTCTCCCACTTGCCCAAAAACAATTTGCTAGTGGCCTTTTTGTTCTTCTGCTCTTCTTGTCTTTCTTGACTGGCCTTTTGCGAATCCATAAACCACCTAGGCTCTTTGACCTTTTTCCCCATACGGTCCTCGGCCTCTTCGATGGTCAACGTCTTGAACTGGTTCTTCGACGTGAACTTGTACCACTTTTCCACGGGTACCATCCTGAAGACCCCATCCTGGCCGTGCACCAGCATCACGTATGTGTCCGATAGAGCAGCTTCATAGCTTCCAACCCAAGTGTTCTTGTTATCGAAATCCTCCATATGCCATGGCAAGGCTTCCTCGTATCGCAGTTTAGATTCCGCCTTCTGCTCATCTGTCTGATCGTTTCGGAACACCTGCTGCGTCTTCTTCTTAAAAGAGTTCATTTTCTTCTGACCACCAGTGTACGCCGAAGGTGCGACCTGAGCCATCTCGGCCTCCCGCTGGGCGTCCCTTTCCGCTCGCAGAATCTCCTGCCTCTCCCGCTCCATTTCATCCACCAACCCTTCCTTCGAATCTACTCCGCCCATCGCTATGTCCTCATCTGGTACGCCTCTGCCACCTGCCGGTGGAGCTCGGGGATCACGGCGATGTAATCTCACCGGTCGCGTGAATTCCGCTTCGTCCCTTGGATCAACGACCTTCTTCGAATAGAACCTAGCGACGTGGTGCCGTAAACCTTGCAGAAACTCCCGCTTTGTTGTGATCAGTGGATAGTCGGTGTACGATGCGATGGGAGCTGAAGTGAAGCCGCTATGGATTGGTTCTGAGCCCTCCAGTGGTCCCGTTGGAGCTCGAGATTGCGGCAGTGGAACAGGCCTGCCCGGATGTTGAGGGATCGTCTGAGGCTGGCCCTGACCTGGTACGGTGAGACCGTTTGTGTGAGGTCCTCCAACACCGTTCGGAGCAGTTGATCGAGGCGGTCTCCTCCTATTCCTGTCTTTGGGTCGTACCAAAGGGTCGGCGGCTTTTGGACGCCGCATCATCGGAAGAGGTCCTCCATTGGGGGTCCGGCCCGAGATCTGATCCGCTGGTGAGGCACTCATGGTTGTGGGGATGTGTAAGAGCTCTGTGTAAAGGAGAAATGAGAAGAGCGGGGGTCAGGTAAGATGAAGGTGGAAGTGTTGGAAGGCGCACACTCTGCTGCGGTCGAGACGCAGCGGGTAAAGAGTTCAGCGCATTGGAAGGAAGTCGCGCAGTCGATGCAGAATAGGCGGGGGACAGATGAGGAAAATGGGGAGAATGGGGATTGATGATCTGAAAGCAGATGCAATTGCGGACCGCCACGGGCCCTTTGTCCGTTGCTCTGCGGAGAAGGTCAGAAAGGTTGGAGCCTCCGACCTCCGACCTCAATCCGCCTCAGGCATGTTCCGCCGCATCGGCTAAGCCACGTTCGGACATTAGCTGACGGGTCGGTGCGGCTCTGCGCTAGTTGCCGCATGAGGCCAAGGGTGGTGGGGAGAACTACATGCCTTGGCAGGAGCAAGACACAGTTATTATTTATATTGTTTGATCCCCGATTCGACCAATAGACAGCAACAAATCAAGACTCTATTGTCTGGCAAAGACTTCTGCCAGACGCCGTATCATCAGGGGCTGAACTGTATATCCAGTTACAGAGTAGAGTATAGACTTCAACCTCCCGAAAGTCTGACATTGGGGAAGTGTAGCAAATACCTGCTTGTGAATGAGTATCAAGATGGCAATCAAAGTATCGTGGCCTTCGCAAAATACATAGCAACTGTTTCCGTCAAAGTACATTGTCAATGGGGTGTTCACAGGAGCATTCACAGTCCTGTTAAGCAAGTGTATCATTCATCTATACTGCGCATGCTTTGTGAATGAGCTGTCAGAGTCCCCAACACTTTCAAGCTACACGTTCCATCTTCATCAATGAACACACACACCTTCAATCGCACATTCTCTGTCCACAAATACTTTTGCCAGCGATATCATCATCAAGTTGGTCGTCCAGCTAGCATTGGGGTTAGCCCTAACTAGCAGTCGCAAAAGTGCAGTCGCAAAAGAGCAGTCGCAAAAGAACAGTCGCAAAAGAGCAGTCGCAAAAGAGCAGTTGCAAAAGGCAACTACAAAGCTGTCTATCAGGTTGTAACACATTGCTGCAAGACATTGTGGCACCCACCACAGGGCTGACTTGGAAGTACTATCTGCGCGGGTTGTTCACGCTCTACGTCAGCTGCTTTATAAGTGAATTTGGTTCTTGCATTTGAATCCTGCTCAAGACTTGTTCAATATACGTCAACGTGTATCTATTGTTGTCGGATCTCTCTAGAAAGCCTATCCTGTCCGGCAGAGACAATACCTTCTGGAAGCAACAGATAACACTGGTGAATACTCTTTTCCACATCTGCACCGCTCTTTGCTTAGGGCTAGGCTAACCAATGTAATGTCAGAAGGCATGCTTCAGGGTGTTGAGATGGATCTGAACCGTGCAAATGCGCCGGCCTCCCCAGCATTAGCGGACGAGACCATCCCGATTGTGCAACAACCGGCCAACATCCTGTCATCTCATGAACCTGGAACGGACAATCCGAACAACCCGGACAACCTTGAAAGCCGTCTCCGAGGCTTGATACTGAGCAACGGCATCCCGCAAAAACGGACTGATAATGATAATACAAGCGATCCGGCCACGATCATGGAGTCTTCAGACCCATCGCGTGTTCTTCTACCACCACACATGCGATTGGCAACACCCGCAGAACAGCAAGACTATCTGGCCAAGGTGAAAGAAATGAAAAACGTCTCAAGTGTTCCTCCGTCCAGCGCTCGTACCCGGGGATCCGTCCAAACTCCCCAGAAGAAGCTTAATCAGGCTCAGAGGAGGAAGCTGAAGTCGCAACTCGAGATGCACCCATCTTATAGTCCCATTGCAAACACCGCTGGCGCGATGTCCGCTGGCGGGATGTCCCCTCGTTCCCTAACCGGCAGAGGAGCACCGTACCAGACAACAAACATAGATAGACAGCAAGCCCGTCCAGTTCAACAGCAAGCACACTCAACTCAACTGCACGCTCCTCCAACTCAGCCGCAGGCTCGTCTACCTCAACTCCAAGCTCGTCCGACTCCACCGCATATTAGAACAACCCAATCACAACATCTACCAGCTTTTCAGCACCCTGTGTCTCAGCAGCTGCAAGGTACTCCAGCTCAACAACAAGGCCAATTACCTCTTCAGCAAGGTCCTATGCCCCAACAGCCCCCTGCCAGCTCGAGTTCAGTGACCAATCGACCACTCCCAATGGCAACGTATAATCCGAATGCCTCAACCTTTCCCGTAATACCCGGCCATCAACACAGACATTCCGGCAATCCATACAGCCCACACCAGGGTCCAATACAACAGGATCAGTTTGCGAGACCTCCGCCCCAGAATCGCCAACTGTATCAACCTCGTGGGAACGGACCTTTGGGACGTCCCCAACAACAACATGCTCCAATTCATAACCTGCTAAGCCCGGCTGCTATTCGAGCGCAAGTTGAGTACCTCACCCAAACGGCAGAGGTCGAGATAGAGAAAGCGGAAATGGGTGTCCAAGACTTGCAAGAAAAAGAGAACTTGAGACTCCTGTTGCAGCGACTATGTCGATCCACGATCGGCAACTATGAACGGCAGAAGAGTGGAATTTTTGACGAAAGCAGTATTGCATTGGAATGCTTTGGCAGTCTCAGATCAGGTTTTGCGACTCGTGGATCGGACATGGATTTGGCTCTCGTCTCACCAAACTCGAAACCAGATACTGCGTCGCCTGACTCGGATATTCCCAGATTACTTGAGAAAGCGCTTCTAGACTTGGGCTTTGGAGCGAGGTTACTGACAAGAACTAGAGTGCCAATCATCAAGTTCTGTGAAAAGCCAACACCGGAGCTTGCAGATGCGCTGAGGAAGGCGCGCACGGATTGGGAGGAAGAAAGAGATGCACCACCCAAGCCCGACGTGGCCAAGAAAGATGGGAAGCGAATAAAAGCGAAGGAGACATCGGAGCATAGAGCGCTCAAGGGTGACAGTGGAGCAATTGATGGTAATGCGATTGAAAAATTGTCCGGCTCTGAAATTCCACAGACTCTCCAAGTAACGGAGCAGCCTGCTGTCGAGATTCCAGTTGACGAGGGCCGCGCACTAGAGGTCGACACAGGGGCAGACGGCAAGAGGAAGGAGCATGTGGAGAAACATGTCAAGTCTCGCGTCGTTCCAGCTGCCGATGCTCAGGAGAGTAAGGAAGAAGGCCAAGGGAGCGATGAAGATGAACTGCCTCACCGTTCTGATGAAGAGCTAGTCCGCCTGTATCAGCTAGCCATCAGCGAAGGTTGGTTTACGGACGAAGAACGAAAGCTAGTTTCACAATTTGCTTCGGCGGTGGAACATCATGGATCTAATGGAGATCACTGCGAACTGGTCGCCGCGCGTATCCAATTAAAGCCGTTGTCCCACGTGCTCAAGAGGTATCGAGAGCCACCGGACACTCATCTTGATTTCCCCAAGGGCGGTATCGGCATCCAGTGTGATATCAACTTCTCCAATCACCTAGCTCTGCACAACACCCTTCTCCTGCGTTGCTACTCTCGCTGTGACCCTCGCGTGCGGTATATAGTCTTGTTTGTCAAGGCCTGGGCGAAGCGTCGCAAAATCAACAGCCCGTACCATGGCACGCTTTCATCCTACGGCTATGTCCTTATGGTGTTGCATTACCTTGTCAACGTCGCTCAACCGCAACTGGTACCAAATCTACAATTGGCGTGGAGACCCCCTCAACAGGGATCGCTGATGAAAGCGCTTAACGAGAACACTGTTGACGGATACGACGTCCGCTTCTGGCGGTCAGAAGGAGAAATCCAGGACCTTGCACAAGACGGCATGCTTACCCACAACCGAGAAAATGTAGGGTCGCTGCTCAGAGGTTTCTTCCATTACTTCGCCTTCAATGGTCCACACGTCCCTGGCAACGGGTTTTCTTGGACGCAAGATGTTTTGTCGTTACGCACTCCAGGCGGACTCTTGTCGAAGCAAGAAAAAGGCTGGACAGGCGCGAAGACGACCATCATCGAGCCGACCGCAGCTGGTCAACAGGGCCGTGAGGTTAGGCATCGATATCTTTTCGCTATCGAGGACCCGTTCGAGATAGATCATAATATTGCTAGGACGGTGGTACATGATGGTATTGTAGCTATCCGTGAGGAGTTCAGGAGAGCCCACAGGATCATCCAGAGTGCAGGCAGGAGAGACATGGGACCTATGGAGGATCTGTTTGCAGAGGGTCAGGAGAAGGAGCCCAGACCGCGAAGAGCTTTCGGTCCTCTACCACGTCCTCCTCCGGCTCCGAAGAAAGAACCAGTCGGTAATGCCGGCCCCGGAAATGAGGAAAGCAAGACTGATGCGACTCCTGCGCAGGGTGGGAAAGCTTCGGCAACAGCTGATTCCGATTCTGTGTCTGCAAAGAGCCTTGAGGAGTCTTGATCCTGGGATTACAGGGAAACCCCTGAGAAGATAGACGGAGGGCCTTCTGGAGGGCCTCTTGGAGGACTGCAAATGGAGGCGATGAAAGCTGGGCTACTCTGATCGTGCCGAGGCATAGAATCCAGGGGAGGTTGGCACGGATGCTGATATTTGCGAGCAGAAGATTAGAATGCGTGTGCCGTCTAGAAAAGCCTACTCTACTCAATTGTTAGAAAACATTTAACATTGACATACCAAGCGCACCTCTAACCACCGCATTGACTGCGACTCCCTCTATATGCACTCTGACGCCGCATCCAGTAAATCGTCAATCTGACGGCTCCCAGAGCTCCTGTAACGTGCCACCGCACCTCTCAGTTAGCCGCCCAAGTAATTCGTCAACTCAAACCAATGTTCACAGCCCAAAAGCTCAAGAGCTCACTACACTCACCCTCAATGCTGAACAATACAGATGACTTTGCAGTAGCAAGACATTGAGGCTGTCTGTATTGAGTGTTAGGCTTAGGGGCAAGTACGGCGAGCGGTTAGGTGGTTGGAATCAGAAAATATATGTTATGGGGTATCAATGTATGAGATAGGGGTGTCGTTTTACGTAAAACCCCGGCCTCTTTTCGCCTTCTTGCTCGCTGGCACTTGTAACCTCAAGCCCGACTGAACGACTGTCTTGCTCGCAAAGATCTCAACGTTGACTGGAGTTCTTTTACGTTACTAAATTACCGTCGCATGTCATGTTACGACTCAAGAACTGGATGAGGGATCCTCTTAGAGTCCTACAGTCTCATCCCTGGCCACTATCCACGGCCGTCGCACCGATTATTGATGAGAGCCAGCCAATAGAGGAAGAGAAGACACCTCACTATGACCCTAAACGCTTCTATCCGACTCGCCTGGGCGAGGTTCTTGACGGCAGATATCAAGTCGCTACCAAACTTGGCTACGGCACCAGCTCGACCGTGTGGCTGGCGAAGGATCTCTGCCAGTTGGTGTTTCCACTTGTACAATATTTATAGCTTCCTCGTTGATATAGCTTCAGATGGCGGTGGTCACCTGAGCGCTATGTTGCAATCAAGATCAACGCTGCAGATCGTGATACTAGGCCAACGGCCGAAAATGAATTACATATTACCCAGCAGATTTCAAAAGCGAATGCGCGACATGAAGGATGGCACTTCGTCCGTACTCTGTTGGATTCTTTTACGCTAAAGGGGCCGTCTAGTAGTCATATCTGTCTCGTTTTTGAGCCTTTGCGAGAACCATTGTGGCTGCTGAAAGAGAGATTCGAAGGAGATTGGCTTATCAACGCAACAGATCTCAAACCTGACAATATCATGACTAGACTCGAAGACAAGTCAATACTAGAGAGGGATGCCCTTGACGAATTCAACAATCCACTTCCGCAAAAGAAATGTGATGGTCGGACGATCTATCTATCCCGAAACAACTACGGCCAACCGACTAGAGTCACAGGAATTGTTTCAATAACTGACTTTGGGCTTTCCGTTAAGGGGAACGGTCTTTACAATGGTTGCATCCAAGCTGAACCCTATCGAGCCCCAGAAGTGATTCTTGATGCTGGCTGGACGTACAGCTCTGATATTTGGAATTTAGGTGTCATGGTCTGCTCTGCAGCCTCGTTTCTCGCAGACAGGTCATAAAGCTAATGATTGGTACAGTTGTGGGATTTGTTGGAGGGTAAGACCCTTTTCGAAGCTGTTGACCCGTTGAACACCGAGTACAACGACCAATTTCATCTCGCACACATCACCGCGCTCTTGGGCCCGCCGCCTCAAGACGCTTCTTGCGCAGGGGAAAAGAACTTTGATGTTTTACGATTCCGAGGGTAAGTACCCGTTGAGGGAGTCATCCTGGTACTACGTTACAATCGCTTACTCGTGAAGCAGCGAAGCTCAAACCCGCAGTAGAGATTCCAGCAGACTTTAGCCTGGAAGGTTCTATTACCAAAATTAGCGGCGAAGATAAAAGAATGTTTCTCGCCTTTGTAGGCAGGATACTCAAATGGCAGCCAAAAGATCGAAGCACAGCGAAGGATTTACTCGATGATCCCTGGCTTAGGGCGGATTTTCCGGAGGAGAACACATAATACGCTGTGTTGCCCGGCTTGAATGTTGCATGATGAATGGGCTTGCCTGATGCTGTGGTCAGCGGGCCAAAGCTAGAGCAAAGGAGGCCTGATAGATACCACAGCATGTATAGTTTGGTATTGAACATGCTCGCGTTATTCATATTGATTTTGCCACAAGTTGGCTGCTAGACAATAATGTAATGTCGGTATAGATAAAATAGTGCTCGGAGGCTAAATCGCGGAGCTGTGAAGATGATTGCCCCTGCTACCACTTCCAGGTGTGCCCTCCTGTCCGGTTCCTACTGAAGGTTTGGTCATATTCGTTGAAAACATTGTATATCAAGACACCGTCACATTTATTCTTCCGTTCTGTTCAATATAGCTTGTAATAAAATAGATCTGTGTTATAGCTTAAAAAATTTAGAATCTTATTCAATTAAGCCTGGTCCATGGCCCTCGGAAGTTTCATGAAGATGTTTGCTTTCCGTGAACACGCTGTCAATAGCAGCAATCATTGATTCATCCTGAGCAATCCAAGCAAACAGACCAAGGTCTATAAAGGGACAGCCACAGCGCCAGCTCTACTAAATGTTAAAGCCTTTGTTACAACACAAGCATCCACTGAGAAGGAGTCAAGCCGCCAGAACTTGATCCGTTGAAATATGTATGACTCAACACTGCATATCACAGTAACACACGACCCTACACCATTCAACTCCAAAGTCCCCATGCTCCCAGGTTTTCCTGACGACAACTCTCAACAGATTACATATATCTTCCTGCTTCGCACAACATACAACAATTCCTGGGACGAGATAACCAAAATCTACAACTGCATCTGGAACCACAAAGATGTAACGACACACGCGAGTGAAGAGGGAGTACAGCCGGTCGTAGCAGACCCCTCAGACTCACCAGCCACACCGGAGCAGTTGATGTTGAGATGGCGAAGACAGACGCTTTATTCGAAAGGTGGAGTCGAAGTGAAGCGGGAGCTGGAGCAACTCAAGATCAACATTGATGAGGGGCACATTCCGAGTCACAATGGTCAACTGCAAAGATTCATCGGGTCATGGAAGGAGCTTGAAGGAAGAATTGAGGAATGGGCAAAGCAGGTGGGGGTAGTGTTGACGCTTCGTCCCAATCCCAGCCTTCTCTCAATTGAAGAACTTGCCTTTTTCATGGGAGGGTGAAGGAAGACGGTAGGCAGCATTCTTGAAGCAGTCAAAGGACGGAACAAAGACGTTCTGAGAAAATAGTCGTTCTGAGAAAGAAGACGTGATCCCATTGAGGCTACATACTTCTTACGACACTGTGGGCTGGCAATGCTGTGTATAGTGTAAAGCAGGGTTTCCCACTTGCTTAGAAATGGAAAACCTGTAACCATGCAGAATCTGTGATTGTCAATGTGAGGGACGATATGTAATCATGTAGATGTGGATAGTAACTCTATCGTGCGTGTGAGATGTCGAAACTCGCCGCCCTACGTCATCGCCGAATAACTTATTCCACGCCCATCCTTAGGAGCAGAAAACTCCCAATATGCCTACAGAGGTGGAAGAGGTATTTCACCCAACTCCACAAGACACCTGGCCTCAGACTAATACATTGCCCCACAGCTTGTTGAATTTCTGCATCATGGCAATACCCAAATCCGGCAAATTGGTGAGACTCGCAGACCTCGTTCTCACGTCACAGCATGACTGATCCTTTCCAGCTGCCGAGAACCTCGTCCCATACTCGGAAAAGGAACCTTCGATATTCAAGGCCGGACAGTTGACTCCTATAAAGGACTTAAAGCTCCTAGTGAAAGATTACGAGGTTCGTCGGGTTGACCCCGAACCCAGTTCTCATGGGCTCAACAAACTGACATTGTTACGTTCAGCCGATAGCCAAAAATGCCTTGACGATCCTCATAAACATCTCCAACGACCGAGAGGTTCTTGAGAACATCGCCAAAGATGATGCCTTCCTCGAATCCCTCCTTCTCCGCATAACCGTATGTCAGTCCCCCAAGATCCCAACTCGACCTACATCCCCTCCTACGGCTGTTGCGAACAGGCTTGCTAATGAACCTGGCCCCATAGAACCCCAAAGAACCCAATGCCAACGAAATCGCCATGCTCCTAGCCAACATGGTTAAATCCGACGACATCAAACGCATCCTAACCCTCACGCGCGATGTCCCCAAACCGCTCACAACCTCCAACGTCGCCATCGACGAGCTGATGGACTGTTTCGTCAAAGGCGCCCAAGGAAGCTACAACCCAAAAGCAGACTTCGACTACCTAGCCTACCTATTCGCCGACATCGCAAAGGTTTGCCCCGTCTCCGTCTCCGTCTCCGTCTCCAAGCCCCCATGCCGCTCCTCTTCTCATAACCCCGCAACTAACACAATGGTTACTCCCCGCAGTTCCCCGAAGGCCAAACCTACTTCACCACCCCGGCCCCCTACGACTCTCTCCTCCCCCTCAGCAAACTAACACCCTTTACCACCCACCCTTCCCCCATTCGCCGCAAAGGCGTCGCTTCCACCCTCAAAAACATCGCCTTTCACCTCCCTTCCCACCCTATTCTCCTTCCCTCCTCCACCCTTTCCTCCTCTCCCTCCTCAACCCCCACCACCACCATCTCTCCCCCCATCATCACCACCACCACCACCACCACCGACGACCCCCCCCCCTCAACCCACCCCATCCTCCCCCCCCTCCTCTCCCCCCTCCTAAACCCCGCTACCGACTCCTTCTCCCTAGAAGAAACCGACACATTGCCAGAAGAGATCCAATTCCTCCTCCCCACACAACGCCGCGATCCCGATCCTGAAAACATCAAAACTCACCTCGAGACCTTGTTGTTGTTGACGAGTACGAGAAGGGGCAGGGAGGAGATGAGGGAGAGGGGGGTTTATTTCGTGGTTAGGGAGGTGCATGCGGGCGTGGAGGATGAGGGCGTTAGGGAGGGGGCGGAGAGGTTGGTTCAGGTTTTGATGAGGGATGAGGGGGAGGAAAGGCAGGAGGGGGAGGGGGGGGGAGGGGAGCGGATGCGGATGGGTGCGGGTGGTGGGATGGGTGGGGCGAGTGCGGGGGTCGATGGGAGTACGGGGTGGGGGGGAGGTGGGAATGTGGGGAGGGTGGGAAGAATGGTCACGCAGGTGGAGGAGGAAGAGGAGGGGGGGGAGGGGGATGAGGATGAGGATGAGGATGAGGATGAGGATGAGCAGGTTGTGGAGATCTTTTAAATGAGGGTTGTGTGTAGATGGATGCAGATGGAAACTTGTTTGATTACAGATGAGTCATGGTAATTGCAGATGGAGTCATCAGTGGAGACGGTTTTGCATTTTCCCCTGTTTTATCCTATGAGTTGAGTGCTATCGCTTTCGGATGAAAAAAATGTAACGTTAAGATCATGTTCGTCGTGTGCGACTGTCGTACATTTCGTTTACTCTCATTTCCTCTACGAGTACCTCTCCTTTCCGTCACATCATCGTCCCCTTAATTCCATTCCCTCAGCAAAGTCCAGAAACGCGCGCCCAGAAAACCCCAAATTCCACCTATCACAAGTTCCAACCATCCGCCTTCTCCTCGCCATGTCCCAACTGCTTCAACGTCTCGTAATCCTCACCACCCACACTCCCTCCCATACACTCGTCATGACACCACCGCGCCAGCACCCTATCGCCCACCGCCGCTTCGATGCCATCTTCGCGAGCGCGCGCCGCATCAAACACCTTCTGCTTCTTCACCCACCACTTGCGCAAGTGCTCGACTGCAGCTTTGCCCACGATACCCACCGGGTTGGGGATGAACCACTCTTTTCCCCTGCACTGAAGTCTCTCGGCATTAAGGTACCCGCGGTACCGGTCGTTGTGGCGCACGGCCCAGTGCAGGTCCCGGAAGAGGGCGACGGTCCCGACCGCGGGGGTGAAATTCACGGCGTCGACTTCGACGTGCAGGAGGATCTTGTGCGGGGTGTTGGGGTCGACGAGGCGGACGGGGGCGTGGTTGTTCATTCACCGTTTGCAGGTGGTGTTGCACTTGACGGCTCCCATCGTTCTTACTGCTGATGACGCAAGATCCAAGGATTGTTATATTGTATATGGGCATTCGAACGACTGTCTCTGAAGAGAAAGGCTCCTTTAAAACCTAGGGCTCGATGTTTGCTATGATGCCGCGCGGGTGGCTCGGCCCCGTCATGCGAGCCTGGGTGTTGTGAGTACATCGGCTGAAGATCAGGTTCTCCGGCTTGGTTTGAGGGAGCATACCACAAGGACTGTCATGCAACGCTTGATGCAATCAACTTCCAAGTGGAAGTTCTAGATAGCCCTAAGCGGCGTGGCAAAGAGGACAGGCTGCACATGTCCGATAGTGCACACCCCCATATGTTTTTATCATGCCCCAAGCGGAATCTCCTGTGTGATTTTGACAAACTGTTTGTGTTTGTATTCTTCAAGGCGGACAACAGCCTGAGGTCAGACGGCGAGATGCCACCGAGGAATGTATCATGGTAAAGACATTGTGATGGGCTGAAGCTTGTCCGTAGAACAAGCAGCGGGACTCGGCATCTACCGATATCTAATCAACATGACTAAGGTATGAGGAGTACCGCACAATGCGTACCTAAGAACATTAAGTCTTCGATACATCCCGAGCAGCCCTACGTGACTGGGCGGGGCAGCCTCGTCGCCCGAGGCTACGGGTGACTCTGCACCTACACATCTAGACAGACCCAAGCGGGCCTTGTAGATGTACCAGAAGCTGTATGAACAGTGTGATATTGTGGTCAAGACGTCCATCAATTATTGTAGACACAATCTCTTAGTGTTCGCGGTGAGCGCCGGCATCGGCTATCACAAACCAATCCATGTGTAGCACCACAGCTCCTCCATGACGAGCCTACGGGGGCGACCTCGCAGAACCTCACATGGAGATAGATCTGGAGATAGATCGACGGAGAGCTACTTACTAACCCCTACTCAATCACTGTCACAATCTTCTGCAAACAACGCTGAGGAGGACCTGGACCCCGACTCAGATGCTTCACTTCTCCGGAGGCATCGATACGACGAGGATGACGATGACTGGGAGGACGAACGCCTACACAATATAACTAGTCCTAATATCTTACGACGCCTCATAACTTTCATGTCTCAAACCCCTCTCCTTCCAGGCTCTTCGCAAGCTCAGGAAACAACCTCCTATGGCGCTCTACCAGCAAATGGACCCACTGGCAGTGGTGTCATTGATGAGGAGGAGGAGGAGGAGGAGGAGGAGGAGGATGATACAAGTCGTGGAGGTCGACGGAAAGGAAAATCAAATAATGTGCGGCATGTGGACACGATTAGGACCACGAGGTCAATGGGAACACTTCGATCACCAACCGGCAGTGCATCCGTGTCGCGCAGACGTAATAGGAGGAGCGAGCCAGCACCGGAGAACATATACGCGAGTGGTACCGGGCTGCCGACCGGAGATGGGGCGAAGTTGTTCGAGGGTCTGGCCCCTACCATGAGCACGGAACACCTGGGTACTGAGGAATTAGAGGAGGAAGACGGCGACGAAGAAGCCGTCCTTGTCGATGTTGAGGAAAGCGAAGGTGATGACGAGGATCCTCCTGATAATTCACCGTTAGTTTTGGTTTTACTTGATATTGATGCATTACCATGTGAGCGGGTGCCAGAATATGGAATACCAACCTGTCTGGTGCTATTCAGCGTTCTTGCTACTGATATGGATCTCCTATGTACCATCTGGATCTTGATATCTGTCTCGTACTTGCATGAATACCGTTGCGTAGCCTCATTCAGATGTGTTGGTCGCCGAATTAGTTGCTCCTTCGACGCCCTATGCAGGCAGGCTGATGTACCTTGTGTCATGTAGCTACCCTCAAGTCCGCGCTTCCGTCTCCGCCACAGACAACGCATCTTTGTCAATCAGCAGTAAGCCTTTCCACCACTCACTGATGCCATGATTGACTGCCTGCAGCGCCGCGTATGTGGATCTTATCGCTTCTATTTGCGCTCCTCGGATCTGGGACGAACCTGTTCTTCTCTCTTCGATACCCAAGCGTCGCCATCACTCCTGTCATTGCACTCGTTCTCGTGCATCCCCTAGGCAAGGCATGGGACAAAATCCTCAAAAGGGAGACCGACCCGCAAGAAAGCTTCGACAGTGGCGTCCTAACAAAGAGCCAGGAACAGGCCAATGGCGCCTTTGAATCCAAAACGCAACGCCTGAGACTGTGGCTTGCCCAGGGGAAGTGGAACGAAAAGGAGCATGCGTGTGTTTATATCAGTAGTAATGTCTCTTTCGGTTTTGCATTTGCTACAGACGTATGATCAATTCAAGAGCCCAATCACGCCAGGTCTAATCGTTGCCAAAGGTCATTGTCGAACAAGTCAAGTTTTACCACCAAGACCTTGGTATAATGTATCAACTGCTCCTTACAATCTCAACGCAAATACTTGGATATGCATTCGCCGGCCTCACTCGTCGCTACCTTGTCAGACCTTCCAGTATGATCTGGCCCGGCACTTTGATGTCTACCGCAATGTTTACCACCATGCACAAAACCGAAAATCGGATTGCCAACGGCTGGAGCATTTCGAGATGGAGATTCTTTATCTATGTCTGGTCCGGGGCTGTTGCTTGGTACTTTCTGCCCGGTTTACTTATGCCTGCTTTGAGTTACTTCAGCGTAATTACCTGGTTCGCGCCTAAGAATGTGGTTATGGCCAATCTAGTCGGTACTCTCAGAACCGTTTCATGTTATCACGACTGATCATATTCCGCAGTTCGGCGTCGCATCCGGTCTTGGTCTCTTTCCCATGACATTCGACTGGGCTCAGATAGCTTACATTGGATCGCCTCTACTTACACCATGGTGGGCTGCTGCAAATGTAGTCGGTGGTCTGATCCTAGTTATGTGGATTGTAGCACCGATTCTATGTATGTTCGCATCGGACATGAAGATATTTACTCCGCAGCTGACACGACTAAGACTACAAGAACGTTCTATACTCCTCGTTCATGCCGATACTATCGTCTTCGGTCTTTGACGATACAGGCAAGCCTTACGATGTCAGCAGAATTTTGACCCCGGATTTCCTCTTTGATCGCGAGGCATATGAGAAATACAGTAGAGTGTACCTGCCTATTACTTATGTTCTAGCATATGCAGTCCAATTCGCTGGCTTGTCCGCCCTAGTCACCCACACCGCTTGTTGGCATGGCAAAGATATATGGAAACAATCTAAGAAGTCTTTTGCAGAGGATAGCAAGCGAGGAAAGAGCGCATATCAACCGGTCAACACTTCGGGCTTGTTCGGTACCAGTGATACTGGAACTACTGGTGGTATGCCCAAAGAACCAGGTATGGACGATGATGCTATGGATGGAGAGGATGTTCACTGCCGCCTCATGAAGAAATACGAAGATGTACCAATAGGCTGGTATATCTGGACATTTATTGCAATGCTGGCAATTGGCATATTTGTTGTTGAATAGTATGTATAAACCGTCTTAACCTACCCGACGACTAACCAGCTCCAGCTACCCAGTCCATCTACCTTGGTACGGGCTTTTACTTGCTCTAGGCATCACAAGTCTTCTATTCATCCCAGTCGGCATAGTCATGGCAATCACGAACCAGCACAGCAGCCTCTACCTAATCAGTCAACTTGTCTGCGGTGTCGTATTCCCCGGTCGGCCCGTCGCGAACATGGTCTTCGTAACCTACTGCTACATCAGCTCCGCACAAGGGATCAAGTTCTCTTCCGACTTGAAACTAGGCCACTACATGAAGATACCTCCAAAGCTGCTCTTCACTGTCCAAATGGTCGCAACACTCGTGTCAAGCGTCACCCAAATCGGAGTCTTGAACTGGATGTTTGCCTACATCCCAGGCTTATGTACCCCACAGGCCATCAACGGCTTCAACTGCCCTATTGCAAGGGTTCACTTCAATGGAAGCATATTGTGGGGAGTAGTGGGGCCGCAACGGTTCTTCGGCCCAGGAGCCTTGTACCGACATCTTGTCTGGGCCTTCCTAATCGGCGCAATCGCACCCATAGCCATTTGGCTAGCCGCAAGAAGACACAAAACTGGAATCTTGAGGAAGATTAACCTACCAGTGTTGTTTGGCAGCCTGAGCTGGATTCCACCAGCGGTATGGTCCTTACCTTACTTTCGAGCTAAACCCAATTCGCTAACAATATCATTATAGACCGGTCTCAATTTCTCCGTATGGGCACTAGTTTGCTTCCTCTTCAACTACCTCATCCGTCGTCGCGCGGGTGCCTGGTGGGGTAAATACACAATGACGCTCTCCGCCGCGCTTGATTCGGGACTGGCTTTCGCGCTCGTCGTCGTGTTCTTTGGGTTTGTTTATCCGGGCTGGATGGAAGGCTTCCGTTGGTGGGGCACGGAGGTGTATAAACAGGTATGTACTCTGTGGGTCGATGCGAATAGTGGATTCGCGATCTGACTACTAATACGGTGGGTAGGGCTGCGATTGGCGGGCTTGCTCTTATAGGAACGTCAAGCCTGGGGAGCATTTTGGACCGGAAAAGGTGTAGCTCAAAGTCGTGGGCTTGGGGGGTCGGAGCGCCCCTAAGGGAGCCTTGGACGGGTGGAGTCTGGGGTCGAATAATGGCTCTTTTAAGTATAGCAGTCAAAAGCTCAATGGGTACCTAGAGGCCCCCCAGGTGTCAATAAATACTTCTCCTCCTCTCCCACTGTCTGTTCTGCTCTTCAAACATCTCGTTCGAACATCACTCATCTACTCACAAGAGGCTCCCCAGCTCTACATCCCCAAAACACTTGTACTTACCATACACATTCTTCTACATCCATATCCCCCACGCATCTACTTCCGAAGCCCCCCCCCAAGCGCAGCAAGATGGCCAACCAACCCCCCCCCACCACCACCACCACCACCAACCCCCAAGGCTTCACAACCCTCACCCGCTTCCGCCCTCCCTACACCCACCGCAACCGCCGCATCAACCTCCACCGTCGCCAGCAGCGCCAGCACACCACCAGCACCACCACTACCACCACCACTACTACTACATCCATCCCCCACCCCACACACCCCCGCCTCGCTATCGACGACTACTACAACAGCCCACACTTCGTCCCCCTCCCTGCCGCCCTCCCTCTTACCTCCACCTCCACCTCCGCCTCCGCCCCCGCCTCCGCTCCTCTTCCCACCACCGCAGACCCCTCGTCTACCTGGCCGTCGTCGTCGTCGCCCTTAGGCTCCCTCCTCCATTTCATCTTCGAACACGTCGAATACGTCGACGACGCCAACGCTCAGGACGAAGGGGATGCCGTTGCGTTCGCCAGTGTGCAGATGCTCGATGGTGGCGATCTGGGGGTTGTCGTTGTCATTGATGCGGCGCTGCTTGCTGGGGTCGATACTGCTACTACTACGGCGTGGCTTGCTGCTGCTGCTGCTGCTGGGGTGGACACGGCGGGGCTTGCTGCTGCTGGGGTGGATACGGCGGGGCTTGTTGCTGCTGGGGTGGATACGGCGGGGCTTGTTGCTGGGGTGGATACGACGCTCCTCTCCCGAGTCGATACGGGTAGCACAGTGGACACGGCGCCGTGGCCGGTGACTTTTAGGGCGGTTAGGAGTATTGATGGGGGGCATTTGGTAGGTTATCTTTTTTTTTGTCTAGTTTGTATGCATAGAGGTCCTTCCGCTATCTATGTGGTCAGTCCTATGTTGTCTTATTGGGTTGGGAAGGCTGACGGTTGTTGGGTTTTAGCTACCTAGGCGGAAGCGGCAATCGTTCGTGAGGAGGTTGTGGAGTGTGTGGCGAGAGAGGATTTTTTGTTGGAGGGAGGAGAGGGTTAGGAGGGAGGAATGGGAGAGGGAGGGGAGGAGGTTGTGGCCTGCTTATAGGAGGACGAGGGAGAGGGGGAGAGGGTCGTCTTGGTGATGGGTAGGGGAGGGGCAGTGGGAAGGGGGATGGGGGATGGGCAGTGGGAGGGGATGGGGTTGTCTTGGTGAGGGTAGGGGAGGGGCCTCGTGTTTGGTATTCATGAGTGTCACTTCCACGGCCACGGCCATGGCCATAAGCTATGTATGAATGAATGGAAAATCCAATTCACCACACCACACAGCAATCTCAGCACCGTGAGTGATGAACATACGATACACCCATTGATTTGTGAAATGAAGCAACACCGAAGTAAAGTAGATACACAAGAGCACGATCGACTGCTTTGAGCACAGTAGAATAGAATAGACGCAACAACAACCCCTTGTATCGTATCGCGAAGCAACAGACTGCCGAGCACATTACCCCGCATCGTGAGGTGAGTACAGACAGACACAGTTGAACAGAACAGTAAAGTATTCCCCACATAAACATGAAAAAGGTCACCAGATACAAGCCCGTACCGTTAATTCCACCAGATGCACGCCGTGTCCCTGTCACCGTCGCTATCGCTGTCGCTATCGTCCATCATCTAACATCGCACCCGTAAATCATTCCCAGCAAAAGCGCACATCACGAAGATTCGAACCCCACCTCCGCTGCTGTTCGAGTAGGTACCTAGACGTCAGCAGTGACCACCTCATCCCTAATCATCATCCTCAACAACAAACTCCGGCCCCAGACTCGGATCCCCATTAACATCCACATGTCTTCTCCACTCCTCCACCCTCCCACTCCCCGTCCGCCTCGTCAGCCCCGCCAACGCAGAATGTCGCCTCGGCACCCCCGCCGTTGCTCTCGTTCCTCCTCCCGCCACCCCAGTCGCCGGTCGGTGTCTAGCGGCTTCGGTCTCGTAGTCGGTGAAGTTGTTCTGTCTCGGTACTACGCGCTCTGATGGCCTCGGCCTCGGCCTCGTCTGCCCTCTGTAGCCGTATTGCAAAGGCTCCCTAGCCTGATTACGCATTGGCGGAACGGGATGAACGGGCGGACGCAACACTCGCGGCGTTGGTCGCGTCTGGATCCCGTCCACAGCATTGACGGTTTGGAACTCGTCCATCATGCGGGTGGCGGCTTCGTCTGCGTTGGCCATGTTGCTGGTTAGTAGTTCGCGCGCTCGACGGATGAAGTCTTGTTCTGCGAGGTTAGTAGCGCCGTTGCGGGCCATGAGGTTTCGGAGGTCGTTGGCGTGCGGGCGAGTGTCGATGTAGGAGCTGTGGTCATCGTCGGAGGAGGTGGAGTCGGCCGTCGCGGCGGCGGCTGGGGGTGGGGCAGAGGCGGCAGCGATGGGAGGTGTGGGGATTACGTAGTTGTAGACGTTGTTAGTGGTGCGGAGCGGGCGGCGCTGGGGGCGGATCGGAGGAGGCGGAGGAGGAGGCGAAGGAGGTGCGCGGGGTACGCGAGGTCGACGGATTGGATGGATCATGACGTTGGTGTCATCGAGTCCGAGGAGTTGCATTCGTCTAGCCATAGCTTCGTCGCGACGCTCCTGCTCTCTTCGGCGTTCGAGCTCATCGTTGTATCCGAGAGCGTTCACCGCGCCACCGTTGACTTGCCCACCGTTGACTGGCATCCTTCCTATTTGGGGAATGTTCATGTGCTGTAATCGAGCGTTCTCGACGGCTTCGTAATTGAACCAGGGACAATCACAGGTTTTCCATCGGAGGCCGCATATCATACAAAACTCCGCTCTACAGCGACAAGTCATGTGGTTGCATCCCTCTTTGAGTTCGACCATAGCCGAGCAATTGAAACATCGCTGCCATCCCTCAGCCTTGGCTACTTCGACAAATCGCTTTGTTTCTTCGTCCTTGGGACATTCGCGGTCTATGTGCCATTTACCGTTGCAAGCACAACAGACTTTGGTTTTGCACCGCCCACACTTGCCGTACTTCCTCCCGCCACCGCCACCGCCGGATGTGTCGACGTGAATGTTTGCGGGTTTGATCCACTCGCCGCAGCCTCTGGCGGGGCAGTAGACACGGTTTTTGGTAGTATACTCTTGAAACTTCTTGTTCCATTTGATCTTGAACGGGTCGGAAAAC
The DNA here is from genome assembly GCA_965277795.1 of Lapillicoccus sp. Lineage (GTDB taxonomy): Bacteria > Actinomycetota > Actinomycetes > Actinomycetales > Dermatophilaceae > Lapillicoccus. The sequence goes on from OZ255840.1 coordinate 4,641,061, forward strand.
AACTTCTCTACGTGTTTCAAAGGGATGTGATCTGCGGTACAGCATTTAGGTGGCATGTGCTGAGGATCCGTGGTGGACAAGGTGAAGATTCTTCGGAGGCAATCATGACACATGCGGTGGCCGCAGCCAAGTAGCGCTGACTTGGACTCGGGAATATCATCGGAGAGACAGGTTAGACATTCGACTCTGTAAAAGGGTAAGTCTTGAGCAAAGTCACGACACTGCAGGAAAGGGAAGCGTACTTCTCATCAGGGACGAAGACTCTAGGACCAAACAGCGCGCCCAGTAAACCAGTACGTCGTTCGACCCAGTTGTTGTTCGCGGGTATGCGTTCTGTATTTGCAGTGACTGATGGAGTAACTGGCTTTGGGTTTGGTAGCCGCACGATGCGAACCGTACTGAGGCTGTTGCTTCGTAAGGCTGGTGGAGGCTGCTGTGCTGGAGGTGGTTCGCGCACTGAGACCGTTCTGATCATTGACAGGTGAGCTCTGGGAAACGTTCGATGGGGTTTTCAGAGTACAATTACCTCGTCACTCGAGGACCGTGTGTCCGCGCATTGGGTGCAGCATCTGCACTGAGGGATCGCCTCTTGATTGTCCGCACCACCGTCTCTGTAATGTAAAGTGAACTTCTCGTGTCGCCACCGCCCTGGGACGACTTTGTGCGGGCAAGAGACTCTGTTCGCGATTCTGGTCTGTTCATCTTGGCCTTCTCGGCTGTCCGCCTTCGCTCTCCTCTGCCACTTGAGGCCACGCTATTAGAGGCTCGACGGGTAGCACGTGGCATGGCTGCACCTAAACCTTGGTTTGTATCATGGGCGTGAGGGTAGACATTCACGATACTACTCTCACCGTCCGAAGTTCTAAATCTCCGACGGCGACGTCGCCGATCTGGATAGGGCCTCTCACTCGATCTTGACACTCTAACCTTTGAATCTCGGCTCGAGACTGACTTCGGGACCAAGTCTCTTCTCCGAAAGACTTGGTGCGCGCTGTCTCTGTCCATCCTTTTCTGGCGATTTTCGTCCTTTTGGCAGTAAAATGTGGTTCGTGCCCGTCGCAGCTCCTCGATGGTCGGCTCGTCTATAGCCACTGTTGATTGGGTATTAGTCAACGATGCTGCTCTGCGCGCGCGCCTTGACCTTGAAGGCGATGTTGAGCTCTCTGAGCCCCGTCTCCGCCCCGCGTTTGTGAACGGTGTTCTCTTTGCAATGGTCATGTTGTGCTACCCCACGTTAGTGTCTGCAGAGCCCCGGCAAGGTTTGCTGTCACCCACTCGACTAACTTCGGCGACCTGTGAGCTGCTTCGATGCGACCCCTGGGAGCAGCGTCTATTGGTTTCCGGGCAAGGCTCGCAGGCTACGTGCAGCCAACCAAACTAGCTGCCGTCGAGAATGGTATGTTTATACGGGAATACAGGAGAAGTAGCAAGCTAGAAGCCTCACAATCTGTTGCAAGTAGGCTGTAAGTAAAGGTAGAAAGGTGGCGAGGTGACAGTTTGAATGCGACACAGCTCACTTTAAGCTTCAATGGCTGCATCAAAGGCCCATTGACTTCATTCGCATGCGACAGCGTGGAAGCACCAATTCACCCCAGCAATAGTAGCGGGGAGTCGACTTACTTGATGAGTTGTACCATGTAGCATTCCAATGGCCTCTCCAGTTGAAATGTGATGTTCTCCACGACCACAACGGCCTCAGTCTTGTCTACAAGCTGCTCGTGCTGCTGTCACTGCCAGTGAGGATATTGAGGATATTCGGCACACCTTCCCCAATCAGCAAAGCCTGGCCTCGTGCCTCAGTTCGTGCTAGTCGCATGGCTTCGCGTGGTCCGAAGGCGCGAGCGTATCCGATTGGTGTACAGCAAGACAGGCTAATAAACCTTCGTGACGTCCCGTCCCCTCTTTGAGTTTTTTGCCATATCCTCTTACTTCAAGTCGGACTCGGACTCGTCCATCCTCCTTCTCCTTCCGCTCTTCTCCATCTACCATCCTCCCCACATAGACTTTTAACTTTCGGACCTGCTCGTGTAGGCCGTGGAGCTTCGGCCGACTTCTTATAACGGAGTATATCCTCTGTTGCCTTCTGAGGGGCTCCGTGCTGGGGAGAGTCCGGTCCCGCGCTCGGCGTTCAATCCTGACTTCTAGCTACCGTCGGCGGTGCACATATCCACATATCCATATACGTGTATGTTGGCTCTGCTATCTTCGAGTCGTCTTTCGATCTTTGCTTGTGCCTCCTCTTTCCCTCCGTCTCTTACTGCCTTTCTGGCTCTTTCAGCTACCGCCCGCTTTGATTCTTCTTGCTCTGCCTTTGGATATTCCCTTATATACTCCCTCCATTTCTTCAAGGGCCGAGAGCCGTTATGATTTATTCCGATTCCTGTCTCGAGAACTCTGCGGTATTCGTCGATGGGGTCAAGTTCTGCTCTCTTCCTATTAGCCATAGTGGCATGCCTATACAGAGAATCAGTTTCTTTTGCTGGTAGCAGCTTTTGAATAGATACATGTACCTTGCAATCAAGTCTTTTTCAATATCCATTGTCTCACCCATGCAGATTCTTCTTGATGTTGTCGTCCAAAGTTGTCGTGTGGTCGTAGTAACCTTACCGCACCTGGCTCTCGCCAACAGGCCAACAACGTCCCACGCCCACCACAACCGCAACACGAGTACCCAGAGAGTACCATAACGTATCGTCGCTTGAGAAAAGACTTCTTATGCTTGTTATTGAATTCTGTGGCCTCAACCCATCGCGTTGTTGATTACGAGTGCGCTGTCGGAAGGGGAAGTTTGAACTTCAGTTTAGCCTCCCGCTATCTACACCCGCCTACTAATCTACAGTACGAAAAAGCCTTGCTCTACTAGTAATTAGTAGAAGCAAGCCACTGGGCTATAGCCCAAATGATCTAAAGCGCCCACTTCTCATTCCTTGGGCCTGGTTCCTTATACAGCTTGATAGCAGCATCGAAGCAGACATCGAGACGGCCAATTTGCAACGCGAGTACTCTGTGACATCTCTCGGTGTCCTGAAACTAGCTAGCGGCTTCTCCCAAGCTTGTCTCTAATCCAACCCCTTTCTTACACGAAGCTTCATCAACAACCGACCGGATCCCTCTCTCGAATCGCTTCATCATCGACCAAGCCTCCACTATCCAGAGATCTTACGATCCTCAAGGTCCTACGATCACAAAACCCCCAGCAGATCTTCCGAACGAGATCCCGAGCTTACCAAGACGCCTAACTACCAAAGAGATCATGTCTTCAATGCCCGAAGACTCCGCCACCAAGCACCATCCTCCCGCCGGCATCGACGACTTCGTCGGCGATGTAGCAATGTCCGATTACGAGCCTGATCCGAACGCACTCACCGTCGAGAAGATCCAACCTGCTGCTTCCTTGACTGCATCGAGCAAGCTCTTTATGTTAAAGCCCGAAGGCGCAGTTACCGCCCTTGCCACTGCACAAATCGAGCCTAGGAGACCCTTCAACGCCGCTTATACAAACACGACTGACAGGACCTCTTTCCCTACTTCCTCAAGTTCCGATCATGGTCTCACCTCACTCGCCTCTACCCAAGGGCTAGCATCCGCCTCGTCAAATACCGCTACTCCAGCATCTACCAACGTCGACGTCCTTTCGATTACCGATCGTTCCTCTACCTTACCCACCGCTGCCCAAGTAGGGGCTTCTTCCTCTTCGAACGCTATCACTACCGATGAAACCGACAACGCCAATGATGTTGCATTGTCAGTACCTACGAACCCTAAAGACTTTGCCAAGACCTTCGGCGATGCACCATATAAGACGATCGTCCAGTATGCCAACCAGCTAAGGCTGAGACGACAGCCACCCACTCCTCTCACCCCCGAGCAGAGCCAGCACCTAAAGCTGATGTTACGAGCGTTCTCTTCCATCAATTCTCTCACCCCCAAGCTCGAAAAAGAACTTCATCTCCGCCAGGCACTCGAAGTAGTCATGGGAGACCATCCTCAATGCCGCGTAGAGTCTACAGTATGGAAATTCCCAGACGATTGCATCGCCATCGCCACGACAGCTCACCGAAACTATACTTCCGAAAATTGGGGCGCAAACGACAATCTCCAAGACGACGCAGATGCCATCATCGACAACAACACCGCTGGACCACCAGCAGCGACCAACCAGCCCCCTACCGCCACCACAGCCGCACCCAACACGAACACCACCCGCACCGTCCGAGCCCCCAACGGCCTCACTCTAACCGTCATCCGCCGTCCCCGCCCCGACCACCCCATCTACGGCGCCAACGGCATCATGCGCGGCATCCTCATCGATACGAGCGGGAAAGCAAAAAGCTACAAAATAGACGACCAATACCCCACCGTGTCCTACAAAGTCTTCGGCCACAACGGTCTCGTCATCGGCCAGTGGTGGCCGATGCAAATCTGCGCGCTCAGAGACGGCGCTCATGGAATGAGAATGGCGGGTATTGCCGGGTCGCAGACTATGGGCGTGACGAGTATTGTTGTTTCAGGTACGTACGAGGAAGATTCTCTCCATCTTCCTGTCTCTTGCTTGCTCTCTTGTATATAACATCACATAACACCACACCTTCCTCTCTGATCTATATGCCCCCTCGCTTGAGAAAGAGTATCCTTATTCTCTTCCATCTCTCCTTCCTCTCTTCCTCTCCCCTTCCTCTCTCTTCCTTACGCTAACACCACCCCTCCAATAGGCCAATACACAACCCTCGACTCCGACCTCGGTCCCACAATCCACTACTCCGCCCCCCAATCCCACTCCAACACCCAGCCCGCCCCCGTCATCTCCCCCGGCGCAAAAGCCCTCCAGACCTCCCTCCAAACCCGCAATCCAGTGCGCGTCCTTAGGGCCGCAGGGGGGCATTCACACCTCTGTCCCCAGGTCGGAATCCGCTATGAGGGGCTCTATGTCGTTGTCGCGCAGCAGACTAGGACTAACGAGAAGGGAGGCGGGTATTGGAGGTTTCGATTGAATAGGGTGGTCGGGTAGGCGCCGGTGGATTTGACGAGGCCGACGGGGAGGGAGAAGGGGGAGTGCGGGAGGGTTAGGGAGGGGTATTGAGGGGTGGGGAGGGGGTGGTGAGGAGGGTTGAGGGGGTGGTTTGGTAGGTTGGAAGGTGTTTGCGTCGTTTTTGCTGGGGTTAGATAGCGCAGCAATGGAATGGAATACTTGAAATGCTTGATGTATGATATGACACGTAATGACTACTTCAAGGGGCCCCCCTGATTGGATATCATAGTCTTTGACGGACCCTGCAGGAGGTAGTACAATCTACCCTATGATGCCCTGAGGACCTCCATGGCAATACGATAATTCTATCCTGCCCTTAGAGCATGCACCAATACGCCAAGCCTACGCACAGTATGACTACTCCGAGGGCCCCCCAGATTACATACCAGCCCAAACCCACTATCTACACAACTACTACCACATTCTATCTTCTACTACCCAAGCCCTCCCCAATCCCTCCCCTTACCCCATCTCCGCCCTCAAAACCCTTCCAGAGCCTATTACCCAACCCCTGCATCCCTTCACGACGCCCTCCTAGCCTCCCTATCCCTATCATTCCACCCTACCCCTGAGCGAACACCCCAGACCCCACCACCGACCCCGCCCCACCCTACCGTAAGGGCCTGGCGATCCCCAGGTGTCCGAGTAGATCTAAATACCTTACTTCACTATCGGTAATACTAAAGTAGTGCTCGTACTAGTACCTTATCCACTTCCTCCTCGCCGAACTTTCCTTGTTTGTGAACTGAAGAGTGAGTTAACCTAATGTAGGTTACATGCCCTATCTTACTTTCTGCCAACGATCCCCGACCGACTCCACTTCACCAACCACAATTCTCGGCTAAGAAAATAGCCCTACTACCTTATGCATGTATGCTCCGAGGGCCCTCGGCAGTACATTGAGTACATGTACCTTAGGTTATCATTCGATCGAAACATGTAAGCTGGGTAACTACCTTAATTGCCTTAGCCTGCAGGCTGCTACGAGGACCCCCTGAGTAAGATCGGATAGGATACCAGTGACCCCCATCCTGCTTTCCGCCCGCGCGGGTCTTGTCTTCGAAGTACCTTGCTAGTCAGGAAAGGAGAAAGGTATAGGGATGGGCGACTGTAATCAGGCTCTGGAGGACCCCCAAGTGGCAATAATGCACTACATTTCCTCTGTCTGCATCTACAACGGTGCACATTCTAACATGCGTGCGAAATTATCTTAATTGAATGCCCATGTAAAAGTACAAACCCTAAGCTAGTATTAAGTAATAAGTATTAAGCGATCAAATATCCAATACTAATAGTGACAGTGACAAGAGAAAAAAAAGACAAACTAATCGAACACGACAAGTAAGGAAAAAGAGTACAATATTACCATATCTAACCTACTATCCAATCCAACGACCAGCGTCTCCATGTCACCCTTAACCATGCATCCCATGACCCCAGCCCCCTAGGCCATTATCATCTATCTCATCTCATACCTCATACCTCATATCTTACCTCATCCCATCATCCCATCATCTAAGAAACCCCCGGCTTGGCCGCAAACCCCAACTGCGGCGACGACGCTCCATTGAACACGACAAACTGGCTCTTAAGGAAGATATCCCCATAGATCGAAAACCCAATCCCGGCATTCGATTGGATCCCCCCAAAGCAAGCTGTACAATTTCCACGAGTCAGCCAAAAAAAAAAGCCCCTTTCGCCACAACACCACCATCCCACTACATCGAAAGAGATGAAGGAAAACTCACTCGAGCTCCCCGCCGAAATCGGCGCATAGTTGATATAATCCCCCGGCACCACAGCCTTGTACCCCCCAATCCCCAGCGTGATACTCGGCAGCGTCGCCGAGCAGGGGAACGTATAACCCCCCTGGCTGGCATCGTTCCGCGCGCCCTTGACCCTGCTGTAGTAGGACGCGACGACGCTCTGCGGCACCAGCAGCAACGTGGTGCCCGTGTCGGCGATGGCGTCAATGGACAAGGACACAAAAGTCCCCGTCCCCACCGCGTAGCCGCTGCCGGTGAACTCCCAGAAGCCGTTGGCGGTGTTGACGGGCACGTACGTGATGGCGCCCGTGTATTTGCTCGAGTCGATGTAGCCGAAGTCGTAGCTCCCGGGCGCGCCTTTGATCAAGTCCGCCGTGAAGAGCGGGGCGGCCAGGCTGGGGATGGCGTTGGAGAAGAAGGTCTTTTGCTGCGTCGGCGACACGGTGTTGATTTGGTTGAAGGCGAGTCCGAGCAGACCGTCGGCGTTGTCTTGTTGGAATTGGGCACTGACTTGTTCGGCGAGCTCGACGGCTTGTCCGGTTACGGACGTGGCGCCGACGCTGACGGTGTCGGTGTAGACGTTGCCGCTGGCGCCGCTGCCGTCGCCGTACGTGATGTTCCATGTCTGGCCGCTGAGGAGCTTGGCCGTGCTGGACGAGGCCGGGTTGTAGAGGGCGTGGCTGCTGTCTTCGGAGGAGGGGAGCTCGGTGGAGAAGACCCAGCTACGATTCGTTAGTTTTTTCTTTGGCTCCGGGCGTTGATGTGAGGTTGGAGACAATGGTAAACTTACAGATCCGACGAGCCGGTGTCAAAGTCCAGATTCAGAGTCTGCCCACCGACGGTGACGGGGCAGAGGTACTCGGAATCGTACTGCTGTGGGGTAGCTGTGACTGTTCCATCATCGTTGGCAGCAGCCTGGGCGACGTCCTTGGGTACAGGTACACCGTATTTGCCGTAGACGCTGGCCAGGGCTTGGGCGCCGCTCTTGTAGGAAGTCTTGGGCACGTTCTGGTGGATGGTAAAGGTGCTACCGCGCTTCTCGATTGGTCCGGCCGATACCATGGAGAGGTAAAGAAGGGCCGAGGCCAGAGTGAGGTGTGAGTAACGCATCTTGATCGGATGTGTAGAGAGTCGCAGACGTCTGAAGTTGTCTGATGTGGCAGACTATTGTGCTCGTGGATGAGGGCTGTCTGGTGAGCAGACGGCCTCTCTTTATAGCCACGAGGGACTGGGCCGTCGCCATCGTCATCGACCGGTCTCCTGTAGGGAGTCGAAGGTGGTATCGACGATTGCTGGAGACAGATAAGATGGAGGCCGCCTGTGCAGATGCCCGAATGCCGTTCGTGACCAATGACAACCTGCTGCGGGTGGCATGCGGAAATCGACGGTGCGGAGTAGGCGCCTAGTTGAGAAGGTGAAGGCTCTGCGTGGCACCTTGGACAGATGTCAGGTACGGTCCGACGGACGAATTAACGTCGCGGCGAAGCTACCCATTAAGGCAAATTACCTGGAGCAACATGTGAACCAGGTAAGATTGGATGATTCGAAGGGTCGACCTGGCGGGGGGGGGGCTGTCTGGATGTGCAGGGAGTTGTGGGGTTCATACCCTGGCGGGAAACGCACATCCTTGTCCAAGTGGTTATTATCGGTGTTGAGGTCTCGCCCTCGGCCTGATGGCCGTTGATTGGATCAGTCTAGTATGATTGCCAGTCCAGCACGCGTTAGTGGTTGGCAGAATCATATCCTCTGCCCTGTTATTCGAGGAGCTGTTCGCGCGGTAGAAACGAAGTAGGTCCAATAAAGGGCTCCGCTGAGGCTTCGTGGTCGAGACAGATCTCCAGATTTCCTTATGACTTAGGTGAGAAGCTTATCAGAAATAAGCATGTGAACCAGAAGGGAGCCCCGTCCTCCACCACTACTAGGTACTACGGAGTACCTTACTGGCACTGAACATCCTCGGGCCTTGCGCGCCACTATCGGCCTGCAGGTCGCCAGGGCAGATCCGCCATTGCATTGCATACCTAGAGAACCGCTCAACTGCTCAAGGTCATTGGGTGCATGCGTGGACTCTTCAGCCGGGCTTCCAGAACTTGGTAAGTTGGAGATTAAGGTATGATCATCTTGGCATATGCGTATGTACGAGTCCTCCATCATATCGCTTGCTCATTGCTATCGCAGCGACTTGGCTCGGTCCTTGAGTAACGAAGCGGAGTCGGTGATGTGCACGAATGTGCACGAATGTGCACGAGGTTGATGCCACGCCATATGACTGAACTCAGCTGTCTTGCCTTCCGCCTTTTTCAATTCTCCGAGGAAGCTACTCCGAGAATGACAGATGGTTGTTGACCAAAGAGAGATCAACAGGCAAGTCCATCCAGGAAGGCCGCCATCCTCGCCTGCGTGCGGTCAACTTGGTGCACACGACCGACGATGAGATAGGGGTTGGATTGAAGGATGGGATGGAAGGGCTCTCATCTGATTGGCCGAGATATTCTAAAATAACAATGCCACAATTGAAGCGATCAAGCCGTGCTAGGCAGGATCCAGCCCGGAACGCCATTCCCGAAGCAGGAGGTGATATGGCCTCTCGCCCTATTGGCCAGCCGGACCAAGCAGACTGTGGCACACACTGGCACACGCTGGCACACGCTGGCACACGCTGTTGACGCGGTTGGACAGGGACGCCTGGCGACGCCTGCACGACGGTCGCAGTAAGGTAAACGGGACTGCAAAGTAAACAGGCACCGGCACAGACTTCACAGGGCCAGTCATCACACCGTGATAAGGGTTGAACAGTCAATCTAATCTTCGGGTTCCACAGCTTCTACGGAGTACATGTGACTTGCTCTCGGCATCGCTGCCTGAGAGAATATTAATCATCTAATCATCTCACAAGATAATCGGGGCCGACTTGGTTGGAAGGGAAGTTGTGCAAGTCGCATTCGCGTGTAGTATCTCGAATGCGCCACCTATCACAATGGCGCAAAAAGCACTGCAACCCTGGCATGGGCTTATGTCCGCATGTACCGAGTACCTTGCATGCTTGCATTGCGCGTCACGGCCGGCCCCGCATAGGTTACCATATCTCCCTCATTGTGTCGTTCCCCCTCACTCATGCTCCTATCACTTTCGCGTCGCTTGGCCGTATGTGCCGCCATCAGATCTGAGGTGGGCCGGGTGGCAACTAACTTCGGCCGTGGATGAGGACAGAGATGGCTTTTGGGCGCCGCTGGCGAACTGTAAATCATTTCCCCTCTGTTTGCTTGCCACTAGTCCCGCGAGGCTGTCTCCACCTTCCGTGGCACATTCTATTCTGATGCCGGCTTCGGACCGAGCCCTCCTGTATCCTTGAGGGCCTCCGCCATCGTCCCATGCTTCCTCCTCGCCTCTGCTGCCTTTGTCCGAGGGCATCTTCACTCGCATTTTGCGTAGTGCAACCATGCCCCCGTCGGTGGGCCTCCACGACGTGGTGAAGGTACGTAGATGGCTTGGTGAAGCTGAGTGGTGTTAGCTCTTTCGCCTTCTGCCGACGACACCTCCACGATGGCCCACCAACGCTCCTAGACGCTTTGCTTCTTTGCCTTGCGCCCTGCGCCATTTCTTCAATGCCTTTACTAGATTGAGATCCTGTGCAACACTCGCACCGTGAAATGTTAAAGAAATCGACGACATCTTGACTCGCCTTTGGTGTGATTTCCAAACATGCACCGTCAGTGGGCCACCATCATCTGGTAGCGGTACGTAGATGGCTTGGTCAAGCTGAGTGGTGATGGCTCACGTTCTGCCACTTCGCAGAAAGCCGACGACACCTCCACAATAGCCCACCAACGCCCCCAAACGCTTTGCTTCTTTGCCTTGCTCCGTACGCCATTCCTTCAATGCCTCCACCAGTTCGGGATCCTGTGCAACGCTCTCACCGTGAATTCTAAGGAAAACCGACATCCACGCTTGCACCAACTCATAGTCTGCTTTTTGTCTCAACCGATACGTCAGCGCGGCCACAAAGCCGACGAGCTCATTGGAGCTCCCCCGAGGATTCAAGGATCGGATTTCAATATCCGCGGCAGATGGAGAAAGAGTCTTGAGGTGCTCAACAAGGGCGCCATAATCACCATCTGCGCAAGCTCGGAGTAGCGTTGTGAAACCTCTCTCGGTCTCACCGCGATGTAGCTTTGAGATGCGTGACCGCTCCGCCGTAGTGATCCGGGTCTCTTCCTCATCGGGCTTTGATGTCCGCTGAGCGTTTTCCAGAGACGGCAAGAAGAAGGGAGCCTTTTCCGGGGCTTTCGGGAGCTCCTTGGGTTTATTACGTTGCCGAATAACGTCAAGATGTAACAGGGTCTGCCAGCGACTCTTGGGAACGATACTAAGAGTGACCATGTCTTGACTTAGTTGATCAACTCTCGCTGCAGCTGTATCAAGCATCCCATCTTCGACAACGTCTTGTTCGAAGGCGGTATCGATCAAATTCTGACCACCTTCTCCAGACGGAGTTGGCCCAATTGCACAGACGATTTCATCCTCTCCGATCTGTCGTGTAGGGACGTGTGTGAATAGCGTCCGATTATTCCAAATATTGATACCCACTCCGTCAGCATGAGAGGTCGCTAGGAATTCTCCAGTGTTCGAGAATGCAAGGGCAGTGCATGTACTGTCGAGTCGCACGGCGTCGATCAAGTTTCCCGTCGGTAGATCCCAAACACGGATGATGGAGTCCAGAGACGCTGAGACTATCCATCGACCGTCGTTAGAGAAACAAAAGTCGCTAATCTGGCCGCGACAGCCCCATAGCTCCCTCACCAACTTCTTAGTCTCAATGTCCACCACTCGAATGGAAAGATCATCACAGCTAAGTGCTATGAGGTCGCTTTGACGATGATAACGAGATGCTGTGATGGCTGTCATGGGGTACCAGTCGATCTGCTCTTGGAGACAGCCGGTGAGGAAATCCCAGAACTTTATCTTTCCATCCAGGCCACAGCTTATTACAGCTCTGTTCAGTCCGTCCACTATTATTCCAGTGACCGCTTTCGTATGCTTCCCTTCGCCAAGCCCAAACTTGGGTAGCTTTTCTCCCATCCTAGTAATGGCACGTTCTCCATTTGCCTGCATCATCTTGAGTTTCCTAGCTTGGCCAGATGTTAATTTCGAAGGAAAACGTTGACGGTGGATGCCGGACTGAAGGTTGAACATGTCAATACCACCACCCGCTGAGCCCACGAGCGCAAACGTGCCGCACGGTGTGATGGTAACGCTCTTGACTTCGGTTCCATCCCCAGTCTCGAAAGCCCATCTTCCCGCCTTCTTTCTTCCCCAGAACCACGTTCTGGCATACTTGTCGCCTCTGTGACCTGTTACAACACTCTCCCACCCTGTCGCGCCACTTTCAGATGCATCAGCGCCCCCCTTCTTGTTGGCCATGTTCGTCCAGATTGCACCGCCACCAGTCGATGCGCCCATTCCGCCATCTCTGTTGAGCGAACAGGCAAGACAAGTGATTTCGGGTGCCTTTAAATCTTCTAGAGTAGTGCTGCTTCCTGTGGCAAGATCATTTCCAACAAGCCCAAGTTTCTTTGCCTTTCTGCGGACGCTCCCTTGGCTTAATTCGGTACTTTGTCCATCACGGCGCAAACTCCAACCCCACAGACTTTGATCTCTCCCGGCACTTAATAGCCACTTGCCTCCAGCATCCGCACCATCAGCATGTGTTGGTAAGAAGTCCAGGCGTGTGACGGGTGCAGCATGGCCACTTCGTGAGTGCAAGATACGCGGGACTGGGGAGAAAGGGGTCTCATCAAAGATCCATGACCTCAAGGCATTGTCCAAGCCGCTTGAGATTAGTACGGGTTGGCCAGCGAGAAATTCGATCCTGCTGATGCCACCCACGACACCCCCACTCGTGGAAGAAGGTGGGTTGTGGGCTCCCCGAAGAACGCCCATGATGCGACCTCCTTGATTTAGATCCCACAACGTGACGTCGCCGTCTTCTCTGTTCGCTGTTGCCATCACACCTGCTGCGCGTCCATCGTCCCCTGCACCAAGCCCATCCGTGCGGAAAGATATCGATGTTACCGGTACGCGGCGTGAAGACTTTGCATTCAATTTGAGAATTTCCATGTCGGCACAAGCATCTTGTATAATGATGGAGCCGTCCCAACGAGCAATTGCAAGTAAACCTAATACCGGCGTGGCTTCCAGTGCAGTGACTGGTCCGCAATCGGAAGATGGTGGCACAATTGTATAGATCAGCTTCCTAAGCGATGTCAGCCATAAGTGTGGTTGGCGGGCTCCCCCAGTAGGACGCATACCTACCCAGTGCTAAGATTCCAGATGTCTACACCACCATCCTGCCTCCCTAAAAATATTTTGTTCAAGAAGGTTGGGAGATGGGAAACAACGCCGGAAAACGACTGCCTTGCAGAAATCTTCGACAATTTCGTAGGTGTGATAGTAGTGTAGTATTCGTGTGTGGCCGATTTCCAAATCTCGACACGAGTCGAGCAGCACCCTATGATCCAAGAGCCAAACACGGTTATCTGTCTAATCGGCTCACTCGATCCCTCCGCCTTCGGAACTTCCAACTCCTCAATCTTCTTGCCGCGCTTGAACACCCAGACACCAACATTGCTGCCCGTGGCTTGGCCGCCCCATGCAGCGAAAACTCGATCCTTCCACGCATATGTAGCAGTGATGGTAGCTGGTGTTTGTGGTCTGGAAAGGAAGACAAGATTAAGGCCCCTTCGAAGATCGTATGTCTGTAGCGATCGTCCAACCGAAGTAGTGATCTGGAAAGTCGTTTTGCCTAGCGGAACGGAGGTGAAAGGGACTTGGGTGGGCGATACAAGGCCCAGAGTCTTTCGCGCACATTTGTTAGGCTTCACCATGCAGGCATTACATACAGGAGTTCACTCACTCTGAAAGGGGCAAAGATTCGGGATGCCGTCCTCTGTTTGAGGGTTGAAGGTGCATTGCCGTCGGTGAGCCTCTGGCGCTTGGCGATAGGACCGGTAACCTCATTGTCCAGGACGGCGGAAGGCATGCTGCGACACTCCACTTGGCGGGCGGTTGTTTTGGACCGTCAGGCGCAGTCAGGTTGACGGGAAGTGGAGGTAGAGGTAGAGGTAGAGGTGGAAGAGGAAGAGGAAGAGGAAGAGGAAGAGGAAGTGGAAGACATGGAGAAGGGCAGAGTGTGCAATAGGGCAAGTGCAAGCTGAAGCTGATCGATCGATGCCAAGACCATCTTTTTTCCAGAGCACAGGGCTGAAGATGAAAGAAAGATGAAGAATCAGCGGCCGGAGGATCGTTCGGCCGAGGACGGCGTGTTCCGTGCAGTGGCGCTGGTGCAGCCGAGGCGGGACCCCTCAGACCCCTCAGACGGCTACGGGGCGCTTCATTGTTTATCCCGTTTATCCCGTTTATCCCAGAGGGCAAGGTGCCGACTTCCCTGACTGCACTCCTGCACTCCTGCACTCCTGCACCAATCACTGGCCTTTGTTGAGGTGCATCCGCATCCATGCCAGCGTGCACCGTGTGCGAAGGCGGCCTAATCGGATGGGAGCGCTAAACCATGCCGGTGTCGGTTGATAACCTAATGATCTGATATGATAGGGCTCAGATGACGGAACAAGGCACCAAAAAGCATTCACCCAATGCCATGCCTTCTTTATCGCCGACACCAACCCATGAGGCTGACCAGAGCCCCTCTGGCACCTCTAGCACCTCAGGCACAGGCACAGGCACAGGCACCTCAATCATTGATGCTGAAAAGCGGCCACCACTGTCGCTGAGCAACAGCAACAATGTCAACGTTAATAGCCCCAATGCCTCTGCCCCTGCCACTTCCTCACCACCCTCTCCAGAGGACCCGTCCAAAGAAGTGACACCACCACGGCTCAAGTCTCGCACTCCATCTCACACCCTACTATCGGCCACGTTGCCGCCGACGAATACAAGCAGGAAAGGTCGCTTTGCAGATGCGGGCACAATCGACGGGACGGTAGGGCGAGCAAGCATTTCCATGCCCCCTCCCTCGACAAAGCCTACATCCATTTATAAGCCATCTGCGTCCCGTCGTCCGTCCGCCAACATAGCTAGTGGAGGATTCGTTGGGTCGGAGAACAGAATGGATGCTGGTGATGAAAAAAGGGCCATTGGCGGCTCGTCTACACCCGTGGATACGGAGAAAACTCCGAACGCGAGTGGTATTCAAGGACCTCTGGCTCCTGCACCCTACCCATCTTTGGCTTTGCCGGACTCTGCCTTTCGCTCGTCTCGAACTGCTAGCAGCAATTCAATTGGCGAGTCACATCGACTTTCCAACTCTTCGCTATACTCCACAGGTTCCAGTGTATCTATTGGAGGGCTCTCAGGCATCTATACTGGCGGAGCAGGAACAAGTGCTGTTGCAAGTGCACCAAGTTCAAAGGCTGGATCAATCAAAGGTGGCGCGCCAGATCCCGCCAGTACTCCTTCCACTCCTCTCTCCCCATCCCTGGGCTCCAGCAAAGGCGATGCGTCAGCGAAAGCTACAACCGCTACCGACACGACGCCTATCACAATCTTTGCGCAACCACAATTTCCAGGTTTGGGGCCCCCCCTTTCACAAACGCTCCCACTCAAGGACCAACTCAACTTTGATCCACCCGTGGCGACCCAGGTACCTTCGGTGTCGAGGCCTACCGCCACTACTCGCCGATCGAGAAGTCGAACTCAGCAACGGAGGCTAAGCGGAAGCACTGTCGCCAGCAGTGCTAGCCCCAATAACAGCGAGATGGGATCTTCGAGGAGGGACACCGAGCCAAAAGCTACTCCGATTGGTAAGATTGGCGTTTGCGCCCTTGATGTCAAGGCCCGGAGCAAGCCAAGCCGCAATATCTTAACACGACTCCAATCCAAGGGAGAATTCGAAGTCATTGTCTTTGGAGACAAAGTCATCCTGGACGAAGATGTTGAGAATTGGCCCATCTGCGACTTCCTGCTCTCATTCTTCTCAGACGGATTCCCACTGGAGAAAGCAATCGCCTATGCTAAACTCCGCCAGCCCTTCTGTCTCAATGACTTACCCATGCAAAAGGTGCTGTGGGATCGTCGAATATGTCTGCGCATTCTGGACAACATGGGAGTGCCGACTCCTAGAAGGCTCGAGGTAAACCGGGATGGCGGACCTACACTTGAATCTGCCGAGCTCGCCGACCACGTCTACAGATTGACTGGAGTCAAACTCGATGGTCCTGGGAATGGTATGGGCGGCGGTGCGGCTACGACTAGAAAGGTGACACTTATCGACGGCGGAGACGCTTTGTTCGTGGATGGCGCCGTGCTGAAGAAGCCATTTGTCGAGAAGCCTGTTAGCGGCGAAGATCATAACATCCGAGTGTACTATCCAAAAAGCTATCAAGGAGGGGGCGGAAGGAAGCTCTTCAGAAAGGTTGGCAATAAGAGCTCGGAATGGGATAGTAATCTGATCGTGCCCCGGGCTATTGAAGAGGAGGGTAGCAGCTACATATACGAGCAGTTTCTGCATGTCGATAATGCCGAGGATGTCAAAGCATATACTGTTGGGCCGAACTTTTGCCATGCCGAAACACGCAAGTCACCGGTTGTGGATGGGTTGGTGAGAAGGAATACCCATGGAAAGGAAATCCGGTACATTACAAGTTTGACCGAGGAAGAAGCGACGATGGCTTCGAAGATTGCCAGAGGCTTCGGTCAGCGCATTTGCGGTTTCGATCTGCTTCGCGTTGGCACCAAAAGCTATGTGATCGATGTCAATGGTTGGAGCTTTGTAAAAGACAACAACGAGTACTACGACAAATGTGCCAGCATCCTCAGGGAGATGTTTATAGTGGAGAAGCAGGCGCAAGATGGGCAATTGCCAGCTCCGGAGACTACTTTAGAGGGCAATCTGGACCAGGCCTTACCGAACCGAAAGAATACAAGCTCTCACCGTTCGGTAATGGGTGCGATCATGAAGTCCCCAAGTATGTCCCGATTGACAGGCAATCCTCATGCCAGTCACCGTCTATACGGCAAGGCTGCTTCGGATACGTCGACGCCAACAACGCCCATGACGTCGCCGCCGAGTCTCGAAAATAGCCACCTGCCCATCGTGCTGACTAATAACATCGACATGCTCCCACCGACGGGTATCTTAGCGGAAACACAGTCATCAGCACCGACAGATGACGGAACTTCAGCACCTGTTCCTATGCCTGCGTCAAAACACTCCTGGAAGCTAAAAGGTATGGTTGCCGTGATCAGACATGCAGATCGTACCCCAAAACAAAAGTTCAAGTTCACGTTTCATACTCAACCTTTTGTGGATCTTCTCAAAGGTCACCAAGAAGAAGTTTTGTTGAAAGGGGAGGCAGCACTGACTAGCGTTGAGAATGCTGTCAATGTTGCCCTTAAGGAAGGCATAGAGGACCCGGAAAAACTGAAGCTTCTCAAGACGTCTCTGGCGATGAAAGGAGCGTGGGCCGGTACCAAAGTCCAAATTAAGCCCATGTTTCGCAAGAGAAACCCCGAAGAGCTTACGGGCCGGAGAGTCAGCGACCAACAAGAGCCAGACCCAACCTTGAGGTCAAATGGTTCCGAAAATGAGTCCTTGACCCTCTCGAGAACTCAATCAAGGAGTGACTCATTGGCTGGCCTGAGCTTGTCGCGTTTCTCCGCAGTAGACGGGGACCTGGTGCTCGACAAGCTACAGCTCATTATCAAGTGGGGCGGAGAGCCTACCCATTCTGCCCGCTATCAGGCTCAAGATCTCGGTGACAATATGCGGAATGACCTCTTATTAATGAACCGGGAAGTATTGGAGGATGTAAGTGTTTTCACAAGCTCGGAGAAGAGAGTGAGCACAAGCGGTACGTTTGGCGAGCCTCCTATTTCACGAAGATTTTGGCTAATGAGAATTAGCACAAATCTGGGCTGCTTCCTTCTTGAACCAGAAAGATGTTCCTGATGATTTGATATCTGTGAGGAAAGACCTCCTCGACGACTCCAACGCAGCAAAAGATGTAATGGACAAGGTCAAGAAGAAACTTAAGCTGTTACTGAGGGAAGGACATCAGGCTCCGCCTCAATTTGCTTGGCCTGAGAACACACCGGAGCCATCAATCGTTGTACGAAAAGTAGCGGAGCTTATGAGGTTTCACCGCAGAGTAATGAGACACAACTACAACAAACTGTATGGCCCTGCTGCTGCATCCTTGACGGCCTTAAACAAATCCGGCGAGCCAACTCCTGCTTCACCCGGTGGGGCTGCACTATCTCAAGCACAGGCGGTCTCTTCTATCCAGGCCAGGTGGTGCTGTGGAGAAGACGCTGAGTTGTTTAAAGAGCGGTGGGAAAAGTTGTTTAGTGAATTCTGCGACTCCGAGAAGATCGATCCGAGCAAGATCTCGGAGCTCTACGATACCATGAAATTCGACGCACTCCACAATCGACAATTTCTCGAATGGGTCTTCACGCCGAGTTCCAGTATACTCGAAGAGCTTTCAAAGGCTGAGTCGCAGCCATACGATGAGGCCAATAACGAAGAGTCTCCAGCTCCCAACAACAAGGTCGACCGAAAAGACAGCACGGGACTCGAGAAGCCGATCGAGAAGAAGAACTTTGCCCAACGCATGGGTCTCCGCCGAGGTTCGAATCCCAATGCCCAGTCAGGCACGCAAAATGAGTCGCAAGGATCCTACTTCAAACTCTACATGGGCAGCGGGCAGACAAAGGCCAAACAAGACGCGCGCCTTTCCAAACTGCGCGAACTGTACAAACTTGCCAAGGTGCTTTTCGACTTTGTCGGTCCCCAAGAATACGGCATTGAAGATAGCGAGAAACTCGAAATCGGCCTCCTGACCTCCCTTCCCCTTCTCAAAGAAATGGTCAAGGACCTCGAGGAAGTGCAGGCGTCCGAGGATGCCAAGAGCTTCATTTACTTCACGAAGGAATCACACATCTATACTTTGCTGAACTGCATCCTCGAGGGCGGCATCAAGACGAAAATCGAACGGAACGCTATTCCGGAGCTGGACTATCTCTCTCAGATCTGCTTCGAGTTGTATGAGAGCGAGGACAAGGATGCGGATACGTTTGCGTATAGTATTAAAATCACCATCACGCCGGGGTGTCATACTTTCGATCCGTTGGACGTGCAGCTCGATAGTAAGCACAGTATTGGCTGTGCGCCGAAGAGAAGCCTGACGGCTCATATGGACTGGAAGGAGGTTATTGGGACGTTGAGAGGCAAGTTTACGACGTAAGTTTCGGCTTCTATGGTGGTTGAATTATTCGCTGACATTTGGTTGCAGAGTCAAACTACCCAAGAGTTTCTTGGCGGTTAATCTGAGCGAGAGACATGCAAGTGATGCGAGTGATGCGAGCAGAAACGAGGGTGGTGACTAAACGGGGGAAGAATGGCATGGTGTAGATAGCGGTGGAGCACTCCGGGACTGTACATAGAAGTCAGAGGTAATACCCACTAGACGTAGGCCATTATATTTACAGCATGCTCTCGTGAATCCGATCTCGCGCCATCATACCTGGACTCTTTGGTGCAGATACAAGCATCTGGAGGCATCTTTCATCCGACCATGATATCCTACCCCTCATGCATGAAGCTTAATAGCCTCCCCCGCAGCTATCTTCACCAATACAAGCCCATATCCAACTTCCCACAAACTTCCTTCCCAAACCTCTTACCAAAATACCTCTATCCTTTTCCCCCTCACTCCTCCCCAACCCTCCCCATCGTCTCCCTCTACCAAAACCTTCCCTCCCGATCCAGCACATCCGGCAACTGCCCCAACACCCGATTCACATACCTCCGATCCCAAACCCATTCCCTGCCCCCACCCAACCCGCGCCTGTCCCCCGTCTCGCAGTATTTCTCGTACCATCGCATCCATTTCTTCTCTTCCTTCTCGTCCTCTTCCTCTTCCTCTTCCTCCTCCTCCTCCTGCTGCTCCTTTTCTTCCTGCTCCTTCTCTTCCTTCTTCTCCTTCTCGTCCTCTTCCTCCTCCTCCTCCTCCTCCTGCTGCTGCTGCTCCTTCTCCACCTCCTCCTCCTCCTCCTCCTCCTCCTCCTCCTCCTCCTCCTCCTCCTCCTCCTCCTCCTCCTCCGCGTCCTCCTGCTCCTCCTCCGCGTCCTCCTCCTCCTCCTTCTCCTCCTTCTTCTCCTTATCTTCCTTCATCACCCACCCCCCCCTCTCCGGTCTCCTCGCCCACCTCTCCCGCCAATCCCTCTTCCGATACGCCCTCTTGATATACTCCCACACCACAGCCCCGTGCCCGTTCTCCCCCGCCGCATGACCCGTCCCAGTGATACACCGAACCGTCTCCCTCAGTTCCTCCCGCCCTGATAATTCTATCTCGTGCGTCCAGTGCGAGTGCGGGTCGTATTCATAATACACCGTCTCGGATCCTAGGTCCTCGTCTTCGTAGATCTCCCATAACGCGACGTCGCACGCCCATAATTCGTCGTCGTTGAGTGGGCGGTAGCATCTGCGGCCGTGCCGCGGCGGGGTGGGGAGCAGGCGGAGGAGGGGCCAGCGCGTGGGTGTGGGGGCGTGAGGGTGGATGTGGGGGTTGCAGTCGCCGATTTGGAAGGTGTAGGGGTGGAGGAAGGCCCAGCCGAAGGATAGTTGGATGGCAGTGTGGAGGGTCGAGAATGGGGCCGAGGCGGGGAGGCTGAGGGTTCGGGATATGGGGGGTGTGTGGATGAAGGTAGGGCAGAGCGTTATGCGGAGGATGTAGTTGAAAGAGGGGGTTGGGATTGAGGAGTCCGAGTCGGAAGGGTCCAAGTCTGAGGAGTCCGGGTCTGAAGGGTCGAGGTCTGAGGGGTCGAGGTCTGAAGGGTCGAGGTCTGATGGGTCGAGGGCTGTAGATGAATCAGGAGCGGTGGAGGGGTCAAGGGCGGTAGAGGTGTCGGGGGCGGTAGTCGGATCAAGGGCGTCGGAGGGATCCGGTACAGTGGACAGCTCCAGGGTAATAGGCGGACCTGGGACTTCGGAGGGATCCGGGGCGGCGGACGGATCTAGGGGGTCGGATGAATCTGGGGAGGTGGACGGGTCGAGGGCTGCGGGCGGGTTGAGGGCGGTGGACGGAACGGGAGCGGTAGAGGGATTCAGGGCAGTGGATGGATCGGGAGCGGTGGAGGGGTCCAAGGCGGCGGAGGGATTCTGGGCGGCGGATGAATCGCGGGCGACGGATGGATCGAGAGCGGTGGAAGGATCCGGGGCGGCGGAGGGATCCAAGGCGGCGGATGGATCGCCGGCGGTGGAGGGGCCCAGGGTTGGAGAGGTGGACGGATCCAGGGCCATACAAGGACCAAGGGTAGGTGATGAGGTGGAACTCTTGGAGGTAGGTGGTGAGCTAGACATAGTTGGTTGAGGTTGGTATGCTTGAGTGTTTCACGGGGAGGTTTTCCAGATAATTGGAAGATTGGCGTGCTGATTCAATGGGATGTAAGATGGAGAAGGTTGATGAGGAATGGTGAGGTGATGTTGTATAGCAATTGGTGAATGGCTTTGAGGCGTTGATGTCTTGTCGTCCCAACACTCGCGTGGGAAAAGATGTCGTCCATGGAGTCGCTGCGTATGGAAATCCTATATCGTGAATGAGGCTCTGCAAAACCTCACTGGCTAAAATGCAAGACATGACCTCAACCGCAGAAAGCTTGAGATGGCCGAGATAAGCCAGACAAGAGAGAAACGGTTGAATTGATACGAAGCATAACACACGGGAACACACAGCTTGCTCTGGTAGACTGCATCCGCCGGGCCTACCTTTATGGACTAAAGTGAATGACGGTCTCCAGCTGAGGACTTCTCTTGACGATACAAACACATTGTGGAGTGGATGCTGATCAACAGCCTCTACCATTCCAACCTCAAACATTCCTCCAAACCAGGCTCTTAACTGGTTGAGGGGACGGCCAGCGGAGGACTTCTCCTGCCCATACACCTAGCATTTCGAACAGGCGAACGAGAGTATTGAGAAGGGCCTCCTGGCATTGCCTGTGTGTGGTCCATGAGAATGCGAACCAAGCCGCTCTCTGCTTTGCCGAAATCGCATAACAAAGGCTCCTAACTTAAGAGGTCGCAGAGTCCAAAGTCGCAAAATGGGAATCCCAGGCCTCACTGCCAAGTTGCTACCATATGCGACCTCAGCCAAGCTAGGCACCTACCACGAAGACCAATCGCACGATATCTCAAGAGTCATTATCGACGGTCCAAGTCTAGCATATCATGTCTACAACCGACTGTTAGCCTGCAAGCCCGCCTCGCTCAACGCATTGGACGCAAACCCTTCATACGAGGAACTTGGGCGAGGGGCTCTGGTCTTCCTCGATGCGCTGACAGAACATAACGTGGTCATGTAAACATTGAAATCTTCACGTCATGGAGAGTCTCCTTTACTGAATATCTCTAGTGACTACATCTACTTCGACGGTTTCCTCCCCCCGCAGAAGCGAGGCATTCGATTGTCACGGCTCGAGAGCTCCTTGAAGCAACTGGTGGCCTTTCACTCGATCCACTCAACGGGTCTACGGGTGCTTTCAGACCCCCCGAAGCCTCTGGTTGTTGAAGCTGCACATGTTCTCGATTCAACCAGGCCGGTGCCGCCTCCTTTCAAGGGACTACTCGCAGCTCCATTCCTTGTACCCGCCGTCATCGAGGCCTTGATGTGCAGCCCCTACTATGCACCTATGGTACAAATTGTGCCGGCGGAGGCTGATGTTTACTGTGCTGCTGCTGCTCGCGAAAATGGTGGGGTTATTTTGACCAGCGATTCAGACATGTTGGTGCACGACATTGGCACAAACGGCGCTGTGGCTTTTTTCAATCAACTCGAGCTTCGAAAGAGTGCGGCGGATTGTACGTCTATTCACGTCTCGATCTGCAGACCGGGTGAGATTGCCAAACGCCTGGCCCTGAACGATTTGCGAAGGCTGGCGTTTGAGATTAAGAAGGATCCGTCGGCGTCGTTCCAGGAGGCTTTGAGGAGGGCCAGGGGGTATAAGCCTGTGAGGATTACCGATGTCCATTACGAGGAGTTCTTGGAAGAGTACGCTTCTAAGCCTCTCGATGCCGGTCCTTCGAGGACACCGGTGCCTGCGAATTCACTCATCAGTCCCTCTGAGCAGTGGTTAGATCCCCGAGTGTCAGAGCTGGTCTTGCAGTTTGCAGCACAAACCGAGCCTCATGTCAACATATACCTGCCATTCTTGATCGATGATCCCTCGAGATCGTCTGCCTGGGGTGTTTCATCCTTACTGCGCTGCTTCGTTTACTCTCTTCTTCTCTTCCTCACAACTGGGGTGTCCAAAGTGCAAGGCGTGGCAGAGTATGGACGGCGGGGGTTCAGAATTGCGACTCAAGATGTTCTCCTTCTTAACAAGGAACAATGCATGACATTTGCGGAGCGTCTCACGGAGAGCTTCTCCCAATTGCGCCACCGGCTAGAACTCACGCTTTCCGGATACTTCTTCAAGGTATATGCGGTATATATGGTCTGCCAATGGTATGTAGACAACGACAAGCCTCGACCAGCTCGAGATGCCTTGTCAGGACTGCTTACGGGCGCTGCTGGTAAGACGTTGACGTGGATGGAAATTCATCTTTCAGCACAACTGCAGGCGGCTTTGTACTCGGTGAGAATGCTAAAGCAGATACTGGGATATGTGAGGGTGGTCGTCCGCGAGGGTATCCCGCCGCTGCTGGGAGATCTTGATATGATTTTAGAAGGCGTGGAGCAGATAGAAAAACTCATACCTTCTCGATTGGAAGTCGTCAAGGAAAAGCTATCGAAGTTGGAGATTCGGGGGCTTCTGGACACCGTATTCAGTTTACTTGGCGAAGGAAGGTCCGAAGAGCCTGAGATGGACGCGGACAATGGGGAAGGCAGCAGCACAGCGGACTCAGTCCCGTCCGACTTCACCGAGGTTCCCAGCAAAAAGCACAAGAAAAGACGGATTGCAGAGTCCAAAGCAATTCCGCCAGCTTCCAAGGAGCCGCCTAAGAAGCCCAATAACATATATCGCCTCCTGGCCGAATCATAATTCTACTCACAATCCCAATCCCTAATGCGCACTGATGAATCACCCAAACGAAAACGAAATGCCGGTTTCAGATAGCGTGCGATACCTCCTCACATATTCTCATGAAACATGCTCTTCCTCTCCTCACCCCCACTCCCTCCACTCCCCGTACTCCCCACAATTCTATGCCCCTTCCCCCCCTCGACAACCGGCCTCGGACTCACACCCCTGAGATCACTCCTCTCCGCCTCATCCCCAAACGGATCCGCTCTATTTCCCTTCGTCCCAGTAACCTCCTCATACCGCTCATCCAACCCCCTCTGACTCCCACCAACATACGCCGTTGGCTCCCGACTCCTACTCCTCCCCCTGCCCATATCTTCCGTCCCATACTCCGGTAACACTGCAGCATCCGCTCCATACCCCCCGCCACTATACCCACCACTATGCGCGTTGTTCGTCGACGTCGAAATCGGATGCAATCCCAACTCCTGCTCTTCGTAATACCCGCCCCCAGCTCCGTACGCGTCCGCCTCGTCCCCCACCCTCGCATCCCACGCCTCGTCCGGATCCAATGGCCCAAACCCTCTCCTTCCCCTGCCCCCGAGCCTTCCACCACCACCACCACCACCGGTGCCGCGCCCGAGAGGCTCTTCGTACCCGCCGCCGCTGGTGGTGCGCCGGTTCGTCAGACTGCGGTATTTTTCTTTCACCCAGTCGAGGATGCTGTTGGGGGCGGGGGACGGATAGGATGTGCTGTTCGAGGAGCGCGAAAAGGGGTTGTAGGATGATAAGGGTCGGGGGTCAAGGCCAGCGCGGGAGGCGCGGACACGGGCGAAGATGACAAAGGCGCCGAGGGAGACGAGGATGACAAGGAGGAGGGTTAGGATTATTACGCTCAGGATATAGGCCATGGTCTGTGGGGTTTGAGTTATGAGGTCTAGATTGTATCCATTGGGGCGCGGGATTTGATGGTGCGGATGGCTTGGTCGGTGAGTACGAGGACGAGTACGGGAGGCTGAGGGCTGACGAAGGATGGGAAGACCAGGCGGGTCGGCTAGCGCGGCAAGGCTGGTGTAAGGCTGAGGGCCATTTCGGGTTGAGGCGGCTTGCAGGGACAATAAAAGACGCAGATATATATAAACCCTTGGGAGTCAAGATTACAATCAATCATCAAAAGATTCTGCTCTCACTATAGTGGATATTCCTTGAAATCTGTTTGCATTTACTGAGTATTTGAGGGAACCCCCGGCTGAGGACTGCCACTTATCCTGTCCCTGGCGGTCTGTGGAGAGCGGACAGGCATCAATGCCGAGGGAAGCCTAGGATGCAAGATAGCAGTAGTGTTGGGACTATTGAGGGCCCGGTCGATGATGTCGAGTTCAGATTTGATTCGACGGAGATTGTGAACGACAGGAGTACTGCTCTACGGATCCGGTATCTTACTCCTCAGAGGGATATATACTCGCGAGATGTTATTGTTGTGCTCAACGGAGATGGGACAGTATCGACAGGGTGTAAGTTCTATCGAGTCTTGTATCTCGAGACGAAAGGGGAGGGGTATGTCTTGAAGCAAGTCAGGGTTACTGATCCGCCAAGACGGTGGCTTGATGATTTTTTGATCCCTAGTACTCCTATGCATTTGTCTATTCAAAAAGGCAAGGAAGGGTTACCTAATATTCATGTTATTGTTTCTGCGAAATCCGGGCTTTGCAAGGCCAAGCTCTTTTGTGATGAGATTGTCCGTCCAGTGTTCGCTGCCTGTGATTTGAAGAACGAAGAAGATTATGTGGTGCAAGAAACAAAGTCGGTGCGGTCTGTTACGGATTTTGCTCGGACAGTGTTACTTCCTAGAGCCAACAAGGGGCAGCCACAGACTGTGTTACTTCTTTCTGGGGACGGGGCCATTGTTGACATCGTGAATGAGCTTCTCTCTTCGTCGCAGAGTGATGTGTACGTCAAGCCCGTGATCGGGCTCGTGGCTATGGGAACGGGAAATGCGTTGGCCCATTCTACGGGTCTCACAAACGATGATACAATGGGCTTTGCGAGTTTCCTGAGAGGTACTCCATACATTCTTCCGACGTTCACTGCCACGTTCTCCGCCGGGTCGGAGTTCGTCGTCGATGAGGGTAGACGTGCAGAACCTCTGCCGCAACCCAAGGGCTCTGAGCTTGGTGTCATTTATGGCGCTGTGGTATGCAGCTGGGCACTTCATGCCGCATTAGTTGCGGACAGTGATACGTCCGAATACCGCAAGCATGGTTCTGACCGTTTCCTGATGGCTGCCAAGGAATTACTGTCTCCATCTGATGGGTCGCAGCCACATCGATTTAAGGGAACGATTACGCTGATACAGAAAGACGAGAAAGGCAAAGAGGTACGCACGCCGCTGGATCGGCAGGAACACATGTACATTCTAGCTACGCTGGTCTCGAATCTAGAACAGACTTTTACGATTTCGCCATCGTCACGGCCGTTGGATGGTCAATTGCGTTTGGTTCACTTTGGCCCTCTTTCTGGCGATGAGGTTATGCGGATCATGAAACTGGCATACCAAGGCGGAGGGCATGTCAAGGAAGACGTTGTGGCTTATGAGGATATTGATGGTTTGCGTATTGATTTTGACGAGCCAGATGGCCGTTGGCGGCGTGTATGTGTAGATGGGAAGATTGTTCGGGTAGGGGAGGGAGGATGGGTGGAGGTTAGGAGGGAGGAGAGAGATGTTTGGGATATTGTCGCCAATGTACGGCCATGAGATTCGAGTTGCTTGACGGACCCCCGAAAGGCGACAGGCGGATGGATATACGCATGATAGCTGTGACGTGTAAGATCAATTAGGATTTTGTGCCATGTCTTTGGCGTTGCGGTCTGGCACTGTTTTGGGCTGATTAGTGCAGACGGAAGGAGCGCATGTGATAACTGTCACATGCTGATAGAGCGTAAGCCTAGTTATGGAAGCCGTGTTGAATGTGAAGGTCCTGAATGTCCTGATGTCCTGCTTCATGTTGAAGCAATCTATTCCGTACACTCTCGTGTTTCCTCTCAAGTCCCTGTCCCTGTTCCACCGGGGGTGCCTCCGCCCGCCCGTTCCGGCTGCTTACCCTAGCTTACCTAGCTCGTGAGGGAGACCCGCCCTGTAGTCGGCCCGAATGCTGATCTCGGCGCGCACGTATCAACAATCTCAAGTCGATGGCAAAGACTCGTATCATACCGGCTTGACCTTTCACCAGCCAGCGTCAAGCTCACGAGCGCGTGTGCAAGCGGCGAGGCGCGCCAAACAGATGTTGCTTCTCCACCAAACCGGCAGTGTGAAGATCGGAGAGGTGATACGGTACGTCATACATCCGGAACGTGGGCTGGAAGCGCATTTAGTTCTGACTGCGAATAGCTACACCCTTACTTACACACCCTCTCTCGATCGCATTCTTCCCTCTCCGCCCGAGCTCCATGTCAAGATCAAGAACACCTCCGCAATCCCTCTGCGCGCGGCCTACCTTCATGGCCCGTACACCCTCTACACCGCCTGCTACCCTTCAACATTCGACCCCAACTACAAGTCAGACAAACCATGGGAGCATGACGTCCCCCAATTCGAGCCAAATCTCAAAGCCGGTGGGAGTTGGTATGCACAGCTTACAGTTCCGGAGAGAATACGGGAAACGGCTGGCAAGGCCAACGTTAAGAGAACAACAGATGGTGGCATACCGAGTATCACCTGGGTCATTGAGATATCGTCGCAGATCATCTTTTCTACTTCGGCGGCTGTGCACTTCGAGCTATTGGTGGGAAGAGATGGGAAGTCCGTAGATCTCGGTACTCAGATGGCAGGGATGATGGGATCTACACATGATTCGCCGGGGAAGTTGCAAGATCACCAAGAAGGGAAAAAACATAGAGACGGACACGGCGCTGCGCAGCCCAAGGGCGTCTTCTCAAGTGCTATCGACGTGACCGTTGATGATACTACGAGCTTGTGGAATAAACCTGGTCTGCCAGAATGGGATGATGAGGGCAAGGATAGGTCGAAGAAGCGCGAATATCCAGATCCAGGAGAGGAAGATTTCTTCCAGTATGGAGCGGCACTCGGCCGGAAAAGTAGGGAATCGATAAACTCTGGAGGAGAGCCAAAGCCCAAAAGGCAGCGGAGAAAAATCCATCTTGTCGTTTTGACGCATGGCCTGCACAGCAATCTTGGAGCCGACATGCTTTACCTAAAGGAGAGTATCGACATCGCAGCGAGACAGGCTCGTGAAGACGCGAGGAAGAGGAAAGCCAGACAGAGGGCAAGAGAGCAGAAACGAACGCCAGGGGAAGTGGAGAATGTCGACACGGAGCCTGCGAACAATGACACGGGACCGCGCTCGGGTCCGCCGGAAGGAGGTCAAGAGGGTATGGATAATAGGGAGACCGGTGATGATGACGATGAGGAGGAAGAAGTCATTGTCCGGGGCTTCACCGGCAATGCTGTACGCACCGAACGTGGCATACAGTATCTTGGCAAACGCCTCGCCAAGTATGTACTATCGATGACATACCCCGATCAACCCTTTTTACCCATAAAGAAGTCCGTTACAAAGAAGATGTCTCGAGCCTTGACGGGCTCTGATCCGCCGGACACGTATGGTGGTTTGCCTGCGCACTCTCACAGTAGTATCCACAGGGAATCCAAAAGCCCAGACCACCTCGCCTATAAGATCAGCAGCATCAGCTTTGTTGGCCATTCTCTTGGTGGCTTGATCCAGACGTACGCTATAGCTTATATTCACAAGCACTCGCCACATTTCTTCGACGAGATCAAACCCATCAACTTCATCACAATGGCCTCTCCTCTACTGGGCTTAAGTAATGAGAATCCCATATATGTCAAATTTGCACTAGACTTTGGGCTTGTTGGCAGGACCGGTCAAGACCTCGGCCTGACATGGAGGGCGCCGACCATGGTTCGCAGCGGCTGGGGTGCCATGATTGGAGGTATTGGATCTGAGGCCCAACGAGCCCATAGGCACCAGGATCCAGGCGCAAAGCCGTTGCTTAGGGTTCTCCCTACAGGTCCTGCGCACAAAGTCCTGAAGATGTTCCGCAACCGAACCGTGTATTCGAATGTGGTCAATGATGGAATCGTTCCACTACGAACCTCATGTCTACTCTTTCTTGACTGGAGAGGACTTGGTCGAGTCGAGAAGGCGAGACGGGAGAATGGACTGGTCGGTACAATGGCCGGTTGGGGCTGGGCCGAGATAACCGGAGCTAACAGCAGTGCGCACCGGCACTCTCGCACAGCAATTGATGGCGGCAACAGTAGTCAAACCGGGGAAAGCGGCGACGACAGAGATGGGACAAATACACCCACACGTAAAGGACAGGGAAGGACAGTACCTCAACCTGCGGCAAACGCAACTGAAGACGACAACGCAGATCAAGACGGGGAACAGTCCGACCCGCAAACCCAACCAAGCATCCAAGTACAGCCCTTTGAGGACGAGACCTACGACGCCGAGAAAGCGAAGCATAGCTCGGCTCAACAACCAACTCACCCATTAGCTGGCCTACTCTCGTTTCTTCGACCTACTTCTGCGAAGAGCCACCACCACCCGCACAAGCATCGCCAGATCTATGAGAGAAGTCAAACAAAGGCAGGAGATACTGCTGAAGATGGAGATGACGAAGCGACTTCTGCTGCTAGTACATTAACCTCAAAGAAACGCCCTACGGCAACCAGAGGGGATTCGCAAATAGCAGATCCTGAGAACCTCTTTGCGCCTCCCAAAACCACCTTCTTTGAAGCGGCAGGTGATGTCCTCAACCCGCCTCTCCCAACAGAAGAGTTCCTCGTCAATCCATCCAGTCGTCCCCGTACCATCTTCCACGACCGCGTCTACCATCCGGATGACATTCCCCCACCTCCGCCCAGAAAAACCAGAACAGGCATGGCGCGCTCCTTCTCCAGCGACAGCAGGAACGGCATTCCGCGTGCCTCCAACAATCCCCAAGAACACAGTAACAATGGTAACAACGCCGATACCTCAGGCATGAAAGTGGAGGAGAAAATCGCGCGCGCGTATCACAAGGACCTTTCGTGGCGGAAAGTGCTGGTGAGGTTGGAACCGGATGCACATAACAACATGATTGTGCGGCGCATGTTCTCTAATGCCTACGGGTGGCCTGTGATTAAGCATCTCTGCGACACCCACTTCGCCGACACTTACGCCGCCACGACCGCGGACACGAAAGAATCCAACGAGGAGCGTGCGAAGCCCATGGCTGAGGGCGTCGGAAGCCACGGCGAGGAAGTCAATAACCAGACGCAGAAACTGCATGCTCGGACGGGCAGCGAGAGGAGGGAGGCAAAGGATGGGGTGCCCGAGTTGAGGGTTGAGCATCAGAGCAGCATGAGTTTCGCGATGGGTCTTCGCCAGAGGAGTAACACGCTAGATAGTGCACTCTGGGACGATAGATTCTTCGAACCGACTGACGATGACGACGATGACGATATCGATTTTCCCGTGGCGGCTCGTCAGCGCTCGCATCCTCAGTTTGACGGCACCGGTCCTGCTATTGCCGGGGAGAGGAACCCTGAGCCTTCGATGCCCAAGGGAACGAGCCAGACTGAGGTCGCGAGTTTTCTTACGGCGGAGCTCAAGGGGATGGAGAGTAACGAACACGCGCGCCCGGAGGATGTCAACCCTCAACTGCAAGGTGGTGAACCATCAGGAGCAAGCACGACACGGCCGTCAGCACCGACAGGGTTCACGAGCGGCGTTGGGCTGAGAAGTCTGGGTGGGAAGCAGTTGGAGCTGCCGAGCCGGACGAGGAAGATTGATGTTAGGGATGATTAGTTAGGGGTTTGTGTTATGGGTTTGTTGGGAGGGACTGGCTCGGAAAGGGTTACCTGGGGCTTATCTGGTCTGCGGGTAGGATGTGTGTTTATCACCAAGGTATGGCTGGGAAGTCTAGACTAGCTTTGCATCAACTTCGAGCAGCGCTCGTACTCGGCATCAATTGGGCCGTATAGATCCATGTAGGACATTCAACGGGCGAACATGTTCCCATCCACTGCAAATACTAGGCGTGGAGGCTGTAATAGCCCTGACTTCTAGTAATTCTGTATCAACTCCTAGAACCTATCTCGAATCTTGAACAGGCAATTGGCCTCTGGCGGAAGTCCCTCACTCACATCGTATTTTCTCCAGACGCCTGCTGCACATGCTGCAGTCAGGACTCATGATTGGTGGTCTACGAAAGCGGTGAAGCTGGTATCAATTACATTCTGCCAAACTCATCCGCGCCGCCTGTTACTCCCCGCCGAAGTAAAATAATAGTTTGTCAATAGACTGTACTCGAGAGCCCTGGAGACCTCCAGAACGCGATAATCCTTCGCCGTGGACCTTTTGTATCAAAACCGTCAATATGGAACAACCTAACCTCCACGAGATCCATGACTTCCTCATCTTGTTGGCCTCAAGGGCCGGCGAGATGATCACCTCTGCCCACCCGTCAATGAGCAACATCGACACGAAGAAGAATTGTAAGTCTCTGAAACCCACTGCAATACCGCATGAACACTGCCCCCGCTATCATTCTCACCCACTCACTACCCTCACCTAGCCTCCGACCTCGTCACCGAAACCGACCAAGCAGTCGAGCACATGGTCTCCACCTCCCTCAAATCCGCCTATCCCTCCTACGAGTGCGTAAGCCATCCTCCTCCTCCCCATCCCCCATTCATCGCCTTCCAAAGCCCACAGCATACTCCCTCAAATCTAACACCCCCCACTCTTGCTGTAGATTCCTCGGTGAAGAAACCTACATACCCGGGAAATCCCACCTCACCCCCTCCCCCACCTTCGTCGTCGACCCCATTGACGGAACCACGAACTTCGTCCACGGATACCCGTATATCAGCATCTCCCTTGCCTTTGTTCACGACCTTGTACCCCGCGTCGGGGTCGTGTATAACCCGTTTACGGCACAACTCTACTCTGCCATTGAGGGAAATGGCGCGTTTCTTACTACGGACTTCGGTCGTGGGAGTGTAGAACGGAAGATGAAGTTACCGTTACGCCAACCTCCGGAACCGATGACCGGATTGAGTTCTGCCTTGGTGGCTGTTGAATGGGGGAACGAGCGGAATGGGAATAATTGGGTTGTTAAGACGAAGACTTTTGAGGCGCTGGCGGGGTCTAAGGAAGAGGGGGGCGCGATGGTGCATTCGCTACGGTCGCTGGGGTCGGCGGCGTTGAATCTGTGTGCGGTTGCGAGCGGCACGATGGATGTGTACTGGGAGGGCGGGTGCTGGGCGTGGGATGTAGCGGCTGGGTGGGTCATTGTGAAAGAGGCGGGCGGGAGGGTGGTCGGAGGGAATAAGGGGGAGTGGGAACCTAAGATTGATGGGAGGAGGTATCTGGCTGTTAGGGGTGGGGAGGGGCAGGAGGCGATTATTGAGGAGTTCTGGGGTCTTGTTAAGGGGAGGTTGGAGTATGAGCTTTAGCGGTGGGGCTCCGTCGTTGGATATCAAAACGATAACTGCGTGTCTGCGCTAAGGGAGAGAGGCTCGAGGAGCCGGCTGTGTGCGGTATTTATAGAATTCGGTACTTTCGCTACTTTGGCGATGGGAGCTACATAGGACTCGGAGAGACCGATGTAAACGGTCATGGAGTTTCACCAGGTCTGTTTTGATATATTGGTATCAAAGGTCTGGAGTTTGGTGAACTGAGATGAAACTGGGGGCCCCGGGTTGAACGTCCAAAGACACTGAGTACTGTTGAATAGAATGATAGATAGAGGCAAAATAGATGTATTGTTGCTATCTAGATATCGCCCAAATTGGTAATACTGAACGTGTAGAAGAAAGACAGTCTCGTAGACATCAGGGCGTGCTTAATTACCCCAAATTCGGCCTCCTCGGGGTTCTCCTACGCTGACCGAGTGCATATATCGATGGCCGAGCGCCTATAGATCTAATGCCCGCAGCGGGCATATATGACAGCTACAGGGGCCGGGCGGACGAACAATTCTCCGCATCTCCGCGCGCAACAAGTACAAGCCTTGAACGCGAGGGAACACATACTGAACTACAAAGCTTGCAATGGACTAAGTTACTAATAAAGAGAAAGGTTGTCAATGGTCTGCAGGAAAGCAGAGCTGCACCTGTCTGGGTGAATTTTGCTCGCACTTGAAGCTTCAAAATACTTACTGCAAGTTTGCCAATTCTAGTATGATTAAATATTTAAGTTAGTTATGCAAGAATTCTCCCTCGTTTTTCAAGGCGCCACCTTCTTGGAGCATCTGATGACTCCCACTGAGATATGTTGAAAGTCGATCAACGAATTTACTGACTCTGTGAAAACAAAGTGGATCGCTCAAGTATGAAGGCCTTGCCGTGACTGCCTGAACCGAATACCCCGATAAGCGACTGCTGAAGCCGACAACGAAAATATTTGTTGACGGCGAGGGACTTGTAGACCTCAGCTTAGGCATAAGAGACATCCTGTCAAGCAACTTGGAATGCCTTAGCACTAGGTAACCGTAAGGGAAGCAGTGAAGATCGTGACTCCTCTATGTCTTGCTCCGCCATTCCCTTACACCGGCCCTCGCACCATTTGGCAGCGCGCAGGATATAATGGGTCAGCATGACTGTATTGTTGATGTCGCCCTCAGAGAAGTCATCTCTCTTCTAATCGACTCTCGCTGAGATTGTGTTGTACTCATCTCGCATTACCATGGAGTCCGAAGCAAGTACTAATGGATACTGAGCATGCTAGTGGATCCTGATCGCAACGGCCATTTACATCCTCGACATTCTTATCCTTAAACTTTCCATCCTCTTCTAAAACCTCAGGATTTGGCGCCGACCTGAGGAGGCATTTTTCGGTTTCCCTGAAAGTCATCCAAGGATGTCTAACGTGTTTAAAAACTGTTCAATGAGGCAAACAACTTGCGGAATGCCAAGCGGCAGATTCGCTGAGCGGCAACTTCAACCCTCAAAGGCCTACAGCAGAATTCTTCTCTCTGAGTATCAGAATGAATTTCTGAGGATCTTCTACCGGAGAGTGTATCAAAAGTGCAGTCTAGGCCTTCAAAGAAATCTCCAACTATGCGCTGTTAAATAGAACTGCAGCTTGACTGTGACTGTTAGACCGGTGAGGATAGGCATCTGTAGTGAGATAAGATCTAATTAACTGACATTCATTTCAGGCTTTAAACATTGGATAACTGAAGGCCTGTCATCTTCTAAATTAGACTGCAGCTTTGGAACAATGACGTTGTTATTTCTCTCTTTGTTTGTGTTGAGTTCTTGGTAGCTTCAGGTGTCACTTTAGGTGTCGCTTCAGGCCTCACACAGCTGGAGACAGCCTGGAAGTGAATCTGCCGTTGGCCGAATCTGCCGCCCGAATCTACATCTGCACTTGTTCTTTCCTTATACATTACCAGGGACACGCTCTATCCTAGCAGAGCAGCTATTCAAGGCAACTGATTTAACTATCTAACTAGTAATCAGTCCTCCTTACTCTACACGATGCAGCTACCCAAATCCGGTAAAGTCCATCTACCAAATCCAGCCGATGAACTGGTTCCTTTTAGGAGCAAATTTTCAGCTCTTCCTTGCTATGCTTCCTCTCATCTATGTCGCTGTTCTCCCCACGGTAACCCTCTTGGCCGTATGCGCGATCAGGGCTTTCTTGAGAAACATAACGTCTCCTCCGCAGCCTCCAACGCCAAATAAGGTCTACCAAGGCCGCTACATAGCACAGATAACACTTGAGGATGGGCTCAACTCCCCAGAGGGGTTCACAGGCGGAGGTCGATCTATTTTAAGAGGTACCAGTTTGAATCAGTCGCCACGCCAATCCAGAGTCTCCGAAGCCTTGACTGGAGTGTATAGAGCTAAGGGATCGTTCTGCACCTGGCTTCCAAGAGGCCGGACAATACTTTGAACACATGTCGAAGGAAGCTGAAGCCGACGGTCAGAAGTAGGGCTCTTTATACCGCCTTTTTCCCTTACTCGCTTCACCCGAAGGCTCGCGGTCACAAACCCGAATCTCAGCTGGCTCAGATAACACGCGGAAGTATCAGGCAGCTCGTCTGCTCTAGCAGACAGAGGCCCCGAAACCAATAACACCTCAGTCACGCTCTTATATTGGAAGAATGCGGAGTCTCTGCATGCTTGTCCGCAAGGGCCGTCACGCTGCGTGGGCTGGAACGCGTGGAATTGCATGCTAAAGCCGCATCTGCACATTGGTATCATGCGGGAAGTTACCTTATATGCCGCGCTGAAGGGGTGGCGTGGGTCAATCTCTGTCAACTGCCCTCGGTGCAACATGCGTGAGTCGGAACTTAGTGGGGTTGTGCCGGTGGTGTCTGCTCATGTGATTACAGGACAAACATGAAATTCTGTTGTGGGGCAAGACCATGGAAAGAGCTCTGTAGTTGAGGCTAAGGTGTCACAGTGAGGGTGCATGCAGAAGATTCATGATCATGAGTACACTGCGCGAACATGAAATCCTGAATCAATTTTGCGGCCGGAACAAATCCTTGATGAGAAAGGGGGTAGGGGCTGCGATGGCCCCAATGCAACTAATGTCTTGAGACAAAGCCGTTTTGCATGCAGTATGCAGTTTGAGCGCATGTGTGCACTTGAAACTGCTATACCATCACTTTGCGCTGTGGAAGGTAGAGCTTTCCAAATGTCCGCAGCACCCAAAGCTCAACGTAGCAGTGGGCGCACTTGAGCTTTCTGGAGACTGGCGATAGTGACACAAAGCCCGGATACAGCATGTGGACTGTGCGGTGATATAACAAGGCCTTTGGTGAGGGCCGTGTTTGACATCATTGACGAACAATCTGCGAAGCAAATACAGGTCAGGAGATCCATCACCCAGTCTTTAATTTGAATCAGGGCAACCTCAATCAACATGCGAATCATTACCATGTCCTGTGCTGCAGCTCTGGCTCAGATGATCCTCACAGCATACGCGTTCCCACTCGCCACTTCATCCTCCGTCAGTACTTCGCTGTTTTTTAAGAGCGCATTCAAGTGCTGTGATCCGTGGATGACAAAGGCTCATGCCGGTCAATTCAACAAACGTTCTCTGGCAATAGGTGCAGGAAGGTAAGTACAGCAGCATGAAAGTCCTTGACAGTATACAACAGTACATTCAACTGACATCATACGCAGGCTTCTAGATCGTCGTGACTCAATTCCCTAGACTGGACCTGGCTCGAAGCGCGTGCTCCGGTGAAACTTCCGTGCTATACAAGCTTAGGCTCATCCAAGTACGTGATGCTACAAGTCACAGGCATTGTCGCCGGGACCAGCATCAAAAACATGCTCATGGGCGCCATCCTATATGTGCAAAATTATGAAATCGCCTTCAGCGGGGGGGACCTTGTTCATAGGGGCCGATTTGACTGGGGTTCACCGCCTGGCCGTGAAATGTATGTGTGGAATGCCAACAATCATCAGACGACTTATGAAATGTTGGGCGCGACGGTTTGTGCCATCTATAACTACATGCACGAGAACTGGTTTGGAACAGCAAGTTTTGCACTTTTTGATGGTGAAAACCAAGTCGGCGCGGGAGAGATTCGATAGGAAAGTATCGCCGTTGCAATGGCCATTGCGTGGTTATCTGGGTTTCATTGGAGAAGGGTCAAACATTAAGGTCAAGCCAGGTCGTTCCGGACAGTCTTGCATGTTACTCGATTAATCTTATACTGGGAAAACGTTCCCAAATTCAAAAGCTGCTCAGAGGCACCTCGATTTGATGTAGCTGCTTCAGGAATGGAGCTACAATGGAACTTCATTCCGATACAAGGAAACAAACCATGTAGAGAGCAGGCAGGGTGGTAAACAATAGATTCTGTGACTGCTGCCAACGGATCAAGTGGACAATGAGAGTGGGTGCGATATCGCGGGACTCGACAGCAACTTGCGCCGATGAGGCAATGGTGGAGATGCACCTGGGACAACCAGCGGCAGCTTTCCCAGACAATCCAACGCTAGTTGGAGAAGAGATGGCCAGGTGCATTGCCACAGCTGCTTCTGTTGGAACAGTTGCAAAGACACCGTTGAAAGCACACCGAAGTAGGAGAGTCTCTGTTTGAACGACCTGATAGATTCCGTAGCTATGATATCTTGAAGCCCTCATTTGCCATGTACAAAGACCAAGCCATCACACCTTGTTCCCTAGGATCTCGTCTAACACTGATCTCTATCCATCCCACTTCAATGCCATCACCTCCCCGCCCTATCCTTTTCCTTCTCCTTCCGCCTCTGCCTCTTCTCCAACCGGTTCGCGCCCACAGCCCCAATGGCCGCAGCCACAACGGCCGGAAGGGTATGCCCTTGCCCCACCTGCGATCCCACCAGCCCACCCGCCAGCGCGCCGATAACACCGGATGTTAGATCCATGTCGTCGGCGGATTTGCTCTTGTGGCGCGAGCGCCGTGGGGCCGAGGATAAGGAGTAGGAGCGTCGGCGGTTAGAGAGCGGTGGGCGGGGGTCCGGGGAGGTCGAGCTGGGAGGAGTGTAGGTGGGCTGGTATTGTCGGGGGTCGGGAGGGATGTACGAGGAGGTTTGGTACTGCTAGACAAGAAGATTAATACATCTCGGTGAGCTGGACTTTTGCTCGTCGGAATGGGATGATTCGAAGAGTGAGAAAGGCAGTGCCAGGCTCGTCAGGAGTGACTACGAGAAAGGCATGCGACGGAATAGCTGACCGGTTGCGGGTAAAGAGTCTGTCCCCAAGTTCCACTCGCATCGTACTCAGCCTGCGGTGCATAACCCGGCGCGTATCCCGACCATTGATCGGGGTATTCTCTCTCCCCTAGCCCATCACTTGTACCTCTGCGCCGTCGCCTCCGTTCTTTGCGGCGATGGTCCTTGGAGCCATGGTCGGAGTATTGTGCAGAGTCAGAGTCGTCGGAAAAGGTATTGCTGGCGAGAGCATCTTTGGACGATGATTTGGGAGGGGAGATCTTATCGTAGATCTTGTCGTGGTACTTCTCGGTTGCGAGATTGGCCGCCTTGAGGCCGAGTGCCTGCTTTGCGTTAGTCTATGACGTAGAAAGACCAGGAATACGGCAAGGGCAAAGAATCAGGGGATGTTCGTACAACAAAGGGAACCGCCATTGCTGTTGACTGTTCAGTCTTACTCGGGATTCAAGTAGCAGCGCAACTTCGGTGTTTGAAGCCCAGAAGAAGACGTCATGTCAATTTGAACAAGACCGTTAGTCCGAGGACGCTACTGCGGCTAAGGAATGTTTCCCGGTGGCGACCATCGCATCATAAGGTACCTTACCTTAGGAAGTGGATGCTAAAGTACCTTACGTACCTTACCTAGTCACCAGGCTAGAAGTCCCTGACGTTCTTGGTCTAGCTGCTATTGAGCTCTACAGTGCCGATTCCACGGATGTCGGCATGACCTGGGACTGCTGTGATCAAGGGGATCACCGGATCACCGGCGCAGAACTGCCTGGAGCACAGCGACTTGACTCGGTGCCCGATGTTGGAAAAGAAGTCCAGTTTCCTCTACGGATGATCAAAGGCACTCTAGCTTCTTCACTGAAGCTGCTTGCTCGATTCCTTTATTCATGATTCACCAATGACTAGGACGCCGATCCGCGCTTCCGCGGAATCATTGCATCTATCGATATGTACGAGTTACCTTCCCCCACTCTTTCTCCTCACCGCTTCTCTCGTCGCTCTTTAGTACATGCTTTATCATCTGCCACTGACAGTGCATGTACCCAGCAACGACACGTCATCACTATTCACTGTCACAATATCCCATCCTATTCCTGTCAGCGGAGACTCAACTCCTCGCGATTGGCGTGGGGGTGCTCATACTCTGTCGCCGATATGAAGGCCTTGGCGTATGCCGAAGCAC
The DNA here is from genome assembly GCA_965277795.1 of Lapillicoccus sp. Taxonomy (GTDB): domain Bacteria; phylum Actinomycetota; class Actinomycetes; order Actinomycetales; family Dermatophilaceae; genus Lapillicoccus. Next base: position 4,679,784 of record OZ255840.1, read on the forward strand.
CCGTTTCTGTAAGGATGCCGTTGCTTCCCCTGATGATTAACTAGGCCCAGAAGACAAGGTCGATGGCATTCTCCACCTGGGCACCCTCTCAATGGCTCAGTTGAAGATGTAATTAACGTAGGACTAGGAGTACACTCGATCTATGTCGACCCACTATGAAGTCATTCAGGAAGCCGATTCAACGTCAGTTCAATTCAATATGTAGGTACCTTAGCTATAGATGTAGATTACATAGAATCAAATAACGAAGTAAAATGTTCAGCGATTAAAGCCTGCTCAGTGGTGCTCAGAGACCTGGAAAGAATGCAGGCTTCCTTTGTTGAAAATACATGTATCAATAAGAACTGACTATCTAGCTGAGAACAATGTGGGAGCCAACTAACAGGGAGGCAGCAGCGGCCGTAGAGGCAGGGGCCGGGGAGGCAGGGGCAGCTGCGGAGGTAGGGGCCGGAGAGACTGGGGCTGTGGAAGCAGGGCCTGGGGCTGTGGAAGCAGGGCCTGGGGAGGCAGCGGCGGCGGAGGCAAGAGCCATGGACGGAGGGGCCAGGGAGGCAGCGGCCTCTGGATGAAGCAGCTGGAGAGGTAGCGGCTGGGCCGTGTTGCGTACGGAGAATTGTTCGTCCGCCCCGCCCCTGCACGGCTATTTATGCCCGCTGCGGGCATGAGATCTATAGACGCTCGGCCATTGATATATGTACTTGGTCAGCGTAGGAGAACCCTGAGGAGGCCGAATTTGGGGGTATTAAGCTCGCCCTAATATCTACGAGACTATATTTCTTCTACAGTTCATTATCACCAATTCGAGCGATATCTAGATAGCAATAATACATCTATTTTGCCTCTATCTATTGTTCTATTCAACAGGTTATGAGCCCAGTCAGTGCATAACTACCACCTGTTGTTATTTTGCCCTTCTATCCTGCCTCAAGCCTCATCACCAATGAGCCCTCCTACTCTGCCCTAAGCCCTGACATTGAGCCCTCAACTCAATTAGGTAATTGTGGCCTATCTCACATACTGAATCACCACTCACGCTCCTGCTGACACAGAATGCAGTTACACAGACTTGAAAGAGTATGAACTATAAGGGACTGAAGGGCACAACAGCTCTAAAGCTCAATAAGAGTAACTACATCTTATAAGCTGAATCAGTACAGATATACTTAAAGGCATAAGATCATTAAAAAGTTGTCAATGAAACACACATTAAGTCAGTAAAGGTGGAAGTGAATAATACAGAGACACAGAAGTTAAAGAAGAATATTAAGAAGTGAAGAAGAATGAATAGAAAGATTTAATACAATATAAAATCATTTTACATATAAGCATTCAGTGTACAGGAACTCATCAGGTGTCAGGTTATAATAGAATAAATTATGCTGAGTAACAGCACAGTCTTACAAAGATAACTATTACTAGTCAATCAGCTCTGTAAGAGTTTCCTATTAATAAATATCACTACTGACACTTTACAGAAGGGGTCTAAGTAGCTGACATCATTGTTGAATTAACAATGAACATTCTGCAAAAGCAGTGTATGCCTTACAGAACCTTTCTCAGCAGAACTAGCTTAAAAAGAGATATATTATGAGGTTAAAGTGATTCTCACTTTCTTTCTTAGCAATAATTCTACATCTACTCACAACACATATTATTATAAACTATCACTATAAGTCTAAGTTCTTACTTATCACATAGCTCTATAATTTCTTAGTTAAGATATTATCTTACAGTAGTACACTTACAGTTTTATTGCTTTAATTCATTGTAAGAATACTGTTTAGTAAGAATGGCTGAAAGCTTATAAACCTTTTACAAGAACTCTACAACTGTTTAACTATTCAATTAAGAACCTTCACAATGTTCTATATCAGGATCATGCAGAGCTGGTCATGCAGATATGGTGACGAGGATATTAATTGTAAGGAGCCATATGGGCGAGCGAGCAGTCTACTATATAGGGGTGAGCCGCGCTAGGCCCAACCAGGCGCTAGCGCGCGCCACTGAGTAAACCATACCTGAACGCTGTCATGCTCCTAACATTCTATTTCAGACTCTCAACATCACACTTCTACATCTTTAGAGAAAGCTGTCATAATGAATACTGAGATTCAACTTACAAAGATTCAGCTTGCAGCTGAGAAGAAATGCATTTAATAGACAGAACTTAAGTCTTATAAACAGTTCTCATCAGACTTATCATCAGCCTTAAAACACATCTGCTATAAAAAGTGAGTTAAAGAGAAAGACCTCTACTGTATAAAGAACTACTTTCACTATTAACAGTATGTTTATTAGATTGAAACAGTTTCTGTAGAGAGTCACTTCTCAGAGTTTAACTACTACTTAAACTATTATACTGCAGAGTGCTGAATTGCACATCATAATGAAAAGAGTCTGAATGACACTTAAGAAGAACAGAAGAGCTTTTTAAAAAGTCTTCTAGAAGATTATAATAACTGAATATATAATGTATAGATAAAATGAATGAACTGCTACAAGCTGACTAGTGAATCGGATGATGAGTATTTTTACAGATCAGATAAACTTCTAACTCAGATAGAAAATGACATAGAGAACTATCATTAGATTCAGCTAATAATCTTTTTTAAGAGCATAAATTATGCTATAAAATAGAAGATCTACAGGCATTCTGAGTTTTTAAACTCTTATAAAGATTTAATTACTCTTGTGAAGAAACTTCATTCTAGTCTTAAGACTGAAGGTCATTCATAAACTACAACTGTAAATGCTCACTTCAGTGATGACATCAATATAAACACTGCAAAGTGAAAGAATTAAAAGTCTATCACCTCTGTAACTATTAAAGTCATCAGTTCAGAACTCTTATAAGAAGCATTCTTTAATGATGACTGCAACTATTATAACAAATGTGTCAGAATCATGCAGAGCAAGTCATGCAGATATAGTGACAAAGGACATTAATTGTAGAAAGCCATATAGGTGAGCAAGCAGTCTACTATATAGGGGTGAGTATGAGCTGTGCTGGGCCCAACCAGGTGCTAGCGCGCGCCACTGAGTAAATAATGCCTGAATGCTGTCATGCTCCTAACATTACCCCCCTCTCTGAAAAAGTGTTGTCCACAACGCTTGCCAGCTATCTAGTTCACCCCACTTAACTGTCCTCACCATGTAGGAACACCCTTCTCAGTCACACCCCCAAGTTTGTAACAGTCTGAACGGTCCAAACGGTTCAAACCTACCGCAGATTACTGAGGTATAGGCGATGGAGGCGGAGGAGGCAGCTGCAGCGGAGGCAGCTGAGGCGGCAGTGGAGGCAGCTGGTGTGGAGGCGGCCGCGGCGGAGGCAGCCGCGGCGGAGGCAACTTGTGCGGCGGAGGCAGAGGAGGAGGTCGAGAATTGAATAAAATCAATGCAGACATGTAAAAACCACCACTTCAACCCCTGACTGTTGTTGCTAAAATGTTCACCTCCCCCCCCTATTTCTAAATGTCCACAATGGTGCCTCATACTTCATCCTGATCCTATGCAGTTGTGCCATACCCTGGCGCTCATGACTTATGGTGAACTCCAGCCATGCCTTGCATGCCATACCACAGCACTCACGACTTATGGCGGACTCCGGCCACAACTCATATTTTCAGCCACACAAATGCTTCACTGTTGTAGACATGTGTAGAAGGAAGGAAGGAAGAGGTGTTAAGAATTGAATGCCATTGAAGCAGGCTCACTAGTCAAACTGGCTCACTAAAGAGGTCAACTTTGACTATATCATTGAAGCAGGCTCACTTTTTGAACAGGTGTTCAAATGCGTCATTGAAGCAGACTCACTGACTGAACAGGCTTGCAGAAGAGGTTGATCTTCAAACACATCATTGAAGCAGGCTCACTGTTGACAGGCTCACTGAAGAGATCAACTTTTGTACACATCATTGAAGCAGGCTCACTGACTGAACAGGCTCACAGAAGAGGTCAGTCTTTGAATACATCATTGAAGCAGGCTCACTGTTAACAGGCTCACTGAAGAGATCAACTTTTGTAGCAGGTTATTTTGACTCAACTGCTCTATAAGCTTTTGATGATGCAGGTTATTTAAACTCAACTGCTTTACAAGCTTTCAGGTTTCTGTATAGCTTAGATAGACTGGTACACATCTGTATAACTTAAAAGGTGTAGTTACTATGAGTAGTGTTACTGATGTCTTTCAGAGTCATTAACACACACAACTCTAGATCTTTTTAAACAGATTATTTTAGTTTGACTGTTTCACAAATGTAATGAGGGGTTTAACAATTAATGTAATGTCAGGATTATGCAGAGCAAGTCATGCAGATATAGTGATAAAGAACATTAATTGTAGAAAGTTATATGAGTGAGTGAGCAGTCTACTATATAGAAGTGAGTATGAGCTGCACTAGACTCAACCAGGTGCTAGTGTGCACCACTGAGTAAATAATGCCTGAACACTGTCATGCTTCTAACAAAATGTAAATACAAGAAACAAGACTGTCTTAAGAAGAAGTTTGACAACACTAAGAGCAGAACTTTATTAACTGATCTGACTAGTGACAGTAACTGTGTTACAGCATTCTTTGAGACTTCTGTAAAGATTATTACAAAGCTAAAACTAAAGAAGAGTGTAACATCTTCAGCAGAACAACAATTATAACTTACAGTATGTTTTACAGAAAAGTTACTTCTAGCTGTTCTTAACAGTGCTAGTGATCTCAACCTTCTTTACAAGAATATTATAGAGGACCTTTCATCTGTTTTTAATGCATTACTGCTTCATTATGCTAAAGAAGATACCTTGTGAACTTATTTCATCTATTATAAAGTAGTGAAGGTTCAGGACTCATTTGAGGTCTAAAAATAAACTTATAAACCTTTTACCTCTGCAGACTTAGAGATGCCAGTGATTCTGAAATTATTATAGTTGCAAAGAAATAATCTGAGGGTTGACTTCACAAATCTTACAGTATAATGAAGGTCAGATGCAGAGAACTCTCTAACAACTTTACTGTCAGAAGAGATTATCAGAATTATACAGAGCTCATTATGCAGATATAATAATTAAGAGATTAATTCTAAGGAGTCATTAAGTGATGAGCAAAACTACATATATGAGTGTTACAGAATTAGTCAAATGCACTAGACTCAATTAGAAGCTAGTGTAAGTTACTCAATCTTGTCATGCTTTTAACATTACTTCCCCCTTTGAAAAAGTGTTGTTCACAATGCTGCTATGACTGTGTGACATCTGTTGAACCTCAACTCCCCACATTTTACAGAGGTTTCAGATTCATGCAGTATTGTACAGCTAGGCTGAGCTGAGTTTAAACAGTCTGAATATTCTGAATGGTTTAAACCCAGTGCAGCTTGCTGAGATATTTTTGATGAAACTTGTTCAACATCTTTCTAAAGCCTTTTAATTCACCCTTGTCTGTGTAATACTACTCATTATTCTGGCAATACTACATCATGGTGCTGAAGGTGTTTAATGGTGGATTCTCATGATAGCATGCAGTTCTAAATAATACAATGTTCTCACATGTTGACTGACACAGAATGGTCTCAGCTGCTTGTCTTTTAAGCTACAGCCTGGCTGTGTGAATTTATAGATAGTAATGTGAGGGTTGAAACTTATGCATGGGTGAAAGCCTTTGTTGAGGTAGAAAGGTAAGAGTGAGATAGCTAAGAAATGGGTGTTATTAACAGTTTGAAGGCCTTGTTTAACACCTTGATTAGCTTGTTCTTGAGTAGCAGTAAATACCCACATAATAAGGTTCTCTTCCACTTCTTCTACATGTATTTCCACACAGTCTGGGGTTGTATTCACCTTGCCATTGGCCTTGCCTGTTCAGGAGATCACCTGAAAGTTAAACTCTGATAGGATATCTAGGTATCTAGCCTGATGCTGCATCAGTTTCTTGTCCTCCCTGAAGGTCTTCAGGGTCTAATGATCAGTGAAGACTTGTATAGGCAAGTCAGTGTGTTCAAGTTCAGAACACCAGTGTTTAAAACAGTAAATAATGACTAGAAGTTTCTTATTGTAGATGTGATAATTACATTCTGCTGATATCATGCTCATGTTATAGAATGCCACTGGGTGAAAAACTCCTTCATAGTTATACTGAGAGAGAATTTCACCTGTTACAAGATCAGAGGTGTCTGTTTCTAGTATAGCCTAACAGTTGAGGTCAAAATGCTTTAATACTGAAGTCTCTATTATAACCTGTTTAAGGTTCTGAAATGCCTTAAAGCAGTCTTCAGTCTATGTAAAGGGAATCTCTTTTCTAGTAAGAGCAATGAGAGGTTTGACAATCCTGAAGAAGTCACATATAAACTGTCAGTAGAAGTTAGCAAAGTCTATAAAGTCTTAAACCTTCTTCAGGTTGGTAGATGTTGTTTAGTCAATGACTGCTTTTATCTTTTAAGAGTTTATACAAAGTCCTTCTTCTGAGATAAAGACATCTATGAAGACTGTCTCAGAGACATCAAATTCACATTTCTTGATGTTGACTTGTAAGCCAGTCTTACAGAGATGTTTAAGAACCTTCTTAACATGAATTTAATGCTCCTTTCTGATCTTACTATAGATCAGAATATTGTTCAGGTATGCTTGACAGAAGTCATTGAGGAAATCTTATAGAATGTCATTAATGTATTGCTGAAAAGTGCTCAGCTCATTGATCAGTTTAAACAGTAACACTCTATACATGTAGAAGCTCAGAGCAGTGATAAAAGTAGTTAAATCCTCACTGTTTGAGTGCATACACAATTGATTGAAGGCAGTGAGAATGTTCAGACAGGTGAGGTGTTTATATCTCAATATCTTCTCTATAAACTCCTCTATTAATGAAAGAGATCAGTTCCATTTTGTGAGGGTGTTGAGCTTGCAGTAGTCTATGCAGAACCTGAGGTCTTCATTAGCCTTCTGGGCAAACAACACTGATGAGGAATATGCTACTTTACTAAGAGTGATGAAATCTTTAAAGAGGTTCTCATTAAGATATTCCTTAACCTTCTGAAGCTTGTAGGGTGACAAACAGTATGCCTAACTTTAAGGTGAGAGCTTGCTGACCTAAGAGCAGTTAAAGACATTGAGGTACTTATAGTATTCTGAAGGTAGCTTCTGATGTATCTTCTTAAGGTGTTTGAAGGTGTTCACCTTGAGGCTTAATTCCTTCAAACAACATTCTCAATCTAGTGCCAGCTGTTTGTCTATATTCTTTATTAACATAGTGAATATTTGTACCTTCTCTTAATGAGTCAGCACAGTGTAGAGTGCTGCTTCAACACTGCAGACAGAGAATGTATTATTATCAGCAGTCAGGAAAGATTAAGGCAGAATTTTAGATGTTATCTGAACAGTTTAGAGAGGTGTTCAGAGAGGTGTTCAGAGAGGTATTCAGAGAGGTAAAGATGGAGAAGTAGAATGTTCAGAAGACAGCTTTTGTGGAAAGACAATGAAATCATCCTTCATGTTCAATACTAGTTGATTTCAGTTCATTTATGACTTTCTCAGAATAATGTTATGCTGTCTCAGATCAGCTATCAATATAGAGACAGTAGTCTCTCTATGCTTCTCCTTTATAAGCAGACCTGAGTAGATGGTGTGAGTTATTTTAAGCTTAGAGAGCTCATCATTAAAGCTACATACTTGCTTAGACTTAAAGAGAGGAATGGGTTTCAGATCAAGCTGATCACAGATTATAGGAGTCAATCAACTATGAATGAGTGAGTAGACTGTGCAGCCAGTGTCAACTAAAGCTCAGAAGGGTATATAGAACTCTTAAGAGTAGAGAGAGCAGGCTGTAATAAACAGTTATAATGTGAAGAGCTCTGAGTCATCATTCATTGAACTGTTCAGGCTTTTCAGACCGTTTGAAATGTTTGAACTGTTTGAATAGTGTTAATTGAGGTTCAACAAAGGGCTCATGCTGTACAGAGAAACTAGTTCACCCCTAATCATGACTTTAATAGGGGTTATTTGTTTTCCAACTCAGAACTGAAGTCATTATAGTCAACACAGACCTCACTGACAGACTTATCACATTAGAAGAAAGGAGATGGTTGTCAGACACACTGAGAGCATTCACTGGCAGAATGCTCAGGGCAGTGACAGATATAGCAGTTTTCATCCTTCTCATCAGTCAGGTGTTATAGATTGATAGAAGGCCTCCTATTGACTGCACTCAGAAACATTGAGGAATGTATAGTCAGCTGAGAAGTCAGAGACCTAAATGTGACTTGTTTGAATGTTTTGACATTCTTAGTACAGGCAGCTATAGTACTGATGTCTTTCTGATCCTTCACTGCTTAAGCAGCACATTGTTTGTTGTTCAGGTGTATGAGGTAGGTCTTCATAGTTGTTAGTGAATCAGGTTGAGCCATTCGAGACAACAAAGATGCCTGAAGATGAGGGGAAATCTTGTCTTAAAGATCATTCATACATTGAGTCTCACCATATTTAAGGAAGGTGAAAAGGCAGTGAAACTCAATGTAGAAGTCTGAGAACCTGAAGAGTCCCTGAGTCAGGTCAATATAAGCTTGATAGTAGTTTCTGAGCTTATTTAAATCCTCATAGATGTCTTTTAAATCTCTCAGAATGTTGTCAACCATTTGATATAGTTCAGCTGAAGACCCATATGAGGAACAGAATTCAGTGTGTTGAGCAGCCTTTTCACTCAGTCAAGACAACACATATCTCATGTAAGTAACCTCAGTTGAATAGTGATCTTCATTGATGCTCAATTTAGCCTTCATCTTGCCTATTCAGTTATCTCAGGTGAGTTTAATATCATCATTTAAAAGAGAAGAATTGAGAAGCTTCTGTGAACACTTGTCACTGTTTAAACTGTTTAAAATGTTTGAAGAATGAGTGCCTTCTTGTTCAGTTTGTTGACACTTCTTCAGCAACTGGTATTTGATATTGAGGGCAGTGAAGCTGGTGTTCAGGAAAGCTACACAGGTCTTTTCCTCTGCAAGCAGGTCAGTGAGGATGTCCCTGTCATTATTAAGGTAGTTTTATTCAGTAATGAGGTCTTTTACATTCTTGCTAACTGACATTTCTAGGTTCCTCTGTTCTTGAAGCTTGTTGAGAATGTTCAGGAACTGCTGAGATTCAGTCTCTATTCAGTGTTGAAGCTGTTTAACACTGACAATGTTGTAAGAAGAGGAGGTGTCATTTGCACCAGTTTTCAGTTAATGTGAGACTGAATATCTCTGTTTCTTGCCTCCCTTCTGGAGTTCCTTTATGGCAGTGGCCAAATCTGAATAGGTTGCCCCTTTCACTGTGAGGTGAGCTTCTTCTTCATCCTCCATTTCAGGCTGTTGAGACATACTTACTTCAGCTGTAAGGGTCATCTTCTCAGAAGATAGAGGTTGTCTGGACCTAATAGTTCCCTTATGAGCCACGCCTGAAGAAGCTGCATTATCATGTGTCATGTTGAGGTCAACACATCTTATGGTGGGTCTTATCACATCTGAGAACTGCTGAACAGTGCTAGAAACAGTATTCTGTCAGAAAATGTTTTACAGCTCTTTTGTGTGATACAGCTTCACCTTCTGTAAGGTGTTAATGATTCAGTGTTGAAGGAGTTTATCTCACAGTGTTCTGTATTTAGTGCCTTTCTTGACCTCTGTTTAGTGTACAGTTCAGTGGTTTCTTTCAATTTGAGGTGCTGTCCTCTTTGAGGTTTCTATGAGGTGTTCAGTTCAGTGGTTTCTTTTAATTCAGCTCTTCCACAAGAGTAAGGCAGATGCAGGTTCTTTCAGCTCAACTGCTTCACAAGCTTTTAATGACACAGGTTGTTTTGACTTAACTGCTCTACAAGCTCTCAGGTTTCTGTATGACTTAGGTTGACTGGCACACATCTGTATAACTTAGAAGGTGTTTCAGTGGTTTCTTTAAATCTGACTCTTCTACAAGAGCAATTCAGTGTTCTGTATAACTTGAGTAAACTGATACACTTCTGTATGACTTAGGAGGTGTAGTTGCAGAGAGTAGTGTTATTGATGTCTTTTAGAGTTGTTAACACACACAACTCAATGTCTTTTCAAACAGATTATTTCAGTTCAACTGTCTCATAAATGTTAAGAGAATGAGAATTAATCTAATATCAAAATTATGCAGAACTCATCATGCAGATATAATGACCAAGAGATTAATTCTAAGAAGCCATTAAGTGATGAGCAAAACTACATATGTAGGTGTTGCAGAATTAGCTGAACACACTAGGCTCAATCAGAAGCTAGTGTAGGTTGCTCAATCTTGTCATGCTTCTAACAGAGATTACTATAGAAGGCCTCACAAGAAAACTCAGAGATTTTAAGTTGAACTACATAATGCAGAGATTGCAAATAGCTGATTTTAATAAGCAGAAGAACTCTGCAACACTGATTTCTAAAGCTTATAAGAGTTTTATAGAGGTCTTTTCAGAAACTCAGGTAGAAATCTTGTCTTCTCATTGTAAAAAAGATTACTCAATTGATCTGCTAGAGGGAACAACACTGCTTTTTAGATTAATGTACAACCTCTCTACTAAGAAGCTGACTGTACTGTAGAAGTACTGAAATATTAACTTAATAAACAGATTTATTCAGCCTTTATAGTTCTCTGCAGAAGTGCTAGTGCTCTTTATATTTAAGAGTGATAAAGGCCTACAGCTCTGTGTAAACTATTGCAGACTCAATGCTATTATGTAAAAGAACCAGTACTCTCTATTACTGATTAACAAAATTATAAATCATGTCTGTAGTGTGTAAATCTTCACAAAGATTGACATTTAAAACATCTACTATTGCATTTATATACACAAGAGTGATGAGTGAAAGACAGCCTTCTGTACTTGATATAAACTGTATAAATACTTAATTATGTCTTTCAGTCTTATCAATGCACTTGCAAGTTTTCAGTCTTACATCTATGAAGTTCTTCATAAATATCTTAATATATTTGTAATTGTATTCCTGAACAACATTCTGATTTACTTAATGAAGGAGAGTCAGTATAAACAGTATATAAGAACAGTTCTGAAAGCTCTACTAGTAGTAGAGTTTTTCACAAAGCTTTTTAAGTGTCTGTTCAGTGTGAAATGTATACCTTTCTTGAGATATGTTATTACAGATATAAGGATTGAAATGAAGATAGATTGAATCTTCATCATTATTAATTAACTAGAGTCAGAAAGTGTTCACAAAGTGTAAATCTTTCTAAGCTTTGTGAACTTCTACTGCAGGTTTATACAGAGCTTCTTATATATTGCTGCACCTCTCACAAAAACCACTCAGAGCTTCAATATAAAGTTAAAAAAGAAGTTAATCTTATAAAGAGCAGGCTTTCTATCTTTAAAGACTCAGACTGCCTTTAAGTTTCTGATGCTGACTTTCATCATTGCTTCATTTCTGCAACATTTCAACATTGTATTATTAATACATCTTGAAACTGATGCATCTGAGTACATTATCTTAGACATTCTCTCACAAAAGCACTTAAATAGCTGAAGAGTTACAGTCTACTTCTTACAGAAGATAATACCTGTGAAGCAGAAGTATAAAACTTATAATGAGAAGTTACTCACAATTATTGAGAGCTTCTATTACTGACAGCACTACTTAGAAGAATCCACTCATCTGATTAAGATGCTATCAGATTATTCAAGCTTGTAAAGCTTTATAATAACTTATAAGCTCTTATAAAGACAGATTCAGTGAGCTTTAACTCTATTCATCTATAATTTTGTTATCATTAATTGAAAGGGAACTCTAAATTCTGTTAACAGCTCTTCACAGAGACCTGATCATTAATGTGAAGCAGAACAAGAGAATAAGACTGAGAATACTTCAGTACTGCAATAAGTACTGTTCTCAACAGTAGCTCTAATTTCAGTTAAGTATAGAAACAATCTATTAATTCAAGAGGTGTGCCTTTATAAGATACTAGTCATCAGTACTACAAGTCTGTAACAATGAACTCAACAAAAACAGGCCTTAGAGGCTGTTTTGAATAAAGAATCTTATAAGAAAATTGACACCTCCTTCATTAAGACACTGCCTGAATTCCTGCAGATTGATTCACTTACAAAGCATATGCTGAAATAAATCACTGCTTGCAAGATTAATTTAGAATTATTAGACTCTCACTCACTCTGATCACTAAAGAATGATTTTCTATACTTTGACTCAGTGCTTTATATACTTTATATAGAGTCACTACAACTTGAGATTATTAAGAAGTACTATAATGAGCTACTTGCAGGTCATCTTGTAACAGAGAAAACCTATGTGTTAATACACACAAAATACTACTAATCAGATATGCAAAAGCAAATTCAGAAATACTGCAATTCCTGTCTTATCTGTCAGAGAGTGCAGGTCATTTATAAGAAGTAACTTAAACTATTACAGCTTATACCTACTCTGAAAGGACTCTGAGAAGTACTCACCCTTAACTTCATAACTGGCCTTTCAGAGAGCTATGCTTATGAGGGTGTGTACAATGTCATACTGATGATGGTATGCAAATTTTCAAAAATGTCACACTATATATTAGTTAGAAAGGACTGAACTGCAGGTTAACTTACAGAAGTCTTTATTAGAGAGATTGTTAGACTGCATAAAGTTTCACAAGCTCTGATTTCAGATTGTGAATCTGTTTTCACCTCAAGACTCTGAGTCAATCTGATATTCACATTAAAGATTGAACACTGGTTGAGCACTGCCTTTGATTCACAAACTGATGAGCAGACTGAATGATAGAATAGCACACTGAAACAATACCTGTAAAGCTATATCAACTATTAATAAGATAATTGAGCCTCACTTCTAGCACTGACTGAGTTTATATACAATGTGAGCTTGCACTTCTCTATCAGAAAGGCACTCTTTAAGATTGTCTACAGCTTCATTTCTAAATCTGATATACTTACTGTAGAGGAACTTATTAAGTACTCTACAGTTACTGAAACTACTATAAAGGCTGAGCAACTTATAGAGCAGCTCTACAATATTTAAGTAGAAGTCTGCAGAGCTCTTATAAAGTCTTAAAAGTATTAGATTAAGCACTATAATTAGTTTCACCTGAATGTTAACTTTAACATTAAACAGTTAGTCTGATTAAAAGCTAAGAACATCACCTTAAAGTGACCCTTACAGAAGCTAGATTAGCAACATTATAAATCTTTTAAAATTATTAAGAAGATTGATAATGCTGTCTATCAGCTTAAGTTACTGAAGAAACTTTACATTTATAATGTGTTTCATGTTAGTCTGCTCTGTAATCACAAACTGTGAGTAGATGAAGATACATTAGAGTCTGAATCACTTCACCTTACAGAGAACTCAGCTGAGAGAGAGTAAGAGGTTGAGACTATAACAGTCTTATAAGTGATGACTGGCTCTGAGAATAAGCCTGTTCTACAATACTGTTGAATATAGAAGTCAATATACTGGCTCAGCAGTATGTTGTCCACTTTAGAACTAGCATCTTGTTACAGAGTTTGTTGTACACTTTGTACAGTCTTTATACTGTACTCTTACCATACTTGTCATATTAAACATAGTGCATATAAACAAGCTACTCAAGCTACTCAATTATTGCCTCACTAGATTGATGTAGCCCTGCTTGTTTATCAGGTTATGAGCTCAGACAGTGTGACTGAAATCACTAACCTAACTTCTTAACACACTGAGTTCATTAACACACTGAATCCATCACCCTACACACACACCATCAACAACTATGACCTCAGCAGATGAACAAGACAACTGTATTTGTACAAAATAAGTGATATTAACTGAATTTAACAATTGGGGGAGATGGTTGAGCAACATTAAGACAAGTATACAGAAGAAGAAAGTATAAGACTTAACAGAAAATGGAGCAGCTCTACAATGTACACAAGCTGTCATGAAAAAGACTAAAGAAATAGCTTTAAGAATCATACTGAAGACCATTAACAACAACCTTTTTCATATGATTGAAGGCATCAATGAAATAACAGAGATTTAGAACAAGCTCAAGACTACATGCTCACAAGTTGACTAAGGAGTGATATATACTATCTTAAATGAGTTATTTAAATATGCTGCAGTAAACAAGGTGAAAGGCTACTCTAAATTAGTTAATGCTATATTCAGAGATGTTGAAAGCCTTATCAAACAACTCAAATCAGCTGTATGTAAGGACTGAGACATATGAAATGACATTTATATAATTATTGCCCTCAGAGCTCTTGCCTCAGAGTATAACATCAACAAGGCCCACATCACCACTTTAAAGGAGATACAGGTGCAAGAAGTTCAGCAATACATAGTCTCTAAGAAAGTACAAATCAAATCTGACCATTAGATAGATGTTGAGCTGGAGCTGGCAATGAGTATGCAATATAGAGGGAGATTAACTGACTACAACAATTCATATAAAGGGAGAAGAGATTTTATTAACAATAGAGTATACTACAACTGTAGCAAATCTAGACATGTAATGCAGAACTGTTGTCAGTTCAATAGAAGACCTGACTTAAAATGACAACATGATAACAACAGAAAATTATTTGTATAAAATAAGCATTCTAAACATTACCTCAACAAGGTCACTAATGTGAGCACTGATGACAATAATGAGAGTGAGGAGGAAGAAAAGAAGCTATCATTGAGGATGGTTAGACAGAAGCAGAAGCTTTCTGCAGAAGACAACTGCTGATATGTCAACACATGTGCAGCTCAGCATATTACTAACCAGTTAAACCTATTTAAGCTGTCATCACTCTATAATGAAGAACATGAATTCAAAGCAGCAAACAGTGAAGCATTATATTGTATCAAGAAGGGAACAATAGTGATTCACACTGATTCTGAATCAAGTGTACAAATACAAGATATTTGTTATGTGCTGCAGGCATCTGCTAATCTCATCTCACTGGGTATTTTGAAGAGGTGTGAATAGTCATATTTGAATGAAGATGACTATATGTTATTAATTAAAGTGGCTGCCACTATCAGAGCTAAGCTTATCAAACAGAACATCTACTGTCTAGTAATGTACAGGGGTAAAGATGTTATTATAGCAGTGCAAGGTCAATGAGGAAGACCTACACATCTAATGGGTGCAACTTCAATGCAACACCTATAGCATCAGAGATTTGAGCACACAATGTTAGGAGCATGACGTCGTTCAGGCGTTCAGTTATTCGTTCGGGCGTTCGGTTATTGATTCAGGCGTCTGATATTCAGTGACCCGCGCTAGTGCCCGATTAGGCTTAGCGCGCCTCAACGGGTGTTCCCGGCACTAACGCCTGATTAGTCTTAGTGCGGCTCAGCACTCGCGTATATGCGTTCAGGCCGCTACCAGATAGATGACTCCCTAGAATTAATCTCTTGGTCATCATATCTGCATGACGAGCTCTGCATGATCCTGATACACAAGTTATGCAAGAATCAAGCTAGCATTCACTATAATAAACAGACTACTTCTGAATCAGGTGAATGAATTATATAAAGCAATCAATGAATCTGCAAGTGATTCTGAACACCTAAGTCTGAACAATTCTGAACATCTAAGTCTGAACAATTTCAAATGCCTAACTTCAGATGTGAAATCCCACTCAGCAAAAGGCAAAAGCAACTGCATTATTGAATCTCTCACAGTGATGTAAGCAGATAAAGCTTCTCTGAGTGTGTGCACACTGTGTATTTAGAGCAAGCAGATAAGAATCATTCAATATACATCTATAAGTGTAACGGTTCATTACTATGTCACATGGGTATCATCAGGTAGCGCTGCTTAATTAGGTTAGAGAGGCTAGGCACTCAGGTATTTGTGTTGGCCTTCAGCTACAGTCACTCCTTTCTCTTCTTATACTTTTCTAGGTTTATATAGCTCACCTAGAGCTCTGGTTCTAGACCTGCTCTAAGAGTGATATAGCTAGCTGTAACATTAGAAAAGTACCATACAACCTTATGAGCCTGCAGAGGTGACAGAATACCGCCTGAGTGAATGAGTGTGTGGGCAATTTCAACTTGTTTACATCATCAAGAGCTCAACATGTTGAGAGTCAATTAGAGCCTTTTAATAGGTTATCTAAATGGCCTGTCACAAAGCCCTGTTACAAAAAGCAGGCAAGAAAAGCCCTACATCACATAGGCAATGAAAAGCCCTACAACATGTAGGCAATGGAAGCCCTGCTGTGAGCAGGCAACAGGAGCTCTACTATGAGCAGGCTTTACTATAAGCAATAAGCGCAGCAATTCAAAAGTAGTCAAGGTGGGTAATTATGAGAGACAATAACTATGATGTACAGCTTGAGAATTTAGAATTCAATAGTAGTCAAGGTGTGTAGTATACATAAAGTTAATTACTGTGTACAGCTTGAGAATTTAAGTGTGTAAGCTTAAGAAAAGCCCTGCTTTGAAAAGCAGGCACTGCCAAGTTGAGTCCTGCTGTAAGCAGACAAGAAAAGACCTATGTCGCGTAGGCACGTCAAAGAAAGCCCTGCTATGAAAAGCAGGCACACTAAAGAAAGCCCTGCTGCGAGCAGGCACCACAAGTCAAGCCCTGCTTTGAAAAGCAGGCACCTCAGAGAAAGCCCTGCTGCAAAAAGCAGGCACGCCAGAGAAAGCCCTGCTGTGAGCAGGCATCATGAAGTAAGCCCTGCTGTGAGCAGGCACCTCAAGTCAAGCCCTGCTGTGAGTAGGCAATTCAAGCAAGTCCTGCTGCAAAAAGCAGGCACGTCAAAGAAAGCCCTGCTGCAAGCAGGCAACATGAGCCAAGTCCTGCTGTGAGCAGGCACCACAAGCCAAGTCCTGCTGTGAAAAGCAGGCATGTTAAGAGAAAGCCCTGCTGTGAGCAGGCACTACAAGTCAAGCCCTGCTTTGAAAAGCAGGCCCGTCAAGGAAAGCCCTGCTGTGAGCAGGCACTACAAGCCAAGCCCTGCTGTGAGCAGGCACCTCAAGTGAAGCCCTGCTATGAGCCTATAAGGCCTGAGGACAGACCTCCTGTCTGGAAGGGGGTGATGTGATGGTTCATTACCATGTCACATAGGTATCACTGGGTAGCGCTGCTTAATTAAGTTAGAGAAGCTAGGCGCTTGAGTATTTGTGTTGGCCTTCAGCTACAGTCACTCCTTTCTCTCCTTGTACTTTTCTAGATTTATATAGCTCACCTAGAGCTCTGATTCTAGGCCTGCTCTAAGAGTGATATAGCTAGCTGTAACAATAAGAGCTACAAACTGAATTCTCAAACAGCTACATTCAGATCTTTAGAAACCTCATAATTCTGAATCCTTAGGAGAATCTTTGTACACTGCACTACTGATAGACAACTACTTTAAGAAGTCATGAGTTAAGTTTCTAAAAATTAAGAACAGATTCTATAACTGGTTTATAGACATAATTTCAAAGCTAGAGAAGTGTACTGATTAAGAACTTGAGCACCTACATGTTGATGAAGGGGGAGAGTATATTAGCTATGCACTGCTACACTGGTGTAAGACTAAAGGGATTATCATTAAATACTTAGCACTATACACCCTGAAGCACAATTCAGTAAGTGAACAGACCTGAAGAACACTTTGTATAATAAAGAACTCTCTATTATTGAATGTTAAATTACCTAATGTCTTTTGAGCTGAGGCAATGCTTGCTGCCAATGAGCTGAAGAATTTACTACTAACATCAAAGAGGGATAAAGTTCTGAACTACATCATTACTGGTGTACAACTGAGTGTGACTCACATACAGATATTTGAAAGTGTCACTCACATACATATTTCTAAGGAGAAGTGAATCAAATCTGACATCAAACATATCTGAACTGGAATATTTCTGAAATATACAGAGTCTACAAAGAAATACTGAATATGAAGTCTATAACAATGTTCAGTTTATGAGATGTTATCAGTCATCATTGATGAGTCAACATCTGAAGCCTATCTACTCAATGAGTTTCCTCTACACCCTATTAGGACTAAAAATGCTAATTGTACTGCTTCAGATGCACTACATTGTAGAGGCTGACCACACCTTGAAAAACTAACACAACAAAACAGTGAGGAGGTGATAAAGTTATACAAATCAGTGAATACTGATATGACTGCTACACCTGCCTTAAGTTACAGAGGGAGCATTCAGAGTAAGACTGTAAGAGTGATGATACTCAAGATAGGCAGGGAACATCTCAGAAAGGTTGTTAAGAAGCTAATAATTAATGTAATAAAGTCAGATGATGGGTTTAAGCTCACTCTAATAAGAGAAGATGCTTAAGCAGGACATCTTACTGACTCAATGTCACTCACTTATAGAACAGTGAGGAATAGCTGTCATTCACCTGGTCTAATAACTGTGAATAATCTGTACACATCACATATGAGGGAAAGAGCTGGCTTAAATGTGTTTAAGTTGAAAGCTACTCAATATTCAGCCGGTTACAGCACACAAAAGGTGTTATGTATGTGAGGTAAGAATTTTTAAGATGGTGTGACAATGAGCAGATTTCAAGTATTACATAAAGGAGTGAAACTCTTGCACTCTATGAGATCAGTAACTGGTGAAAACACACTATGTGATCAATTGAGGCTAACAGAGTCAGACATTGAAAAGGTATATGTTTCAAACAAGAGGCTTAAGCTGATGAGCCTAGAGAAGATCAGTTTGTATAAAAAGATAGAAGAACTGAAGACCTACAGAGAGGCACTATCTGACCTCATCTATGAAAGAGGATGATAAGATGCTATTCAGACTGAACTGAAAAGCTTGCAGTCACATGATGTATGGGAGCTTGACAAGCTACTGGAAGAATGAAAGCCTATTGATTGCAAATGGGTGTTCAAGATTAAGTATAATGAGAATGAACTAATAGAGAAGTATAAGGCCTGTTTAATTACTCAAGAATTCTTGCAATAAAAGAGTATTGACTATGAGAAAACATTTGCCCCAACTGTATAAAAGGAATTTCTGAGAATATACCTCACTATTGTTGCTGCATTGAATCTTGAACTGCATCAAATGGATGTTGTGGCAGCTTACTTAATCAGCAATCTAGAAGTGAAGGGACAGGAGATCTATATGAGCATTTCAGAGAAAGTGAATGTACAACAAGAATGTATAAAGTTTGTATAGTGAATTGTTAAGAGCTTGTACAGATTGAAGCAATCAGCACATTTATGAAACAAGAAACTGATTGCATTCTGAAAGAATTAAGAGTATAAGTCTATGCTAGTGAACAGAAGCATTATGGTCACTTTGTACAAATCAGAATTCATTATAGTCAGCATCTATGTAAATAATCTTCTCATTGCAGCAACATCACTGAAACTTATTAAGGAAGCTAAAGCAGTCCTCAGCAAGAAGTTTAATATGAAAGATCTCAGAGAAGCTCAGATAATTATTGAAATGCAGATCATATGTCATCAACTTAAGAGATTACTAATGCTGGATTAAGCATTGTATATTTGAGATGTACTACAGGAAGAAGGCCTACTATCTTATAACTTAGTATAAATTTCAATGGTGCCAGGATTGTACATCACTTTGAAGGACAACAGTGATAGTGATTCTACTGAAATCACTGCATATTAACATCTAATAGAAAAGCTTCTATACATCACCTGTGAAACTCACTCAGACATTGCCTTTGCAGTTGATTGCTTGTCTCAGCAATGTTCAGATCCTTGAATCAGTTACATCAGAGTCATTAGAAGAGTTCTACAATATCTTAAGAGAATAATGAACCTAGGAATTCACTATAACAGTTTATACAATGACGTACAACATCTACTAATCATCTTAGATTATATAAACAGCAACTTCACTGGGGACATCAGTGAAAGAAAGTCTACAATGAGGTATTGTTTCTTTCTAGTAAGAGGGGTAATATCATGGTGTTCAAAGAAGCAACATACAGTTTCAACTTCCACTACTGAAGCTGAGTATATCATTATCAGACACACTGCTAGACAAGCAGCATGACTCTGACATTTCCTTATTGAACTACTCATGAATCAGCCTCTCACATTTGTACAAATCTTGAGAGACAACCAGGCAAGTCTAAATTATATTAAGAACACAGAGTACTACAACTGAATGAAATATATAGACATTTAACATCACTACATTAGGGAACTGGTTCAGGACAACTATGTACACATGAAATAAGTATTTACAAAAGAATAACTTGCAGATAAATTCATCAAAGCTTTATCAAGATCAACATTCATTGAACACTGAACAAAACTGAGAGTATTGCCTATTATACATAATCAATGTTCAATAAGTGATGAAAGGAATTAAGATCCTGACAGCAGAAGTGCACTGTATGAAGACATCACCTTATCAGTCAATCATGAAGGCATTCTATTACAGATGAGTTAGGGCATTAAATGAAAGAGAGTGTCTTTAAGTAAGTATTCAGACTATTGATCTCACTCTTTTCTCACTGGGTTTTTAATGAGGAGATCACTGAGTGCACTTAAGTAGCAGAGGATATATAAACTACAGGATTCATGAAATCAGAGAGAGCAGTATACTGTTTCAGAGGGAGTGTTAAATATGAAAGTCAATATACTGACTCAGCAGTATGTTGTTCACTTTAGAACTAGTGTCTTGTTGCAGAGTTTGTTGTACACTTTGTACAGTCTTTATACTGTACTCTTATTATACTTGTCATATCAAACATAGTGCATATGAATAAGCTACTCAAGTTACTCAATCATTGCCTTACTAGATCAATGTAGTCCTGCTTGTTTATTAAATACTAAATTGTTTAAAAGAATTTCTTGAAGATTACTTAAGAGTCTGTAAATAATGTTTACAACTTTAAGAAGTTGATTAAGAAGTTTTATACAGACTTTTAGAAGCTTTATAACCTATAATTAATGCTGACACACAATTTTAAGAAGGCTGAGTAAAGAGTTAAAGTCCTCTTCTGTCATTTAAAGTATAAGACTACTGAAAGACTGAAAAGAGATTTTCTTATAAAGTTAAACAACTTATAAAAAAAATTAAGTTGTGCTGACTTCAGCTTCAGAAAGGCTTACTAGTCTTAAGCATTATAAAGAGGTTCAATCTATAGCTTAAAGATCAGTATTTACCTTCAGTTAAGTCTGACAAGTCTCAATCTTTCTTAATTTGTTGCAGCAGAATTTCACCCTTTAGTAAGACTCACAAGTTCTCACTGTTTACAGATTAATTATCTAGTTTACAGTCATCTTATAAGCAGCTCTCTAACAGCTTCAGCTCTACTAATCTTTATTCTAGCCCAGTACCCACCTGAGTATTATAAGGCTGACACAGTACATTATATCACAGTCTTAGTAGTTCTCAGCCATCTCAGCCTTATGATACTCAACCCCCTGTAATAGTTGATACTCACCCTTAACTTTTGACATAATGGTTGAATAAAATTGCTTTAAGTGAGAGAGTTATAGAGCTGAAAGAGATCTTTAATTAGCAGTTTTATTCATCTTCTCATTATAAAGACTGAGAAAGTTGTTAATTGTGTAAGAAGTTCTTAACTTTTGATGTTCTCTCTCAAAATTCAGGGTCTTTCTTGTTTACAGGGTCAGAACTTCGCAGTAAAATTATAACAACATAGATAACTTTGACACTGTAACAGTTATAATAAAACTTTATATGAGTGACTTATAGAGCTCAGTAAACTGAGTAGTTCATACACTGAAAGCAAAGTTATATCTATAAAACTCACTGCTGTACAAAAAGATGAAGACTTATGCCTTTATAATGTTGATGTTCTTCCTCAACTGCGTCGCAATAATTTGAACTTATAACACACTTACAACATAAATAACTTTGACAACTCAACAATTATTAAGTAACTTTCTATGAGAGACTTATAAAGCTCAGTAAACTGAGTAGTTCATACACTGAAAGTAAAGTTGTATCTATAAAGCTTACTGCTGTACAAAAAGATGAAGACTTATGCCTTTAAAAAGTTAATGTTCTTTCTCTACTGCGTCGCAATAATCTGAACTCATAACACAATTACAACACACATAACTTTAGCACCTCAGCAGTTATTAAATAACTTTGTATAAGAGACTTATAGATCTCAGTAAGCTGAGTAGTTCATACACTGAAAGTAAAGTTGCATCTATAAAACTCACTGCTGTACAAAAAGATAAAGACTTCTATCTTTAAAATATTGATGTTCCATCTTATCTAATCCTTGAACCCTTAATATGTATAGTGGTTGTCATATCAACCTCAAGTCTATGACTGCGAGAATTTTTTCCAACTTTGAACTTAGAACTTTAGATATTTATCTACAGCTATACTATCACATAATCTTCTTACAACACTCTTAACACTCTACATTTATTACATTCCTCACACACTACAGACTAAGTACTCTCTATTTATATTATACTGCTTTAGTGTTTTTATATTTGCAGAAAGTTGTTTATTACACATATATCTTTGTATCCTCAGTATATTCTTAAAAGAATTACTACAGTGAGAATGTCTACTTCAATTTCTACTGTCTCTGCAGCTATTACTGCTCTTAATAATGTATTGCATTATTATACTGAGTTTAAGCTGTTGTTGTGTGCTGAATGTCAGATTTCTGTACAGTCTTCTCAGCTTTCACAGCATATTAAGTCTCACTTAATTGCTATAAAAGCTGAGAAGGATGTATACCAGTCTGTTATTCAGCATTATTTACAGCTTGAACTTAGTTCACATGATAATGTAATTCTGCAGTTATTACAGACACAGTCTCTTTCTGCTTTCTCAGAGTTGAGAACTTATTCTCATGCTTTTCAATGTACTGTCAGTGACTGCAGAAAGGTTTTTCTCAGTAGACAGAACATTAGAAAGCATGCTCAGAGTAATCATGATACTCATTATGAGAACATTTCTACTGCTGATCTTTCTGCACAAAGTCTTAAAGTTAATAGAAGATTTTTTATTATTACTTTAAATAATGCATCTTCTTCTGAAGAAGCTATTACATCTGATGTTAATGATAATCAATCTGTTATTATACAATCAGACTCTGTTATGCAAGAAGCAGTTAATCAGTTTTTACATATATATACTGAGAGAAAAAATTTAATTGCAGAGAAATCTTCTGTGATGCAATTAAATCATTCTAAGTCTGAAATGTCTGCTTTTCAGATGCAGACTAATTACTTAAAGTTTCTTCATAAGAGAGATATTAAAGTATTGTCTAACAGTGTTATAAGTTGTAATAAGTCTGATTCACTGTATTCTCTTTATCAAACTCTAGAAGGTGTTTTATTACATGCTTCAATAAGAGTACAGACATTGCAAAGACAGCACTTAAATGTGTTAAACTGTTTTAAACTCAATAGAACTACTCTGAAGAGATTTAAAACAGTGCAGAAGCAGACTTCTTTTAAGAAGTATCTCAATATTATATCTCAGTTCTTATGTTTTATTATGAGAACTGCAGATTCTATTGAAACTTCTAAGCTTTATCAGACTGATTCTGAGATTGCTTCATGTTTAGAAAAGGTGCAAAGCCTTTATCTAAATAATGAGATTAATTCAGAAGATGATGTATCTATAAAGAATAAAGGCAAGTCTGTTTCTACACATAGCAGAAAAGAAAGACAGTCTTATAACAGTCTGTATGAATATGATTCTGAAGTTTCTAAATCTGATTCTGACAGCTCTGATCTATCAGAGTTAAATGATGAGACTTCTTCTGATGAAGAAACTGAAGATGAATTAGAGACTGATTATCTTTCTGATGACAATTCTACTATAAAGCAGAAGTCTGTTAGCAGTCAATTAAATCAGAAGCAAGCTGCTGTACTTAATCTGCTTACTGCTTTTCTTAAGCAGTCAGTTTTACTGAACAACTTTGACAGTGCTATCAATGTTTTCTTTGCTTGTAAGAGCATTAACATTGATAGTAAGTCATTGAAAGACAGTAAGCAGATGTCACAGCTTTATTCTGCATTTATATACTGTTCTCAGCTTCTCACTGTGTCTTATTCTTATCAACTGTTTCTACAACAGTCTGATAATAATGAGAAGCAGACATATCTATCTCTTCTTTTAAGCTTTATGCAGCAGTATTTTCACAATAATGCTAGCACTGCTTTAGCTGAAATTTTAGCTTTAAGAGCTTATGCTTTTAAAGTTAATAAAGAGATGTCTGCATCTACTTATAATATTATTAAGCATCAGAATAACAGTCTTAGCTGTAGAGATATTACTGTTTCTGTTGATGATATGCAGATGCTTTTTAAGACACTGCTTATTGATGCACACAGTATATTGTTTAATGATTTACTGTTTAAGAGAATTACATCTGAGTTCACTCTGTTGAATCTTTCTGAAGCTGCAAGCACAGAGAATCTTAATGATAATACTGCTCATAATTATTATATTTCTTATAATAAGAAGTTGAGTCACTTCACTTCTTTTGTACAGAAGTTAATAATGACTGATGCTGAATTGAGAGATTCTTTCTTCTTTCTTAATAGTAACTCCCAGTTACAATTTAGAAAAAGAACTGTGAAGCAGTATTATCAGAAAATTTATTCATTCTTAAAGGTTCTTATGTTGTTATATTATATGACAGCAGGATTACCTTCAAGAGTGACAGAGTTAAGTACTTTAAAGTATTGTAATTCTCTGACAACAAATTAGAGAAACTTACTACTTAATAGTACAGTTAATCTTTTTATGATTAAACTGAAATATTCTAAGCAGATGCATATTACTGCTAAAGAAAGATCTGCTGTTAAGTACTTATCACAGTCTGTTTTTTACTTGTCTTTATATTACACTGCATTAGTTCTACCTTTTATGCACTTTTTAGAGATTAATTATAATCTGAGAACTCAGCAGCCCTCTGCTTTACTCTTTTCTTTTAAAAGAAAGAGTTTAAGTACAGATGCTCTGTCTTCTATGATGAGACATTACTCTCAAAGAGTGTTAGATCAGAAGTTTTCAGTTGCTTTATATAGACATTTAAGTCTCAGTTTTGTTAGATACTTTATGTTTGAAGATTTTTCTGATTCTACACATGAAGACAGTAATAATGTTAATGAAATCATTGCTGCTCAGATGCATCATTCTGTTCAGACTGATTAATTACATTATGCTAAACTGTCAAACAGTTTAGTTAATGTCAGAGTAGATAAGCAGCAGCAATACTTACAGTTTAGCTTAAGATATCATCAATTCTTTAAGCTTCATACAATAGTGCTTTCTTATTCTTCTTATACATTAACTTCTAATAATGTTTCTATAAGTCAGAGAGCACTGCAATCTTCTCTAAGTGCAGACACTACTTAAGCTCTGAAGTATTTTAATAAAAAGCATCAGAGAGCAATCTCTGATACTTCTCTTATTAATACTCATGATGAGAAGAGAGTCAAGCTTTCTGACTTACAGAAGCAGTTATTCAGTGATATACAGAGTAATGAAAACTCTCAGTCTCAGTTTACTGTTACTGATTGTAATTCTTTACATGCAGTTGATGTAAGAAGAAGAATAGAACCTAAAGATGTTTTAGACTCTTTACTGATATGTTTAAGACAATTTCTTAACATAAATAATGCACAGTTTACCTGTACTGAACAGAGAAGAGCAGTTGAATTAATATTAAAGAAGGTTAACTGCCTTACTGTAATATTAGATACAGGGCAGGGCAAATCTCTTTTATATTTATTTACTGCTTCTTTCTCTAATTCTGAATGCACTGTTGTTATTGTACCTTTGACAGCACTCAAGCTTGATTTATTGAAAAGATGTCAGCAGTTCTCTGTCTCTGCTTCTATTTATAAAGACAGTAAGAAGGCAGACTCATTAATTTTTGTTTCTGTTGAGACTGCTGTTACTGCAGACTTTCAGTTCTTTCTAAAAGATCTGCAGTCACAGCAGAAACTTGACAGAATAATCTTTGATGAGTGTCATTTTATTATTACTGCTGCTTCTTACAGATATTATATGCATTTGTTAAAGCAATTGAGATTGATTAATACTCAGTTTATCTTTCTCTCTGCTACATTATCTGCTAAATTACAGAAGGACCTTAAAGAGCATATAATGATTCAACAGAATACTGTTATCAGAGTTTAAACAGTGAGACACAATATTTCTTATAGAGTTTTTTACTTTGAATCTATAAGAGAAGAATCTCAGTTCTCTGAACTGCAAAGTACTTTAATATCTTTTATAAAGACTTTCTCTGCACAAGATAAAGTCTTAATATATATAATGTCTAAAGCTTCTGCTGAGAGATTGAGAACTTTTCTAAACTGTGCTATCTATCACAGTGATTCTACTCATAAGTCTGAAACTCTGTCAGATTTTATTGCAGGCAAAGAACTTATCTTAGTGACAACTTCTGCACTAAGTGTAGGTTTTGACTATTCTTCTATCAGACTTGTTGTTCACTTTCTCAGTTCTTTTTCTTTGATTGATTTTATTCAAGAATTAGGCAGAGCAGGTAGAGATTCTACAAATGCAGTTGCTTTAACTTTTACTACTGCATCTCAATGTAAAGTTTATCAGTCTGATAATGAGGAGAGAAGATACTTTAAAGAGTATTTATCTGAATCAGTCTGCAGAAGAAGAGTGATAAACAGAGTCCTTGATAATATTATCACTGATGAATGTTTAACTTCTCAAGCTTTATGTGATCTTTGTTCTGCTAGACAGATACAAAGAGAGTATGAAATTGCACAATATAAGATGTTTGTTCAGAATAATGAACAGCAGAAGCAGCAGTTAGTTCAGTTTCTTAATGAAGCTCAATATGTTTGTACTTTCTGTTATATTTCTTTACAGAGTGAATCATCTTCTTTTACTGAGCATCACTTTAAACAGTGTTCTCAGAAAAGAATGAGTCATTTTGTTATTGAAGCTTTGCAGCAGATTAAGTCTGCACTTGTTCTGAGAGAAGGTTCATGCTGTTTTCATTGTTATTTGCCTGTTTCTGTCTGTAAGCAGACCCTGAAGTCTGATAGTGATAGATGTAGTTATAAGTACTTAGTTTTGTGTATTGTATATGCTGCATATGATATGAGAGATAGATATCAATTATCTACTCTTGTTGATGCAGATATATTACATGACAGAGCTAAGTTTCTTAAGTATATTTGTCAGTATAAGAGAGTCTTTGACACTGACAGCATTACAGCCATTGAGCTTCTTCTTTATATACAGAAGAAGGACATGAGCTGAAAGAAAGTTTATAAAACTTTCCAGTTAAAGATTAAAGTGTTACAGCAGTTATAATGATTGAAATATTCTATATTCAGTCTTTATACTGTATTTACATACATGATAAATAAATAGTATAAACACACTGCACTATGAGTTGAGTTTAGGTTGAGTTTGAGTTGAGTTTTGAGTTGAGTTTTAAGTTGAGTTACAACGGAGGAAACTCAACCCAGAAAAAACCCAACCCATTAACTCAAACTCAGAGAATTCTGGGTTAACCCAGTACATACAAATAGTTATGGTAGTCTTTATGATAGTCAGTCAGTCTGAGGGTGAAGGCCATTTCTTACCTCCTGATATGGCTGTTTCTCACCTTCTTTCTCGCTGTTCAACAAGGAGGCCATTTTCTCACCTTCTAATATGGTCACTTTCTCGCCTTCTAATAAGGCCGTTTCTCGCCTTCTAATATGGCTGTTTTCTCACCTTCTAATATGGTCGCTTTCTCACCTTCTAATATGGCCGTTTCTCGCCTTCTAATATGGCTGTTTTCTCGCCTTCTAATATGGTCGCTTTCTCATCTTTCAATATGGCTGTTTCTCACCTTCTAATATGGTCACTTTCTCACCTTCTAATATGGTCACTTTCTTGCCTTCTAATATGGTCGCTTTCTCGCCTTCTAGTATGGCTGTTTTCTCGCCTTCTAATATGGTCACTTTCTCGCCTTCTAGTATGGCTGTTTTCTCGCCTTCTAATATGGTCACTTTCTCGCCTTCTAATATGGTCACTTTCTCGCCTTCTAATATGGTCGCTTTCTCACCTTCTAGTATGGTCGCTTTCTCACCTTCTAATATGATCGCTTTCTCGCCTTCTAATATGGCTGTTTTCTCACCTTCTAATAAGGCCGTTTTCTCGCCTTCTAATAAGGCCGCTTTCTCACCTTCTAATATGGTCACTTTCTCGCCTTCTAATATGGTCGCTTTCTCGCCTTCTAATATGGTCGCTTTCTCGCCTTCTAATATGGTCGCTTTCTCGCCTTCTAATATGGTCGCTTTCTCGCCTTCTAGTATGATCGCTTTCTTGCCTTCTAATATGGCTGTTTTCTCACCTTCTAATATGGTCGTTTTCTCGCCTTCTAGTATGGTCGCTTTCTCACCTTCTAGTACGGCAAATATCCCCCGAGTACCCCTTTTTTTTTTTCTTTCCGGGGAGTACCCCTTTTTGGCTGTATATCGCGGGAGTACCCCGCCCTTGCTATATCGGGGGATTACCCCCCCCCCCAATATTAGACCTCACTGTCGCTGCCGCCAGTCCACGAAGCCTTATAGTAAGAGTATATCGGGGGAGTACCTCCCCCCAGATAAGACCCCGCTGTCGCTGCCGCTAGTCCACGAAGCCTGCACTTCTAGTAAGAATATATCAGGGGAGTACCCCCCCCCTCCAACATTAGACCCCGCTGTCGCTGCCGCTAGTCCACAAAGCCTGCGCTTTTAGTAAGAATATATCGGGGGAGTACCCCCCCTCCAGATTAGACCCCGCTATCGCTACTACTAGTCCATGAAGCCTGCACTCAATAAACTCCCATTTCCCCCAACACTTCTGTTTTCACTAAACCCACCTTCCTACCGTAAACCAAGCTTCCAGAACAACGTCAGTTGACAGTCACAATGTCTCTCCCAACCCCAAATGTCTCAATTGCTGTGGGAACCACATTTCCCTCAATGGCTGAAGCTCGAATGGCTGTGAATCAATGGGTAGTTGATCGACAGGAGTCCTATAAGTCCATAAAGCGTAAGCCATGGGTATTAATTTGTAGAAAGAAGGATGAAGAGGATTGTGACTTTCAAATCAGGGTTAATAAAAAGAAGAAGACTGGGGAAGCCACTGTGACTGTCCTTCAGCATCATACATGCCCGAAAAGCACCCATTATAAATTCAGAATCGCCAATTCCGCAGCCCTCATTTTCAGCAATCCATTCACCAGTGCTCTCATAGCGGACGATCGAAATGTACGCCCTAAGCAAATCCAAACCAACGAGAAAATGCACCACGGGAACAAAATCCCCTATTTGGCGTCCTGGTGAGCGAGAGAAAGGGGTCAAAACATTCACTTTGGGGACGAAGCCCGCTCTTTTCAACGAATCCCGGCCTTGCTTGCGGAAATGAGAAAAGCTGGAGCCCATACTGCAATAGAGACTGACGATGTTGCACATTTTCTTTGTTGTTGGGTGGTTCCAAAGGCTACAAAGCAGGCGTTTTCCTATTGCTGAAAATTTGTTGCCATGGATGGAACTTTCATGAAGGCACGTCACAAACTGGTGCTTCTGGCTGTTATTGCTGTTGATGGAAATGGTGAGACGCTACCAATTGCATGGGGCCTCGTACGGGTTGAGAATACCCTCAATTGGGACTGGTTTCTCCACGGTATTCGGCCCTTTTTTGACGGCCTCAAGGCGGAAGATGCTGTTATAATTAGCGATCGTCAAAAAGGCTTGAAGAACGCAGTGAAGAGAAATTTCCCGTGAGCCATTCATAGCCACTGCTCACAGCATATTGTGGAGAACCTAGGACTCAAGTTCTCAAAGAAATGTGTACTTCTATTCCGTCAAGCAGTCGTGGCCAAATCCAGGGGTTTATTCGATGATATTATGGGGAAGATCAAAGATGAGTCAGCCGTCTGTGCACTGTATATCTAAGGAATTCCAAAGGAGCGCTGGGCGAAGCATGCTTTTCCTCACCCTCAATATGGATTTACTACATTCAACATTGCTGAGTCCACAAATGGTCATTGGCTTGAAACCTGTGAGAAGCCTGCTCTCGAGCTTCTAGCCTCTGTCTGGACAGGAGTTATGCAGAAAATCTATGATTGACAGTCCCGTCAGCATACCACTACCAGAATCACTGATTATGCCCTAAACCACCTGGAGAGGGAGCGAGAGCAATCCGGCAAGAATTATGTTGCGGACTCTGATGCCCTGACTGCCCTGGTGACATCCCCTACTGGCGCCTCCCATTTAGTGGACTTGGGAAAGAAGGAATGCACTTGCCTTGAGTTTCAGGATCACCAATTACCTTGTCGACATGCTCTGCAAATATGTCGAGAACGGAGGCTAGAAAGGGAGCTTTATGCAAGCCCTACCTACTCTATAGACTCCTATAGAAAGACATATGAGCGAGCCATGCCTCCTATTTGACTGGACGAGCTTAATGAAGATTCTCACTGTTGAGCACCCCCCATAATGAAGAAGCGTGGCAGGCCTCAAACAGAGAGAATTAGAAAGAAGCAAGGTGAAAAGAAGAAGCGGTTTTGTACTTACTGTCTAAAGTCAGGGCACAATCGAAGGCGTTGCTATAACGAACCCCCGAGCAGTGAATCCAGTACTGGGATTAGCAGTGGAAATGCTACGCCTGCCCCTGACAGTGACTCTGAAAGCACATCTGCAAGCAGCTTTGAAGAAAGAATTTCCTCCCCAGGCAGCTTCGACAGGGTGAATGATTGGAGAGACTGGGCTTTTGACGATGAAGGGCTCACCCCCCCCCCATTGGCTCGTCCTGGACCGCTAGCCTTACTATCCAGCCCTGCTTCCCAGTCCCAGTTGTCACTGAGGCCTGCAATGTCTCCTTCTCCGCGTCAGGCTCTGAGGTCTCAAAGACCTGCTTCACGGCCTCTAAGCCCACCTATCGCTGAGGACAATGAGGGAGGGAGCAGTGGGGAAGGTAGCGGCGGGGAGGATGGTGGCGGGGAGGGTAGTGATAGGGAGGATGGCGACAGGGAGGGGGACAGTGAGGAAGGTAGTGATGGAGGCAGAGGACAAGGTGAAGGTGGTGAGAGCGACAGTGAGGAGGATGAGGAAGATCTGGAACAAAGGAAGCTGGCTGTCAAGTTAGCTACAGAAGACGATCCTAACGAAGCTCATCTGCTTGACTGTATCAAGAAATTCCCTGGACCGCTTGAGAGTGCAGCATGGGTTTGAGCCCTGAAGATTCACCGAGAAGCAAAGGCTGCCAACCCTCAGACAGCTGGTGTTGAAGCAGCACGCTGGCGGAGAACTTATGCTCACATGGCAGGAGACCTCCTCTCAAAGGAGCAGTTTGATGTGGCCATGGGGTATGACCGCAGCAGACCTGAACTGACCATTCTCCTAGGCCCAATCAAGCGGAGGGGGATTACCTGGAACCCACCAATATGGCATGAATGGCGGAAGGTATATCCCTCAGCTGAGAAGCAACCTCCGCCTCAATCCACCCCCCTCTCCACCATCAACCCGAGTCTTCTTGACAGGCATATCCAGAAATCCATTCTTCAGCAGACAGGCAGCACCTCCCCGCAGGCCGGGAAGGCCACAAATTCCACTTCCAAAACGCCACCTCCCATCGTTTCTCCACCCTCAAGGACCCCCTCCCCACCGCGGACTAGGTCCGGGCGTGTGGCGAGGCCCACAGCCAAGGCAGCAGAGGCGGCAGCGGCAGCGGCGGCGGCAGCGGCCAGGGGTGCGGAGAGGGAAGAGACAGCGCCGCCGGCGGTGGCGGCCAGGGGGGCGGCGAGGGAAGAGGCAGCGCCGGCGCCGGCGCCGGCGCCGCCAGTGAGGCAGAGGCGGAGGGCCAGACCCGAGTCTATAGCACAGTTAGTCCAGAGTCCGCAAAGAAAACAGCCGCGGAGGAGTAAGAAGTAGAGCGTAGAATCTATTTGGTTCAGGGGTAAACCTGAAACATAAAATTGAATGACTTTTGTGGCCTGAACAGCCTTGCTAAGCCTCAGAAACGTTGCTATTGCCCTGTAGTTGGCTTACATGTCAAGACAGCGCGCATTATAGTTAATCCAGCTGAAGCCAGGCCCTTGTGGTGCACATGATGAACTGAACCCTGCACTTGACACACAAGCACAAGGCTGGAAGATGTGTACTTTGGTGGGTGACGCTCACTGTAAGAACCGCCCTTCTAGCCTAATGAATTACAAAGGAATACTACAGCTGATGCAGTCTATGGGCCATTTTTTGGCCGTTAGACCGCACAGAGTGTGTTCTTTGGGGGGGGGGTACTCCCGCGATATACAGTCAAAAAGGGGTACTCCCCGGAAAGAAAAAAAAAAAAGGGGTACTTGGGGGATATTTGCCGGACTGACTAAGCAGAAAAGAGGCCAGCGGCAACATGGTGAAATTGCGTATATATACTCCTTAAAAGAGACAACTTGTTACACTAGGCGCTAATTGGTTTTAGAATAGAGCTTTTGATGTCCAATGATAGAATTTCTATATAAATCTCATACAAATTGCATCAATTGCTAGCCATCTACGGCCATACATGCTTTTCATGCGTGTTTCTGTAGGTGCTATAGCATTTAGCAGCTCCTATTTCTACTACTACTGCTACTGTTCCGCCTTCTTTCTTCATTAATCATGTCTTGAGCCTCAACACCATCTGAACGTGCTATAGAACGTTGACTGGGAGAAGCAAATTTCCACCAAATTTCTTCTTATTCACAGCTTGCTGTGTTTAAGCCTGAATTTTAAACTCTCCAGTACTGGGTCCAAAAGACGTTCAGAAAAACAGGGATTGGGTGCATCCACCCCATTTTGAGTTTAGCTTCTACTCTATTCAGTTAGTAGGCTTGGTCTCGCAAGAACAATCTGCTGTAGTCTATATGTGGCTTTTGAAGACTTTTCTCTGTGATGATGCTTCGCGTCAGTCTATATGCCTGCTTGATATGGATCAGCTACGTCTATGTATGGTGTGTAAACTCAACCTCTCTACCTCTAGATTCAGTACTGAGTTGAATCTCTTCAAGACTTGTCTTGATTGCAGAGTATTCACATCTGCTTCTACTCCTCTGTATCTATGCTAATCTGGTCTCTGATCAATAGGGGAAGAACAAGCACTCTCATGATTGAGCATGTGTAATGGATGAAGAAACTCCTCCGCCTGCAAAACGACCATGTAGGGCATTTGGGGAGCTTGATGTCAACATTACTTACAATCGTCATGAGGTGGAATCTACACAGGCCTGCAAGGTTCACTGTGCTGTTGTCGTCAAGGAGAGATGTGCACAGAATCATCAGAGGCATGATGAGAAGCCTACTTCATCTCCTTCCAATCCTCAACCTGCTGTTCAGAGCTCTCCTGCTGCTGTTCAGAGCTCCTCCACTGGTGTTCAGAGGCCACCAACCCCTGTTCAGAACCCTGACCCTGCTCAGGCTGTAGCTAGAGACAGTCTTCAGGAGCCTGCTGTATCTGAAGAGCATTGGGGCTACATCACTGATTTCTATGAGAGACTGCCTCAAATTAAGTGTGAAGAATGCACCATTTGCAACAAAAATTGGTACAATCTCAAGGTTGAGAATGGTGTGTGCAGTCAGTGTTGTCAACAGGTAAAGAACAGCCAACCTGCTCTGTTCACAGCTGCAAATCACCTGAATGTTGGCGCTGTTCCACCTCATCTGCCTCAACTGACACAAATTGAAGAGCAATTAATAGCTCAAGTTCATGTGCATCTTCAGGTCTGGCAAATCAAGGGGCAGCAGTACAAATACAAGCATCATATTGTCAACTTCATGCAGAACATCATGAAGGTCTATGACAAACTCCTTCTTCTAGTCACTGATTTAGATGTAAGTTGTTTGAATTCCATTTGAACTCTGTTTGAAAAGTGTTCAGGACTAATTTGTGTAGGTTATATTGCTCTGGCCTGCTTCTAGCAGTGTAGCATCTAACAGGATCATTGAGCAGCACTTTAAGAAGGTTTGCTGTGTGAGAAGACAGGTGGTGTTGAACTGGCTTCACTATCTTTCTTGCACCCATTCTGATTATCATGGTATGGATTTGTCTATGCAGAACCTGCACACTTTGCCTGTTGATGATTCTGTTCATACTCTGCTACCCACCCATGGCGTCAATGAAATGTTCAATAGTGAGTCCAATGGGCCATCAACCAGTGACTTGAACAATGCTCTGAACCATGCTCTGAACACTGCTCTGACTGCTGCTTCAACTGCTGCTGTGAACGCTGCTCTGAATGCTGCTGCAAACACCGCTGTGAACACTGCTCTGATCACCACTGTGAACACTGCTCTAAACACCGCTGTGAACACTGCTCTGACCACCACTGTGAACGCCGCTGCGATTACTGCTCTGACCACCGCTGTGAACACCGCTGCAAACACTGCTCTGATCACCGCTGTGAACGCTGCTCTGAACACCACTGTGAATGCTGCTGCAAATGCTGTTCTGAATGACGCTTTTGATGAAGAGATCAATCTAGAGCCCCATGAGGTTGGGGTTCCTGATTTCTGCCAGGATGAGACTGAGCTTCAGCATCTTCAATGGGCTGTTCAATCAGCACCCCCTGCCCTGTCTATGGCGTCGTTCCGTCAGACTCCACTGTCTGAATGGGAAAAGAAATGTGTCTTTCAGATAGCTTTCCCTTCCTTGTTCCTGTGTGGACTCAGTGATTTCTTTAACCCTTGTACTCATGAGATTACATTCAAAGATTGGATCAGTCATGTGCTTAGGTATAAAGATGGACACTTTGCTCACCATTCACACTTTCATTATGTTGCTTTTAACATGTGGATGTGTCTTGAAAGTAAGAAGTCTGCAAGCTATCTTTGCAAGCAGCTTAATGGTCAACCAGTGACATTAGACATGCTCCAGGAACAGGCTCATGAGGGCAGTGGTTCATTGTCCAATCAAATATCTTGAATGGGCTAAAAGCTGCGGGGTACACGGCCTTATTGGCTCCAAAAAGGCCAAGATCTTGAAGCAATGGTGCTCAACCTTGACACTCCTCATCTGTTCTTTACTCTTAGCGCAGCTGATCTTCAATGGCATGATCTCTGGCAGCAAATGCCAGGATTCAAACAGCTTTCCAAACTGTCTGAACAAGAGCAACTTTGCAAGGCAGCACATGATTTGACAGACAACCCTCACATCACTGCATGCTATCTTGTGCAATGAGTCAAGTTGTTCTTTGAGTGTGTTGTGAAGAAGGTCTTTCACGTCAAGGACTATTGGTACAGATATGAATGGCAGGATCATGGCAGTGGCCATGTTCACAGCTTTCTTTGACTTGAAGGACCACCACCACCACATACCACTACTGAAGAGGAGTGTGAGGCAGTAGCAATGTATTGGTCTGACTGGGTGACTGCAATTAACCCTCATCAAACATTACTGCAGGCAGGGCGGAATCCAGCAAGTATGCTGTTCACTGAACGTTCAAACACCCTATATTACCTTACTGAATCCTTGAATCGTTTTCAATGGTATACAAAATGCACATCTTACTGTCAATGTAAAGACATACAGTCAGGTGAACTACACTGCAGGTTTCACTACTCTAAACCTTATCAAATCACTGCTGCTGTCAACCATGATGAGAATCCTTGAATCTATAAATACATGGCGCCACAAGATGATATCATTTTGAATGCCTTCATTGCAGTGTTCTTGTTTGCTTGAAATGCCAATACTGATATGTCCCCTACACTAAACCTGGGTTCTATGATATGGTATGCGGCTAAGTATGCAAGCAAGTGTGAAGTCAGATCTGAACTGTTCAAAGTTATGTTTGCAAACACTATCTGAATATGTGGTGAATGAAATCCCTTTTTGTCTGCGTCTATGAAGATGCTCAACTGTTTCATTGGTGAATGAAAATGGTCTGCTCAAGAGACCATGCATCACTTGTATAACAAGAACCTCATTGAGTGTACTTAAGAGATTGTGCCCCTTGATTTACATCCTCCTGAGCAGCAGGCCACTGTAGTAGACATTGAAGACAGTGAAATAACCCAGAGAGGACAGTCTTGACTTGCAAAGTATGTTGCATGTATGTCTTATCTTGATTTGCCTTTCAAGGGTGGTGGCCTTGATGTTGATGTTGCAGATGTCACCCTGTTTGAGTTCGTTCAGGATTGGGTTGTTTGAAAGGTTAAAATAGACAGTGTTCAGTCAGAGATTGTTCAGAGGTGGCCTAGAGCCAAGTCTAGAGTCCTGCAGATCTTTCCAAAGTATTCTTATCTGCCTGATGAGGAGCAGTATGAGAATTACTGTTGAGTAAAGCTCATGCTTCACCACCTGTTTGTGGACTTTTCAGACTTGCAAACGCTGAACGCAGATGGAGAGCTCTTATATGCTTTTGCATATGATGTCTGTTGCTGTGATCATAGTCACCCTCAAGATCCTATCAATGTGAGAGATGAGAAAGTGAAAAGGAAAGAGCAACACCCTGAGGAAGAAGAGGGTTCAGAGGCTGATTTTGAACGCCTGTCTGAACATGACAGCATTGACCCACAGGATGCGTGGACTGACCTAGCTGCTCACAATGGAGGGCCTGAAAAGTGGCTCCATGCTGACTACAGGAATCTTGGAAAACGGCCACTGGATGTGGACTATGACTGGCATGCCAGCGATGCTTACTATCAGGAGCACAGGGACCAGCATGATTGGTATGAAAGAAAGAAGACTGAGGTCTCAGGTGACATCAATAGACTGCACTACAGCCCAGACACACTGCAGGGAGGTCAGCAGGTCTTCTTTAATCTTCTAACAAATCA
Source organism: Lapillicoccus sp. (assembly GCA_965277795.1). Lineage (GTDB taxonomy): Bacteria > Actinomycetota > Actinomycetes > Actinomycetales > Dermatophilaceae > Lapillicoccus. The sequence continues at coordinate 4,716,479 of OZ255840.1, forward strand.
CTGTTCACAATTGTTCAGAAACTGTTCACAACTGTTCAGAAATTAAACACCTCCCCCTCTCCTGCTTCTTTTGCACCTGGATGGTGAGGCTGGAACAGGCAAGTCATATCTGATTGATATGGTGTCCACACATCTGTATGACATTGCACAGAGCTCTGCTTGTGATGATTCAGTGCTACATGCAGCACCAACTGAAGTTGCAGCATATAACATTCATGGTTAAACACTCCATCAATTGTTTCAATTGCCTGTGAAAGGCTCCTTTGTTCCCCTGTCCAGTGGCTCTCTGTCAAGGCTGCAAAGTCAATTCAAGTCATGCCACTACTTAATTATTGATAAGAAGTCTATGATGGGCTTGGGACAGCTCTATCATGTTGACTGCCAGCTTTGTGAGGCTTTTTCAAGTTGTTTGAACCTTCCATTTAGAGGGCTGACTGTTGTCCTTTGCAGTGATTTCTATCAGCTTCCACCTGTCTGCATGCCTCCCCTTTATGATACCAGTGTCAAGAGTCAACCAGAGCTTGTGTTCACTCAGAGTCTATACTGAATGTTTGATCAGACTGTTCAGTTGACTCAAATTATGCAGCAGCAGGAAGTGGATGAGGATTCAACTCAGTTCAGAGAGCTTTTGCAGGGGCTACAATTTGAGAACATTCAGGACAAGAGCATGCAATTTCTGCTGCAGCAGGTATGTGATAGACTAGATTCAAACACCTGAACAGAATTCAAACAAGCCTTGCAGATATATGCAACTCAGGCAGCCGTTTCAGACTTCAATATTGAGACCCTTCAGGCAACAGGGCTTCCAGTCCTTCAGATGGAGGCGTTGCATACTTCAGTCAAGGCAAAGAGTAGCCTGAATAACAACACTGAAGGCTTGCATTCAGAGCTGTTTGTGAGCAAAGGTTGCAGGATAATGCTTACCAGCAACCTTCTGGTCTCATGTGAATTAGTGAATGGGGCACTGAGTACACTGATTGATATGGTGTAATGTCCTGAAGTTGATTCTATGACCACCCTGCCCTGCATGCTGCTCTTCAAACCAGACAGGTATGATGGCCCTACTCTATTTGAAGATCATGATGAGAAGGGTGTAGTACCTGTCTTCCCTGTTCAGAAAGAGTGGGAAGTTGGTTCAGAAAAGTACAGCTGAACAATGTTTCCTATTGTTCTGGCCTACACTATTACCATTCATAAATCACAGGGGGTTATGTTAGCCAAGGCTGTCCTTGACCTTTGTTACAGAGACTTTAGTGTAGAGCAATTATATGTTGCTCTATCACAGGTGAAAACCATTCAGGGGTTGATGCTTGATGGCAAATTTGATATAAGCAGGTTCATTGAGAAGCCCACAGCAGTACACTACATGTGACAGGCCAATGCAGATCTTAGACAGACTCAATGCCTCAATCCATAATACTCTTACTCAAGAATATGGGATTGCATTACTGAGTATAAGCACCTCTGAACACTTTTGAACACCTCTGAACACTTTTGAACACCTCCAAATCAAACTTTGAAATTGTAACAAGATTTCAAACTTCAAATTCAAAATTGAATGTTGAATCAAAAATTGAAATTCCAATCTAGAATTGGACGCTTTGGTCTTTAGTCTTACAATCTTGCAGTCTTACATCACATGTCACATTCAGGGGCATGTTTACAATTTTCATAGAGGAAACAGGCTCCATTTTGCCTATTCAATAGGCTCCAGCTCCCCCTCCTCCTCTGTCTCCTCCTCTCCCTCCCCTCTCTCTTCTTCCTCTGCTCCACCATCTGAGTCCACTGTTGGGGAGGTGGGTGGATTTGCGACACGCCAAGCCTCTTCATGAAGTTGGAAGAGGGTGAGGGTGTGCATCTGGAGCAGGGCCGCTGGATTAGCGCCTGCCTCCACCTCTGCCAGCTCAGCAGCGATGTCGTTGTTGCTAGAATCCAGTTAGTGACTTTTTCCATTGTTATGTTTGGATAGGAGCTTACCTGAGCGTTCAGTTGAACTCACATCAGATGGTGCCTGTTGTCACAAGACTCAGGACCAGCGCAGCACAGGCACAAGCTGCTGCCGCAACAGCTGCTCCCGCAACTGCTGCAGTTGCTGAAGGGTGTGACACACAGGGGCGCACATTCCTATAGATCATTAGCCTGAGACTCCAAACAACTCTGAACAACTGAACAGATTTCTGAACAGGAAGTGTTCTTACCTCTGGTTTGCAGTGGCAACGCACCTTGCCCTGCTGGCCCCCCCAGTAGGTGCAATGAAGCACCTACTTGCAGCAAGTCCACCTCCTGTGCAGCCCACACACTTGGTGTACCCATTCAAGAATGAGCACACCATGTCACAGGCTACACATTCAGTGCACCCACTGCCGGGAGGATAGGAGATATTGGGCCCCGCCAATATCTTCCTAGCATTACGGCGATGTTTGCTATCGCCGCATGCCCAGCTAGGCGGCTCACCCATGACCACCTCAGCCGCTCACTTGCGCTTGCAGCCTTTGGTGGCCAGGGGTGAGCACGCCCGTTGGACGGCTGCCTTTCCCACTACAATGGTGTCACCCTCCTCACTCCCTCCCTCGCCATCTGAGTCCGAGAGCTCCCAGATGGCGGGCTTGTCAGTGGGGAGGACCCGTTTGTTGTTGTTGAGAGGAGGGGGAGGAGGAGCACCGCCAGAGGAGGCGGTCAAGCGGGACAACAAACGATGGTTGATGGCCTATTTGATTTATACTAATTATGTTATTTTTATGATATTACTAATTTTGCTTATGCTAGAGCGCTTATGTAACACTGCAAGCTGTGACACCAAGCGTGAGGTCCCTCCTCGCCGCTGGACCTCGTTTACAGCGTTTCAATCCAAAGCCTTTTTCTATTGATAACTGTATTCCAACTGTGTTTCCTCTTCCACGTCCCTGGTTTGACTATCCACCTAAATCGCCTCCACTGCCGAACGGCCTCCTCCGCAGCCGAACGCCTCTGTGGCCGAACCGCCTGCCTCCGCGGCCGAACGCCTCCGCAGCCGAACCCCCTACGCGGCCGAATGCCTCCGCGGCCGAACGCCTCTGCAGCCGAACCGCCTGCCTCCGCGGCCGAACGCCTCCGCGGCTGACCTGCCTCCACAACTGAACCCCCTCCACAGCCAAACCCCCTACGCGGCCAAACGCCTCCGCGGCCGAACGCCTCCACAGCCGAACGGCCTGCCTCCACGGCTAAACGCCTCCGCAGCTGACCTGCCTCCACGACTGAACCCCCTCCGCAGCCGAGCCCCCTACGCGGCCGAACGCCTCCGCGGCGGAACCGCCTGCTCAACCGAACTGCCTGCCTCCGCGGCGCTCAGACCTCCTGCTCAGCTGAACCGCCCACCCTTGCTCCTACGCGCCTTTCCCACCCCTTACGCTACCCGCTACCCTACTAGATTAGGTCCTTACGGCCCCTTATTCCGCTGAGGCTTCCAACATTGACATCAGGTAATGCTAACCCACTGAGAGGAAGGAAGAAAGCAAGGGGTGAAGGAAAAGTGGAGGGGGTGAAGAAGGTGGAGGAAGTGGAGGAGGTGGAGGAGGTGGAGGGAGTGAAGGGAGAAGCACATAGACATTTTAGATAGATATGTAGGTTAGGGTCAATTTTGGGTGGTTGTGTTCAAATGGCGCTAAGCCCTACTGAATGTGTTCAATACCTTATCCAATGTTTGTTTGAATGCACACATTTTTGAAACCACCAAAAACATCAAATTCCATCACAATGTTGTGCTTCACAGTAAGTTATACCCCCATCCTGCTGCCTGGCTGTCTCCGCCGCTGCTGTCTCCGCCGCTGCTGTCTCCGCCGCTGCTGTCTCCGCCGCTGCTGCCTCCGCCGCCGCTGCCTCCACCGCCGCTGCCTCTGTCGCTGCTGCTGCCCTCCATCACTGCTGCCTCTGCCACTGCTGCCACTGCTGCCACTGCTGTTCCTGTCTCTGCTGTTGCTGCCTTTTGCAGTTGCTGCCTGCTTTGCTTGCAGTTGCTGCTTTGCTTGCTGCTTGTTTTGCTCACTGCTTGTTTTGCTCACTGCTTGTTTTGCTCACTGCTTGTTTTACTCACTGCTTGTTTTGCTTGCTGCTTGTTTTGCTCGCTGCTTGTTTTGCTTGCAGGTGCTGTTTTGCTCGCTGGTGCTGCTTTGCTCGCTGGTGCTGCTTGTTTCACTCACTGTCCTGCTTGTGAGCATGAGCTAACAGTGATATAGCCAATCAACGCATCAAGAATGACCCGCTCAGTGACAGCATCTGGTGGTGCTCCTCCTCCCCCTCCTCCCCACAACCACAAGGGCAACCTGCCTGCCGACAAGATCATCCTGCCCAATGCAGACAATGAGGAGGAGGAGGAGGGTGATATCATTGTGGTGGCACAAGCAGCTCCTGGGCCTCTCACACCCCAGGCCTTGCAGGGACAGGGCAAGCGTCAGTGAGCCCCTACTGCAGTAGTCTTGGATGCAATGCCTGACTGGGCAAGTCTGGGGCTTCAGGGTGACTTAAAGCATCATCAGCTTGTGAGAGACATACTGGGTCAGCCTGGTATGTCCTTCCCAGTGGGTAGCGGGTGCTTAGACTGTGTGGCTCAGTCTCATTTGTGTGTGGTCCGCCAGGATTGCATCAAATGTGCCAGCTGCACAGCTCAGGGTGCCAGCTCCTGTAACTGAGCCAGTGCAGGGGTCAGTGTTCCCACTGTGACCCAGATGTGAGTATATCTTCTGTTTAATTAGTTCAAATCTAAATCTAATGTTCAGCAGGACTGTTCACCCCTGTGTGTCACAGGCTGCAGCAACTCAAGCAGTTCCAGCTGTGAGGGTCCAGCCTTCTATGACAACAGGCACTGTCTGATGTCCCTCTTCCTGAATGTCCCTGTGAGTTAGCCCTTGCTGAATGAGTTCAAACGTTCAGTCAAACGTTCAAATGCTAACCTGTCATAGGAATAAGGACCTAGCAGATATGCTAGAGGATGTGAAGGCAGGCACCAATCCAGCAGCCCTGCTACAGACTGTGATGGGGGTAATCATTGAGCTGCAGGAAGCGGCTCACCAAGCCACCACAGTACCTCCCACCGACTGTTCAGAGGAGGGAGACAGTGGGGCAGAGGAAGAAGGAGAAGAGGGGGGGGAGGGGGGGGAGGAGGTGGCAGTGAAGGAGGGGGAGGAGGGGGGGGAGGCAGTGATGAAGGGGGTGGAGGAGGGGGTGAAGGAGGGGGTGAAGGAGGGAGGGGAGGCGGTGGTGATAGAGGGAGGGGAGGGGGCAATAGAGGGAGGGGAGGGGGCGGCAGCGGTTGGAAGAGAGGGGGCTGCGGCGGCAGTTGGAGGTGTGAGGCTGATGGCAGCAATTTGGGGGGGGGCTGCAGCAGTGGCGTGGCTGGATGATAAGGAGATGGCTGTGTTGGAGGTGGCTGAGAAGTTGCTTGGCACCTGCGACCTGGACAGGGCTGAATAGGTCAATGGAAAGTCTTTTGCCCTGCTGATATATGTTTCAAACTGCTGCAATGTGATGTGATTTTGTAGTATGACTTAGTAGTAACATTTCACTGTTCAAAACTGTTTGGAGTTGTTAGAACACATACTCATGCACTATATAGTTGAAGAGTTGTTTAACTGATGCATTGATGGGCTCTTTTTCACTGATCCTCCTCCTGCATATCCTGAATCACAGAGGGGGCCTGTAAGAATCTAGATATAAGAAAGGGTTTCTTGAACATCAAGCCCTGAATTGATTGAATGCAGGAAATTGCTACATATGTAAGCTCAAGGGAGTGGTCTTTTGCACTGATATTCAGAACCACCTTATTAAGTGTTAAACCCTGTGATTTGTGGACAGTGATAGTGTAACTAAGGACAACAGGGAACATCTCCTGACTGTATGTAACTTTATTGACCTCCCATTCATGTTGAACAGGTGTAATTGAGATCATTGGCTGCCCCTCTGATGTTTGCTGGCAAGGCCCATTTTCAGCATAATTGTCTGAAACAAACTAAAGCACACACAGCAGACTGAGGAATGAATCATTCCCTGAACACCACATCAGATTATACAGTGTGCTCAGAGTCCCATTGATGAGTCTGAATACAGTCAAAAGGTTGCTTGTAATCATCAGTCAACAGTCTTTACTTAACAGAAGCTCTGAGTATAGCCTCTGAGCATCTTCTTCTGAACCATTCTTGACTGCTGAAGGTTGATATTTAGCCTGAATTTGAAGCACAAGGTGTTCACACTTCCACAAAGCTGCAAAGTTATAGTCACAAACAGCAGTGCAGGTTGGGTAAATCTGAAGACTATTTTCAAATGCAGTCTGAACATTAAGAGGCAAATTATTCTCCACCCTTTACTGCAGGAACTGACAGTTCTCATCAGTCATTTCATTCAGCTGCAGGCTCTGTAAAAGTGTTCAGAATTGAATGAAGCTGTTGTTCTCATCCTGCTGATGCATAATTTGAGCCAACTGAATGGTTTTATTGAACCTTTAATAAAGTTCCTTGGCTGTAGTAAGCTCAATTTTCACAGCAGGCTGAGTATCATATAGAGGAGAGGCATCAACAGGAGGCAGCTGGTAAAAATAATCACACAGCAAGATGTTTATGCCTTCAAAAGGTTTGTCAGAGCGGTTCAGAAATATTTGTTTCAACCTTACATCAATTTGAAACAGTTTCAGCAAGCCAATCATGGATTTCTCATCAATGATAAGGTAGTGACATTGTTGATACAGCTGTTGCAAGCTCAGCAAGACTGCAGTTGACAGTGGTGTGAACAGTTTGCAAACAGGCAGCTGTATCAGCTAATGCAGTGTTTGTCCTTAAATACTAAACGCTGCCACTCCAGTAGGTGCAGCTTGCAGGACTGGATCTGGCTGCTCACACTGCACTGCTATGTCAAACAGGTAGGTTGATATCATATCAATTAGATACAACTTGCCGGTGCCTGCCGGCCCATCAACATGCATCAAAAGTTGAACTGGTGTTCAGCTACAAATTCAGTCCTGAGTGTGATTATACACTCAATTGAACACCACCTGCTGGGCCTCTGTAAGTGTGTCAAGACCATTTCAGGTGCGTTTAATGCATTCAGGCATGAGTTTAGCTAAGGTCAAAAAATCCAGCTGTTCACTGAACTGTTCAAACAGATAATCACTTGAATGCCAGTTGTAAGCCAAATTGTCTGATTAATTGCTGAGATCACTGGCATTGTCTTGTGAGCTGGCAGCATCTCCACTGCCCTCACATCTGGCAGCCAGTTCAACAAAAGGATCCTGAGGTTCACATTCTTCCTCCAGTTCAGGTTCATACTGAATGGGTGTGAAATCCTCCTTAGATTCAGCTTCTTCCTCCACTTTGATATTCAGGGGGTTCATATCATGCTGGCTGTAGTGTTTCAGTTGACATAAATGATATGCTGCAGTGTAGGTTTGCTCATCAACCTCATTCAGCATCTGCAGTTTGAACGGTTTAAAGAAGGGGTGATGGAGCATCATTTTCACCCAGCAGTAGTCTTCAAATTCTAACCTATCTGAGGCTGACTAGTACATAGGAAACATCTGTAGAACCCTTACTGAGGCCCTAGGGCATCACTGAACAATATTGTTAGACACATTTCAATGCTGAACAAAATTAAACAGAGTTACATCCTCAAGCTGGTCCTCTGAATTGAGGGTATATAATTTACACATCATGTACTTTTCAAGCTAGAACTGTCCTTTTTTCTGAAATTGATCATTTGCAGGCTCAGCAAGGGTGTCTTGTTTATTCAGTAGCTGAAAGTCAACAGTAGCAAAATCACAGATGCAATTCACAAGCTGTAATTCTAGAAGGTAGTGAGTAACCTCTTAAGCAGACCAGTCACACTCACTGATCAATTGATTTATAACCCTTATAACCACTGATAGAAAGGGCAGTTTTTGGTGTTTCTGTTTCTTAATTGTGTTTGTGAACAGCTTCTTGTACAGTTTAGATTTGACTTCTGCTTTGCTGGCATATTTTGCAGCATAGTAAATCACCTCACAAATACTGGTACAGGGAGACATGTCAGTGTTGGCATTTCAGCTCAAGATGAATACTAGAATATGAGCATTCATCATTGTATCATTCTGAACAGTCAGATATTTGTAGTATTTCAGGTTTTGATCATGAAAGACTGTAGTAACTGTTCAGAACGCCTGAGGAAAGTGAAAACAACAGCATCTTTCCTCAACATCCTTTATCTTTCATAAGCAGTAGGCTTCACTGCATTTGTGACATTGATAACAGTTGAGGCATTCAGTTAAATGAAGCCGGGTGTTCAAATGTTCAGTAATAGGCAGGCTCACTGAATTCTTGCCTGGCAGCAATGTGCAATCAGGGTTCACAGCAGTCACTCAATCACCTCATTATTGAGAGAGGGTTTCACAACTGTGATCTGTTCCTGTACAAACTGCTGGCGCCCCATTAAGCTAAAGAAAGTCATGCACATGACTGCTTTCACAAGCCTGCCACTCATAGTGATATCAGTGGTCTTGAACCTTGAACATCTTGTGGATGATGTGTTTCAAGAATAGCTCAAATCAGCACATTAAGTACTCTGCTGCAATGTGAGAATTGTAAGTCAAATTGTCTGATGCAGCTCTGTATTGCTTGTGTTCAGTCAGTTCAGAATAGTGTTCAAACCCTGGCATTTAAGCCTGCAGGTCAAATCACTGAAGGTCAGCAGCACTTGCTGTAATGAACAGATGCAGCACATTTAGATTGAGAATCATGACTTCAAGTTTACAGCCTCTGGCAGCTCAAAAGAGTTGAGTTCTGTGCAGCTGCTCTGCTGAACAGACAATATGATTGGCCAGATCTGCTTTCCCCTCCTGAACTCACTCCTTCAGATCTTGAAAAGTGATATTCTTGCTGTTGAGCTTCTTGCACACATAGCTGGAGTGCTGTTTCAACTGAATATGTAGTGTGTGATTAAAGGCGTAGTAGCAGAATTAAGAATGACAAGCAAAGTGGCCATCTTTATATTTCAGCAGGTGATAGATTCAATCACTCAGGCTGATAGCCTCCCCTCTCTGTTCATAGAAATTGCCATGTCTGTACAGGAATAGGCCTGGGAATGCCATTCAAAAGACAGGTTTTAAATCCCATTTAGAAACAGGGTCATCTGCAACAGATGTCATGAAGAGCACATTGAAATTCACAGAATGTGTAGCTTGTGTTAACACTCACTGAAGATGTTTCATTTCTGTCTAATCAGGGAGTAGATTAGGCATCACAGCAGTTTGAGGCAGCTGAATTTCATCATCAGGCTCATTCAGATCTGTGTTTGTATCTTGACCAGCCAGACTATTGTTGAAGTTTGAAAGTAAGGGCTTGTTCACCTTATGTGTAGGCAGCTGATCAGTAACAGGGCCATCTTCAGAGAGAGCCAGCAGATTGTCTCAATCAATTTCCAGATTCTGGTAGTCAGGGTGGTTGGCCTGTAAAAAAACCAACCAATTAAAGACAACCTGTCTTTAAACACACATCAATGAGTTAAACCACTGTTTAATGCCTTAATTAAAGTGGCTAGAAGAAGGTCTCAACAGCAAAATCTAGATAAAGTTACTATTAGATTAAATGAACTGAACAGATTCTGAACAGCTTACATTAAGTTCAGAGGGTAAAACTGGAAGTTTGTTGTACACCTTTAAAGTGTTCTGCATGAAGGTCACTACATGTGATTTGTACTTGAACTGCTGCCCTTTTATCTGTCATACTTGAATATAAATGTGCAAATGAGCAATAAGGTGCTCCTCAACTTGCATTAGTTCAGACAGGTGTTCAGGAACAGGATCAACATCCAGGCAATTACTTCTGGTAAACAATGAGTGTTTCCCACTCCTCTTTCAGGCTACACAGCGTTTGCAGATCTGTTCTGAATTAAGTTTCATATTGAAACATTTTTCATTGCACTGAACACATTCATCCTGTTGTAGTTGCGCCAGGTTTTGATAGAAATCGCTGATATATTCCCAATATTCCTCTGAAATAGCGGGGCCATGTAGAGATGCTGAAGCTGCAGTAGCCGCCTGGCTGCCAGAAGGTGTAGACTGGCTATTGAATGGGGTCTGAACAGGTTCAGAATTATTCTGAACAGGTTTAGAATTATTCTGAACAGGTGTTTGTAATGGATTATCATGAACGCAATGCATTGTTCTTTGACATTCTTGACATGTAGTAGTTGCTGCAGCAGAGCTTTCCTGCAATGATTGAAATTGATTAAGTGACTGTGAGCAGTGACACTGAGAACAAAGCTGTTCAGGCTGTTTAAACTGTTTAACTCGCTCAGGTAGTGTTAGAGTCAGAATATCACCTTAATTCTGTGCGCGCTGTTGAGCCTGTGCATTCTTTTCCTTCACCTCAGCAACACAACGCGTTTGTTTATCCTGCTCAGCTTTCACCTCAAGACGATTAAAGTGAATGTTCAGGCTTAATTCACTAAGTGGCAGTCTTACACAGGTGCATTTTGCTGGAGGTGAATGCAATTCATCCTGTACTGTAGCATGAACACGCCGGTGTGTTCACCGGTGAGAGTCCTTCTAAAACACTGGTTAGAAAGATTATAAAAGAGGACCTCAAGACCTCAAACTTACAGCTCTGCAAGCTGAACAGGTTTTTAAGTTCTAACAGCCTGTGTCACTAAATTCAGCAGCGGGCTTCAAACGCCTACAAGAACTACAGATAAGGTAGTTCATAGTAACTGTACTATAGTTGTACAGCTGAAACGCAGAATTTGCAGTTGTGCTAAGATCACAGTGAGTCTAGTCTCAAAGAGGGAATAAACCACCTCTGGAGCAGAAAAATCTGCTTCACTAGCGGCTGAAACGCAATTTGAAACCCCTCTGAAGATTTAACATGAGCAAGCTCTAACCTTTACTTCGGCCCTGTACCCACCTGAGTACAGTAAGGCTGACAGAGTACATTATATCACAGTCTTAGTAGTTCTCAGCCATCTCAGCCTTACTGTACTCAACCTCTTGTAATTCCTTGTACTCACTCTTAACTTTTGACATAATGATTGAATAAAATTGCTTTAAGTGAGAGAGTTATAGAGCTGAAAGAGATCTTTAATTATCAGTTTTATTCATCTTCTCATTATAAAGAGTGAGAAAGTTATTAATTGTGTAAGAAGTTCTTAAGTTTTGATGTTCTCTCTTAAAATTCAGGGTCTTTCTTGTTTACAGAGTCAGAACTTCGCAGTAAAATTATTACAACATAGATAACTTTGACACTGCAACAGTTATAATAATACTTTGTATAAGAGACTTATAGAGGTCAGTAAACTGAGTAGTTCATACACTAAAAGTAAAGTTATATCTATAAAACTCACTGCTGTACAAAAAGATGAAGGCTTATGCCTTTAAAATATTGATGTTCTTCCTCAACAGCGTCGCAATAATTTGAACTTATAACACACTTGCAACACACATAATTTTAGCACCTCAGCAGTGATTTAATAACTTTATATAAGAGACTTATAGAGGTCAGTGAACTGAGTAGTTCATACACTGAAAGTAAAGTTATATCTATAAAGCTCACTGCTGTACAAAAAGATAAAGGCTTATACCTTTAAAATGTTGATGTTCTTCCTTAATGTTCTGTACAGTGTCGCAATAATTTGAACTTATAACACACTTACAACATACATAACTTTAGCACCTCAACAGTGATTTAACAACTTTGTATGAGAGACTTATAGAGGTCAGTGAACTGAGTAGTTCATACACTGAAAGTAAAGTTATATCTACAAAGCTCACTGCTGCACAAAAAGATGAAGACTTATGCCTTTAAAATGTTGATGTTCTCTGAGTCCTCATAAAATGACACCCCCCCTTCTTAGAATGACACCCCCCCTTAATACATTGACACCCCCTTTTTTAGTACATTGACACCCCCCCTAATCGGGTAATTCTGACGTGACTAGCTAGCTACATTGAGTATAATTAAACACGTACGACACATAGAATAGATTTTTCAGTGCGCCACTGCCTTTATTCTTTTAATACACTCCTTAAAGTCTTATACACTCCTTAAAGCCCTATTCACACCCTAAAGCCTTACGCCTGCGCCTTCAAATTATGAAGTATGACCTGTCATCATCGTTCTCATCGTTCTTGTCTGAGGATGATACGCCTGCCTCCATGAGCCTACAGCCACCTCATATAGGAGAGACTTTTGCGACTGTCAGAGCCCTTATTGAGGCCGTCAATGAGCATGCTCTGAAGCAGGGTTTTGCTGTAGTTAAACGTTGATTCAACACAAAAAAGGGGGTTGTCTCTAGAGTATATCTTTGATGCAATAAGGAGGCTACTTGCAGTTAATGCCCCCCCCTCTAAGACTCTAAAAAGTGCCGTCACACGTCTACCTGTATAGTTGAATGCCTTTTTGAGGCAGTGGCCCGTCAAAAAGACAGTAAGAGAATAATTATATTAGAAATTAAGAAATAGTCTTATTAGAAGATAAGAAAACAATTTTATTAAAAGATGAGAAACAGCTATATTAAACAGTGAGAAAATAATTATATTAGAAGATGAGAAACAGTTTTATTAGAAGATGAGAAACAGTCTTATTAGAAGATGAGAAACAGTGTTATTAGAAGATAAGAAAACAGCTATATTAAACAGTGAGAGAATAATTATATTAAAAAGTAAGAAATAGTCTTATTAGAAGATAAGAAGACAGTTATATTAAATAGTAAGAAAATAAGTTTATTAAACAGTGAGGAAAAAGTTAGGGTTAGGGTTAGGGTTAGGGTTAGGGTTAGGGTTAGGGTTAGGGTTAGGGTTAGGGTTAGGGTTAGGGTTAGGGTTAGGGTTAGGGTTAGGGTTAGGGTTAGGGTTAGGGTTAGGGTTAGGGTTAGGGTTAGGGTTAGGGTTAGTAATTATTCTTTTACTGTTTAATACAGCTGTTTTTTACCTTCTAATAAGACTATTTTCTTATTATTTAATATACCTGTCTCTTATCTTTTTATAACACTATTTTCTCACTGTTTAATATAATTATTTTCTCAGTCTAATATAACTTATCACTTATCTTCTAATAAGACTATTTCTTACTTTTTAATATAATTATTCTCTCACTGTTTAATATAGCTGTTTTCTTATCTTCTAATAAGACTGTTTCTCATCTTCTAATATAATTGTTTTCTCACTGTTTAATATACTTATTTTCTTACTGTTTAATATAACTGTTCTTTCATCTTTTAATAACACTGTTCTCACTTTTTAATATAGTTGTTCTCTTTCTGTTTAATATAACTCTTTTTTTATCTTATAATAAGCCTGTTTTTTAATTATTTAATATGATTGTTCTCTCTCTATTTAATATATCTGTTTCTTATCTTCTAATAACACTGTTTCTTACCTTTTAAAAACACTGTAAGAACATTATATAATAGTATAACTGTAGATAAATATCTAAACTTTTAAGTTCTAAGTTGAAAAAAATTCTCGCAGTTATAGACTTGAGGTTAACAGCTATACATATTAAGGGTTCAAAGATTAGATAAGATGAAACATTAATATTTTAAAGATAGAAGTCTTTATCTTTTTGTACAGCAGTGAGTTTTATAGATATAACTTTACTTTCAGTGTATAAACTACTCAGTTTACTGACCCCTATAAGTCTCTCATATAAAGTTATTTGATTACTGCTGAGGTGATAAAGTTATGTGTGTTGCAAGTGTGTTATAAGTTCAAAATATTGCGACGCAGTAGAGGAAGAACATCAACATTTTAAAGGTATAAGTGTTTATCTTTTTGTATAGCAGTGAGCTTTATAGATATAACTATACTTTCAGTCTATGAACTACTCAGTTTACTGACCTCTATAAGTTCCTCATATAAAGTTATTTAATAACTGTTGAGGTGTCAAAGTTATGTGTGTTGTAAGTATGTTATGAGTTCAGATTATTGCGACGCAGTAGAGGAAGAACATCAACATTTTAAAGGCATAAGTCTTCATCTTTTTATACAGCAGTGAGCTTTATAGATATAACTTTACTTTCAGTGTATGAACTACTCAGTTTACTGAGCTTTATAAGTCTCTCATATAAAGTTATTTAATAACTGTTGAGGTATCAAAGTTATCTATGTTGTAAGTATGTTATAAGTTCAAATTATTGCGACGCAGTAGAGGAAGAACATCAACATTTTAAAGATATAAGTCTTCATCTTTTTGTACAGCAGTGAGTTTTATAGATATAACTTTGCTTTTAGTGTATAAACTACTCAGTTTACTGACCTCTATAAGTCTCTCATACAAAGTTATATTATAACTGTTGCAGTGTCAAAGTTATCTATGTTGTAATAATTTTACTGCGAAGTTCTGACTCTGTAAACAAGAAAGACCCTGAATTTTGAGAGAGAACATCAAAACTTAAGAACTTCTTACACAATTAATAACTTTCTCAGTCTTTATAATGAGAAGATGAATAAAACTGCTAATTAAAGATCTCTTTCAGCTCTATAACTCCCTCACTTAAAGCAATTTTATTCAACCATTATGTCAAAAGTTAAGGGTAGGTACCAACTATTACAGGGGGATGGGTACCATAAGGCTGAGATGGCTGAGAACTACTAAGACTGTGATATAATGTACTGTGTCAGCCTTATGGTACCCAGGTGGGTACCGGGCTAGAATAAAGGTTAGTGAATATCACTTGGGTCTGCTACTGTACAGCCTGGTAACTCAACCTTTTAACTTGTAGTTAACCGGCTTTTCAGACAACCAAGACCTTACACATATATATTTCCCCTTCTTGATGCTTTTGGCCCGAAGACAAATTGAATCATTAGGCGGAAGGCTTAGCACCTAAGCGTTGCTGGGCCAATCTTTGCCCGCTACAGCCTATAACGAGTCTTATGGCCATTCCTTGCCGACTTTTAGTGACCATTTGTACCACAATATGTCAGATCTGTCCTTCGCTCAAAAAACTTGAAAGCGCTTAGTTGAAAACATCACGCTGCTGTGGACATTGAATGAGGTCCCTGAGAGTCCAAAAGAGAACAAACTAAGCTGTGAAAATGACGAGGCACAGCAGCTTGCCCCAGAGCGAGAAAAGCAGCTTGCTGACAGCTTCGCCTTCATTTCAGCCTCAACGGATGACATGCTCCGGGTCATGGCGGTCAGCATTGAAGAAGATTTCGATAAGAGAGGGATGACAATTTGTCTAGCTTCAAACACTGGAGATCTCTCACGTATCACAGAAGATTTCAACGGCATTGCCAACACGCTTGAAAAGGCAGCACTAAGGGGTATGACTGGGCTTGCTCAAGACACAGGGGTTTGCTAATCCAGATCTTTAGCAGACTCGAGAATAGATATCAGGCAAGACCTATTCCGACAAATTGTCACGCTAGATAAAGCTCGCATTTTGTCCCGCCTAAGGTCCAGACACGCCGAGAAAACGAGGAAAACAGTGGGGAAGCCTGGTCTTTTGGCCCTACTGAGCAGAACAATCAACGACCCTTCAATAAACCCACAAGGGAAAATAGCAAAGGCCGAGTTAGCCAAAATACAATCGTACTCGAAACAACTATGTGAAACCTTCGATAAATTTGAGGCTGCCAGTGACGGCCATGCCGCTTCAAGTCTCTCACAGGATGTGCTTATGGACGTTCTTATCCAGGCTTACGAGCTTGACGTAAGCAGTCTCCAGAGAGCCCTTCAGACTTCATTATCTATCAATCCAACCCTCAAGACCTTCCTACCACAAGCAATCAGCAAGCTCGGACGCTACTACTGTATTTCCTGTGATCTTATCGATGCTGCCCGAAGCTCAAGATATACAATCTTCAGACACATTTCGATCAAAGCTCTGGAAGAGCCTGAGCTCAACACCGCCTCTATTACAGATGACCCCATCGGCTTTGATAAGACTCTTCAACGGATTACTCATTTATTGCATCGGCGATATCGTGAGAGTTGTGTCTCTAGGTCTCTTTCGGCAGCATGAACGAAATTCCAGTCATGTATATTCAATTGCGTGACCCCTTGGAAGATTCATGCCGAAATTCAGTTGCTGTTTTTCTATGAGCAGAACCCGAATATACCTCATCCACGGATAATCTGTTTGAGCAAGAGCGCTTGTTACCTGTGCGATCTGTTTATCAAAACACATAACAAGTTCTATATTCCCAGAACACATGGGAGGCTCTACGATAAATGGATATTACCAGAGTGGCCAATCAACGAATCTCCTGCCAACGAACACACCATTTCAGTGATTGAGCGGTTCAACGCGATATTGGAAGCCAAAATTCTACACACGTTAAATCACAGACAACTTCCGTGTCGGCACCCAAATGAGAGCGTTTTGCTCTTACATGAGCCTTGGTCGTCAACCTCTACGCTCTCTAGAGCACACACACGGCATTCTATTAGAGAGGCGTTAGACTGTGCTTACGATGACGTGTTCGAAGACCAAGAAGAACCTCCATCTAAGAGCTTCGCGTTCGCTGATACCGGCTCTTCTGAGATCACCTCAAAGGATAGCTTGCTTACCGCTCATACACCATCCGCCAAGCGAGATGTACTAGATGTACAGCAGCGTACGGGTGCGAATATGAGTCCATTAAGACCAATTGTAACCTCTCAGCGCCTGTCTCGAGGTAACTGGACGTATCACAAGCTTACGCACCCGTGCGACATCTTTACTGTGCAAACAGATGTAGTAAGTTTGCATGCATCGTGGGACCCTAATGCTATGGAGGGTGCACGTAGTCTTTTTGCAAGACACAATACCTGCTGGGTCCAAGTCAAATGGCTTCCTTGTGGTATTCAGGACACTTATGAAGATGGAAGGTTTGGATATATTGACCTCGATACGTTGGAGAGCAATCAAGACAAGACTGTTGAAGGTGGAGCTGCATTTGGCTCAAAAGAGCTTTGTCTAGAGAAAGGAGAGCATAGGTTACTTATTAAGTACACATTTGAGGATCCAGGCTGCGGACAAGTTCCGTTTGAAACCCATAGGTAGTAAAGCACAGTATGTCGGTTAGCATTGCATAACACCTGCCGCTAGTGGACATAAATTTAATAAACGTTTGGAAGATTATTGATATGATTCCCCAAAATATTATCCCATTACAAGTTCAACTTAGAACTTGCCAAAAGTTCAATGGCTTCTCGTCAACTTCTTTGTGTGCCTACTTGTGTGCCTTCTTGTGTGCTTCCTCGTGTGCCTCCTTGTGTGCCTCCTTGTATGCCTCCTTGTATACCTTTATGAAATGTGAATTTTGGCGTGCCATTAGCTGCATAAGGGTTCACATAAGCTTCATCTGTCACGCACAGGCTCTGAACCAAGCGGCTCCAATTCTGGGGACCACTCGCTTCAAGAGAGTTACCAAGCCACACTGTGTTTGTACCAACTGTCGTCCATATAGCAATGCAATTCAAAGATAGAGAGTTGGAAGAAAGAAAGATGGAAAGGTTGAAGTGGGCAGCGAGCTGGAATGAGGGTTTGTAATATATCACTGGCAAGGAAGATGTCACTGGTGTAGTACACTGTTTCGTGGAATGGAGTGATTGATGTGTGGCTACGAACTGGGCACCTTGAAGGAATCTTTACCAGCCACTCCTACACTCCAGCTTCATGTCCATACATTCCGGTGTTAAATTCCACTCTTATATTATATACTTCGAGACTGGTCAATGGAAACGAGGTCCAGCGGCGAGGGGACCTCACGCTTGATGTCACAGCTTGCAGTGTTATGTAAGCGCACACTAGCACAAATATAGCATAATTAGTATAAATCATGCATAATTCAGCACTACCTTAAGGCTGTAAATGTGAACTGAACAACGATATGGGGGTTCTATAGTTAAATATAATTATATAAACAACATTAACACATTTACAAAAAATCTAAATTTAATTAATATAATATTTATTATAAGTTATATCTGTCTTTTACATTAATTCTATCATTGTAAAACACTGTTAATATATATAAATAGACTGTTAATTATTGTTTATTCCACTTAACTACTGTCTTTAACAGTGCTTAATTATATACTTGTCTATTATAAATTAATAATATCTGTATACAGAATATAAACTGACTCTCTTTACTGATAAGTTTAGTATTAAGTTAAGCCTCTTTAAGATCTGTTTTAATTGTAGAGTATTTAGTTTTATTCTCTTTCTGCATTTATACTAATCTAATGTAATAAAAGATATACTTTAAGACTGAAGAAGATATTAATTAAGAAATAGAAGAGACAGCAGTCTTTAAACAGTAGGTAATATTTACTATATAAATTAAGTATAAGCTTCTATTTATAAGAATAATGTTACGGTATAACCACAGCCTTACCGGGCTATAGTTGCTCCGCATGACACTAGTGAGCATATATGCCGCGTCACTCTTCTAGATAGACAAACAAGACTTCATACATACACATAATTCATAACAAATGGTAGCAACACCTGCGTTAAGATCTATGTTCAGTCTTCATACTGAATAGGCATATGCCACCAGCAGCACTTCATTGTGTATGCCACCAGCAGCGCTTCATTGCGTATGACCAGTCCTCCAGTAGTATCAGCCAAAAACCACCTACTACAACGAAGACACCAGTCTCTAGACACCAGTCTTTAGACACCAGCGAGCTAGCAGTCCTGCAAGAACTCCAGCTCTACCAATATCAAGTTGAAACCGCCTGTTTTCCACCCCCCAAACTGCCGCCTACGACACTGCCTACACACGTCAGAAAACCAGCGAAACGCCTCAGGGGTAAACCTGAAACATAAAACGAAAACGGCCGTTCTATGCCTTGAAATCAGCCAAAAAGCAGCCAAAACGAACCCTTTAACCTTCAACGCCTCGCCACCGCTTTATCAGACATAGAAAGAGCATGGATACAATGATGGGCACCTCAATCATGACCTCCTACAATGAACGACTCAGAACCTTCATGTCTGGATCCATCTCTTGGCCTCATCTCACACCAGCACCTCAACCAGCAGACCTCGCAGTAGCAGGGTTTTCCTATGCCGGTTCTGAGAAATATCCTGATATGGTACAATGTACTAGGTGTCATTTAAGACTGGACAAATGGGAGTCAGAAGACAATGCAGTTGTGGAGCATATCAAACGCTCACCTCAGTGCACCCAAGACCTTTTCTCTGCCTCAGCTGCCTCCTCTGCCTCAGCTGCTTTCTCCGCTTCAGCTGCCTCCGCTGCACCAGCTCCCTTCTCTGCATCAGCTGCCTTCACCTCAACTCTGGCCGCACCAGCTGCCTCCGCATCAGCTGCCTCTGCCCCAGCTGCCACTGCCTCAGCTGCCTCCGCCCCAGCTGCCTCTCCACCAGCTGCCTCCGCACCAGCTGCCTCTATACCAGCTGCCTCTACACCAGCTGCCTCCGCTCCAGCTGCCTCTGCCTCAGCTGCCTTTACACCAGCTGTCTTCCCCACACCAGCTGTGTACGCCCCATCTGCCTTCTCCGCATCAGCTGCAGTCTCTGCTTCAGCTGCCTCCGCACCAGCTTCCTCCGCTTCAGCTGCCTTCTCCGCCCCAGCTGCTGACACCACTAGTGCTGCGCTAGTGAACGCCACCATACTTTATACCCCCCGGAAGCCCTTTGGTCCTCAACAGGGAATAGGTTAGAATTGGCTACAGAGGGTACTAATGTTATGCAATGAGGGCATCGCTTTTTCTTGTTTTTTGCGGGCATTTGTTACGGTATAACCACAGCCTTACCGGGCTATAGTTGCTCCGCATGACACTAGCGAGCATATATGCCGCGTCACTCTTCTAGATAGACAAACAAGACTTCATACATACACATAATTCATAACAGGCGCTTATATGAATGGGACTACAACAGCAACAATTGCTAGTTTTAACTGAGACTCTGCTGAAGCAGCTAAGATCATCAAGGGAGGACTAAATAACAACCTGTTCAAGAATGTAGAAGGCACAGACAATTCAGCAGACATCTGGAACAAATTGAAGGCTGTTTATATGCAGGTTGAGCAGGGGGTAGTATACACTGAATTACACTCTTTACTACTACACTCATCTGCATTAGAAGTATAAGGACACAACAAGTCAATTAACTTGCATTTTGTAGAGATAACAGGCTTGATAAATTAGATTCAAACCGCTGTCACTTCTGGACAAGATGTATGGGATGATATTGTCCTCATTACACTACTTGAAGGCCTTTCAGAAGAATACAACTCAAGGAAAGATTATATACTGAATTAAGATGAAATAACACTGAAGAATACTCAACTCATTCTATCCTCTGAAGAAGTATGAATTAAAGTGAATTGTGAAGTTGATCTTGTCTCAAACCCAACCCTAGTGGCATAAGGAATGAGTTGAGGTCAAAGGCTAAAAGACTGTTATAACTGCAGAGAGTTAGGTTATTTAGTGAGAAACTGCTCTAAACTACATGTGGAGAAACCTCATATGAATGAGTCTACAAAGTGATGTGGCACTGTCAGCTACAACAACAAATAGAACCTCAAGCATTAAGTTTAAAGATTAAAGAAGTACAATAGTGAAGACAGCAATACAGAATTATCTACATCAGGCAGAAACTAACTCAACATGATTGCAAGTGTCAGAAGCAATTTGTACAACTGATATATAGACTCTAAAGTCTCTGAACACATTATAAATCAACAACATCTATTTCTCAACCTTGAATCATACAATAAGAAATTTGAAACTGTGAGTGAAAATATAATATCAGCTGTTGGAAAAGGAGTTATTGAGATTCATATGAAGACTGAAACTGTTCAGATCAAAGATGTCACCCTTGTTCTACAGGCAACAACAAATTTGATATCACTGAGACAGTTTCAGCAAAGCGGCATCATCTACTACAATGAAGACATCAAAATGACTCTGAAAAAGAAAGGCAGGACAGTAGTCAGTGCACAGCAAATTGACAATCTATACATTTTGAATATCATTAACAATACAGCTATAGCTGTTTAAGGCTGACTCAGTTTCTTATGCGCACTGACTAAGGAACTACAGCTATGACATTGTTAATTGGCCCATTCAGAAATTATACAAGTCAAACATGCCAGCTGAATCATCACTGGGATGGACATCACAGTGCAAGATAACAACAAAACTTTACAGAGTGATGATAAGTCAGATAACAACAATTCAAATGAAGATATAACTCTGATTCCTTTGTATAACTCATCACAGGCAGTGTGTGAGCCTTATGTCACCAGTAAACAGACCTGAATCATTCAACATGAACCAATGCAACTCACTACACACAAGCTTAAATGAGTTCACTCTGATCTTTAAGGGCTGCATGATCTACCATCTTTTAAAGACAGTTTATATGCAGGAATACTGATTGATGATTTTACAAGAAAGTCATGAGTTTTGTTCCTGTGAACAAAAGATCAATACTTTAATAAGATGAAGACCTGATTGCAACAGGCAGAGAATAAAACTGGTGTTAAGATGATACATCTACATGTTAATGGGGGAGAAGAGTTTGTAAGTTAAGCAATAGCCACTTATATTGCTGACCACAGGGCTACTCTTAAGTTTTCTGCCCCATACACTTCAGAGCATAATTCAGTGGCTGAACAATGCTGGTGAATCATTTGTACAATGAAAGACTTTATGCTACTGAATGTCAAACTACCTAATAGGTTCTGGGCTGAAGTCATGAATACTGTGAACTATCTTAGAAACTGGCTGTCAACTCATGCTAAAACTGTAACTCTGAAGGAAGTCTGAACTGAACAACAGCTGAGTCTTAAGCATATCTGAATCTTTGATTCCCTTTTGTATGTACATATACCAGCTGAAAGGTGAGTCAAATCAGACTTAAACTGAACCTGAAAAGGAATTTTTGTTAAATATACCAACACTAGTAAGCAAATCAAAGTGTGAAGCACAAAGACAAATTCTATACATCTCATCTCCACATATACTATTGATGAGATCAGCAGAGAAGTTAATCTTATAGAGACACCTTTATCTATGTCTACATGTATAAGATTACAAGACAGGAAAGCACCTAATACCTCTTACAAATGTAGCTGCTCACACAAATTAGTTGTTAACACCAATATTGACAACATACAACATGATTGTATAAATTATAATAAAGATTCAAATTCATCTAAAGAGACTGAGGAGGACATGCCAGCACTGCCTCTACAAAAGAGAGAATGTTCATTGAACCCTTTATTAACTAATAGTCCTGAAAGAAGATTGATTGAGACACAGTCAGTTGGTTCCTCTACCTCTAATAGTTTCACTGTGTCTAAGACTATAGTGATAGGCAGTGAACACTCACTAAAGGTGGGTGCAGGTGTAGCTGAGACATCTGATGCATTAGATCAATCTGCCCTCATGAAGCTGAGTATTAGAGCACACTGTAACAAGCAAGCTACATATAAAGCAAGTACAGACAGAGTTGTACCTTTAAGTGAAAGAGGTGTAGCTGAGACATCTAGAACAGAATGAATGTCAGTAAGATTGAAAGAAGAGGCTGCAGCCAATGCTCTGAGACTTGTACAAACTGCTAAGAGTCAGGGTGTAAGAGACCATAATGTTGTTAGAAACATAAGTGCCTACAAGACTAAGAGTGAAAGCTAAGATAGAAGTAATTAATCAGGACAAATCAGTGAACTGTGTTCATATAAAGCAGCTGTGAACAACTTAATGTATAAGAGGCAATGGTGAGAGGCTATAGAGAATGAGTTGACAAACCTGAGATCATACTCAGTATGAATTATTGAATCATTGCCACAGGGCAGGAAGCCTGTCAGGTGCAAGTGAGTTTTCAAGATCAAGTATGATGAGAAGGAGAGAGTTACAAAGTTTAAAGCCAGACTTGTAGCTCAGGAATTTTCACAGGTCTATGAAGTGAACTATTAGAAGACATTCACTCTGACTGTATATAGAGAGTTATTGAGAATGTTTTTAGTCTTAATGACTTTGTACAACCTGAAACTTTATCAAATAAACATTAAAGCAGCCTACCTATCAGGAGAACTAGACTGCAAGAGGGAGAATATTTATATATGTGTCTCAAAGAGTGTAACTGTTAGAGACCTCAATAAGATGGCTTGTTAGATAGTAAAAAGATTGTACAGACTAAAGCAATCAGTAAGACTTTAACATAAGAAGTTAATCAGCCTTATAAAGATGGAAGAGTTTCAGATCATAAATGCAGACTCAAGCATACTAGTTAGAAGGACTCATGGAACTGTCATCATTGTCAGTGTCTATGTGAACAACCTTCTTATTGCAAGTTAGACACTGCAGGAAGTTAGTTGTACAAAGGCTGTTCTCAATAAGGTATTTAAGATGTCAGATCTTGAGGAAGCAAGAGTTATTGTCAGCTTCAGGGTCATAAGAGATCAGAATAAGCACACTTTAACCCTTAATCAGACTTCATACATTGAAGAAGTTCTTCAGAAAGAAGAAATGTGAGACTGTTCACCTGTTGAGGTATCAATGAAACCAGGATTGTTTATTACATTGAACAAAGCAGAAGACTCAGATGAAGTCAGTCTAAAGAACCTACAGTGAATTGTTGAAAAGCTGATGTATATTGCTTATAATACACAGCCTGATATTGCCTTTGTAGTAAGATGTCTTAGTCAGAACATTATAAATCCTTGAGTCAGACATATCAAGGTGGTTAAGTAAGTTATGTAATACCTGAAAGGCACAACAAGTGTTGGCTTGATGTTTAAAGTGAAAGTGAACATTTGTATAAATTAATCCACAATGATACTGTACAGCTATTCAGACAGCAACTATGCTGAAGACATAATGAATTAAAGATCAACTATAGAATATGTTTTTATGCTAAACAGTGGTGTTGTTGCATGAATGTTGAAGAAGCAACACACTGTATCAACATCAACCACTGAAGCAGAGCATATTGCACTAGAGTATAGTGTGAGGCAGAGTATTTAAATGCAGAGGTTTATTAATGAGTTGAGTCTTAATTAAGCAACCGCTAATATTACACTGCTAGAAGACAATGAGTCAAGCATAAAGCTTGTGCAGAACCTGAAGCAACACAGTTATACAAAACACATTGATGTACAACATCACTACATTTAAAACATAATTGACAACAAGAAGCTGGTTGTTAATTAAGTACCTACAAGAGAGATGTTGGCTGATGAACTAATAAAAGTGTTGACAAAAGACACATTTAGAAGTCATCATTAACAGTTAGAGCTTGTACAACTTGCTGAAACTTTAAGGGAGCATGCTAAATGAAGAACAACCCCTTTCAAACATTAAACACTGAACGCCATACCACCTGAAGGCTGACAAGTAGGGGAGTGAGACCTGTCACTCATTGAGGGCTGGTGAGTGGGGGAGCAGCTTCTTCACCCTGAGTGAATCCTCAACTCATGACTACTCTGCACTATTAAGTGCTCACTCAGCACCAATGTGTCATCAGAGTTGACACATATGGAGGCTCTAGTGCCTGTATGGCCACCAGGTAAAGTGGAATGAGGAGCAGAAGAAGGAGGAGGAGGGAGAAACTCAGGCAGAATGACAAACCCCCACCAGATGTATTGAATTTAACAGTGTTAGTAATGTGTAAATACAACATCAAAAGTTATACAAAAGCAGACTACCATGACAACAATATAAAGCCACATTAACAGAGCTACTTACTGATTGTAATTGTCAGAGTAAGAGCTCCTGAGAAGGCAGTGCTGAAGTTATAATGTTGTGAGATTGAGGAGGGAAGAATTCAAGATGTACAAATGTCAGGATAAAGTTGTTACCTCTCACAATTCACTAACAAGAGTTTGTTTTTGCTACAACTACAACTACAGGTATGAGAATAAGAGGACTACAAAAGAAGAACAACTTGAGGCTAGCTGCAGAGAGAGTGTTTAATATGCATCTAGAACTTAAGTGTAGAGCTAGAGCAGCTTAGTAAGCCGGCCACTAGTGGTGACTGATGAGGTTACATAGCATGCAGAGTCTGCATCATCTACTCACATATGCAGTGCACAATATTGATTATATACTTAAATACCTTTTATTCATCTATCTATCTAGCATATCTATTAAAGTCAGGTATTTAAATATTTAGTAATAGGCAGGCTCACTGAATTCTTGCCTAACAGCAATGTGCAATTAGGGTTCACAGCAGTCACTCAATTATCTCATTATTGAGAGAGAGTTTTACAACTGTAATCTGTTTCTGTATAAACTGCTGGCACCTCATTAAGTTAAACAAAGTTATGCACATAACTGCTTCTATGAGTCTGCTACTCATAGTAGTATCAGTGATTCTGAACCTTAAACACCTTACAGATAATGTGTTTTAAGAACAGCTTAAATCAGCATATCAAGTACTCTGCTGCAATGTGAGAGTTGTGAGTTAAATTGTCTAACACAGCTCTATATTGCTCATATTCAGTTAGTTCAGAATAGTGTTCAGACCTTGACATTTGAGTCTGCAGGTCAAATTACTGAAGGTCAGTGTTATAGTTGTTGCTGACTTCTCTATTGTATGCTGCTTGAAAGCTTTTATGACATCAACTCTAGCTTTGCTAGATTAGAGTTAGTAGATAACCTTAATTCAATGTATATAGATGGCGTTGAGTTGATAGAAAATAAACCATCTTTACACTCTAATAAAAACATGTGCATTCATTACAGTCAGCAGCACTTACTGTAATGAACAGATGCAGCACATTTAGATTAAAAACTATAGCTTCAAGTTTACAGTCTCTGATGGCTCAAAAGGATCAGGTTTTATGCAGCTGCTCTGCTAAACAGACAATATGATTGATCAGATCTGCTTTTCCCTCCTGAACTCACTTCTTCAGATCTTAAAAAGTAATATTCTTACTGTTGAGCTTCTTACACACATAGCTGAAGTGCTGTTTTAACTGAATACATAGCATGTAGTTAAAGGTGTAGTAGTAGAATTAAGAATAACAAGTAAAGCAGCCATCTTTGTGTTTCAGTAGATGACAGATTTAATTACTCAGGCTGATAGTCTCTTCTCTCTGTTTATAGAAATTGTCACATCTGTACAGAAATAGGCCTGAGAATACTATTTAAAAGACAGGTTTTAAATCTCATTCAGAAACAGGGTTGTCTGCAACAGATGTTATAAAGAGCACATTAAAATTCACAGAATGTGTAGCTTGCATTAACACTTACTGAAGACATTTTATTTCTGTCTAATTAGGGAGCAGATTAAGCACTACAGCAGTTTGAAACAGCTGAATTTCATTATTAAACTTATTCAGATCTGTGTTTATATCTTAGCCAGTCAGACTATTGTTAAAGTTTGAAAGTAAGAGCTTATCCACCTTATGTGTAAGCAGCTGATTAGTAACAGGGCCATCTTCAGAGAGAGTTAGCAGATTGTCTCAATCAATTTCCAGATTCTGATAGTCAGGGTAATTAACCTGTAAAAAAACTAATTAATTAAAGACAACCTGTCTTTAACATGCATCAATGAGTTAAACTGCTGTTCAATATCTTAATTGAAGTGGTCAGAAGAAGGTCTCAACAGCAAAATCTAGATAAAGTTACTATTAAATTAAATGAACTAAACAGATTCTGAACAGCTTACATTAAGTTTAGAGAGTAAAACTGAAAGTTTATTATACAACTTTAAAGTGTTTTGCATAAAGGTCACTACATATAATTTATACTTGAACTGCTGCCCTTTTATCTGTTATACTTAAATATAAATGTGTAAACAAGCAATAAGGTGCTTCTCAACTTGCATTAACTCAAACAGGTGTTTAGAAATAAAGTCAACATTCAGGCAATTACTTCTGATAAACAATGAGTGTTTTTCACTTCTCTCTCAGACTACACAGCATTTGCAGATCTGTTCTAAATTAAGTTTTATATTGAAACATTTTTCATTGCACTGAACACATTCATCCTGTTGTAGTTGCATTAGGTTTTGATAGAAATTGCTGATATATCCTCAATATTCCTCTGAAATAGTAGGGCTATACAGAGATGCTGAAGCTGCAGCAGCTGCTTAACTGGCAGAAGATGTAGACTGACTATTAACTGAGATTCAAACAGGGTTGAAATTATTTTAATCATTATTATAAACATGATGCATTGTTTCTTAACATGCCTGACATGTAGTAGTTGCTACAGCAGGGCTTTTCTGCTGTGAGAAGCCCTGCTGCAATGATCAAAATTGATTGAGTAACTGCAGCCAGTAGCACTGAGGACAAAGCTTTTATCTTGAGACAATTGTAGTGAATATTTAAACTCAATTCACTGAGCAGTAATCTTACACAGGTGTGTTTTGCTGAAGGTGAATAAAACTCATTATGTACTGGAGCATAAACACACCAGTGAACACACCAGTGAGAGTCCTTCTAAAAACTGATTAGAAAGATCAGGGAAGAGAGTCCTGAATATATAGTCCTGCAAGCTGAACAGGTTTTCAGGTTCTAACAGCTCACATAACTGAATTCTGCAGTGAGCTTTAAACACCTACAAGAACAACAGAAAGGGTAGTTCATAGTAGCTATAGTTGTAGTACAAGAAAGCAGAATTTGCAGATGGTGTCAAGATCACAGTAAGTCTAGTCTAGTCTCAAAGAGGAAAAAAATCACCTGAAACAGAAAAACCTACTCTGAACGCAATTTGAACCCCCTAAATGTAACTTAAATATGAGCAAGCTTATGAATAATACATACAGGTTATTTTATAACTGCTTAATAAGCCTGCTCCTTATAAACACACTGTCACCCCCTCTGAAATGTAAACAATGTGCTGACACTCAGACTTTTTTATACTTTCTTACACTTCTCAATATTGTTGTTGCTGTCTGTTCTCACTGCTCTCACTATTGCTGCTGCTGCTCTTACAATGTTTAAGCTGTACACAGCTTCTTTAAATCTCACTGAGATTTGTGAACATCTCTTCTCTGTGCATAAGACTGTCTTTCTCCCTGCTGCTGATTTTAAGACCTATTAACTACATGTTAATAACTTCTGATTCTTCATTAAGACATTCTGAGTCTATAAAGAAAGAAGTGTGCATTACTTCTGCTAGTAACAGCATAAAAAGATGAATCTTAAGCCTTTAAGAGATGTTCTGAAGTGTGACTGCCTTTTCTTTCAGCAGTACCACCTTCTATATGCTTATATGTAGCATCAGAACTTCAGAAGCACCTCTTTAAGAGAGTTCTAAAGAATGAAAAGGTGTAAGATAACTATATCTTCATGTTTAAAGACTGCAGCTTTAAGATCTATAAGAGTATAGAGATTATATACTCTACAAGAAATTGAGAGAGAAAATAGAGACTTCAGTTAGATAAAGACTTAAGATAAGTCTGCTCTCACTCTACAGTGCACTACTAACAGTTTACAGGTTTAGAAGATCTGTAACTTCCTTCTTTATATTACAGGTTGATTAGTCAGCACAGGTTAGAGTAACTATAGATCTGTAGTGATCATCTCAGTCACAGCAGTTATAGGTGTAACTGTAGTAATTAGAGTAATCAGTGATGATTATCTCAGTTGCAGCAGTTACAGGTGTGACTACAGTGATTAGAGTGATTATATAGAGCTCAAGACTACTATATAAAAATAGAATAACTTATAGTTAAAAGTCTTATACTCAACTTATATAGCAAATGCTAACTGCTGTCTACAGAAGCTTAATAGTCTACTAGTAATACTTTACTTAATAATCTTTCAGTCTTAAAGCATTCTTTCATTACACTTCAGCACTACTACTGATATTAAGAGACTTTAATAAAGCTCTTTAAGCAGGTAAGAAACTCACTTTTTACAAGATGAATTACCTGCTTAACTACAGTTACAGGATCTATAAGGAAATTAAAGGTTACAGAGCTCTTGAGAAGTCTTTCAGAGCTTTCTTAAGTATAAGTAGAGGCTATAAACTCTTAACTACAAGCAGATAGAGCTACTGAGTCTTAATTAAAGAAGAGAAGGTGAGAGAACTCTAAGAGAGTGTCTGAGAGATAAGGAAATAATGATGACAGTGAGCTGAAGGTGTAGAAGAGGCAGTGAGAAGGTAGTAGAGGCAGTGAGAAGGTAGTAGAGGCAGCAGAGAAGGCAGCAAGATAGTGAAGGCAGTAGTGTTAAAGAAGACTTACTGTATATAATTAAAATCTACTTCAAAATCTACATTTTATATACTAAACATCATGTTAGAGATGTTAATGTGTGTCTTAAGTACATTATATACTAAACACTATGCTGAAGATGTTAACATGTGTCTTAAGTACATTATATACTAAACATCATGTTGAAGATGTTAACTGTGTCTTAAGTACACATTTTTGCATGTGACATGCTTTAGAGATGCTTACTAAGCCGTTTTGTATTATATTTTAGCGTGGTAGCAGAATAGAAGCTCCCTTCACTTCAGGTTGATCATTTTGAGGTTGATCTGAGTGAGATGTCTCAGAACTTACATTTTGTATATTGAACTGCTGTTGATTACTGTAGTGCTCAACTGTAACACTAGGTTGCATTTCTTTAATTGTATTTGTATTTGAGTTTAAATTTGAATGAGATACGGAGGTGGTCGTCATTTTGAATGATATTTTAATTAGGCCGACCACTATGAGCTCAAACTTTGAATAAATATACTGAGAGGCTGTAGACACTTGAGTCTTACTGCTTCAGTAGTCTGATATAACTGGCTCGCCGGCCAGAAGTTGTTGAACTGCTGTCAGATGACAGACAGCTGAGAGAGGAAGAAGAATGCTCAGAAAACTGATGCTGTTAGCATTCATGGTGATGTGTGATGGAGAGTGTTGGTGGGAGAAGAGTGCGACGGCAGGTCGTGATTTGTGTGCGCGCCGCTCGCTTAATGAAGTTACGCGATTCACTTTGGTTTAGGTGCTAATCATTACGTGGTGATGGTGGAGTGGCGGAAATTGTGCGCTTAGGGTTTGCGCGCCCCCCCAAGGTTATACAGGTAAGTGAACGTGGAATTATTAGATCGCTCGCACAAGACATGACTATGTTACATGACTTCTGATGTCCCCATTATCCCTATGAGGCACCCCATGTGACGCCGTTTTGTAGGTATCTTGTCCGTTCCAAATCCGTCCATATTCCAATCATTCTCTCAACACCCCATCCCTTCCTCCCCATCACCAATTCTGCATAATAGTAGCCAACGTCACCACCACGTACTTGACTTGCCCCACCTCGTCCTTCAACGGTGTCCAATGTGTGGCGAACTTCTCCGTACCCCTCATGATCATCCCGCTCCTCCTGATGCTCAACACCAATTCCGCCGAGATGGCTCGGCCCATTCTCAAGGATGCCTTGACCCTGTTGCGGAAATCTTTGACGGGGTAGGCGGAGTGTTGCGTCAGCACTTTGAAGACATCGCTGCCGACGAAATTGGTATCGGCTTTGGGGTCGACGCAGAGCATGTCGACAACGCCGGCGGAAAAGAACTGAACGATTAGGGAGTCATAGGTGAGGACGAGGTACTGGCAGGAGTGGAAGTGTTAGCGTTGGGAGGGTAGAGGTGGGCAGGTGGGAAGATACCTTGGAGTAGGCGGAATAGAACATTTTCATCTGATTCTTAAGGTTCATCTTCTCAATCCGGTTTATCAGATCTTGTTCCATCCCTGCGTCGTGCTCTCTGGTGGTGGCCTTGTTGTTGCTTTGACTTCTGAAAGATCTGAAGAAGCCTCTTGAGTTTTTGGCGGGCTGGACAGGTGGTGAGACGAGGGTGGCGTCCTCTGCTTCGGGTTCGTCTGAGATGGATAGAACGCGCACAATGTCCGAACGATTGTGGATCGTTGTTGAACAGTTGATCTGTCCGCCGAGGAAGAACACTACTCTGCCAAGCCTATCCATCAGGGGTGCTGTCTCACGTCAACCTCAAACCACCAAGGGGCGCGAGCACCACTCACCGACGTAAAGCAAGTTCCAAAATGGTTCTCCATTCTTCCGGTAGTTCAAGAGAAGTTCCACTGATTCGCGGTTGGCGTCAATCGCACTTCGTAGACGCTTTACGGCAGAATTGTCAGTGTAGCTGCCTTGGAGGAAACGGCAATTCCGCGGAATGATGTCGGTTCTCGAATATCCTGTTACTTTGACGAAGCCGTCGGAAGCATAGACGATTGGGTTGTCCGCGATCCTAAGAGACATCAGCTTCGATTCGAGATCTTGGGTGCACGTGCAGCTGGGTCCGAATGCGGTGAGCTCACGCAGGGTTGGTCAAGCAGAAACAATCCCCCAGACCTGCATATTTATCTCGATCGAGTGATAATGCCTTCACCGCGCTCGCAGTGATCTGATGCTTGACGAACCGTGGGTAGACATCGGAGGCCAACAGCTTCTCGACGTTCTCTTGCGCGTCGGAAAAGATGAGCTCCATGGCCGGGAGTGTTGTCAGGGTAGTCGTTTTGATGTCGGCGTTCATCCTCTTCATCATATCGGACGGGAGGTTCAACTGTCTCGGCGCCTCGACGGAGGTGAAGGAACGGTAGATCTCGGACATGGTCTTGGTCAATTCGTCGAGAAGGGTCATATATCGATCCACCTATGAGGAGGGGCGTCGAATCAGCAATGCGCATGTATGGCAACTGGTCCAAAGCAGCCGGATAGATGACGCACCTTGTCCAAGAACTCCATGTTTTCTCCACAGAATCGCGTCTGGCTGAACTTGAGAAGCTGGTGCGCCGTTGTCGGATTGTGCAAGACGATCTGGAAGACCTCCGGGCTGAAGAAGTCAGCGACCTCACTGGAGGCCGTGCTCACGCTGGGATTGTGCGAGGTGGCCGTCATGGCGGTGCTAGTGTTGGTGTTGTGGTTGTTGTTACTTGACGGGTGTCTTTCGAAAGTCGCTCCTCTCCATTTGATCAGGGTCTGATCATCTTCACCCCCGTTTGCCGCGGGTCTGCCAGCATTGGGACTTCCAGGCGTGTTGTCGCCATTCGCACGCCTGGAGATGCTGTCCAGGCGAGCACCAGGTTGCTGAATCGTCAGAGACATGTCTCAGAAGAGTGTCGATGATGTCACAGTCGAAGTTGGTTGCGAAAGAAAGAGCATTGGAAGATTGTTTCGCATAGCAACTGCAAGAATTAAAATTGTAAGCTACAAGTTTGGGGATATTGGATCGTTACGAGGACATGATTTGCGAAGGATAATGCGATGCCATGCGATTTCCAATTCGGCGCCAGGCGGGAAGCAACCGATGCTACTCCGTACCGTCCGTGGGATCAACAAGGTGCACCTCGCCTCACCTTGCCCTCCCCTTTCCAACTACAATCGAGGGATCATCGACGTTGAGTGGCTGCCTGTGCCTGGCAAAGTCTAACTGGGGGGCTGAACTGGAGTCTACCTTAGGGCGAAGGTACCTTAAGTCGAAGTGCTTACCTTAGGTAGCCTACATAAGTCCATGACTCTAGGGGCTGTTCGTTGGCCCGTTGAGCTCGTCTGTCCCATCTGTGCATGATCCTTTTCTTTTCCCCCCAAACCCGAGAGGCTAGGATACTCACCTAGGATACTCACCTTGCAGTGGCCACAGACAAGACAAAAAGATCACCATGTGGCCCCGCCTGGAAAACACGTTGCTGTCTCACGTCCCCACTCACCAATCTTGATTTTATATTTTATAATTTAAAAGTCATGATTGCTCCAGGTGCGCAGAGGAGGGTGAAGCCCCATGCAATTCCAGCTTTACGGAGATGTGTCCGAAATCCCGGTAATTTGTTACACGGCGAGAAGGCTGCGCGGGTTGCGTTTGCAAGTTGCAATTCTACGTTTCGAAAAACGGGGTAGATATACGTTGCTCGCCCTCATTACCTGGCAAGCTGTCACTCCTGGATGAGGAAAATGAAAGCTACAATAATCTGTACTGCATGACGATAGGACTAGCGAAAGAAAAGGGTCCTTGACATGCAGCGAGTCCAGAGAGGGGGGAATGAATAGTCTACCTACGACCTACGCATTAAAGGAAAGACACCCCTCACGCCTTGTCGGCTGCATCGAGTTTCAGGCATGTTAAGGCTGCTGCGAGGGATTACTCGTGGAGTGCATTGTATGATGTGCTGTGCTTGATATCTAATGCGGTCAGCCTGCAGTGGGCGGAGAGAGCACCGAATCACCCTCTATCACTTCTACCTCGGCGACTGGGGAGGCCTCGTCGGTATCCAAGCATCTTCTTGACAGCACTATCACCTTGCCGTTGGCGAGATCATCTCTCCGGCAGTTGTAATTTGAAATCATTGGTGCGCCTGTCCGTTGCGCAACCTCCACACTAGAGGCAGATGGACTCCGTAGAGTAGTCTAGATGTGGTCACAGCGTGTCTGAACTTGGAAGCTTGGAACTACCTACCTCTAGAGCATAGCAAAGGTGCAATAGCAGTCTGTGCTAGCCGTGTTGGCAGTGGAAAGCTTTCTCAGACATCCATATCCATTCTATTGCGTGCCAGACTGTCAGCTCACGACTCCAGGGAAGAAAAGGGGAGCCGTGGAAGTAGCACGATCGCGATCTCGTCGTTTTATACATGTACCTTTACGTTACAGCCCGTCAGCCACATGGGCATCCGGTCCCTCGTACCGTGAAGCCGAGCCTTCTTGTCATCATCTCGCGCCAATCAACTCCTCTCGTTCCTTTCAATCTCAATAACCCATCTCAGTCCATCTCGATCCAATTTAGTAAGGGGGATTGTGGATCCGCACCGAGGTCTGCCTTCTGTTCTCGAGTTGGCCGATGCCCGACACCTTTCATACCGGGCAGGCATCACTCTGCCTTTCCCTTTCTCCTCTCTTTTCTTTAAATCTTGACACCCTGAACCGTTCCCGAGCAACGACTAACCAATAGCTCATCCCATTCCCATACATCCCAGATCCCTCGTCGTTCACGGGGGCTACCCGTGCTCCCCTGTCCAGTCAGATCCCACCATTCCCGTCTCCCATGTGGCATCGTTTCCCTTCAGCACCACCCTTGCAGCTTGGGCAGTTGTACGAAGTTACGGACTCAGGCCCACACGATTGTGCCTCCAAAAGTTTATCGATACATACTCGACTTGCATCACTACCAGAGGTGTTGCTGTGCCTGCCTCTGCCATGGCCATGACCAGCCTGTGTTGGCGGTGCAGCCGTGCTCGCTCTTCACTATTATTAAGATTATCATCTTTCCGCATTGCGTCGCATTGCCTTGCACCTGCAGCGGAGAATTTCTTTTGTCCTGCACATTGCACATTGCACATCGCACATCGCACATCGCATATTGCACATCGCACCCTGCTGTCTCGTATCGACTGGCCCGGGGGTACTCCACGTTGATGATCACCAGGAACAATAATTGACTCGGGCGACGATTGGCATGAGATCGGCTCACTTTCACATTTACATGTACAAGTCTTGTGAGCTCTTGTAGCTGCATCTCAACTTTCCCTTGCTCTCGTCGCTCTAGAACCGCATCTGACCGCCGACCTTGCCTTGCCTTGCTATAACGAAGTACAGCTGGACCATCTTACCGCACCTCTCCCGTGCCCTCACAGCGTCTGCAACCAAAGACTGGTCCTTGCCTACCCTGACATCTAAACAACACCTCCAACGCAAGACCGAAAACTCTTCGGCATCAGCGGCACCATCTCTCCATCTTCTTTCGTGACAGTGTTGATATCTCGAGCATGTAATCCGCATGGTGAGATTTAAAGAACGACAGGCAAACACATACTCTCCCTCCAACGAATCGCGCTCTTCGTCCAACACCCTAGCTCGTGTCTAGTGGGATCCTCAATTGCGCCACATCAGCCCACGTCGAGCAATGAATCCGCTTGTTATCCCGTATAACATCAATGGGCGGCAGCGGTCACCTCCAATCACTCCCGAGCTTTACGAACCCGTAGTGAAGACGTCGCCAACCGAAACGAACGCCTTACCCAAGATAGTGGAGGAGGTCCCCGGTTTTCCAGCTCCGAGTCCAGACCGCACAACTCAGCTAGCTTATCAGTTTGCGCGCCCCAGGTTTGTCTTAGCTTTCCGTGGGCTAGTTCATATCAACTGACAGCATTGATAATAGCAGTGACAAGGCCGAATCTCCAGATTCTGCAACCTCCGATCACAGCTCTGGCAAAAGAGGGTCCATGGATGGCTATGGATCGTCCGATAACGATACATACGTAACCCGTTCCACAACTACCTCGTCACTACCCGGAGCGTCAATGCAAGGCAACAAACTGGATGTTGATTTGACGCTCAAGGCGCATTTGGAAGACTATGACCTAGAAACGACGGTAGAAGATGTCGACGGGACCAACTCGCTTGAAGCATTTTCCGACCTGCTATTCTCTGGCGAACATCTTAAGAGCATCTTCGACGACACATCCTCGCTTCTCAAGTTCACGGCGTTCTTAAGCGAGTATCGACCGCATTCTCTCCCCATTCTCCTCTACTATCTAGACTCTACCAAAGCACTGCGGGCCTTCAGATACGCAAATGCGATTGCGGAAAGCCTTGGGTCAATACCTGGACATGATTTCACCTCAACCTCCGCCAAATCGACTGTGAATCCCGTCCTAGAGTCAAAAGCACAGCATGCGTTCAACCTACTTCTCCAGGATGATCTGCCTGCCTATGTCACGCACATGTACGTCGAGGTAGCTAAATCTAGTATGTTCAAACGGGTTACGACAGCTATCGTTCCGTCAAGTCAACGTGGACCCGAAGGACTAGCTGAGGTCTTTTGCTTGACCGAACCTACCAGGCCGGACAATCCTATTGTTTTCGTCTCAGAAGGTTCGTCTACCGGCCTTGTGCTTCGAAAACTCAGCCCTTGAATCCCGCTGACAAATCAACGTCCAGAATTCCATCAGCTGACACAGTATGGCGTCAACAACACCATTGGACGCAATTGCCGCTTCCTACAGGGACCAAAGACCAACCCTGCGAGCGTTCGACGACTTCGAAGGTCAATAGCGGCTGGGCAAGAGCACTGCGAAGTCATCTTGAACTAGTAAGTGCCTGGGACTCGACCTCTCCTACCGCGCTAATGTTTTTCTCAGTCGCCGTGACGGATCGCCGTTCATGAACCTGTTGATGCACGCGCCTCTATGCGACAACTCGGGGAACGTCAGATACTACCTCGGCGCTCAAGTTGACGTGAGCGATGTCTTCAAGGACGGTGTGGGCCTAGACTCGTTACAACGCGTGGTTGAGCAACAAAATCGCCATCGCGGAAACAAGAGCGGCGAGCAATCATCAAACGGCGAAAGGAAGACCGACTTCCAACAGCTGAGCGAAATGTTCGATCCCGAGGAGCTGCGAACGGTCCAGGATTGGAGCGGGCGCATACTCCAGGCTCCCGCCTCACATACACCTGAAGCAGACTCCCCGAAACTTGGATCTCGGAGGCTCATACCCGGTCAACCATCTGTCGAACACCTATCCATCCACCCTGACATCAACCTGGAACCGAAAACCAGCGGTTTTTACGCCCACTACATGCTCGTGCGCCCTTACCCCTCCCTCCGTATCCTCTTCGCCGCGCCCTCCCTCCGAGTCCCCGAGCTCGTGCAATCGCCCATCATGGACAAAATCGGCGGGTCGATGCGAGTCCGGGACGAACTCATACAAGGGCTGGCCGCGGGGAGAGGCGTCACTGCTCGAATCCGCTGGATATCGCGCGCGGATGAAGAGGGCCGTCGCCGCTGGATCCATTTCACGCCTCTGCTGCGAAAAGACGGGCAGATTGGTGTCTGGGTTGTTCTCTTGATTGACGATGAAGAGGCGCAGACCAACGCAACTGATGATGCTAATGTGGATATTCAGAGCGAGAATGAGAGGGCTATCCCGCCGGTGGCGAGTCCTATCCGGCTCAAGAAGCCGGATAGCAGCCCGCAACGCGTGAGCCCAGTACCCATTGGAAACCCCATCATCATCTCGAACGAGCACCGCGCCAAGATATCTTGGTCGGGACCCGAAGTGGCGCCCGAACTGCGCCGTCCCACACTCCAGTGGGTGCCCGAAAAGCGATTCGAAAAACCAACGGACGATACAATTTCAATCATGACAATTGACTCGGGGATGACTGCCATGACAGGATTGACTGGGTACAGCGGAATCAGCGCAGGATCAGCCGATGGAGAAATGACGTTTGAGTCACTTGAGGAGCGATTGCGGAAGAAGCGGGTGAGGGATGCGAGAAGGATGGGTGCGACAACTGGTGAGGACGGGTTGCTGGTGGGGAAAAGGACGTACAAGAGTTTAAGTCCTTATTCTTTCCTGGAAGGGGAGTGAGGTGTGTTATCTACGATGGCTTGGAAAATCGTGGGGTTGGATCTCCAATGGTGAGGTAGATGTTGGTGACTTTCCTCAACTCCGTGACTTTTTGTCGTTGGCATCATATCCGTGGCGTTCTTGTGCGACGACACCAGCATAGCGAATGCGAGCGCCACTATCGTTGGATCTTACTTCGAATCAACACTGAGTTGGGTTTTGTGTATGATGGCAGATGCGTTGGAAATCGGTGATCGGGTTGATAATGATAATAGACCAAAGTCATAAATGGAGAAGAAACAGGCAGCAAGCGCATAGACAAAAGCAAGTAGCAGTCTCTAGATGTGAGTCCTCTCAACCACAAACGCGACATTGAAGTACCTGTACTAGAGATCCATGCTTCTACCATCTCTCCATTAAGCAGTCCTAAAAATCTATCTTCGATCCTAAGTTGTTGAGGGAACACCCAGCTGATAACACATACAACGCCAGATACGTACGAGTAAGTGCTAATGTGCTCGGTACGGGCCGCTGTAGTGCTAGCAACCACTCAGTGCCCATATAGACAAACCGCATGCAGTTGAGAATAGCGAGCTCCTGTCCTCGAACTGATAATATGATAAACTAGTCTTATAGCGAATGCTTCGCACTCTGCAGTACGACCTCTACCCCTCTGGCCTTTTACATCCCGACTCGCTGCCCACTTAACCCATTGACTCTCCAATCGATAGACCCAAGCGCCGCGAAACCCATCCGAATGGTCGGGTATAACGCCAACAATGCCCTTGCTCCTCTATGCTTCGCTATGCTTTTTGAGCAGTATACCTGTAAACCTTGGTACCAAAAAAATAACCCCCCTTTTACGACAGATGCGCTCTCGTGGCAGCGACCAGCGCTTCAAGCCCCCGTATACGTCCTTGCAGGCGTCGGCCGTGTTGCGGCGGCGTCCGGGCGTAGTATGCTCGATTCGGCTTCGGGTTTCACGGCGTGGGCGGAGAAGGGGCCGAATTTGGCATCGTGCGCGTGCGAGGCGAAGAGGACGAAGGTGCTGAGAAGTGGGTTAGTTCACCGTTTATGGGCTTGGATCTTGTAGGGAGAGCGGAGGCGTACCTTGCTACTGTCGAGACCCAACCGAGCCATAGGAGGACGACGGAGGCGACGCATTGAGCGTTGCGTTTGTATGCTGATGGAGAGTGGTAGTGGGTATTTGGGGTTGGGGGGAGGCCTTGATTTAGCAGAAACTGCGCCCTCTCACGACTTACGCCCGTGACATAGGCGCTATGACTCGCTACGATGACCTGTTCCCCCGACCATCAGCAGTAGTCTCACTCCAACCAACCGAGACCCGTTTCGACGTACCGTCATACCAATCGCATCCGCCAACGCCATTACGCCGACAAAAACCGCGCACACTTTCCACGCCATATGTACCGACGGGCTCTCGTGTCTTTCCGGCCAGAACAGGTCGAAGAAGAAGGCAGCTCCGAAGATGGTGGCGATGGCGACGCCGACGAAGATGCTGTAGGAGGCTATGCCGACGAAGTTGTCGTTGTGGACAGCGGCATTGCCATTGAGGGATTCGATGAATGATTGCTGGTCAACGTAGTCTGGGAAGGAGAAGGTAACGGGTCAGCAGTGGCCTGCATGAAAGGGGCCCGGATGGACCCATACCCGACAACGCGGCTGTCTCGACAGATTCAGAGCATACGCAGAGGATCATGGCACAATGTTAGATGATCATCTTGGTGCGACGAAGGTGGTAGGTCGTGTTGAACATGTAGGAGGATTTGAATTTTCCCCATTGCATCTCTCGCAGGTCGAGGCCCCATATCACGACCATGTTTGCTGGCTTTCTGGATTGACGACGGTGTGTAAGAGCAGGAGGAGTTGCTGTTGATGTTAGGCAGTGCAGGTGCTATGAACGTCTAGCAAGTTTGAGGTAGACACGAGGGGTGAATTAAAGTCGGCGCGCCTCTAGAATCTTTTTGTAGGAAATAGGAAATCCCATGTGCGATGACGAATGCCAATCGCCCGGCAGAGCCCCCCGAGTGAACACCTCTGCAGGGGATGCCTCAGCCGCACAAGGCATTTCTCCGGCCTTACCACCTGCTACAGGTGAAAATCCCATGCCTGCCCCGGAAGCTATAGGACGAGAGGCTTATGATCCCGCCCTGGAGCCCATGAGCTTAGTAGAGAGCACCGATCCTACCCTCAACGCTCCAGAGCGGCCGGTAGAACATAACCCTTTGGGAGCCCCCAACTCTGCGTTGACAAAATCAGAGCTTCAAGGTAAGCGGCGAGTTAATAGGCGGAAGAACCGCCAGAATAGAAAAGAGACACTTGCGTGTGCAGATGCCAATGCTGCCGCTGCTGTTCAACAGAGGAGTGCCCCGCCTGGGCAGAGTCAGCATGTGATACAACTTTATTTCGCGATCCATGACCGGCAAGTCCGGAGGGGTGATAGCGCGTGAAGTTGAGGCTCAGAAGCCTCTAATAACAATTCGCCGAATTCATAGTGATGGAAAGGGACTGCCCTGGTTCTCTACCACTACCAAAGCTTCTTACAGGCATCTTCTATTACTATCAGCCTACTCTTGAAATGACTGCATTCAGCAGTTCTTAGTATTCCTAACGGTGATTTAATACGCGCGGGCAGGGAAGGGTGGGTGGGAACAACAAAGCCCTGGGCACTTGTGCCTCATTATGACCAAAAGACAGCCTTCAGCGGTCACTGATACCGCCTTACGGGTCAGCGGCCCTAGAAGTACCACGGGCAACGCCCTTGAATAGAACTGCCACGGCCAAAAGCCTTCCATTCATTCCTCGCTATATGCGGGCGCTGTGAGGGAGGACGGGGAGGTGGAGGAGTGTCGGAGTAAGAGTTGGCCGTGTGGACCGTGCATTAGACTACCTTAGGTGCTTAAGGTAGGTAGGTATCTTATGGTTGAGGAGCCCTCATGCATGGCTTCGTCTGCAACAGCCAATCCATTACCCTGAACTTTTCATCACTGCATCACTGGCGTACATCAAGCGTGCATCTTAGGTATGCAGAGCCTGCGTCTAAGAGGCACAGTGAGGCCCTTCCTCTACAAAGATGGGTAGACATCTCCAATCGCGCAGCGGGCTGGCATCGTGGGCATTCTTCAGCACTCTTGACAGCATTTGATAATGATGGGTGATATCATTGTGACTGGAGATTCAAACTTGCAGGAGAAGCGCTTGAAGCGAGAAGCCTCTACGTCCGTAAGTGCTAGACTCGCAGATGCGCCAACATCTGGACAAAACGACTGAGCTTTCAGCTTCTTAGAATGATCGTCTCGATGATGTCGAAGCAAGCGACACCTACGACATACACCACGGCTCCCTAAATCCAAGGACAAATGCACTTCAACGATGGGCCTACAAACTGGAGGCCCTCGCCGGTGTCGAAGCTCGGGGCATCGAGCGAGTTCCGGAGAGCCTGAGGGCAAAGAAGACGACCTTTGGGGACTATGGTATGTTGAGTAGTCCGCCCGATATTGCTCGCCGATTGACACTGAATAGCCCAGATCGCTCTGATTTGGTTTTCCGCCAACATCACTGCCAACAATCTCACTCTTGGTCTTCTGGGGCCCTTGGTCTTCAACCTTGGATTGACGGATGCGATGCTAACCGGCACGTTCGGTACTTTGTTCGGAGCTTTTGCAACAGCTTACATCTCGACCTTTGGTCCGCTAAGTGGGAATCGGACGCTCGTTAATGCTCGGTATACGATGGGATGGTGGCCTTCGAGGCTCGCCGTGCTCCTAAACATCGTTATCATGTTAGGGTACGGTTTGATTGATTCTCTACTGTGTGGGCAGATTCTGTCCGCTGTTGCGGGTGGCTCAATGACTGTCATTGTTGGCACAATTGTCTCGTCAATTATCACGCTACTGGTGACTGCGTTCGGCATAAAGCTATTTCACGTCTATGAGAGATACGCATTCGTTCCCCAGGTCCTCGTTCTCTTCGTTCTCGTCGGTGTTGCCGGACCGAAGTTCGGGGCGAATACATCCTCGACTGGTGACACATCTGCTATACTGTCCGCCGATAAGTAGGTACATCTACTCTCTGGGCGGTATACTTACGGCTAACATCCGCTCCGTGACCTAGGCTTAGCTTCTTCTTCCTCGCGGCGTCTGTCCCCCTTTCGTGGGCACCCGCTGCTTGTGACTTCTTCGTCTATTTTCCGCCCAGCGCATCTCGGTGGAAGGTGTTCTTATGCACCACCCTGGGTCTTAGTATCAGTCTAGTCTTTGTCGTTCTGCTCGGCGTCGGTTTGGCTTCGGGAGTGGCGTCCAATCCCTCTTGGGCTGCCGCGAACGACGTATCGGCCGGGGCTCTAATCACGGAAGGATATGCGCCATTGGGGACCTTCGGCAGCTTCTGCGCTGTGATTGTTGCCCTCGGCAATATTGCCAACAACATCCCCAGCACGTACTCGGCCGCTTTAAGCTTTCAACTACTGGGGAAATGGTTCCTGATGGTCCCTCGCATATGTTGGGTACTATTCGCGGTTGTCGTCTATACTGTGTGTGCTTGTGCGGGGCGGAACAAGCTATATATCATATTCCAAGACTTTCTTGCATTGATGGGCTACTGGACTATGATGTGGGTGACATTGACTCTGGAGGAAGAGTTCATATTCCGTCGCAGGAGAGGTGGATACAACTGGGCGGATTGGAACAGTCCAAGGAAGCTCCCGATCGGAATTGCCGCTCTTACCGCTTTCTTGGTCGGCTGGGTCGGGGCAGTATTGTCAATGTAAGCGCTCGACCACTTCTGTCTGCGACGGAGCATTGGAAGCTGATTTGTATGTGTACAGGTATCAAGTCTACTTCACAGGGCCCATTGCCAAGCTTATAGGGAACGGCGCTGATCTGGGCTTTCCAGTGTCTGCCAGCTGGGTTGCTCTTATCTACCCACCTCTAAGATGGTTGGAGCTGAGGAAATTTGGTCGTTAGAGGGATACGCAGCGTAACTTTGATCAAGCTTGTGTGGCTCAGGATGACGTTCGTGTCTGAAGCAGTATAACACATGTACAGATTGATTCTTTTAGAACAAGTGCGGAGTCCACAGTGCTTAAACATTCCAACGCTATTTCCATGACCGCTTACGCTCAGCCAATCAGTTGGAAGTGATTGTTCACATGTCCACTGTCGGAAACCAATTCAGTGCAGGCCCCACAGAGGCACAAAGAAGCGTAGGCATGAACCCCATGGGGCGATTGATCCAAGCTCGAAGAAAGCGCAAACCCAAAACGATCCCAGGGCTCCTCAGGCGTGACATTCGCCATCTAGGAGAGCTTTCCACAACCCGGAGACAAAAACACCCGATACTCTCAACCTACATTGTCCAGTGTCTTACTTGCTTCGTTCTGTGAGTCAAC
The DNA here is from genome assembly GCA_965277795.1 of Lapillicoccus sp. GTDB lineage: Bacteria > Actinomycetota > Actinomycetes > Actinomycetales > Dermatophilaceae > Lapillicoccus. The sequence continues at coordinate 4,759,093 of OZ255840.1, forward strand.
GACCTTATGACTCTGGAAGAAGGCGTCCCAGTACCTCCAGCAGCGGCTTGGTTTGAGTTCCCAGGAGAGAAGACCGTGCCGAGCTTGCTCAGTTTGATTGATTGATTGATTTATTCATAGGTGACCGAGGCTGCCTAACGCTGCCATACACCATGTGACTAAGCAGAGACTAGCGCATTATGCGCCGCGTAAATAGGCAAAATAGGCAAATATAAGCAAATAAATGGTTGCAAATGGCTTCATCATATGTTGTAGGCCTTAAAACCCTGTGACTGTCACCCCCCATTTGCTCACCCCTATCTATCCTTTCACCTTCCACTGCCTAAGCCCTTTGATTGGGACCTAAGCCTGTGTCTCCCAATGCCTCTAGTCTCTGTTGGGTTCAAAGCTAATGCCTCCCTCAGGCTGTCACCTTAGGGGATGAACATTTCTATAAACAACTAATTGCCTTTCCTGCAGTCAATAGTAGTTTGTAGTCATAGAACCACCTGTTTAAGGATCTTTCAGAGGCTTCTCCTGAGCCTGTAGATCACCTGAAGCCTTCATTACATCCTGAAACTGCCTCAGAAGGTTGCCTTGTAGCACTAAAATGACAGCTGCTTTAACTAGTGCTGAGTCTTTAAGAATTCTTCAGACATTGTGAGCTCACTCTAATAGTTCCTCTCAGAGGTTCTGGGTTCTTAAGCACTCTGTAAGTATGTGTTAAACTGTCTGAATGCCATGTGAACATAGACATCTTGATGAGTCCTGCCTCTGAATTCTGTACAGGTAGTGCATCAAGGTGATTTTCTCTGTCTGAAGCTGCATAATTAGAAAGCTTAAGAGCTGTTAAACATCTGTGTGCTTTGTTAAGACCTCTGAATTAGGTTTCTTCTTTAGATGAAAGATTATTCTTTCTGTAATCTCATTCTTTCACTCTTTTACTCATTGTCTAAATATCCTCTTCTGAAGCTTCTGCTTGCATGTAGTCAGCATGTAGAAGACTTCTCTTAAGTATACTCTTAGACTCTGAGCTGCTGTCTTCATCACTATGTCTGCCTTCTCATTTTCTGGAACTCCCACATATACTGAAATCTAATGAATCTGAACCTGAACCTCAGCCTTTTACAGCCTGTCAATACTCTAAACTATCTCTCTAAGCAGGTACTGCTCTAACTGCCTGCCTGAGTTAGCTGAGGCTCAGATGACTGCTTAATTGTCAACATATATATTAACTGCTTATAGGTTTTGTCTTCAGGTCTTCTTAATTGTCATTGTTATAACTGTGACTATGACTATCTCCTGAAGTTTAGTCTTAAAGACTGTGGTCATTTCCTCTATATCTATATAATATATCCTTCTCTTATTTAGTCTGAAAGTCACTGCTGCTGCTTCTACATGGCTTCTGATGGTGCTTTCATCTGTAAAGATGTCAAGCACCTCATCATCTCTGTATAGAGTGTTAACATTGTGCACTCTGATGGCAGCATCAGTGGAGGAGGCAATGTATATAGCTGGTGAGTCCCATTAAGAGGGGACTATAAATGGATGTCTGATCTCTGATAGAATGTCTGATATTTAATTATCTATTCTCTTCTGTGTTATTGTGTATTTTATAGAGCTTTATAGCTTCTGTGTCCTTCTCTATCTGAGTCTTCAACCTTCTGTAAGTTTCTGATAGATGGGAGAGGTGAGTATACAGGCTGTAGCATTCCCTGCAGCCTTTTTCAGCTGCTGTTTTATAGAGAGCAGAAAAAGCTCTACATTTAGAGCAGGGCCTGCTGTTGTTTAAAAAGCCTCAGCTATAATTAATCTGATGCATTATTGAATGATGATGAGCTTCTGAAGAACATGCTGCTGATGTATAACTGTCTCTTGAGCTCTATCTGTGACATACTATGCTGAGCAGCAGTACAAGATTTGAGGGAGGACCACTGAGATGTATAGTCTTTATAGGTTCTTAAGGTCAAAGCTCTATATAGAGCCTGTAATGACTGCTAGTCCCTTCAGGCTTATTATCACCTTTGCCTCAATGTGTTGTATGTGGGTCTTAAAGTTCAGCTGTGAGTTCAGAATGACTTCTAGAACTCAGCATGTTCTGAATAAAGAAACTCTGTTGATCTGTAAGATTAATTCAGCAGAGGTGTTATAATCTCCTGACTTATTTGTGAAGTGAATGAGCTCATACTTGACAGAGGTGAATACTGATGTGTACTTACTTGCTCAGACCTCCACTTCTATATGTAATATTTGAAGTATCTAGCAGTTCACTGCTGCTGAAGCCCCTGTTACTGCAAAGCTTACATTATTTATTTAACTCACTGCTGTTGCCTTGAGGTCACTCCTGCTCCTTATGTTCAAGAGGTCCACATTGTAAAAGAGGTAGAGAATTAGTGAGAGAGGTGAGCTCTGAGAAATGTCTGTGTGTATGCTGAATAACTCTAACTTATACTCTGAGAGTCTTAGTGTTGAGGTTCAGCTCTTAAGAAAGCTCTTTATTCAGCTAATCAGCTTTAGTGAAATGCATCACTTCTTCAAAGTGTGTAGAAGTCTCTGATGAGAGACATTATTAAAGGTCTCAGAGATGTTCAGTATAAGAAGTAATGTCACTGATGTGTCTGAGTTTTATGCTCTTTAAATGACCTCTATAAGAGTATGTACTGTGTGCTCTGTTAACACTCCTTTCTGTTCTTCTAGAAGTGTACTCAGCAGCAGTTAATAGATCTCTGCCATTCAGCTTATTCTCCTCATTATCACTGACTTCATAGCCTTCTTCAGAGTATTTAAGAGTGTCATTAATCTGTACACCTTCATCAGTCTGTAGTCTCCCTTATTTAGTTTTCAGAGGACTACTGTAGTAGAGTGTTTGAAGGCCTTCAGATAAATTCTGCTCTTCAGGCATTAGTTGTATAGCAGAAGAAGTTGTGAAAGAATGTGAGAGAGAGTAAGATGAAGTATGCAGTTCAGTATACTGTTAGGCTCAGGAGTCTTACTGTCTGAAGCTTATAATATAACTTTGCTAAGTCTCTGTTCTGCAATTAGCAGCATCTGCAGAGGTTTTAAGTACTTATAGTTCTCAATGTTGCTGAGGTCAGCCTCTGAGAGTGTTGAAAAGAAAGCTGTGTGTAGCAGTTCAGCTTTTTTCTCTAATTCTGTAGCTGAGGTTTCATTCAGCTGTTGTAAAGCTGGGGTAAAAGTCTGACTTGCAGTGCCTCTACTCTTTACTCACTTTGCTAACTTTTATAAATCTTTTAAGTCTGTTGCTGCTGCTTTCACCCTTTCTCAGTGCGTGTTTCTCATCAGCTTAATAAGCTTCTTTCTCTTTGTGTTGTAAAGTCTGCTATAGGCCTCTTAAGTCTTCTCTGTCTGTCTTCTTTATCACTTTCTGTGAGCTCTATTTATCTCTCTGATAATCTCCTTGACCTCTGGGCTGAATTCAGGCTTAAACTATTTGCTGAGGTGAGATAGAGAAACTGCCTTTTAAATAGCCTGCTGCAGGACCTCTATAATGCTTCTTATTTGTTGTTCTATTTGTTCTGACTTCATCAGGTTCATTACAAGTCTGAGTCTTAAAAGCTGAGCAATAAGAACTTTCTGAAATGTCTCTCTGTTCAGCTTGTCTCATTGTCTATATATTGTAGGTGTGGCCTCTAATGCTTTCAGAAGCAGTGTTGTTAATATTAATAGATGATCTGAGTCATAACTCTCATTCTTAATCTTGCAGCTCATCAGCCTCTGTATCACTGAGGGTGTATCTAGAGCAAGGTTGATTGTGCTCTGTAATTCTTCAGCCCTTTATGTAATGAAACCCTGAGAAAGTAAAAGAAATAGTTGTCTCTCATCTATAATGATTAGCAGCTGCTCTGCCTTTCTGTCTCCCTTAATCCTCAGGCCCCTCTAAGCAGAGTAATGTAGATTGAAGTCTTTAATCATCACATGTTGCTCATCTGAGTCCTTCTTAAACAAGCTGTTCAGTTGATTTAGAGTCTCAGTGACATCCTCTCTAATAACCTCTCAATAGATGTTGTGAATGTGAAGGCACTTCCTCTGCTTATACTTCATATATTATAAGTTCAGGGTGATTAGATTCTTTAAGTGTTTCTTAAAGATTCATTTTGCTCTGTTCAGCCAGGTATTTACAAAGAAACATACTCTGACAGGCTCAAGTTCCAGGTCTATAGCAATGAGATAAATTAGGTGAAAGTGGTTCTTATATAAATAATGAATGTTGTTGTTAAATGAATTCCTTCATAACTTTTAAATCATCAGAATGTTATACTCTCAGATCTGTAAGTCTTAAAGTATAAAGGTTATAACTTTGTTGTGTAATTTTATGTTGTTGTGCTGTAAGATAGTCAGATTTGAGTGTTCTGACATTAGAGACTGATGAAGGTTATAGTGTCTGTAGTTGAGTTCTCTAATTTTCTATTCAATTTTACCTCTTTAATTACCTCCTCTGAGCAGGTTTCTAGAGTAGAGGCAGGCTCTACTGATTCAGATGCCTCTTCTCTGTCTCTAACTGTATCTCTTTAACTTGCTTCTCACTTTACTTCTATATCTATGTGTTATTGTTTTAAGGACTTGATGATGCTGTATTTAACCCTGCCATTGTTGCTGATAGTATCTAGAGGGATGCAGTTACTGTCAATTTTTGTGAGGGACACAGAGCACTTTTCATTAGTGTTTAAAGTCAGTTCTAGCTTGAGTGTAAGTAGTGCCAGCATCTTTTAAAGTCCTCTGATCACTGATGTCTTTAACAGTGCAGCATTCACCCCTGTTTAAGTGAGGGGAAGGTTGTTAATAAGAGTGTAGATGCCTGCTTATGAGGTACTAGATGATATAAGGGCTGGTTGAGTAATCAAGAGAGCTGCTAAAGACAGAGTCTAAGTGCTTACAGTCAGTACCTTTCATCAGGTCTGTTTTGTATTATGTGTCACCTACATATATATTACTTCTTTCTGAAACTCTGAGCACTTGCTGTCTCAGACTCTGTGTAATCTTCTACAGCTCATGCACTTTCTCTTTCTTAGATCTTTAGAGGGGTAATCCTCTAATCTATATTTCTCAGCACATATGTCACATTTCTGCTGTTCATTACATTGAGCACTTATGTAGTTATACCTGTAACAGCAAAAGCACTTCTGAATTCAGTAAGCTCTGTTATATAGTTCTGTCTTCTTGTATTTTGAGTCTCAGATTAGATCTGTCTGTAGAGCTACATTAACCTGTTCAGCATCTGTGAATTTCATCATTATAAAACTGGCAGCACACTTTGAAACATATAGTCACCTCATATAGCTGATCAGAATGTTCTTCTTGTTTTCAATTTTGTAGTTCTCAGTTTAAATATGAGCTATAATCTGCTTCTGATTGTTCATTCAGATGCTGTTTGCTGAGATTCTATAAGCAATAACTCTATATGTTATCATTATTATCTTACTTACCTCAAAGGTCTTAATTCAGCTGGAGTTAATCTGCAAGACCTCCTTCTTCATCACTGTCTGAGTATATACTGTTAAGTCTTCAGACCTTAGCTGCTTAGCTGCTGCCACCTGTATAAATGCAATGTTGAGGTCAGTGACTGCATGAATGTGACTAATGACTCAGTCATGTAGAACCTTAAGTGTGAGAGTGCAGTAATGATTAATGTATGTTGAGTCCAGCTTAACAACAATCCTGCAGTTGTTCAGTGTTAAAAGGTCAATATATGTGCCTTCAGTGCTTTGTGCTGCAAATGTAGATAGAAAGGAGGCTGCTGAGAGTGAAGGCATCACCTGAGCAGCTATCTGCACTCACAGCTGTGTGTTTTAGTAGCCTGTTATAGCAGATGAATTCAAGCTCCTATCAACAGGTGTCTTAAGCAGGTTCTTTATTATAGTAGTATTTTGCTTCACTGAGTTCATTCTCTGAATTAAGGCCCCCAAATCTGCTGCAATTTGAGTGATTCCCAGCTGGTTCAGCACTCACTCTATTAATTCCTTAACAGAGACAATGAAAGCTTCAATGTACAATTATTGTACAGTCTTCTTAAGTTTACTGTCCTTAGCTTTACTGTTGGTGAAATTCAGAAGTGTCATTGCTTCATACTTCAAATGTGAGATGTGCTCAGGTAAAGGTGCAGGTATCACTCCTATCTTCAGTCATAACACCCCTGACATTGTTCCCTATGCTTGACGCGTGTCAAACAATAGGCGGCGGCAGGGTGAATCTAGGGCTTCAATTTTTAGTTTTATAGGGCTTGATTTGATAGGGTTATTTCAAAAATTAGGGTTGAGCTTTTCAGTGGTGTTTTCTGAGCTTGCTCGGTCCTGTCTAAAAGACAGCCAACGGCGCATAGACTAAACCCAAATGAACAGCTAGCTCCCTACACTTTACAGCTGTCTCTAAAGAAGTTAGAACTGAGCACTGCAGAGGAGCCTCCTGTTCCGCAGTGTGATCTTTAATAGTGTTTCACTAAATACCTACCTGAGCGTTCTCTGTCATCTCTACATTAGAAGTTCTTCGAACCCTTTTTTGATGGCCCTCAGCTTATACATTTTGTTGAATTTCGGCGCTGTCGGCTTCTCGGCAGTGGCCTAGCAGGGTGGATATCAATAGCAGGGTTCAGGGCTTAGGCTTTTCAGGGGTCCAGGCAGTCACGACGCGGCCTTATAGTTAGGGGGTTCCCACATTGTTCTTAGCTAAATAGTCAGTCCTTATCGATATTTTCAACACATTTCAGCACTCATAACCTGAGCTTGATTAGTAGCTAGCTTACACGCCGCTGGCTGTCTTTTAAATGGGACCGCTTGCTCAGCTCTTCAGCACATCCGCCTGGTTAGGATTGCCGAATTGATGGTAGCTTTAGTGACTAAAGACCACCCCCTCAGTTCAGCTCGCCACCACAATCTTCCTATTTACTTCTCGGTCTGTTGATTGGCCTGTCTTTCCTTGATTTGGCTCGCGAGATCTATGTGCGACTGTCTATAACTTCTCTATTTTACCCTGACTTTCAGCTTTCTTAAACTATACCAATGGCATTCTTTTCTTACGATGCAGCTGACGAGGCTGAACTCAGCTTGCCTATGGTCATGAAAAAGATACTCGGAGGGTCTTCGCCAGCGGTCTAGGCAGCGCCACATGAGGAGTGAACTGTCAAAGTGTTTTATAGCCTTTCCTGTCCGCTGCAGATATAATTAAGCGGTTTGCTTTGCAAGCCACGATACACCTTGACCAAACCCCCTTCTCCCAGTGCCCAAGAAGTATACCTATCATTTCTCATCTCCTCACTCAAAGTCCCCAACGTCCCTAGCCAGCCATCCACCCCCCAAACACCCACAACCATGTCCCTCCCCACCGTCTCCGCCTTCGAACACCACGGCACCTGGGACGCCGAAACGCGCCAGCACCCCGCCATGGCCTGGATGGAAACGTTCACTCGCGGACAAATCGACGGCAAGAAATTCTCCACCCCCTACAACGACTACCACGCCGACGACTTCTCCTTCCAGCTCTCCAACGGCACCGTCGTGCACGGCGGCGCAGACGCATGGGCAGCCGTGGCGCAGTTATATGCCCCCTTCCAGGCGCACCTGCACGAGCCGTCGTACCTGCTTGTGACGGAGAGAGAGTCCGGGTGGAACATGCTGGGGGTCGCCAACGTGCATTTCGAGTTACCGGGGCCTCCGAGCTAGGGAGGGAAGGTCAAGGATCTTAGTGGCAGGGAGTGGGATGTTGTGGTGCCGTCTAGTTTCCACTTTGAGTACGTGAAGAGTGAGAAGGCGAAGGAAGGGGGGATTGTGCTGAAGAGCACCAAGATCTATAGCGACACGGCGCCGGTGATGGTGCAGATGTTGAAACGGGGATTGGTTAAGCCGGAGGATTTGATGAAGTAGGAAAGCGGGATTATCCTGTCGGCACAGCCCAAGGCAGACTTGAATTCGGCAACGTTGGCAATTATCTTTGTATGTTTCGCCGTTACTTGGAGTGTACCGTCATAACGCGATTTGCAAGACCACAAGCCAAGCACGAGGCAATGCGCTCCACGAGAATATTCAACAACAAGGTGCAGCGACTTGGGAGCAGTACCTCAGGCCAAATGGTTCAGATATTGACTGCTACTTAGGCTCTTCAGGTCATGCTATGACGTGTATGATTTCTTCCATATTGGCGCCGCTGCCTAGTAATATGCTGTTAGATACAAAGGCAAAACTTCCAATAGCTTCCCAGTCCTGACCTTACCCAATCGTGCTATAAACTACCCTCCTCTGCAATGCCCACCTCCCTAACCGGACCGACAAACCTCCCCCTCCCCCTAACAAACCAGTCGCCCACCGCAAAAGCCAACACAACCCCAATAACAGGCCCACCATAATTCATATTCTTCGGCGTCACAGGCTGATAAGGGGGAAAGGGAAGGAATATGCAAATGAAGGTCCCATAAACCAATGCCGCTACATTGATAGCCATACCAAACCTACCCAGTCTCCACGGGCCGAAAGGGATCGGATCGTGACGGATTCGCTTCAGGAGCAGCAAGCTGATGGGGATGAGGTATGAGAAATAGAGAGTCAGAGTTGAGAGGGAGAGGATGGCGTTGAAGGCGGTAGTGGAGGCGATGTTAATGAGGGAGAGGAGGAGGACGATAGTGGTGACGAGGGCGATGGCGCGGATGGGGATTTTATAGTATGGGTTAACCTAGCCCCAAATCAACCAATGGCAGTCAGCAAACTCGTGACCGTACTCTGGGGACCTCCCAGATAGCAATTGAGAAGATGAAACATCCTCACATAAGCGAAAAACTCCGAAAACGGCAGACCCCTATCCCTCGCGAATGCCCAAGTAAGCCTCGACGTGGCGGCCAGGATGCCAAATGTAGAAGTGAAAGCGATGACAATGATAGCGGACATCATGGCGGTGGCGGCGCGCGTGGACCCGGTGGCTTGGTAAAAGATTTCAATGATAGGGTAGCCGGTCGGTGAATTGAGAGCCTTTTCGACGTCGCCGATGCTGAAGAGAGCGGCGAGGAGAATGCCGAATGCGAGGAAGCCATTGATGAGGATTGTGAGGACCATAGCACGGGGGATGGCGACAGGCGCGTTGGATACTTCTTCGCCTGGGGGGAGAGTGGGAAGGAGATTAGTAGATGGGGAGAGCAAACGTATTGTATGTCCATTCCGGCCGGTGTAATACTTACTCATATGTACCGTTCCATCAAAGCCTGCAGGAGGTCCTATCAGTACCGCTTCAGCTGTAGAGTTTCACAAACGTGACTCACCAACGAGGGAAAACGTAGCCGTCAACAAGCCCAAGCACCAGCTCACACCATCACTGCTCCAACCCCCCTGATTCTGAAAGTTGGTAAAAACGAACTTTGCGCTACTGGTTGTGGGAGCCAAATAAACCAACGGGATCAAGACTGCGAAGAAAAAGAGGACATGGCATGCCCCCGCTAGGGTTTCCAAATGAGGTAGAATTCGGATACCGAAAACGTTGATCGCAAACGAGATGGCCATAAGAGCCCACATCAGAAGAGTCGCGTGCCAACGTTTGTAGGTGTAGTCAGGGTATTGCAACACGAACAGGCCTTGCATTGTTGTTGCAGTTAGGAAGGCGGTACTGGTCGTAGTCGCCTGCCAAGCGAAGACGGTGATCCAGCCTGAAAGATATTACGCTCAGCTACAGTACTCGAGGTATCACTGGCAGACCACTCACCTTGCATCCAGCTAACAAAAACTGCCGCACGTTTGGGCGCAAATTGTGCGGTCCAGTGGTACTGCGCGCCGGAAATGGGGGTTCTATGGGACACTCAGGGGGGCTCCGGTTTGGGATACGAAGTTGTGGGATATTACAGACATTGATGCCATTTCCGCCAACGAGGCAGCGAGGCACATAGTACCTATGGCGGCAAGTATAAAACCATAGACCAAGGCGACGGGGCCACCGTTGACAAGGCCCGCCGCGAAAGTTCTAAAAATTAATATCAGTACAGTGATAAGAACCTGTAAAATGAGTGTTTGCAGACGTGCAGAGGGCTTCCCAGGAGGCTAGCATGGTTGACGATAAGGCGAGAATGGGAATAAAGCCAAAGCTTCTCTGTGGTATGAGGGTTAGATCTTATATCGCCAAGGTAGGCACACAAGGGCTGTCAGCTACATTCAGTTGCTGCTTCTTCCCTATCCGCGCCATGATCACACTATCCTTATTCTGCCCCGAGACCATTGAGCCACTCTCCTCAACAACGATAGCATCATCAGCCGTCTTGTTGACATTACGGTCTCGCACTTCCGCCTTTTCCAATGAGGTGGTCGCCATTTTGGTATGCCAGCTGCTCTTGAATGACAAAGCTCAAATGAAGAGGAACGTTCGCACGATAATTAAAGCATCGAGCCGAATGATCTATGATATATGCAAAACCAGTAACTCGGTGGCACAAGATAGATCAGATCTGCGTCCTGCAAGAGAGACGGCTCGGTGAGTCGGCGCTCGCCTTAGTAACCGCTCGATATGCATGCAAGTACAAGGAAAGCAAGCAAGAACACCATTTCATTCGTAGAACCCCACAATTGGCGGCCATACACCGTGCGACTCTCCTTCAATTTGCTATCCAAGCAGCGACTGTCTAGCAAAATTTCCAGACGCTGCTATCCTGGATTGTACAGGGACTGATCCGTGAGGATTCAAGCCCTTGCTCAGACAAAAGGCTAGTGCTATCAGACCTTGTTAGATAACTTGGTAATCAATTCTCGTAACACCAACTGGAAGTGGTAAACAAGGATCCGATGCACAGGCGTGTGGACAGACTATGTAACCTGTGCCAGCTCGAAGTTTGCCTTGTTATAATGACTTGTGATTCCTAAGTCACTGGGACCCTTCTCGATGGAACACGGAAGCAGTATGCTTAAAATCCTTGGAGTGATGGTTGTAGATCAACAGCATCTATCATCTCTAATTGACGGTTTGTCGAGACCCATCCTGATAGTTGAGTAGTTGAGAGAACCCTAGCTTCGCAGATGCCGAATGGAAAGTCATCGAGCTTTTCCGTCTACACTTCTAAAATGATCCACCGTGAGGGGACCTCTCGCTAGGGGCATGAGCTTGCATGACTAAGCAGAAAAGGGGGCGGCGGCACCATGGTGAAAATACTTATAAAATGATCCACCGTGAGGGGACCTCTCGCTTGGGGCATGAGCTTGCTGACTGACTAAGCAGAAAAGAGGCCAGCAGTGTTGAAACAGTATTTTCACCTGCCTAATTTGTACTAGCGTTGTTTAGGTTATGCCTGCGCTCTTCTAGCAAAGGTGTGATATGGCTACTAGTGTGTTTTCTCTTCTTCTCTATATAGTTATATAAAGTATGGCTCTCAGTTGATTACACGAAACGTCTACCCCCCCCCCTACCAGCCAGTGTGTGGTCTCCTCTTTTCTAGCGGCAACATGGTGAAATTGCATATATAAACTCCTTAAAAGAGACGACTTGTTACACTAGGCGCCAAGAGCACCACTATGCATGCATTGGTTTCAGAATAGAGCTTTTGATGTCTAATGATAGAATTTCTATATAAATCTTATACAAATTGCATCGATTGCTAGCCATCTATGGCCATATGTGCTTTCCATGCGTGTTTCTGTAGGCGCTGGCATTTAGCAGCTCCTATTTCTACTATTACTGCTACTGTTCCACCTTCTTTCTTCGTTAATCATGTCTTGGGCCTCAACACCATCCGAACGTGCTATAGAACGTCGACTGGGAGAAGCAAACTTTCGCCGACTTTCTTGTTATTTACAGCGTTTCAATCCAAAGCCTTTTTCTATAGATAACTGTATTCCAACTGTGTTTCCTCTTCCTCCACATCCCTGGTTGGACTGGCTACCTGAACCGCCTCCACTGCTGAACTGCCTCCTCCGCGGCCGAAACGCCTTCGTTGCTGGACTGCCTCCACTGCCGAACCAGCTCCTCCGCGGCCGAACGCCTCCGCGGCCGAACGCCTCCGCGGCCGAACGCCTCCGCGGCTGACCTGCCTCCACGACTGAACCCCCTCCGCAGCCGAACCCCCTACGCGGCCGAACGCCTCCGCGGCCGAACGCCTCTGCGGCCGAACCGCCTGCCTCCGCGGCTGAACGCCTCCGCGGCTGACCTGCCTCCACGACTGGACCCCCTCCGCAGCCGAACCCCCTACGCGGCCGAACGCCTCCGCGGCCGAACGCCTCCGCGGGCGAACCGCCTGCCTCCGCGGCTGAACGCCTCCGCAGCTGACCTACCTCCACGACTGAGCCCCCTCCGCAGCCGAGCCCCCTACGCGGCCGAACGCCTCCGCGGCCGAACTGCCTGCCCAGCCGAACCGCCTGCCTCCGCGGCGGCCGGACCTCCTGCCCAGCTGAACCGCCCGCCCTTGCTCCTACGTGCCTTTACCACCCCTTACGCTACCCGCTACCCTACTAGATTAGGTCCTTACGGCCCCTTATACCGCTGAGGCTTCCAACATTGACACCAGGTAACGCTGACCCACTGAGAGGGAGGAAGAAAGCAAGGGGTGAAGGAAAAGTGGAGGGGGTGGAGAAGGTGGAGGAAGTGGAGGAGGTGGAGGGAGCGAAGGGAGAAGCACATAGACATTTTAGATAGATATGTAGGTTAGAGTCGATTTTGGGTGGTTGTGTTCGAATGGCGCTAAGCCCTACCGAATGTGTTCGATACCTTATCCAATGTTTGAATGCACGCGTTTTTGAAACCACCAAAAACATCAAATTCCATAACGATGTTGTGCTTCACAGTAAGTTATACCCCCATCCTGCTGCCTGGCTGTCTCCGCCGCTGCTGCCTGGCTGTCTCCGCCGCTGCTGTCTCCGCCGCCGCAGCCTCTGTCACTGCTGCCGCCCTCCACCACTGCTGCCTCCGCCACTGCTGCCACTGCTGTTCCTGTCTCTGCTGTTGCTGCCTTTTGCAGTTGCTGCCTGCTTTGCTCGCGGTTGCTGCTTTGCTCGCTGCTTGTTTTGCTCACTGCTTGTTTTGCTTGCTGCTTGTTTTGCTCGCTGCTTGTTTTGCTTGCGGGTGCTGTTTTGCTCGCTGGTGCTGCTTGTTTCACTCACTGTCCTGCTTGTGAGCATGAGCTAACAGTGATATAGCCAATCAACGCATCGAGAACGACCCGCTCGGCGACAGCATCTGGCGGTGCTCCTCCTCCCCCTCCTCCCCACAACCACAAGGGCAACCTGCCCGCCGACAAGGTCGTCCTGCCCGATGCAGACGACGAGGAGGAGGAGGAGGGTGATACCATCGTGGTGGCACAAGCAGCTCCTGGGCCTCTCACACCCCAGGCCTCACAGGGACAGGGCAAGCGTCAGCGAGCCCCTACTGCAGTGGTCTCGGGTGCGATGCCTGACTGGGCAAGTCCGGGGCTTCGGGGCGACTCGAAGCATCGCCGGCTTGCGAGAGACATACTGGGTCAGCCTGGTATGTCCTTCCCAGCGGGTAGCGGGTGCTCAGACTGTGTGGCTCGGTCTCGTTTGTGTGTGGTCCGCCAGGATCGCACCAAATGTGCCAGCTGCACAGCTCAGGGTGCCAGCTCCTGTGACTGGGCCAGTGCGGGGGTCGGCATTCCCACCGCGACCCAGATGTGAGTATATCTTCTGTTCAGTTAGTTCGAATCTAAATCTAACGTTCGGCAGGACCGTTCGCCCCCGTGTGTCACAGGCCGCGGCAACCCAAGCAGCCCCGGCTGCGAGGGTCCGGCCTCCTGTGACAACGGGCACTGTCCGACGTCCCTCTTCCTGGACGTCCCCGTGAGCCGAACCCTTGCCGAACAAGTTCGAACGGTGGATGCTGACTAGGTATAGGAATGAGGACCTAGCAGAGATGCTAGAGGACGTGGAGGCAGGCGCCAATCCCGCGGCCCTGCTAAGGACTGTGGTGGGGGCAATCATTGAGCTGCGTGAAGCGGCTCACCACACCACCACAGTACCTCCCACCGACTGTTCAGATGAGGGAGACAGTGGAGCGGAGGAAGAAGAGCAAGAGGAAGGGGAGGGAGGGGGGGGGGAGGGGGCGGAGGAGGCAGCGGTGGAGGCAGGGGTGAAGGCGGGGGGGGAGGCAGCGGGGGAGGCGGCGGAGGAGGCGGGGGGGGAGGTGGCGATGTGGGAGGAGGGGGAGATAGCGGCCGGTTTGGCCTTTGCCGAGGAGTTCCTTGGCACCTGCGATGTGGACAGGGCCGAATAGGCCAAATAACATTCTTTTGCCCTGCTGATATATGTTTCAGACTGCTGCAATGTGATGTGACTTTGTAGTGTGACTTACTAGTAATGTTTCACTGTTCGGAACTGTTCAGAGTTGTTCAAACACACGTCCACACACCCTCTGGATGAAAAGTTGCTTAATTGATGCATTGATGTGCTCTTTTCTGATGATCCTCCTCCCGCATATCCCGAATCGCAGAGGGAGCCTGTGTGAATCTAGATATATGAAAGGGTTTTTCAAACATCAAGCCCTGAATTGTTCGAACACGGGAAATTGCCACATATGTAAGCCCAAGAGAGTGATCTTTTGTACTGATATCTAGAACCACCTTATCAAGCGTTAAACCCTGTGATTTGTGAACAGTGATAGCGTATGCAAGGACAACAGGGAACATCTCCCGGCTGTAAGTGACTGAATTGACCTCCCATTCACGCCGAACAGGTATAATCGGTATCATTGGCTGCCCCTCTGGTGTTCGCTCGCAAGGCCCGTTTTCAGCATAATTATCCGGAATGAACCAAAGCACGCAAGGCAGACTGGTGAGTGGATCATCTTCCGAACGCCATACCATATCATGCAGTGTGCCCAGAGTCCCATTGACAAGTCCGAACGCAGTCAAAAGATTGCATGTAATCATCAGCCGACAGTCTTTGCTTAGCAGGAGCTCCGGGAATAGCCCCTGAGCGTCTTCTTCTGAGCTATTCTTGGCCGCTGAAGGTTGATGTTTAGCCTGGATTCGAAGCACCGGGTGTCCACACTTCTGTAAAGCTGCAAAGTTGTAGGTACTCACAGCAGCACGGGTTGGGTAAATCCGAAGACTGTTTTCGAACGCAGTCCGAACACTTGAAGGCAAACGATCCTCCACCCTCTGCTGCAGGAACTGACAGTTCTCATCAGTCATTTCACCCAGCCGCAGGCCCTGTAAAAGTGTTCGGAATTGAATGGAGCTGTTGTCCTCACCCTGCTGACGCATGATTTGAGCCAACTGAACGGTTTCATCAAACCATTGATAAAGTTCCTTGGCTGCAGTAAGCTCAATTTTCACAGCAGGCCGAGTGTCATATAGAGGAGAGGCACCGACAGGAGGCAGCTGGTAAAAATCACCACACAGCAAGACATTCATGCCTCCGAACGGTTCATCTGAATGGTTCGGAAAAATTTGTTTCAACCTCACATCAATTTGATACAGCTCCGGCAGGCCAATCATAGATTTCTCATCAACGATAAGATAGTGACATTGTTGAAACAGCTGTTGCAGGCTAAGCAAGACTGAGTTGGACAGTGATTCAAACGGTTTGCGAACAGGCAGCCGTAGCAGCCGATGCAGTGTTTGTCCTTGAATACCGAACGCCGCCACTCCAGTAGGTGCAGCTCGCAGGACTGGATCCAGCTGCCCATGCTGCTCCGCCATATCAAACAGGTAGGTTGATATCATATCAATTAGATATGACTTGCCGGTGCCGGCTGGCCCATCAATGTGCATCAAAAGTTGAACTGGTGTACGGCCAGAGAATCGGTCTTGACAATGGTTATACACCTGATTGAACACCACCCGCTGGGCCTCTGTAAGGGTATCAACATCATTTCGGGTACGTTTGATGCATTGAGGCACAAGTTTAGCCAAGGTCAAGAAGTCCAGCTGTTCACCGAACTGTTCAAACAGATAATCACTCAAATGCCAATCATAAGCCAGATCTTCTGGTCGATTGCCGAGGTCTCTGGCATTGTTTTGTGAGTAGCTGTCAGCACCTCCACCTCCATGTCTGGCAGCCAGTTCAACAAAGGGGTCCTGAGGTCCATGTTCTTCTTCCGGTTCAGATTCATACTGGGTGGGAGTGAAATCCTCATCCGGTTCAGCCTCTTCTTCGGCTTTAATATCCAGGGGGTCTGTATTGTGCTGGCCATGGTGTTCCAATTGACATAAACGATATGCTGCAATGTAGGTTTGCTCACCAACCTCATTCGGCATCCGCAGTTCGGACGGTTCGGAAAAAGGATGATGGAGCATCATCTTCACCCGGCAGTAATCTTCAAATCCTGGCCCATTCGGAGTCGATTTGTACATGGGAAACATATGTAGAACCCTTGCCGGGGCCCTAGAGCGTCGCCGAACCCTATTGTTAGATACATCCCAACTCCTAACAAATTCGAACAGAGTCACATCCTCAAGCCGGTCCTCTGAACAGAGTGTATATGACGAACGCATCATGTACTTTTCAAGCCAGGACTGTCCTTTTTTCCGAAATTGACCGTTTTCAGGCTCAGCGAGGGTATCCTGTTCATCCAGTGGCCGAAAATCGACAGTAGCGAAATCACGGGTGCAATTCACAAGCTGTAACCCCAGAAGGTGGTGAGCTACCTCTTGAGCGGACCAATCACGCTCACCTATCAATTGATTCATAACCCTCATAGCCACTGATAGAAATGGCAGTTTCTTGTGTTCCCGTCCCTTAATTGCATTTGCGAACAGCTCCTTGTACGGTTCGGACTTCAGTTCAGCTTTGCTGGCGTATTTTGCAGCGTAGTAAATCACCCCACGGATACTGGTACAGGGAGACATATCAGTATTGGCATTCCAGCCGAGGGTAAATACTGGAATATGAGCGTTCATCATTGTGTCATTCCGAACAGCTAGATATTTGTAGTATTTCGGGTTTTGGTCACGGGAGACTGTGGCGACTGTTCGAAACGCCTGAGGAAAGTGAAAACGACAGCGCTTTTCTTCAACATCCTTTATCTTCCGTAAGCAGTAGCCGTCACTGCATTTGTGGCGTTGATAGCGATTGAGGCATTCGGTCAAATGGAGCCGGGTGTTCGAACGTTCAGTAATAGGCAGACTCGCTGGATTCTTGCCCGGCAGCAATGTGGAATTGAGGTTCACAGCAGTCACCCAATCACCCCACCATTGAGCAAGGGTTTCACGATCGAGGTCCGTCCCTGTATGAACCGCCGGTGCCTCGTCAAGCCAAAGAAAGCCATGCACATGACCGCTTCCACGAGCCTGCCACTCATAGCGGTACCAGTGATCCCGAACCTTGAACACCTTGCAGATAACGTGTTTCAAAAACAGCTCAAATCGGCACGTTAGGTACTTCGCCGCAATGTGAGGGTTGTGAGTCAAATTGTCTGACGCAGCTCTGTATTGCTCGTGTTCGGTCCGTTCGGAATGTCGTTCGAACCCTGGCATCTGGGCGTGCAGGTCGAACCACTGAAGGTCAGCAGCACTGGCTGTGATAAACAGATGCGGCGCATTTAAATTTAGAACCATGGCTTCAAGTTCGCGGCCTCTGGCGGCCCAAAAGGGTCGGGTTCCGCGCAGCAGTTCAGCTGAACGAACAATATGATTGGCCAAATCTGCCTTCCCCTCCCGAACTCGCTCCTCCAGATCCTGAAATGTGATGTTCTTGCCATTTAGCTTCTTGCAAACATAGCTGGAGTGCTGTTTTGACTGCATACGCAGTAAATGATTAAAGGCGTAATAGCGGAAACGAGAATGACGAGCAAATCGACCGTCTTTGTATTTCAGCAAGTGACGGATCCAATCACCCAGACTGATAACCTCCTCTCTCGGTTCATAAAAATCACCCTGTCCGAACGGAAATAGCCCTGGAAATGCCATTCGAAAAACAGGTTTTGAATCCCATTCGGAAATGGGGTCATCTGCAACCGATGGCACAGAGAGCATATTGAAATCTACAGGGTGTGTAGCTTGCGTTAACACCCGCTGAAGACGTTCAATTTCTGTCTGATCAGGGAGCAGATTAGGCACCACAGCAGTTTGAGGCAGTTGATTCTCATCATCGAGCTCATTTGGATCCGCGTTCGGAAGACCTTGACCGTTCGGAATATCGTTCGGGTTCGGAAAAAAGGGCTCATCCACCTCACATGCAGGCAGCTGATCGGTAATAGAGCCATCTTCAGGCAGAGCCAGCAAATTGTCGTTGTCAATTTCCAAATTCTTGTAGTCACAGTGATTGCCCCGTAAAAACACCAACCAGTCAAGAACATTTTTTCTTCGAACACGCATTGACGTGTTGAACCGCTGTTCAATACCTGGGTGGCCAGAAGAAGAAGGTTTCAACAGCAATATCTGGGTAAAGTTAACTGTAGTATTAAAATTGAACAGACTGAACAGGTTCCGAACAGCTTACATTAAGTTCAGAGGGTAAAAGTGGAAGCTTATTAAACACCTTTGGAGTGTTCTGCATGAATGTCACCACATGTGATTTGTACTTGAACTGCTGCCCCTTTATCTGCCATACTTGGATATGAATGTGCAATCGAGCAATAAGGTGCTCTTCCACTTGTGTTAGTTCAGACAGGTGTTCGGGAACAGAGCCGACATTCAGGTGATTACACTCAGTAAACAATGAGCGTTTCTCACTTCTTTCCCGGGCGATGCAGCGTTTGCAGATCTGTTCAGAATTAAGCTTCATATCAAACCACTTTTCATTGCACCGAACGCATTCATCCTGTCGTAGTTGAGCCAGGTTTTGATAGAAATCACTGATATATCCCCAGTATTCATCTGAAATAGCAGGGTCGTGCAAAGACAGTGGAGCCGCAGCGGCCGCCTGGCTGCCAGAAGGTGTAGACCGACTATCAGACGAGGTTCAAACCTGTTCAGAAGTATCCGGAACAGGTGTTTGTAACGGATTATCACGAACACGATGCGCTGTTCTTCGACATTCCTGACACGTAGTAGTTGCCGGAGCAGGGCTTTCCTGCTGCGATGACCGAAACTGATTAGGTGACTGTGGCTGGCGGCACCGAGAACAAAGCTGTTCAGGCTGTTCGGACTGTTCGGCTCGCTCAGGGGGTGTGGGAGTCAGGATATCACCTCGATTCCGTGCACGCTGTCGAGCCCGTGCATTCTTCTCCTTCGCCTCAGCAACGCGACGTGTTTGTTTATCTTGCACATCTTCCACTCGGAGACGGTTGAAGCGAACGTTCGGGCTCAACTCACTGAGCGGCGGTCTTACACAGGTGCGTTTTGCTGAGGGTGAATGCAACTCATCCTGTACCGTAGCATGAACACGCCGGCGTAAGCCCTTCTAACACACTGGTTAGAGAGATCATGAAAGAGGACCCCGAACTTACCGCTCTGCAAGCCGAACAGGTTTTCAGGTTCTGACAGCCAGCGACTCTAAATTCAGCAGCGGGCTTCGAACGCTTACAAGCACTACAGGTAAGGTAGTCCATAATAACTGCAGTATGATCGTACAGCAAAAAGCAGAATTTGCAGGCCGTGCCAAGATCATAGTGACTCTAGTCTTGAAGAGGAAAAAAACACCCTCCGGAACGGAAAAATCTGCACCACTAGCGGCCGAACGCGATTTGGAAACCCCTATGGAGATTTAACATGAGCAAGCTCATGAATAAATCCCTATATACAAGTGTATAGACATTTAGACATATAGATTGTAGCCTTATAGCATTTAAATTCAATTTTTGATAAAAAGTTTTTAAGTGATGCTAAGTTTAAAGTAGTGCTGCCTGAATCTATTTAATATTTAATGTTTATTCAGATGCATGTGTTTCTAAAATCATTAAACATTATATTTTAAAATGATGTTGTTTACAGTAAGTTACACCTTCATTCTGCTGTCTTACTCTACTGCTGCTGCCTTCACTACTGCTGCCTCTGCTGCTGCTGTCTCTGTTACTGCTGTCTTCACTTACACTGCACTATAATATTGTCTGAAGTTGTTGAGTTGTTATCTGTTGCACTAAGAGCTGTTCTCACACTGACTGTAATTGCCTTTTACCTGTTTAGCTCAGTTGTGCAAGTGACGTTCATCATTTTCTCATGAGTCAGGTTTAGATTAGGTTTTTTCTGAGTAATCTAGTTCAAATTGACTCGCAATAAGCTTCTAGAACGGCCTTACTAGACAGTGAAAACAGCCTTTTTAGACGGCAAGAAACAGCCTTATTAGGCAGTGAAAACAGCCTTGTTAGACAGTAAGAACCGGCCTTATTAGAAGGCAAGAAAACAACTATATTAGAAGGCAAGAAACAGCCTTATTAGACAGCAAGAAACGGCCTTATAGGACGGCAAGAAAAAGACCATATTAGAAGTGAGAAACAGCCTTATTAGATAGCAAGAAACGGCCTTATTAGAAGGCAAGAAAACGGCCATATTGAACAGTGAGAAACAGCCTTATTAGACGGCAAAAAGTGACTATATTAGAAGGTAAGAAAATGACCATATTAGAAGGCGAGAAACGGCCTTATTAGAAGGTGAGAAAATGATCATATTAGAAGGCAGGAAAGTGACTATATTAGACAGCAAGAAACGGTCTTATTAGACAGTGAGAAAGAAGGTGAGAAAACAGCCATATCAGAAGGCAAGAAACAGCTACATCAGAAGGTGAGAAACAGCCTTATTAGACAGTAAGAAAATGATTATATTAGAAGGCGAGAAATGGCCCTATTAGAAGGTGAGAAAACAACTATATTAGACAGTGAGAAACAGCCTTATTAGACAGCAAGAAACTGACTATATTAGAAGGTGAGAATGTTTTTAAAATTATATATATATAAACATTATTTAAGATAATATTGTTACGCTGCACCATGGGTTGGGTTTGGGTTGGGTTTTTTTTGGGTTTAACCCAGTGAAATTACTAAAAATACACTATGAAGATCTAAAAAGCAAAGAGCGAAAGAAGTACTATTGACGATCATATTAGAAGGTGAGAAAGTGACTATATTAGAAGGCAAGAAAACGGCCTGGTTAGACAGCAAGAAAGAAGGTGAGAAACAGCCTTATTAGAAGGTGAGAAAGCGACCATATTAGAAGGTGAGAAAACAGCCTTATTAGACGGCGAGAAACAGCCTTTTTAGAAGGTGAGAAAGCGACCATATTAGAAGGTGAGAAAACAGCCTTATTAGACGGCGAGAAACAGTCTTATTAGAAGGTGAGAAAGAAGGCGAGAAAATGACCATATTAGAAGGTGAGAAAACGACCATATTAGAAGGCGAGAAAGCGACCATATTAGAAGGTGAGAAAGCGACCATATTAGAAGGCGAGAAAACGGCCTTGTTAGACGGCGAGAAATGGTCATATTAGAAGGCGAGAAAGCGACCATATTAGAAGGTGAGAAACGGCCATATTAGAAGGCGAGAAAACGGCCTTATTAGACGGTGAGAAAGCATGCGAGAAAGCGACCATATTAGAAGGTGAGAAACGGCCATATCAGAAGGTAAGAAACGGCCTTATTAGAAGGTGAGAATGGCTTTCACTCTCAGACTGACTGACTACCATAAAGACTACTATAACTATTTGTATGTACTGGGTTAACCCAGAATTCTCTGGGTTTGGGTTAATGGGTTGGGTTTTTTCTGGGTTGGGTTTCCTCCGTTGTAACCCAACTCAAAACCCAACCCAAACCCAACCCAAACCCAACCCATGGTGCAGCGTAGAAACAGCCTTATTAGAAGGTAAGAAACGGCCTTATTAGACAGCGAGAAAGAAGGTGAGAAAATAGCCATATTAGAAGGTGAGAAAACAGCCATATTAGAAGGTGAGAAAACAGCCATATTAGAAGGTGAGAAATAGCCTTATTAGAAGGTGAGAATGACCTTCACCTTTAAACTGACTGACTACTGTAAAGACTATCATAACTGTTTATATGTACTGGGTTAATCTAGAATTCTCTGGGTTTGTGTTAATGAGTTGGGTTTTTTCTGAGTTGAGTTCAATGAAGAAGTAACTTAACTCATAATGCAGTGTACTTACAGCTTTACAAGTTAAACAGGTTTTTAAATTCTAACAGCCTGTGTCATTAAATTCAGCAGCGGGCTTTAAACACTTACAAGCACTACAGATAAGATAGTTCATAGTAATTGCAGTACTGTAGTCATACAGTGAAAATGCAGATTGATTGATTGATTAATTGATTTATTTATAGGTGACTGAGGCTGCATAACACTGTTATACACTGTGTCCTGAAGTGGACTAGCGCATTCTGCACAAAAACAAAAACAAAAGAAAGCTCAAATGAGTGTAATTACAAAGAAAACCTAGAGGCACTTCTATTTCAGCATCATGTGCATAGAGTAGAAACACTCATCTCAATGTCTTACTAGTTTTCCTCTTCTTGTGACTGCTTTTTAATGCCTTCTTTAAGTTGTCATCTGCAGGGATGAATGTTGCTGTAAACAACTAATATCTTAGTCACCCCTTCTCTCTGTCTCTGTATAGGTCTAACTGGTGAAGGTGCACTTATACTATTCTTCAAGTGTCTGTTGCTCAATGATCATGTGTAAAGGAAAGCTGTAAGAGGTTTAATAAGGGTGTTAAGAAGGCATTATGTGACTGCTTTTTGTGACATGAAAAAGATGTGCTTTTAAATAGAATAGATGTATAACTGCTGTATGTAGGTGACTCTTGACGCGTTGAACAGGCTTGACATGAGCTCAACATGTCAGGAGATCTCTGGTTTGCTGAGTAGTCAACTCAGTAGTGACTCTGATCTGCATCATGTCAAGGCTCTATCATATCAGGGGCAATTGATATATCACAAGGCTTTAACATGCCATTTTGACACATTGTTAAGGTAGGTAATACTGTGTGTAATTCAATATATGGAGACTCAGAAGGTAAAGTGGAGGTTCTCTTAATTTTCTCAGAGTGAACAAGGTTCAGAGTACTTATAGACAACATCATGTAGAGGTGAAAGCTCATCATTACTCAGTGAAAATGCAGAAGTTGCAGGATGTGTTAAGATCACAGTGAGTCTAGTCTTAAAGAGGGAATAAACACCCTCTGAAGTGAATAAATCTACTTCACTAGTGGCTGAAGAAAACAATCTCATAAAGCTCAACCTTAATTTTTGAAATAATCCTACTAAAACAAGCTCTATAAAACTCAAAATCAGAGCTCTAGATCTGCCCTGCCACTCCCTATTGTTTGACACACATCAAGCATAAGGAATGATGTCAGGGGTTTCATAGCTGAAAATAAGGATGATACCTACATCACTTTTAGAGCATGCAACTCACTTAAAGTATAAGGTGTCAACACTTCAGGAGTTTGCTAAGGGCAAAAACAACAACAGTAAGCTCAAAAAGACTGTACAGTGATTATACATTGAGCCCTTCATTGTCTCAGTTATAAAGCTGGCAGAAAGAGTCCTGAATTAACCAGGAACTGCTCAAATTGCTGTGAATTTGAGGGTCTTAATCTGAAGAATGAATTCAGTGAAGAAAAACACTATAATAATAAAGAACTTGCTTGAGACACCTGTTGACAGAAAGTCAAATTCATTCATTACAACAGGGTATTAAAACACACACCTCTGAGTGCAGGTGACTGCTCAGACTATGCTCTCTCTGTCAGCAGCCTCCTTTCTGTTCACATTTGCAGCTCAAAGCACTTAAGGCACTTCAGTGAACCTTTCAACACCTGATGACTGCAGGGTGATTATTAAGCTTGACTCAATCCTCATTGACCACTTCTGCACCCTTACACTGAGGGCTCTGTGTGACTGAGTTGCAAGCCACATCAACACATTCACAGACCTCAATATAGCAGTTATATAAGTGACAGCAGCTAAGCAGCTAAGGTTCAGAGACATGACAATATATATCTATACAGTGATAGAGAAGGGGGCCTTGCAGGTTAACTCTAACTGAGTGAAGGCCTTAGAAGTGTGCAAGGTAGTAACTACAACACACAGCATCATCATTTATAGAGTTCCAGTGAACAGTATCTAAATGAACAACCAGAAGCAGATCATTGCCTGCATTCAAACTGAGAACTACAAGATTGAAGCTGACAAGAACATCTCAATTAGCTATATAAGATGGCTGTGCACTTCAAAGTGCACTGCTGGCTTCATAGTGATGAGATTTATGAATGCAGAGCAGGTCAATGTGGCTCTACAGACAGGTCTAATCTGAAACTCAGAATACAAGAAGACAGAGCTATACAACAGAGCTTGTCACATTCAGAAGTGTTTCAGATGTTACAAGTTTAATTATATAAGTGCTCAATGCAGTGAGCAGCAGAAATGCAGGCTATATGCTGAGAACTACAGGTCTGAGAAATGCTTCTTTAAAGATCTAGAAAAATGAAAGTGTGTGAGCTGTGAAGGCCCACATAGAGTCTGTGACAGCAAATGCCTGAAGTTTCAGAAAGAGATAATACAGGTGCAGATGACACATAGCAATAAGCAGACCTGCTGAAAGGTGCTCAGTGCAGGTGTGCAGACTCTGCCTTCACCTTCAGCCTCCTTCACCTCCTTTACTGCCTCACATGCTCTCACATTAATTAACACCTCACATACAGACGCCTGCACCCCTATCAATATTAACAACCCCTCCTTCATCTCATTAAAGGCCTCAGTGGTCAAGGGACTTCAGAAGGCACCTGTCATACTCACACTCAAGCTGAAACTGATGCTGAACATCAATGAGAAGCACCCTGCCTCTTTCATAAAGACTGGCAGCAACTGTACCTCTTTAAGCATAATTAACAACAATGAGAGAGTTAAGTACAGCATCACTAAGTCCTTAAAACAGCAGGTTATAGAGGCAGAGGCAGAGTGAAAAAGAAGTAGCAGAGGTGCAGCTATTAATGCAGAAACCTACTCTAAAGTCTTGAGCACAGAGTAAAAAAGTTCAACAATTACAGACACTGCAACTCTCACTACTACTTAATGTCAGAACATCTGAGCCTGACAATCTTACAGCACAACATCATGAAATTACACAATAAGGTCATAATGTTCATGCTTCAGAATCTACAGATATGAGAGTACAACATTCTAACAATTTAGAAGTTATAAAAGAATTTCTTTAACATCAGCACTCATTATCTATGCAAGGACTGATTTCATCTGATGTATCTCACTGCTATAGATTTGAAGTTTGAGCTCATCAGAGTGTGCTTCTTTGTGAATACACAGCTGGACAGAGCACAGTGAACCTTTAAGAAGCACATAAAGAATTTAATCACTCTGAACCTGCACTATTAGAAGTGTTAGGAGCATGACAGCGTTCAGGCATGGTTTACTCAGTGGCGCGCGCTAGCGCCTGGTTGGGCCTAGCGCGGCTCACCCCTATATAGTAGACTGCTCGCTCGCCCATATGGCTCCTTACAATTAATATCCTCGTCACCATATCTGCATGACCAGCTCTGCATGATCCTGATAAGAAGTATAAGTAGAGGAAATGCCTTCATATCTACAACATCTATTAAGAAGCTGTTAGAGGAGATGTCACAGAGACCCTGAACTGATTGAACAGCCTGTTCAATGAGGACTCAGATGAACAGCATCTGATGATGAGAGACTTCAACCTACATCATCCCACCTGAGGGGGTGTAGAGATTGAAGAAGACAGAGAGGCAGAGCAGCTGCTAATCATCATAAATAAGAGACAGCTATCTCTTCTACTTTCTTAAGGCTCCATCACCTGAAGAGCAGGGGAGTCACAGAGCACAATTGATCTCACTCTAGACACACTCTCTATAATACAGAGGCTCATAGAATGCAATGTCATGAAGGAGAATTATAACTCAGACTACCTCTCAATACTGACAACACTGCTTCTGAAAGCACTAGAGATCACACTTATAACATACAGACAATGAGACAGAATGAATAAGAAGATCTTTAAAAAAGCTCTTGCTACTCAGCTTCCTACACCTCTGACAGAAATAACAGAGTCAGAGTGAATAAAGTAACAAATTGTGAACATTATAGAGGTTCTACAATATGTAAGTCAGAAGACAGTCCCTCTAGTGCATCTAAGCAAATAATTAAAGCCTGAATTTAGATCAGAAGTAAAGGAGATTATACAGAAAGTTAACAGAGCTCAAAGAAGATAATAGAGAGAATAAACAACAGAGCTATAGAAGATTTATAAGAAGACTCTTAATACAAAAGAGAAGAAGCTCATTAAGCTGATGAGGAACACTTATTAAAAAAGAGTTGAGGCAGTCTCAGTGAACTCAAAAGGCCTCTGAAAGCTGGTAAAGTGAATGAAGAACAGAAAGGTAAAGAGTTAGACTTTCACTCCAGCATTACAAAAGCAGGATGAAACCTCAGCTACAGAATCAGAAGATAAGGCAGAGCTTCTACAAGCAACCTTCTTTTCAACATCTCTGAAGGCTGACCTCAGAGACCTGAAGAACTATAAGTACTTAGAATCTTTACAGATGTCACTAATTAGAAAACAGAAACTAAGCAACATTATACTGTAAGTCTTAAGCAACAAGGTCTCTGAGTTAGATGAAATCTTAAATTACATTCTACATCTCTTTCTCTCTCAGATTCTCCCACTACTCCTATCACTATACAATCAGTGCTTAAGAAGCAGCATTTATCTGAGGGCCTTTAAACAATCTGTTACAGTGGCCCTTCAGAAACTAAATAAAGGGAACTATAGAGTGGTAAAGATCTATAGACCAGTGGCACTTCTAAACACTCTAGAAAAAGTTATGAAGTCAGTGATGGTCAGAAGATTGAGCTGGATGGTAGAGACACATTAACTACTGCTGAAGAAACTACTGAGAGGAAGGAAGGGGATCTCAACAGAACATGCAGTCTATACTCTTATAAAGATCATTTAAGAGGTATAAAACTCAGGCACACCAGTGACATCACTTCTTATGCTTGATGTCTCAGAGGTCTTCAACAATGTGTCTCATTAGAGACTTCTACACAACTTAAGAAAGAGAAGAATCTCTCTAAACATAATCAGCTGAATAGGAAGTTTTCTACAGGACTGAACTACAACACTTAAGCTCTCAGAGTATAAATTAGAACAGTTCAGCATACATATAGACATCTCTCAAGAATTACTCCTCTCATCTATTCTCTATCTCTTCTACAATGCAGACCTGCTAGACATTAAAAATAGGGAGGACCTTCAGGTGGCAGCAGTGAGTTGAATTAATGATGTAAGATTCACAGTAACAGGAGTTACAGCAGAATTGAATTGCCAGACACTCTGAATGCTACACACAGAGGCAGAGAACTGAGTGTACAGACATACATCAGTATTCACCCCCATTAAATATGAGCTCATTCACTATATGAACAGGTCTGAAGTACATAACACATCTACAGAACTGACTCTGAAAGCCAGCAATATCTTTTCATCTAGAACATGTCAGTTTCTGAGAGTCATCCTGAACTCACAATTGGATTTTGAGACCCACATTCAACACATTGAGATGAAGGCAATGATGAGCCTAAGAGGACTGACAGTCATTGCAGACTTCACTTAAGATTTCAGCCTCAGGAACCTACAGAGACTATACACTGCAGTGATTCTCCCTCAGATCACATACTGCTGCTCAGTATAATACATTGTGAATCAGGCTCATAGAACAGCTGTGCAACAACAACACATCATTTAAAAACTCATTATTATTCAATACTGCATTAGAGCAATTATAGCTGAGGCCTTTTAAACAACAGCAGAATCTGCTCTAAATATAGAGCTCTTCCTGCTTTCTATAAAACAACAACTGAAGAGAGCTGCAGATGACATTATAACCTACATACTTATCTCCCCTGTACATCAGAAGCTTATGAAAGGCTGAAGACTCAGGTGAAGAAAGGTGCAAAAGCTCTAAAGCTTCATAGAGCAGACAACAAGACAGAGAAAGATGAATAGCTGAATATCTAACAGTATGCTGAAAATCAGACACTCATATGTGATTCTATCATAGTGAATTCTATCAGCTATACACATCATCACCTCTGCTGACACTGTCATTTATACACATGATGTCAATGCTCTGCACAGAGATGATGAGGTGCTAAACATCTTTACAGATGAGAGCATCATTGAGAACTATGTAGAGGTAGCAGCAGTGACTCTTAAAGTAAAAGAGGGAAGAGTATACTACATAAGTACAGAGAGGGTGACTACAGTCTTTAAAGCTGAGCTACAGAGCATAGTTATAGCTACAATTATAGTAATGACAATTAAGAAGACACAAATTCAGAATATATAAGCAGTGAACATCTATGTTGACAATTAGGCAGCCATTCAGGCTGCAGTCAACTCAGAATAACAGTCAGGACAATATCTGCTGAAGGACATTATTTAAGACATTGATAAACTACAAAAGGCTGGAATTTAAGTAGAGATTCACTGAATCTCAGCACATGTAGAAGTCTCAGAAAATAAGAAGACAGACAGAGCAGTTAAGTCAGCAGCTCAAAAACTTAGAGTCTATTTAAGAAGAATCTTCTACATACTTTCAATGTGCAAGCAGAGTCTCTAAAAGTGTGTCACTAAGCAGTGAGTGAGAGAGTGAGAGAATGGAGATTCAGAAAGAACAGTCTTTCATCTAAAAAGAAAGTCTAATTCAGAGGTTTTAACAAAGTATACAGGTGTTCAATGTCCTCTGAGCTCACTAATTATGCAGCTTCAGACAGGAAAAATTGCCTTAACACACTACCTTCACAGGATTCAGAGGCAGGACTCTCTCAGGTGCTTATGCTTACAGGGTATTCAGACAGTCCATCACATACTTACAGAATGCTTAAGAAATTAGAACCTTTAAGAGGAACTGTTGAGATGAGCTCACAATGTTTAAAGAATTCTTAAAGACTCAGCACTAGTTAAAGCAGCTGCTATCTTAGTGCTATGAGGCAACCTTCTGAGGCAGTTCCAGAATGTAAGGGAGGCTTCAGAAGACCTACAGGGTTTGAAGAGGCCTTTAGAGAATCCTGAAACAGGTGATTCTAGAACTACAAACTGATAACTGCAGGAAAGGCAATTAATTGTTTATAGAAATGCTCATCCCTGAAGGCAACAGCCTGAGGGAGGCATTAGCTTTAAACTCAACAGAGACTAGAGGCATTGAGAGACACAGACTTAAACCCTAATCAAGGGGCTTAAGCAGTGGAAGGTGGAAGGATAGGCAGGGGTGAGTAAATAGAGAGTGGCAGTCACAGGGTTTTAGGGCCTACAACATACAATGAAGTCATTTACAATCATTTATCTGCTTATATTTGCCTATTTTGCCTATTTACACTGCACATAATGTAGTTCCCAGCGCTATGCCACATCTGGTGGTATGCCACATTTTTTAAAACTTTAACCCTATGTATAATCATGAATAACTCTACAAAAAGTGCTCAGATTGAGCTCACTCTTACTGATCTAGATCACTAATTGAAGCTCAACTACTGTGCTACTGCCAAATTATATGGCATTAACTGGAGCATGCTTCAAAGACGTCATTTGGGTATCACCATGTTAAAGGAGGCTGCAAAGTCAGAATATTGACAGAAACTTACCAGCATTCAGGAGGAAGTTCTAATTGAGCAGGTTAATTAATTGACTGATTGAGCAATCCCTTCAACCCCTTAAACAGTAAAGAATTTAGCAGAGGAACTCATAAAAGTGCCCCTAGAAAAGAATTGAGTAGGGGGCTTTATTAAGCAACATCAGAATAGATTAAAATGCATTTATTTACAGACAATTGACTGAAAACATGTCATGTTTAAGTATGCCCCCTCCTACCAGCTATTCTATAATTTAGTACTGTGTTTTTAGCTGCATTTTGAGCTCAATTGATCAATCAATGGCTAATCAGTGTCTAGTATACCAATAATGTCAAAAAATATTATATCATCACTGAAAACACATGAAATTGGGACAAAAAAGGCTTCCTTGCAGGTCAGGCCAACACCACTAAGTGGGTAGTGAGTATTGAGGCCCTCCAATCAGGTTGAATCATCAAAGTGAGTCAAGATGGAAGCTGCAAGTTCATCAGTCTACTCACTGCAATCTCAGCTGCTAGGGTTATGCTACTGCCAGCCTTAATCTATTAAAGCAAAATGAGCGACCTTCAGGACTCTTAATTGAAGGATTGAGTGCCTGAACAGAAGGCTTTTTTTAGTAGTTTAATCAATGAGTGAAGTTCAGATGTATTTGAGCTCAATTGACTTCACTGCATCTTTGAGCATTATTCAGCACTGATAGCAGGCAATAGAAGATGTCTTCTATTAGTGAATGGTTATAACAGTTATGTGAATATGTGATTTGTTGAAGCATGTGATCAACTGTGCATTCTATTGTTGATTCTGCCCCCCCATTTAACTCATTGATTGCAGCCCCTGAATGTCAGACTATTCAGTCCATTATCTATGTCATACTCAAAGCAATTGAATCAGCTAGTGTCTAACAGTTTTGGCCTAATTGGCATGTTGAAAAGAGTGTTCTGGAGGCTCTTTTGGCCAGCTTGAAAGGAGGCTTTTAGGCCTGACAACATTGAGTCTGTGTGGAAGAAGACTGGGCTCTTTCTGCTGCAACCAGGTGCAGTACTCAACGTTATCACTAAACTGGAGCCGCCAGCAGCAGTCTCAGCATCACTGAAGACACCAATAAGCTCTTGCGCTGTTCACTGGGCGCATCATCAATACAAAATTGAGCCTACAAAGCTCTTGATGTTGAAAATCCTACACATGAATGAACAGCTTGCAGCTCATCACAATATCGATCTACACATCATTGAACGGCTCAAAACGGATATCAAACAAGAAAGGAAACAACGCAAGCATGAGAAGCGCCTCAATCTACATGGTGAGCAGGATTCCAGGCCTCAGTTTTATGGTCCGGAGGAGGTGAAGGCTGCGCAGGACTACCAGGCATCAAAAGAGGTGGAAGAGGAGCAGCAGAAGCAGGAAATCATTGATAAGAAGGAACAGGCAGCTGCTAAGAGGGTTCAGAAAGAGAAAGAGAGGGTGGAGCGGGCAGCAATCACTGCAGCGAAGCGGAAAGCTGCTGCGGAAGCCAGGGCTATCAGGGAGGAAGAAAAGCGGGCTCGGGCGGGGGCCAAAGCGGAGGCATTAAGGCAGAAAAAAGAGCAATTGAGGCTATGGGGGCAATCTACAGGGTCTAAAGAAGCCTGGAAGACTCCAAAGAAGCAGGCAAGAAAGTCAGTTCCGGTGGTGATTGAGCAGGAGGAGGAGGTAGCGGTTATGGCTACATCAAGAGGAAGACAGGTGCAGAAGCCGCAGCGCTTTCGCGCATGACTCAATTAGCCCACATTCAACTCAGTTAGCTTCTATCTATTATATATCTAATTCCTAATCAATTTGATCTTATGGTTGTTGCGCAATATCAAGAAATGTGAGGTGTTCGGTTCGAAAAAAATGTGGCATACCACCAGATGTGGCATAGCGCCGGGAACTACGTTAATGCGCTAGTCTTTGCTTAGTCACATGGTGTATGGCAGCGTTAGGCAGCCTCGGTCACCTATGAACCAATCAATCAATCATAAACTAGTGGCCGAACGCGATTTGGAACCCCTATGGAGATTTAACATGAGCAAGCTCATGAATCAAAAGGTACCTTTTCGTTATCGATGTTCTGCTGGGAATGCCCATGCCATTGGTGGACGTCGTAATAAAGTCCCATGATCGGCTCGGCCCGCGCCACGGAATTAAGGTTAGGGTACAATTGCCTTTCACGACCCATTTCTGATCTTAAAGACCGTGCAAAACAATGGTAGATGATCACAATTGGGTATTACATAATTATAACATACTCTCCCTCCTCCCCTCCACCGGTTCCGCCGTCCTCGAATTCCCCTGCCTAACCGGCTGAACCCTCGTACCCACAAAACCCCTTCGATTCCGACCTGTCCGGCCTCTCCCAAGCCAATTGTGCTTAAGCGCCTTTGCGAGTTCTTCCATCTTCTCTTGGGCGCCATCACCACTCTGAACGCTCGCCAAGACACTCACACATTGCAGCATCCTGCCAACCGTCTCGGTGACCTGCGAGCTATCGATGGGAGGCTGTCTTCGTACTAGAGGTGGAGCGAAAGTTGGCAGTTCCGGAGCCGAAGTATTGGACGTCGCTCTACTTCGTGCCGGCTCCGAATCCGCAAGAAGCGTCGAGCCTTGAGAATTGAAGCTCGCAAATCTGGGGTCCAGACTTGCGGCTGTGCCTGGTCGGCGACCAGTGGCGCTGTCGGGGCTACTGCTGACCAGCTCGACCCCGCCGTTAATACTCTCGAGACTCAGGCGTGAGAAAGTGGATTTCAAAAAGGCATGCCTGGGTAGGATAACGGTGTCCCTGTAAGCAACGAGGACTATTCTTCTCACGTCGAGTTCGTTGCCAAAAGCATCATCCACCGCATCAGGTATGACGCCCCAGAACTCAGCAGCCTGTCGGGAAGACATCAACGTACCATGCCCCTTGAATTCTAGGTCCAGCGGTAAGAACACGGCCTGCATATAGGGCAGAACACTGCCAAAGACAAGATGCCACATCTCGACCAGATGCAAGACCAAGCGATCATCTGGGATATTACGTAGAGCATGGCTCTGCGACGAGAAACCCGTATGTAGAAGCTCTTGGAGATCCTCGGTGATAATGGTTGGCGCTTGCTTTTGGATACAGCTTTGGAGGTGTACTGATACCAACCGATTCAAGTCCTCCACCGGCATACGCAGCTCTTCGCCTTCGAAGATGATGAGCAGTTTTGCTTTCAGAAAATCCCAAGCATCTTCAGGGGTCAAGTTCGACAAGCCAAAGCCATGTAGCGCAGACGGCGTTGCGACTTCTCCGTGAGAGCTAGGTAGTCGACCGAAGATGGAAGAGCTACTTGCAGAAAGAGGCTCAAGGAAGGAATGGCTAGTAGACGTTGACAGAGCAGTAGGCGCCCAATCAGTACGCTCCACGTCAGGCTTCCTAGAATCAAACGTTGGGAACCCGAACGCTTTCTCTTCTTTCTTCTTCTCTCTGAGTGCTCGTCCACCACGCCTGAGATCCAGGCCGCTTACTGACTTCGCAAAGGTCGCTGAAGGGCCCGGAGACGAAGGTGCGAAAGAGTAGAGTGATTGCGGTGCATTTGGATCCAAAGGTTTGGAGTTGCTGGATGCGGATGACAGGGGAAGAGTGTGTTCGTCGATCTTGTCTTTCAGCTTGTTTTTCTGCCTTGAGAGGAAGTGATGCTTGTGTGATCTCTCCTTCTCAAATATGGTTTGACGGTCTATTGGCACCAGTGTTGAAGTAGAAGCATTACTAGACGTATATATAGACGTGTTTCCCGAAGCAACACTATCAACAAGACTTGTCGTCGAGGCGTTCATTGCTTTTGAGAGCCCACTTGGACCTGATGGGCCCATCTTATTGGGTGAAGGTAAAGGTTTATCCTTCTTCTCGGCGTCTTTATAACCACTAATTCCAATGTGCTTTGGTTTGGAAAACAACTTCATCTTCGATCGCTCGGTCTTTGCCTTCTGATCCTTTCCTGTCGCATCTTGGAAGCTCGTAAGACCGGGCGAGAGTTGGCGTGGGTATGCTGCATTTGCAGCCGTAGCTGCGGCCGCAGTATGACCACCAATCACACCATTCTGATACTGTTGTCCCGGTCCCCCGTTGGCACTTGGTTTTCTTGAGGCAGCAGCCTGGGTTTGTATAGGGGGCGGCTTCGGTCGACCACCAGCAGTCTCTGGCGGAATCTGTGGAGCTGGGATTGTCTGTGATCGCTTTCTGATATGTTGGGACATGGACTGGTGCTGCATAGCCGCTTGCGCAGCTATCTGCGACGCCGTTAGGTTTGCCATGCTCGAATGGTCTGCCTGCAAGGCAGTGGGTAGAGACGGTTCGAAGAAACCTTGTGAGTGTTGTCGCCTGTGTCTCTCGGCACCTGTAGCTAGTGGAGAGTTCCTCCGCAATGGCAGGTCACTCGATGCCTGAGATATAGTGGGCCGAGAAAAGTTCTGGAGCGAGGTTGTACTGGCATTGGCACTGGGCCCGGCACTGACGGGTGGTCGAGGTACAGGCGGAGCTTGCTGGTAGGGTAAGCCTTTGCTGACGGAGCGGGTGGTGACTTGAGAGGAACGTGAGGAATCACTATCAGACGAAGTCGTCCGCTCCTCTTGTCCTACTGCTTTGCCAACGGGTTGTATTGGTCGGGTGGGTGAAATCGGTGCGAATGCGCCGGGGCGTCTAGCCGTGGTGGGCTGCATCTTGTCACATTTGCCTCACGATCGCACAATCATTGCCATTCTATTGTCACCGTGTGAGGCATCGTGGTCTTAGAAGCTAGCATACCGCGGTATATCGAGGGTTACCCAAGTGAACCGAAGTGATGCTGGTAGCCCGTCACCCCGTATACAGAGTACCTTACCTTTTAGGTTAATAGGTTCAGCCCTACGATGCCTTGCCGAGGGAGTTCAGAGCCGCTTCAACACCTCAAACGTCCAGCTGATGCTTCTCCTGATACACTCCGCAGATCCTTTCCAGCAGTCATGGCATCGTCAAGTGGAGTTTCAACGGCCAATCCAGTCTTAACGGCCGAATACGTTTCTCCAAGCGCCACGCAAACGTTCTCGCATCCACTGCCATCCATCCCCCCGGCAAGCCCTACCAAAGAAAAGACGTCCTACCTGTCTGCTCTCCGCACATCGGTCGTGAAGCTTCAAGAGGAATTCAATGGGTTTTTGACAGCCAAAATGGAGGAAGATAAAGCTATTGTAGCGACCAATGGTCCAACGGTCGACGAAAAGAAGGAGGAGGAAAACTACGGCGAGGAAGTTGTGGAAGATGAGGACTGATCTAGGACCCTAAGTTCGGACAGGCCACCGTGTATTGGCAGGATTATGTGGACGTTCAAAACACCAATGCATGTTACTGGCGGGCCACGCATTGGCCTGGTCAAGCTATATATTGGGTATCTCTGGAACCAGCAGGAGGACGCCGTCGCAATGTGGAATGTCACTATACACACTCAACATGACCAACACCACCTTGGGAGATCAACGACTTTCTAGCGCAATCTGTCACTCTCTGTTCATCTATTCGAGCATCCATAGTGCACCACAGCGTTACTAGAACACAGAAGAATTAGCACCATAACGATCCATGCGCAACGTTTCACTTACTTGGGAAGCACCTTGATCGCACTATTGCCGAAGCGCTTATAGCAGACTCCACACACTCTATCTTCACTAACCACCACACGTCGATTTCGTCCTCTATTGCCCCCGGGAAGACCATCCCCTAACAGCAATGTCGCTTGCTCGCGGACAACGATACTCTTGCGGAGACCTGCCGATACACGACCTTCATTCACAAAGGTATTGGCTGAGCGAATTCTGCCACGGAAGTAGGATTCGAGCGTCTTGATCGGTAAGACTTCAGGAATTAGGTCTAGCGTCGATGAAGCAGGGAGACGAGAACCGTGCTTGGCAAGGATGGTCAGGGCGGGTTCCCATTGGGGTTCATATGGAGGCGGCGGAGTAAGGTATAGCGATAGTAGGGTATGGTATATGGAGGGCGTTGCGTCTTCTGGGTCGCTTGTTGAAGGGCGTTGGTACTGCGTGGGAGACGAAGCCCCGATCTGTTCTGTCAGGAAGACTTGATTACAGTACCTGTGTAGCGTCCTTAGTCGAGACCATGCATCATAGTTGAACGGAACTTACTCTTCAGCCTTCTCTGGGTCTTTGAGTTTGAACACATATATGTCCAATGCTTGCTTGTGCTGGCCCATATTACTGAGTACAACAGCTCGAGCTTCATACAGATCTGGATCTGAATTAGGGTGTTAGCTATAAAGCCGAATACCAGGTTGGAAAACCTTCTTGAGAAACGTACCGTCTCTAGAGAGTTGTCCCAAAACTTTATAAGCTTGATAGTGGCGGCTATTCCTCAAGAAATCCAACAGCTTCTCCTTCCATGCAGTACGCTCAACGTCGCTCTTGAAGTCTTTATATTGTAGGCCTTCCAGATACATGTTGACCAGCCGTTGATGAAATTCAGTTGTAGTGTCGTTGAGCTCATGGATGATATGCTCCAGATATTTCAAGGCAAGCTCTTTGTCGGTCCGTTGTAAGAACTCAAGGACTGGTAACCGTGGTAATGTTTCTGCGTTCTCGCTGTCGGCTAGGAAGACCTCCATTCCCAAATCTGGATCCTGCTTCAGAGGCCAGTCTATAAACTCAAGTATCAGATCGATCAATTCGGGTGGCAGGTTCTGTAGGTACGCCACAGTTCTGTGCGGTCCATGTAATTGGGGAGCAATTTCGTCCTTCTCGTCGGCTTGACCAAATTTCTTTAGTAACTCTAGCGCTTTGCGGTGCAACTTCTTGCCAAAGTAGAAGTCGACAAGGTCGTTGTAACGCCCTGTCTCCAAGAGCTTCTCGCCAACGACATCCGGATCGCAAAAGTTGTCGAGACGGAACAACGGCCCCGCAAGTGATGGGCTTGCGAACATGTAAGCTCTGAACAGTGTAGTGTCTACAAGCTTTGCGGTCTCACGTAGCTGCTCTCGTCGGTCTTCGTTGGCGCCTTGTGACTGCTGGACGAGAAGGGACTCGAAAGCTGGCTCGGAAATCCCGTCGCGACCGGCACCGGAAGTGTCCGGAGTGGTCTTCAATGTACCATCTTTGTTCAGGAATCGCTGGAGTTTGGTTCGAGCATCAACAAGAAACGCCTGGAGCTCGACAGTGGCAGCCTTGAGGTCTTTGCCGTCTATCCAACAATAAGCACCACTCGGGTATCTGAGAAGACGCTATACTTACCAAGAGCTTTTTCCGATATTGGAGTATCTAACGGCTGACCTTTGATGGTAGCTGCGTCACTACGATCTGCAGCATCGGCCTTTCTGAAATGCCAGATAGAAGCGGTATCGGCAGAGTCCGGTCTTCCATTGGCTTGGACCTCTGCCTCAGATGTGTGGTGGGATGCTTCCCCAGAACCTGAAGACTGCTTGCTGTGGTTGACTGTGTCTGTGGCTTCAGAGGTTTGATCACCGTGTGTTGAACCACTCGGACTCTCTGAGATTTCCTGGACCGTCGACAGATCTCCGGCTATAAGCCGCGGATACAAACGAATCACTCGCTCCGGGGGTGCAGAGACCTCAGTAAATAAGTCGAGCGAGTCCCGATATCTGCGTTGGTCGAATAGTCTGTGTGCTTTCAACATCTTGATCTCTCGCTGACGACCTTCCTTATCTTTCAACAAAGCATCTTCAAGCATCCCTAGTAGACTTATTGCTTCATCCAGTTTGCCTCTCTCGACCAGCGCATCAATTTGCGAATCATAATCTAGAGCACCCATGCGCCATACGCATCGATCGCTAGAGACAAGGAAGCCTTTACCAGCGTGGGCCAGACTGACATTAGGTTGTGGGACGTGCAGTTGACTTGCATTTGGTAAAGGTATCGACTGAAGGAGGCTCAAGGTCTCGGGATTTCGGACCTCGAGAGTACCTTTCGATGTCTGCAGTGATAGAAGGTATGGATATGAGTATCCCACAGCTTCGGGCGCAACTGCCCAGGGGACCTGACGCCGTCCTAGTGATTTCCCGTCCGTATCGATGAACAATGTATTGATGTCCTTTGCAAGCAGCATTTCCCCTTCACCTAATTTAGTAGCTAATGGCTTCGGTGCCGAGCCACCTATACCCATATAGCCTACGCTAGCGACACCGAGACCACCAAATCGTCCTCCGTCTTGTCCAGGCGCGCCTCCGATACTTCCAGGTCCCACAATGTCGGTAACTTCAGACGTCTCTACGTCCACCATGACATAGCTAGAGCTCAGGCCTGCGATGAGCCTGGTACCAGTAGCCCACGTCAGAGTCTTGATGCCTGTTACTAGAGTGTATTCTGACGTATCGGAGGCCAGCTCCATATCTTGCCATGACCACAACAACAGCCTCCTCTTGACCGCAACCGCTAACCTAGATACTATGGATGGTATACCAGTGGTGGGGTCTTTGACGATGTTCGAGGTTACCGCGAACGCAGTTGCACCCTTAGTCTTCGTAAGGACCTCGTGGAGCTCGTAGGTTTGCAGGTCGTGTATGGATACATAGCCATTCGACAGTGATATGAGAATGCTGGCTTCTTTAATGATAGCGAGCTGTTCGATCTTGTGTTTCGAGAACTTCTCCTGCTCGCGCAGCAATTCGACTGGCTTCAAAATCGGCTGCGACGATGGTCTGTCGCTAGTAGCAGGGTCGGCGTCGAGTGCGGAGGCATCCTCCTGAATCTCGTTGACTCGGTAGATGCGAAGGCTACCGGTATTGAGGCCTACCAGCAATCGGTCCCCTGTGTTGAAGCAATCAGCCCTCAACCCGGCGCATACATCACTGGGAAGCTCAACCGTAGTTCAGGATAGATTCGATCTTGGACTTGTCTCTTGATTTGAGCTCGACGATCGGCCGAGCTGTAAAGGCGGACAACATTGCTCCTTTTGGCCCTACAAAGTAGGTCCAAGTCCCTGCGCATGTTTATGACAAGACTATGAGCTCCTGTACTGGTTGCTGCTCAGAACGGGCTTCGATATTCAGATTGGGCCTAGTGGTGGACAAGCTGTTTAGTCAGCAGGAGGATCGATCCCTCAGCCTTATTTGCTCGACCACTCTGCTCCGCAAAGGAAAGATAGTACGCCGTGCTTGACTACTTCAAGCAGCGGCTTACGATCCCAAGACAAGAAGACAAAACTCCTAGCCTCGACAGACTGCGGAGGCATCTCCAACATCCTCTTTCCCAACACCACGGCATATTCGACACATTGAAACGCGCTATCGCGATGCCGGTTTCAATGCTTCTCATAAGCGCACACAGGGCTTCGACAGGGTCAAGGTGCTCAGTAATTTCTACCCGGGTGACCACCAGTTTGCGCTGCTATACGGACGTTAGACTGCCGAGATTGCATTGCACGGGTCGTGTGTACCACGGCACTTGAGATGTCTGTGGTGACTACGAGCCCAGGCGTCAATCAGTGCTAATGTATCTTGCGCCGTTGCGAACTCCAAGTCGCTTGATTGAGCTTTTGCATAGATGGCTTCTATGACCATCGATCTTGAAAAGAGCCTCGATTATTCCGAGTCGTCTTATTCGACCTTACTTATATCACTGCTCCCTAGCGCCGAGTTAAGATGCGACTGATGCTTGCATCGCTCTTTATCGCACTAATCTATTCCGCGGCCCTGGGATTGGCAGCGCCCCTGATTTCTTCCATCGTTGCACGCAGCGAGCAATGTGGCAACTCCCCAAACACGGTCGCTGGGACGTAAGTAAAGCGGACCCTTCATGTACTCCTTATGGGTAATGAATGTTAGTTTCTTGCTATATGGGGGCGGCGTAGACAGGTGTGAAAGTTTGACAAGGAGCTAACATTTATTACCCGTAAGGAGGATTACACCCGTTGCTTTTGAAGAAGACCGTTGTTCTTAACCTCTCAAAGAATGAACTAACAACATACCAGCACCTTCAATCGGCGAGTCCTAGTATTTGGCACCCCCGTTCTCCCAACCCCGAAGGGCATCGTCTGGTGTTTACTCAACAGCCAAACCTACATCCACCTAGACTTCACCGCCATGGCCGTGACCGCGGTCGGCAGCATCGAGCTACTTCTCGTCAATACCGTCCATATCTGTCAACAACACATTGAAGGACTCGGCGACGGAGTGATCCAAAGCGGGCGACTATACACTAGCATGTTCAACGGGCTTAGTTTAGAACTGTTGAACGCCAACAACCACCAGCTGACATGGAGCGTGGCGAGCGCGGCCGTCAGAGCCATGTTGGATTATATGCATAGTCAGGATATTTACGGCCAGGCAACCATGTGGATTTACGACGGGCAGAACGTGGTCGGGCGGGGTATACTGGAGTATAATCCTCAGCACCTTATGGCGGCAACGGTGGCGTGAGGTAGATCATGGGACAACCCGCGTGGACATCGGCCAGAAGATGGCGGCGGCGAGCGGGGGCATATGAACTTTCCGTTTCAACATCTGAGTTCTGAGCTGCTGGAGTTTGTTGAGGCTTGCCAGGGAACACGCTGGTGTAATTAGGATGAATTTGATATAGATCTACGATCTTCTCAGCTTACGATGATCGTTCTCAAAGACCGTCTTCTGTCAAGCTGTAATATCAATATCAAGCTAAGCTAAACATAACGTCTTTATTTTTTATATCCTTGTTTCTCTCCGCAATCCTTCATTTGCTGGAGTAGGTCCAGACTTTCGCATCGCATCTATATCTCCTCCCGTGTGCAAGGATAAGGGAAGCTACGCATACTACATAGCATGCCCGCCTATTTCTTATCGTGACGCAAGGCTGCTGGCCAGGCGGAGTGCCAGCGGCAGTGAGGGCGTTTAAGTTCGCGTTACTTCCGTACGGAAGGAGTCGTACAACAAGCGTTATTTATATGCGATCTTGCAAAGCAAATACATTGTCAGCGTTTGAATGATACTTCCTCTCTTCGCTACCGGTTGTCATATTTCCGAGCGCTACCAGCGAATGCTCACTGAGAAGGGCTATATGTCCTTAGCATGCCCCTTTTCTGCGTCTGCGTCTTTTCTTGCTGTTACCATCCCACCATCCATGATCCTGCGGTATTTCCTTCCTGCACCCAACGACCCGTATCCTCCCGATCCATCTCCCTTCTTTGCAAGACTCTTAGAACGATAACATCACCCAATGCGCCCTTTCCAGTTTCCACTACTCGTCCTTCTAATATCCCAACTCAACACCCCCAGCTTAGCCGCCCCCGCCCCCGCCCCCGCACCTATCTCCACCTCTAGCGACACACCATCCGCCCTTCTAGCTCCCCGAGGCGACTCCTGTCATAATGCCCCAAACACCCACCCAGGCTCGTAAGTGTCATCACCCTCCCAAAACCCCACCAAACCACACACCAATCCCTAACCCCACCCCCCACAGATCCGTCTCCCACCGCTCTCCCCCCCACCCGCACCCCCCGCGCGGCCCCTCCTTCCCGCCCGACCCCCCCTCCATAACCTGGTGCGACCTCCACAGCTCAACCTACCTAATAATCACAGCCTCGCACGTGCTCGTTGAATCATCCGTCGAGCAGATCCTCGACGACGCCTCACTATTCGTAACGCAAATGATCCAACGAGGCGGGGACGGGCTGATCCCGCGCGGGTTCTGGACGCTCGAGGAATACGGGTTGCAGTTGGCGTTTCAGAATGCGGATAATC
Source organism: Lapillicoccus sp. (assembly GCA_965277795.1). Taxonomy (GTDB): domain Bacteria; phylum Actinomycetota; class Actinomycetes; order Actinomycetales; family Dermatophilaceae; genus Lapillicoccus. The sequence goes on from OZ255840.1 coordinate 4,800,227, forward strand.
ATCAGCAGACGTGGGGGGTGGTCGGGGCGGCGTTGCTGGCCTTGTTGGAGTATTTTACTTATAGGGTGCAGATGGGGTCGGTGCGGGCGATACAATTTCAGGTGTGGGATGGGAGGAATCATGTTGGGTCGGGGTGGTTGAGAGGTTGAGTTTCGTGGGCGGGTGGGAGGATAGAAGGGGAGGCGTTGTGGTGGGGTTTGGGCTGGGTAGGTGGGCTTTTGAGGTTATCTTTGGATTTAGGGAGGGTTTAAAGTGGGGTCGGGGTTGGGGACGGCGCTGAAGGTTACATGGCTATGGCGGATCAGATGGTTGATGTGCCTTGAGTGAATGTTAGGGTAGATTGATATCTGGTCACCACCAACAAGCTGGATATCATAGATGTTAGAGCTTAGGCTACAAAGAAAGCAAATGACATGATATAGAACCGTCTGTCTACGGCAATTGTTTATGGAGTGTCATGATGCTTATGAACACTCGCAGAGCCCACTTCGTCGAACCTAGAGCATGGTATTCGGAATATCATTCCCCACCCATTACCACTTCCCCGTCTCTTCTATTCAATTAAACCCCAATGCCAAAGCTCGTGCTCTGTTGCCTGAAGGGGTCTACTCCTATGAAATGGGTCTTAATAAAATGAGCCATGTTATTGGAGATCACAAGCCTTGACTTGTTCTTGCCTTGTCCATTGCTTTCTGTATTCTGCTGTTCTCCAATTGGCGTGCCCTCAGCTCTCACCACCATCCTGTACTGGCGAACTTAAGAGTGAATCTTCTGGTGGCGTGAGCGTAAGCTGGTCCGGAGGTATAGACATCCCGATTCTAGGTCTTTGAGGAGGCATAGATGTAGAAAAGCGGGTCAAGGTGTCCGCTGATACCTTGCTCTGGGCGGTCATGAAGTCGTTTGGAGCATTCTGGAGGCCTCCATGGGCCTGGAAACGATGTGGCCCAGGGGTTGGACGGACTGCGGGTAGGCCTATCTTATCGAATAGTGGGTCTGCTGCACTTATTTCAGCTTCCACTCAGTGATCAAAGGTTTTTACCATACTAGTCTGAGTAGTAGTAGTCGGAATAACGCTCTTAGCTAAGCCTACGGTGTCTGCATCACTACTCCTATCGCCACTTCCAATGCTGGCTTGCGTAGATGACAGCGGGTCATGTAGAACACGTGGAATGATATCAGCGTCTTCAAGCTTCTTTAGGTACGCATGGAGGACTTTTTTCAACGCCATCTCACAGACTTCGGAATCGTACGAGAGGGCTTCTTTCTGGGACTCCGTGAGGGGCTTCAGCTTGTAACACCTAGCTGCTCCCTCGATGACGAACATCATGTCGCCGCAGTTCGTTCTTAAGCGGTCAATCTCTAGCCGTACGGGATTGACTCTTGGTGCTGAACGGCTGGTATCAACGTATCGATGCCATATTGGTACAGGAGGCTCGTCAACCTCACTCTGGTTGCTGACAGCGTCCGCCATGGTCACTTCTATGGCCTCTTCAAGGCCCTTAGCAGACTCGTCTCGTGCACTCAATGACTCTTTCACAACACTAGCTAACTGGACCTCGGACCCCTCAGTGCGCTTCCGTTTGGTAGTCAGTTGCTGTGGTTGCGGAGCGCTTCTTTTAACCTGCAGTGCTTTTGAAAGTTCAGAGATTGCCGCTGGATGAGATGTGTTCTTCGCGGTCGGAGAAAGACTGATGGTAGTCAAGCTATTCAGTCTCCTCCTCTTCAACCTAGTGCATAACGATAGTCAGCGAGGTGTTTGATGATATCTAGTACGAAGACTAGGTGAGTCATAAGCACCTTGTCAACATTTGCGGCGGGAGCGGATCAGAATCTGAAGCATCTGAGGCTCGGGCTGCTGGACGTCGGCTAGCAGAGGAGCTTGTATCTGTTTCTGGCTTTAGAGTAGTCAGCGGAAATTCGACCTCTCTAGACATACTTCTTGAACCCACCGACGTGGCGCGGGACCTATACTTGTCAAGTAACTTCTCGAGGTCCACCGGCTTCAACGTACGATCGCTGGCACAGGTTGGGGGCTTGATCTGGATCCTAGAATCGCGCTCCGCAACCATGTCTTTGCCGACAACCGCAAGCTTGGGCTCAAGTCTCGATATCGATGCTAGCAGACGGATGAAATCTACTCCTAGCTCGTCTAAATCCATGGGCCGCAGGCCTCGGATATTTGGAATGGCTTGGAGCACTTCAGCGCTCCAGTTGTCCTTGATCTGACTGACGTTACGATTGAAGGTCTCTTGAGTTTGCTGGCTGCGAGGTATCAACTTGCCGTTCTTGTCCTGTCGAAGGGTGAGCAGCTATTCATTTAAGCACCGCGAGGTTGAGGTGGGAATGAAGGAGACCTACGCGAGCCATCATGAAGTGGTGTTGTCCTTTTGATTATGAAGGTCTCTCGAGTTCCCTTGTTGTGATGTATCAACTTGACGTTCGAGCGTGTTGCAGTGTGAGGAGATATACAAGGGCCGCCATGCAGTGAATTGGACGTTGGTCATGTGAGTGGTCCAATCAACCTATGACAGTTCCCAAAAGCGATGAGGATATGAAGCGGCGCGCAGACGCAGAAGTTTGGGCTGGTCAGGGTAGACGATGATAGGGAGAGACGAGACAGAGGTGGTGTTGAGACGAAATAACCTCGACAGGGTAGGGCTTCGCGTGCTAGCGCCAAAGCGTGGACCTTGAGGCTCCTGTCCTCTTCCTTGCTCATCCAATCTCTCATCTCTATCCGCCCAGTCCCAATCCACGGATCAAACACGACTATTTGCCTTGTTTCGTTCACTGTGTTGCATTTCCTGTGTGCTTCCTGCGTCGCGACTCGAGTTCGTTCGGTTGGTATGTCATTGCCACGGTAACTTCAACCGTTCTACGAGGCTATGACCGTCTACAATAGTCCCTTCCGTGGCTCACCTGCCAATCGCATAGCAACACTTCCAACGCCATACCAATAAATCCAGCAACACAAATACCACCCGAGTCGCTCACACTCGTCGCACCTAGTGAGAACTCTCGATCTTCTTTTCGCACGTTGTCGGTGATCTCCGCAAAGGTGTTCACATAAACCAAACCCCCGAGGAGGCCCTCCCAGAACACGACGGCGAAGATGATGTACACACTGGGTATGAAGTCAAACAGAGCATGTAGGACGAGTAGAAGCAGGTTAAGTATTTGTAAAAGGGATGGCAAATAGAGATTGTGGATACGGATGAATGGTGTTGATGACCTGGACAGGAAAACGCCGACTTGGTAGATGGCGTTATACGTTGGATAGAACGCACGGAACTGCCTGAAGGGAGTTTGCTTCAATGGAAAGAGTAAGGTTGGAGCGACTCCCTGGTTGATCGTATACTCGGCGATATAAACCAGCAGGAGTGGGAGCATGCTATTGTACTAATCAGACACTACCCTTGAGGACGCCGATTGACATACTTACTACGGTAGGAACAAGCTCCGCGACCTCCTCAGATTCTTCGTGAAACTCATCCAGAACTTTCTCCAGCGTTTGCTGGAGCCATCTGAAGCACGCCACTCCGGACCTTTGGCTGCAGATCTTCCGAGAAGCCCCTCGTGCTCGGCATTCACATTCGATACGGACTCGTTGTCGTACATCGGATCTGCTTCATCATTTATCGTTGATGTTGCATTCTCATCTGACTTGATCGCATGTTGTCGAATTCGACCCTTGGGGAGCACAATGAAGAAGCTTATTAACATGAATACAGGGAGCAAAGCAGATCCGAGCAGGGTTCTTCTGACACCAAATCCCAGGGACGTTGTAGCCACGGCATACGCACCGGCGCCTATCAGTCCAGCGCCACCGGTCCCGCTACCCCAAGCAGCAAGACTGAACGGGCCGTAGTAATGCGTCAGCCCCAGGAAACTGAGCTCTCCCCCTCCACTGCTTAGACTGGCCAGGACAACACCGGCCATTTTCGTTGCGATGGTACCACCATCCGTATAAGCAGGGGTCAGAGCGATGAGAAGCATTCCGGTTGTGGACAAGGCAACAAAGAGCATGATACGTATGGGATACGGTACAGCATGGATGAAATAGGGAGCGCATAACTTCACGAGGAAAGAGGGTATGACGTCCGCTAACAGGACGACTCCTTTGGGGACATTGGGTCCGACAAGGTCAAGCGCGGCCGAGAGGATTATCACATAAAGTACATTGTTGATCAGCCCTGGTCAGGATTAGCTTCATCTTCACGGATTGTCAAGGGGATACGTACCGAAGAACCAAAAGGCGATACAGACACGAGGTTCGGCACCCTCGAATGCGGCTCCAAGTCGAGCGCGGTACAAGGCCCAGGAGGACCCAGGAGCTCCAGGCAACGGCAACATGTTCATTTCTGGAGCGCAGTGAACAGCTCGACCTGGTTGATGATGGGGTTGAGATCGCGGAGCCGGTTGTTGGGCTCCTTGCTAATACCTAAGTATCACGCGCCTAGGGCCCAAGGCTGTCCACGCGATCACAGGGTTGCAGAGCGCCAAGTGTCCTGAATAGGTAGTACTGGTCTGTATTCGGTGGCAACGGTGTAATGAGCGACGGCTCTAACCGGGTGATCAACAGCAGACTGCCGGTGAATCTGGTTGAGCGTATTATCACATGGACTATCACTGACGTTGTACAATTGCAGTTGCAGTCGCAGTCGCAGTTGCAGTCGCACCAAGGCCTGGCCGAGGCCTGTCAGGAGATTGATGCATGCCGGCAGACGATGGCGCAGGAATAGTACAGGGATGGCGGCATAAGCGACGAGCTTGAAGCTGGCAAGGTTTGCGATCAGACGGTGAGAAAGGTAAGAAGGGCTTGGCGTGCCTCCTAGCTGGCACACGAGAGCGAGAGCCAGTGCCAGACGAAGCCAGAGCTGTTTTCCCTTCGGAACACTCGCACTCACCCTCTCACACTCCACACCCTACACCTCAACTCACCTCCCCGTTCTTCACCTCCATACATCGCACTGCGCGCCGGGCCTTATCATGCTCGTATCCACCTTTGCGCGTGAATGATATATACCCCTCATTACTCCGCAGGTGCTACAGCGCAGGTCAACGGCCGAAAAGCACACCGCTGCCCTTCGACGAGGGCCTCGATCATGGACCAACGGCAGTCTGCGCAACACCCCTTCTCGAGACATCAACCTCTCCCGCTCTCGCGCGATGTTCGATATGCTGCCATACCGCCGCCACCGTATTCTTCGCAACAGCTCCTCGCGCGACAGGACCTGCCGCAACAGACTGGTCCATTTCTCCATCAACGAAACGACATGGACAGGACTAGGACTCCACCCGTCGCCGACCAGAACAGACTCTATCGTCAGCCCTTAACTACTCAATACCCACCGAACCCTTTCAGTGCCGCTCACTCGCCTATTGGAGACTATAACCAGAGCTATTCGCACCGTGGAAGCAAGGGATCAGGGGCGGAATATGGCAACGGGAGCGCAGATCGATACAAGTCATATGGCTCTGAAGGTATGCTTAAGACCGTTTCATACCCCTACTATCGCTCGTTTGACCGTTTCAACGCCTGGCGCGCGGCATAGTTAGTTTGATACGGTATTGCATCTGTGACTCCCTCTACATGGCTTAGGGAAACTTGTTTGCGGGCTTCGGCGCATGCATACCCGGCTCTGTTCTACCAGTGCTACAAGCTTCTCAACTAGAGCGAGTTTTGCGTGAGACAGAAGATCTTTATCGCTTCTCAGTGGCGATCAAGTCACACATCTTTCGTCAAGTACCCCTGAACGGTCTCCTCATTAATATTCGTCATCCTTCTGTCTCTGTATCCTTCTTTCCGTGGATCTGTGTTGCGCATCTTTCGCTCGTGGGGTTTGAAGCCTGTGATGATTAAGATATCGACCATGTGAATGTTTTCTTCCTTTTCCGCACTCCGTCATCGATTTCCAGGATTGTCACCCGCGAATCGCCATCTTCTCAATTGGCGCTAGTCCCCGCTTTCTCTTTTCCTCGCTTGATCCCGGCTAGCCCCACCTGGATCCCGGCCCCGGTCCGAGCCAAAGCTTCGGGAGCTTACGTACCTTAAAGAAGTGCTGACGCAGGTTCCGCTTCAGCTTCAGCTTCAGCTTCGGAAACGCGAGATATCTCGTCGCGCCACCATCATCAGCCACTGCCACCTCCGCCTCCCCCACCGCCGCATCCCGCGCCTATGTACACTCCCTCCCAACAGATCGTCTATCCTCAAGATGATCCACGCCGACTTTCTCTCAACGGTGCAAGTCCACCAAGAACGTATGGAGGTATGTCACCTCCATCAGCACGCCCCTGAGGCATCCTATTGAAGGCGCGTTTTCGTAAACGCCAGCTTTTGCATAGATGATCTTCCACAACTTTGAGCGTCTACCTACTTGTTCGAGCGAGGTCACCCTTTAGCTGTAGTTCTCTCTGAGTCAAACTGCTAACACCAGTACTGTGTCCTTAGTTACCTTAGATCACCTGCCTCCCCCTCCGCCTCCGTTCGGTGGACGTCAAATGCTGCCACCATCATCACCACATCAATACCAAATCCAACACAATGCCCAACAAGCTCCTTCGCGTGGCCCACCACCACCACCACCTCCTGCCTTCTCTGGGGCCCGCGACCTTCCTGCCCTATCATCCATAAATCGGCCTGGGAGCAGCATGTCAATACTATCAATGTTGGACTCAGGTTCCGATCGCGCTCCACGCGAACCTATCGCATTGGGGCATATGAACGGTACCTCGTCAATAAGCGCCGTGTCTGTTCCGTCGCCTGTCAGCAGGTCAATGCTAGCTCCTTCTCCGCCTAATCATGGGTTGGAAATGGGGTCATTATTTCGACGATCACACACCCCAGACGCCTATAGTATAATACAGCCTCAAGGACCACGACCGGCTCGCGCTTTCTCCGGTGGACCGCCCCATCGTCCGTTTTCCGCCGCGCAGGTGGCTTCTCCCGAGGCTCGTAAATTTGGACCACCCTTACGGGTCCAACAACCTAAAGACCGATATTCGCCCACTTCCGAATCTGTATTTCCTCAGGAACATCAAAAGCCACATGACCGACGCTCCAGTATCGATCGGATGGTATCTCGACCGACTAGCCAGCCTAGTGGCTACAGAACTCCACCGTTCGATCATGAGGATAGAATGTCTCAGCGCTCCTCAAGATCGGAAGCTCAAGACTATCGGCATGGTCCGAGCAGATTTCCGGGTGATGTTCAGAGCGCACTACGAGAGGGGCGTGAATTCGGATTGGAAAGAGCAAACCGAGATCACGACGGATCCCAGGACCTCTATAACCAGAGAGCGCAACCACCAGTTACGGACAGTGCTCCACGGTCTTCTGATCACCATACTCCCGTACAGGCGCGGGTTGATGGTGTTCAGGAATCCCCATATCCGTTTTTAACCCGCTCTATCGGTAATACCGCTCCGCCGAGTCAGCAGCAGCCACCAGAAGCAGACCCGCCCACGAGCCGACCAGTTAGTTCAAATCCTGGAAACCGTCTTAGCGCGTCTCAATCATCCGTGTCGCCAGAACTTTCGCGGCGGAGCCATGATGCACGGTCCTTGGGAGACGGCCCGCCCCATCAGCAACTGACACAAGCTTCCTCACAGAATCAAACCCGTCTTTTCAGTCCTACTGGCGAGAAACGAACTCCACATGCTCCGCGCATGTCTTATCTTGCTGCCCTGAATGAGGACATTCTTCATCCGATTCATCGGGCCGATTCTCGGCAAAAGGGCGTCGACGATCCCCAGCAACAGCAAAGAAGTTCACTTAGTCTCGCTATCGAGAACAGCAAGCGCACAGGGCGCATATCACCTATGCCGCAAGCAGTGCAAGGCGCCCAAGGTCAAATGAACGGACCTGCAAGTACACCGGGTATTAAGAATGAGTTTGCCAGAATGTTCTCGGGTATCGGAAGTGGGGTGGGAAGCGCCATGTCTGGAGGAAGCGGGACGCCAACACCACTACCACCAAGTCCTCCAAAGAGAGACGAGGGTGAAGGGCGGATACCTTTCGGGCCACGTAGCGACCTATCTGACCTGAAAGTATCTCGAGTAGCTTCAAGGGGGGGGAAGAGAAGCCGGAAGATCAAGGACGATGAGACGAAGATCGACAGCGAAAGTGGTGATGGGCGAGGGACGCCGGGCTCAAGTGTCCGAGGTGCAAAGAGGACCAAGCATCATCATTATCCGGCCCATCCGTAAGATCAATGTTCGGCTATAACTCCAAGTCACAATAACTGACGATTTGCAGCCATCATCATCACCATCACAAACCCGAAGATGAAGAGATTCTACCCGCGGCGCCACCAAGTACATCTCTCACCCCCCTCGCGAATGGCAAACGCACTGTCACACCTTCACAAATCCAGCCGGCACCGCCAGCGCATCACCACCACCACCACCATCACCACCATCATCACCACCACCATCACAATGCAAAAACCACCACTACCGTGTCCCTACCTGCGCCTCGCAAACCGACCACCACAGTCAGTAGCAAAGCACTGCTCGACAGTGTCGCTCAAAATCCGCGACGTCACCTTGGCTCAACGCTGTATTCGCCGCAAGTGCGACCGCCTTCATCCAGAGCGTCCCACGAGACTCTCAAATTTGGCTTCGTCAGCACACCAAAGCCGCTGCCGCGCTTTGAAGGCAAAGAGAACTGCACCTTCAACGTGCGGGTACCCAGGTTCTACCTATCGAGCGTCGAACGAGAGCAAATCTGTTTACGGCGGGCGCTCTGGGGGGCGGACGTGTACACGGATGATTCGGACCCGGTCGCGGCGGCGATGCATGCGGGATGGATACGTGGCGAATGGGCGGATGATGTGGACTTGTCGCTGCTCGACATGGGGAGCGGTGAAGATTCATCTGCGCCAGGCAAGGCGAGCAAGGTTGAGGCGAAGCCGTCACTTGTGCTGACGGAGCCTCCTGCGAAGCCAGGCACACCGCCTGCTGGCATGGACTTGCACATCACCCTGCTTGTCCTTCCGACACTCCAGTCATACGCGTCGTCTGTAGCACATGGACTCCGATCGCGCGCGTGGGGGGGAACGCACGACGGCATGAGTTTCCGGATCCAACAGATCGCTTGGGTGGACGAAGGGATCAACCGAGGGGAGGAACGGGGTGGGGAGGCCAGGCGAAAGAGGCTGAAGGCTCTGATGAGCGCGGCCCGGATGATGGCGGGCCCTCCTTTGCGCCTGGATGTGATGAGGCGGGGGATGGGTCCGATGCGAGCGACGGCTGTTGCTGCTTGATTGTTGAATGTTGAATGTTGATTCTTTGTTCTTGGTTCTTGACGGCTTTTGGTACAAGTATAGGTATAAGTATAAGTGTATGTGTATATGATATTGACCTAGCAAACTCTGAGCCAATCTGTGAAGGGGTCGACGTTGCATCTGAAATTCTTTATCGGGCGGACGAGGTCAATGTCCAGCTAGCCCGATGGAGATTTACCCCATCAAAAGCTTGGCGCTTTTGGCTTCGGGCGCAGCGATCGGAGATGGACCGGTGGGAAAGTGGAAAATGCCGACTTGGCCCTCTTCACATGCTTCGCGCGTTCTTTTTTCCGCTTTCGCTTTCGCTTCCGCCTTCGCCTTCGCCTTCACTCTCGGTGCCCGAGACGATGCAAGCACTGAGCAGCAGCATCACGCGCATCTTTGCTTCACCTCTGCCTTGCACACCGCAGGCCAAATGCATGTCTGCGCAGTCGCGCCATTGTAAGCCGGCCTGCTCTAGCTCCACCTCGTCGGGCATGTGGCCGCAGCTGCCAAACGATGCTGCCTCTGCCTCTGCCTCTGCCTCACCTGTCTACCTAGCCCTTCACCTCCGTCTCCACCTTCACCTTCACCTTCACCTTCACCTTCACCTTCACCTTCATCTCGACTTCATTCTTTCACTCTTCACCGCAGCTTCGATCCTGCCACCACTTGATATTCACCACCTGCTCTGATCAATCCGAATGTCCATCTTTACCACTCCTCGGTATTCTTATCTGTCTTGCATCCGAGTCGTCATAGACCGGCGACACCGCCCACTCCTAGACTGTACAACATAAGTACCCCGGGCATCCAGGTTACACGGCCCATCCTGCATTATTACACCGACTTCCTTTTAGAACCGGATAGGGAAGCTGGTTGGCTGAGATGATAGGTATCGCGTCCTCTACCTATATCTCCGACTGTCGACCGTGTTGACATACACATTCAGACCACGTCCTTGGCCGCCCTTCGGTGAAGTTCCGGAAGATCCAAGTATTCGCCGTCGTCTCCTTCTGGTCATTGTATCTGTTCCGGTGGGTATGGGGCGCAATCGTCTGCTGAGAGACAACATGCTAACGTCCCACAGGGGCAATCACCATGGCCCTCCTATACTCCGAAAAATCTCCAGGCGAATTGACAAGCGCCTTACTGCCTGGCAGACCCTCGTCATAACCCTATTATATCTTTACGTCTGCCGCAACTTCGCCAAAATCGTCGGCCTCGAATGTCCCGAACCCTTGGCGAACCTTTACAATCGAGCATACTTCCGGGCGACATGGGTCACGACGGCGCTGGACGCTGGATTCTGGACGGCGATGAAGATCAGGAAGAAGTGGCTGCGGGACTTGGCTTCCATGGTGTTTACGTTCTACTACCTCGTTGCTGCCGAGCAAGCCGACGAAAAGGTGCGGAAGGTTCGCGGGACGTTGACGGTTGAGCATCTGAGGGTATCCTGGAACAAAGCAAACACACCGTACCTTTCCTTCCTCACCCGACTCATGCGGCCGAAGCTTGCGAGTTATCCACCACGGGCGATCCGTATTCCAAGACCACCAGAGTCGTCGTACAGGGAACCTGTCAATGCATGGCTATACTTCGACGGACCGTTGTCTGTACTACAAAACCATACGAAAGTTATTCTGGATATACCCGGGGGAGGATTCGTGGCGATGGACCCAAGAACGAATGATGACAAGCTCCTTGCATGGTCAGGGAGACTGGGCTTGCCAATCTTGAGTTTGGATTATAAGAAAGCACCCGAATACCCATATCCTTATGCACTGAACGAATGCTACGATGTATACCACACTCTGGTCGCAAGTCGCGGACGCTGTGTTGGCTTATCAGGAGCCGTGAGCCCACGCATCATCGTGACAGGCGATAGCGCAGGTGGAAACCTCGCCACAGGCGTAATCTTGATGGTTTTGCAGTCAGCAGGAACTGATTCAAGGACGAAGCTAGGCCAAGAGACGCTTCCAGTGCCGGAAGGGTTGATTCTCATCTACCCGGGACTGGACATGAACATCGGCAGTTGGATGACGGACGAACAAATGGCACTGATCCAAGACCGCCGTGTGCGAAAGACCAACATGAACGTTCTGCGCCGAAAAAGCGAAGACTACTCCAAACTCGCCGAAGGAACACCCCACCCGTCCTTCTTCTTTCAAGACGACGCTCACCCATCGCCTCCGCGCGCGTCCGAAGTCACCTCTCCTCCCGAAACCGAACCCAAAAACCCCTTGGAACCCGAATCCCACCTCTCCGAACAACCCGACCCGTCAGCCGCCCACATCATCCCACTTAACAACATCGACAGCACCACCACCAACTTCGCCAAAAGCACCCCCGACGTCGCCAACCAAACCGCCATCATCGCCTCCTCAAAACCGCAACAGATGAAAACCCGCCTCGCCATGTCCTCCATGATCTCCTACTTCAACGACCGCATCATCACCCCCGAAATGATGCGCGCGATGATAATCCTCTACGTGGGCCCACACAACCGCCCGGACTTCAGCACCGACTTCCTCCTCTCTCCCCTCCTTGCACCCGAGTCCCTCCTCGCCAAATTCCCCAAAACCTACTTCATAACCGGCGAGCGCGACCCGCTCGTCGACGACACGGTGATCATGGCTGGGCGCCTGCGCCAAGCGAAACATAACCACTTCATCCACCGGCAGGAATTCGGGCTGCTGAAAAGCAAGGCCGAGTTCGACGAGAAGGAGCATGTGGAGGTGGCGTTGATACCGGGGATTTCGCACGGGTTTTTGCAGTTTGTAGGCGTTTTTCCCGAGGCGTGGAAACATATTTTTAGGGTGGCGAGGTGGATGGAGGAGGTTTATGCGAAGGGGGATGGTGAGAGCAAGGGGGAGGGGGAGGGGAAACGGAATGGGCATTTGGTAAATGGGATGCATGGGACTAGAATGCCGAAGAGTAATAGCAATCTAAACGTCCAGGCCGCGCGCGACGATGGGTCTTATTACCGCCGCCATCACCACCATCACCACCGCCGTGGCCTGCCGCCCGATTCACAGAGTTCCGCGGACGAAGACCGCCCGCTGGAGATGAGTTCATCCCTCCGCGGCTCCGGGAGCCAGAACGGGCACGTGCACGCCAATGGCCACGGGAGGGGGAAAGGCAAGGGGAGGAAAGACGCGGATACGACGGATGATAGCATGCAAGGGGGGAGGGGGAGGAGGAAACCCGGGTTTCAGCGGAGGACGAGCACGGTTAGTTTGGCGAGCGAGGAGGATATTCTTGCGAGGAGGATGACGGGGTTGGCGGGGGGGTTGATGGGCGGGAGGGGGGAGGGGGGGGCGGGAACGCCGTAGGAAGGGTGGTTGGTATGCTAGGCCGGAGGGTAGATATCATTCGCGGGAGGGGAAGGGGGAACGGAAATAAGGGTAAATAGCATCCACGGGAGGGGTTTTTGATGTATTTTTGGTTAGCAGAGGAAATAGTATTTATTATACCCTATTGTTACTACTCGTGCGTTTTGAAGACGAGGGTTGCGCTAACGGAAGAGCGATGCGGATGTGAGGTCGGGGAGGATGATTCGATACTAAGACTTCCCCCAACTTCATGTGTAAGTCGCGGGTGATACAAAATGGTGATCTGAGTACTAAGATAGGTCTTATAGCTTGGATTTAGGGCGCTATATGAAAGAGCGCACTGTTGAACAAGAGACCCCTCTGCAGTGCTCAGCCTGAATTGTTTGAAGGTAACTTCTTTGTAGACAGTTGTAAAGTGCACCTGTTAGTTTTGCATTTAGTGTATGCGCTGCTGGCCGTTTTTTAGACGGGACCCTACCGCGTAAGAGGATGCGCCAGCCATTGCACTCTGCGGGGAAGGAGTCAGTCCGAATCTCCGCGTCATTGAGGGGGCCCGCAACTGCTCTTTCTATTCAAATCATCTTCCTTGTTCAAACCTCACTCCTCCGTACATTGTTATATATCGCATTGATACTGGAGATTAGCCCGCTTCAAGTGCAGCCGTACGCGATTACAGAATGTCTTCATCCTACGCTGGGGAAGTGAAACCGAAACCTGGCCCAAGGACCGACACAAAGCCTCCGCCGAAACCCCGCCATAGAGGCCCACAACCTTCACTGATACCCTCTGGCGATCCTATGATAGGCGATCGCTACGTCTGGGATGACTTTCGTCCAAAGCAAGACCGCGTAGACCGAAGCATGAATTGCGGCCAGATCATTACCTACCTTAAGTACTTACCGATACACCAGACCTACGTAATACGAGCCTCGGGGAAACGGGCTGGAAGGAACGTTTGAAGTACTGCAGGTAAGGAACGACACAGCCCTCCTTGGTCCGCTCTGACACTTTCTCAGTATCACCCATAGAGTCTTCCACCGCATGTTACCTCCTCGGGCCAGTAGCTGTTGCCCAGGGATGGGTGAACTTCCAACACCCGACGTGGAAGAGGGGCTTTGTTGTGATGAATACGGAACGTCAACCAGCGCGTTCACTCCCGGTGCGTGATGGAAATCGGCCCAGTTTTTATTCCAGTCATCCCAGCTATTGCAGGAGTTATCAGTCATCGTTGGCAATGCTACCAGCAGCTCTGTCAGTTCAAATAGCCAGTTCCAGTATAGCACTATACGTGGATCTTCATCGACGAAAATGCAGGCTAGCCAGTTCCCCGCCTGCGGTCTATTCGAATTTGAATATTGAAATCTAAAAATTGTCTTCAGGCAACACAAGCCCGGGCCTCGCGCTGTGCCGTGTCATTAATGAATCTGCCCCCACCGGCCTTGGCCCTTGTGTAACAGCAATTGCCTATAGAAGGGACGCTTCAGCTGAGCTTCTGACCCTCCAAACTTTGGAGGCCGTCCTTGCTACAACTCTCAAAATCCCGCTATCCCGCTATCCCGCTATCCCGCATATACAATTAACGATTGTGATCTAGCTTTACCATGGATCCCGCTTCGCTTGCTGCCAGCATTATCACCATCGTTGGACTTGTTGGTAATGTTGGTACAGGTCTCGAAAAGTTTTACCGCCTGCGCGAGGCTCCGGAAGAAGTGCTTGCTTTAAACAATGAGATATCCGACTTCAAAGCTGTCCTGCTCAGACTCGGAGAGATCATAGACGGCCTTCTTCAGATTGACCATGATACCGCGCATCATCGCCGGCAGTTGGAGAATCTCCGATCATCCGCGTCTCAGCTTGCGGTGTACATCCAAAGAGCCAAAGATCAGCTCCTTGAACTCGAGAAGCTGATCGAGTATCGAATAGTTATTTCTCCCGGCGCAAAGGAAGAAAAGCCTTCTATTAAAAAGTTCCGTTTCGCACGAGCTGGTCGAGAAATAAAGGCCTTTCGGCACGAGCTGCACGAGATCAAGGGAAAGATACACATGACGCTCTCAGTTTTGACCACGTCACAAGTTTCGCAAGTACGACTACGGCTTTCTAACGTCGAAGCGATGGTCAGCCAGGTTCAGGATCAGCAGCGAGAATTGAACACTGTTAACGTCAACATATTACGGGACATACAGCAGGCAATTGCGCAAAGAGAAGTAACCTTGGGGCAGCACAAGCAAGCGCTGCTTCAAAATTCTGCTCAGACACAAGAGTCAACACCGCAAGAAGCCACAGCTTCTGCTACCCCTGAAAATGCCCAATCCGAGTTGCTTTGTCAGGGGCGAACCAGAAACGCAAGCCCATCCAGCTATACCAAGTTAAACGTCTTACAGGTCAACACCACCTACACTCCTCATCCCGCCTGCAATGCATGGTGCAGCTGCACATGTCACAGACAGGGCGGCCTTCACACGCCTTCTTTTCTTCAGAGAGTTGTTGGTTCTCTCTTTGTGGGCTACGTTGGAGGTCTGGTGCAGCCACCGAAGTGTGATGAGCCCAGATGTTCGCGGCCGAGTCAGCGCTCGACACGGATCACCTATTACTTCCCTATATGGTTTATCTCGTGCGCGATTACAGTGGCGATAAGAGGACCCCAAGTTGCAATTACCGCTCTACGCATACGAAGTAGGAAAGAGATGGTCTTCATATATGCGAGAGACGATAATTGGAACCAGCTGATGAAATTGTTCGATAAGGGGCTTGCCTCCTCTTTAGATGTTGACCAAAATGGTTGGTCAATTCAACATGTGAGTACTGCAACCATAACTGCCGAGTGAGTCTTGACAGTTAAATAGTGGGCCGTTCATTATAACTCAACCAAGACTTGTAAAGTGCTGTTAACGCTAGGAGCGGATCCCGACGTGGAGGACAAATCCTTGATGTATGTTCAAAGTTTCATGGTGTTTCTTTCCTAAAGGCTAAGAATTTTAGGACTGCTCGCGATCTTGCAGCGAGAAAATATCTGAGCCGACGTAATACTCAGGCAGACGCGTTGTATCAGAATTTCGGATTCGGTCATAGTATCGAGGAATTTCAACTCTCTCGACTGCAGAAAATAATCCTCAATCTTATCCCCGGCGACCTTGAAGCCGAACTTCAGTATTCAACAAGTTCAATCGATACTCAGGATTCCAAAGGCGCCACAGCGTTATTATGGGCTGCGTATTTAAGGAATTCAGTGCTTGTTCAGTTGCTGTTGAAGCACAATGCAGATCCCAACATCGCTGATGTTATGGGAACAACGCCGATACACTGGGTCTGGGACCTGTCATATGAATGCCTCATGGATCTCCTAAGCCACGGCGCCGATTCAAATGTTACAGACAATCTTGGTATTGCTCCCTTGCATCATGTTGCAAGACATTGTCATGACCCTCGTTTCATTAACGTCCTTGTGAGTAACGATGAGAGTTTCAATGTGCAGGATGCGAATGGGGCGACTCCGCTGCACTATGCTGCTAGGAATGAAAATCCGACAATGATGGCCTGTTTGCTTGAACATGGTGCAGAAATTGACGCTCAAGACATCCTTGCATATACTCCCCTCTTTATGGCGATAGCAAACAGCAGCTACAAGTGCCTGGAGGTCCTCCTGAAGGCAGGAACAGACTGCAGCATCATTCGAGGAAATAAGGGATCGATATTGCATCTTGCTGCTGCATCCGCTGATGAAGCAATCTTACAAATACTCACTTCCTTCAAGATAAGTGGAATAGATTGCGATCTGAGAGACCTTCACGGTCAGACTGCATGGGATACATTTTCGGCACGTCATGGCGAGAACGACGAGAATGGTCCACGACAGGATCTGGTCGATGCCTTTAGGGAGCTCCTCGACACGATAAGAGAGGAAAACCTCAAGCTAGCCTCAACGAATGGCTCCGATCCTAAGAACGGCAACCACGCAAAGACTAGCGGAGATGCTGCAGCAACTTCGAATCCACCAGTGCCAGGAGCGTGGGACTTGGTGGAATAACGGTCGACATCGAGCGCACACCTAGCACTACTTCCGACGTCATATCGTCACCACCTAGACATCGAAAACTACATCTGAGGACAAGAACACCTTTACTATCTAGGTCATAGTACACCCATCCTCTCGAAAAGCAGCCCAGATAGAAAGCTACCTCATCCACCACGCCAAGGACATCTGACATCACACATCCTCGACCGAAGCCCTCTCCGCATCCGTGATCGGAGCCCGAGCACGCCATGTTATCGTTACCACGTAGTAGGCGCAGTCGTGTTTGGGTCGCCTCCGAGACTTCTGTTTCAAGAGCTCGACTTGCTCTCCCTCGCTCTGGCTCTGTTGGATCGAGTCCGGGGGTTGCAGGTCATGTGTTATGTGATTGAGGAGCCCTTCCACGGCTTGTGACGTCGGCAGCCTCGGATCTGCTGTCGAGATATCTGCTACCACGTGTGGAGTAATGAATGCACGCGCTGCCGGCGGAGGGGATGATGTGGCTCGAGTGCTGTCATTTGCAGCTGGCGGTGAGTCACTGGTTGTGATATTCCCGGGCACAGTAGAGTGAGCCCGATCATCCAAAAATTTTGCTTCAGGTGGCAGTGTCGTCGTACGAGGTGGCCTTTGATAAACGTCCGCTGATGATGCGATGTTTTGTTCTCGTTCATCACTTTCGCAGTCATCACCATCAAACTCCAGGTCTTCGAGATATTCACTGGGCCTTATATGTTCGTGGACTTTCTCATTTTCATAGACATAAATCTCGTAACCTGTGATATACACAATGCTCATTAGCATCTCCTTCCCATCATCGTATTCAAACTGGCTTGCCTAAACGCGACTCACCTGTATGAGGATAGTCAATCTCGTGGTGTGGGCCAATCCATACACTGTTCTGTATCTCCACGCCCTCTTTTGACAGAATGTTCCCGTCGCCCAAGGGGAGCTTCAGCTTGATCAGCTGTCGCACAACGGCGTCCAACTCGTCTGCTCTGCTTTGAATTGTCTCAAGCTCCAACTCGAACTTCTTCAACCCTTGGAAATTCCGGAACCCATCTTGCCACGAGCCTTGATCGAATCCCAGCAATTCCACTCTAAGCCTGTATTTGTCTTCGATCCGTTTCCGCGCAACCAGATCATCTCCAGCCGCATACAAGGCTCTCTGCCTTCCACTTTCATTTCGCGATGCATTGAACTCGAGCGGCCACTCACAACACCACTCCCACCAATCCGTATGAGGAAGTGTGAGCTTGAGATTTGGCTGACCGATATTCAGACCCCTCGCCCAAGAAGATAAAGCATCATCAAGCTTAACCAAGTCATGCTGTCTCCTAAAGAGATGCATAGATTCCACCACTGCTTTCTCAGCCCCAAACTTCGGTAATTGTTGGACGAAAGGAGGTCCACAACTCCCCCAGGATACATGCTCGTTGACCCGAATGGGGATTAAGTGACTTTCCAAGTAGATGCGACGGCAGGTGAGCAGAAGATTCGTGTCGATGCGATCGCGAAAACGAAAACCAGGTCAATAATAGCAGAATTTGCTTTTGTAGGGCAACGAATTGTCATAATCGGCAGTTAGGGCCAGCTCGAATATGTTGTTTCTGAGTTCCGGGGGCAGACGACTGAAAAGGGGAGAGTCCAATTGGGGGCTGTATGTACCGTCGAAGGTGGTAGCGAGGACCGGGCGCCATCGCTGTGCTTCAAGAACTATGACGTGGAACGCAGACGGTTATAGTAGATGATTGATTTGTTACTTGGAGGATTACTGTGGCTCAACAATGGAGTCAAGTCTCCTGAAACAAAGAGTCATGGAAATGAACAACACCTCAAAGCCAGCAAAAGCAACAAATGACGCGATGAAATCAACACCAAGTGGTAGATAGAAGCGTTAAGAAGCGTTAATGTTGGATGCTTAAACCCTCCGTATATAGTTGTGACTCACTCAAGTGCTACTACCTGAAAATCGCCCAGCCGAACACATTAACCACCTCCAATCAACCCGCGCAACAAAAAATCCATCCCTCCATCCATCCCATCTCTTCCGTAAATACATCCAACCCACCCTTTCGCCCAGCCCATCTAACCCCCCCCCCCCCCGGCTCCAGCCCATCTGCCCCCAACACCACCCCCAACCCCAACGCACTCACGCCACCGCTCCCATCACCCCCACCCCCACCCCCACCACCACGCCCGCAACCACCCCCCACCCCCCAACCTTCCCCGTCGGCGCCGCCCCCGCTTTACTAGCCGAACTCACCGCCGACGTCGACGAACCAGAAGCGGTCGTAGTCATCGACGCCATTGTAGTTGTAGAAGAAGAACGCGTCGCAGAGCTCACAACAGCTGCTGACGGTGCCGGCGAGTGTAGTTCCTGCGTCGGCGGGGGATGCGCGTTTGTTGATTGGTTCGGGGGCCTGGGGACGGGGGGAGGGGGAGGGGGAGGGGGGTCTGGTTAACATTGATGATAGGCGGTGGGTTGAGGGAGGAGTGGGGAGGGGAAATGGGGAGGGGAGGAGGAGGAGGAGGAGGAGGAGGAGGAGGAGGGAAGGTACCGGTGATTCTGGGCTTAGGGCGGTGGTGGAGAGGGCGAGGGCGAAGGGGGGGGAGTATGGTGGTGGTGGTGGGGAGGAGGCGCATTGTGGCGGACTTGAGGGTTGTATGATCGATGCGATAGAGTGGAGTGGTTGGGGCAGGACTTGCGGTGAGGGATGCTGGATCTGCGATGGTAGAGTCCAATGTTTAGACTGCCTCAATGAGGCATTGCATGTGTTTAACAAGAAAGGCACATTGCCTGTCTGGGCTTAAGGTAATGTCGACGTCACGGACGTGAGTGGTGGACGATCATCGCCCGTTGGCAGCGAGTAAGTCAGCCACTTCCATAGCTTGAGTTGACTTATGAGCTTAGCTGCGTCTTGGCCATGAAGTAGAGTCGAGTGAGCGGAGATGATGGTAGAACCAATTGCGGATATCTACTGTAAAGAGGCCGAGGTGATTTAAAGATGCCCCGGTGATCGGCATGACGTCTTGGCGTCGTTCAAGATAGCCCACCCCCTTCAAAACCACCTACTACTCCCCGATCCTCCCCGTGCATTCCCCTCCACGCCCGCCTCATCCTCCACCCTCCTCAGCGTCTCCTCCACAACCAAAAGATCCCTCTCAATCATCTCCGCCCAATTCTGCACATCCCCAATCTCCTTCAACTTATCCCTCCCCTCGTCCGCAATCTTCTGGTACTGCGTACTCTGTTTGGAGAGGGCGAGGGTCTGTTTGTCGAGGTCTGATTCTTGTTTTGCGATGGCGGAGGAGTTGGCGTGGATGTCTTTGGCGCGGGATTGGAGGTCCGTGTCGAGGTGGGAACCGACGGAGGAGAGGTGGGCGGTGAATGCTTGGCGGGCTTCGGCTGTGCGTTGGGATTGGGTTGGGGAGGAGGGGGCGAGGGCGGGAAGGAGGGAGTCGGCCATTGTTGGGGAGAGTGGGCTGGTGGATGGAGAGGGGTTTGGTTGTTTGAGCGGTTTCTTTATGTGAGGAGAAAGTGGGTGCGCGGAGGAGTGAGTGGAGGATGGTAGTAAGCTGGTTTGATGGCACAAATACGAGACCTGGGACTGTCCGTATGTTCGCTCCAGTGACTACAGCTCAAGAAGACTTGAGATGAAGGTTACTACATGATAATAATCGCTGTATTTTCGAATCTCTGAGGAAATGTTGCCCCGCATTTCCAACATTTAATCCGCATCATCTGCCACACAAGTTGGGGCATGATGGTTGCCCGCCTCGGCATCTCGAGGGCCAGTCATATGGCGGAACACTTAGTGTGTGTGCGGCAAGCGTTGAAGGTGCCGTTCGGTTTATCATCTATTAGATAAATCGTCATGTGCAGGACAGAAGATGCATAAGGTAGGTACCACTGGGTAGTTGTACAGTCTAAATCAATTTCCATGTGTACCTTGGTGGTTGGAGACTAGGCCTGAACTGGACTCATCCGATTCTCGTTGAACGTCGTGCGTGTCATTAACCTGCTTAGTCAGCACTGTCATTAACCTGTTTAGTCAGCAATGACTAAACAGCTAGACGACCACTAGGCCTGAACAGGCCTCACTAAGATTATCATTGAACGTTGTGCGTGTCATTAACCTGTTTAGTCAGCATGGTCATTAATGTTGTTCAGACTTGTTCAGAGTCTCACTACGTCATTGTTTTAGACGTCACGTCATGTTCTAGCTCAAATAGGAAAAGTTAGATGTAGCTGGCCTAAAAGCTCAGATTTTCTTGAGGACTTGAGTCTTCATCAAATACACGAATTGTCTTGCTCATTATAGTCATTCTTTTTCTGACGACTTCAGACGGGACAGAAACGTTCTCATTGTGACTGTATTTAATTGACATATCTTTCTTTATCCTCAAGTCTTGAGAAGAGTAGACCTCAGTAGGCCTTTTGCCCCACAAAGGAAAACTTCAGTGAGACTGTCCCTGATCTTAAATCCTTTCCTTTGGAAGGACATTGTTTCAAAACAGAGTTCAGTCTTGAGAATAAGACATTATCTCTTTTCCAGGAGCTTCCTGGCCTTGTCTTTCCCATTTCACCTTGTCTGAGTACCCTGAGCACTCTTACAGAGTATTCAGATTCTTTGTTGTTGGCCTCTGCATTCTCATTCAGCCCTGTTCCTACCTCAGCTTTGTATCTCACTATGGCCTTCATGAACGGCCCTGATTTTGCGTTGTGTGGGCCATTTACGGGAAAGAATGGACAGTCAGCCACTAGATGGTTAAAGAAGCTGAAGTGGGAGCTGAGAAAGCACTTCAGTGCTGAATTCATTGACCCAGCTGATTTCCTCCAGGCTGTCAACCTCTTGCTGGCAGATGATGCTGCAGTCTGGGCCGAAACCACTCCCCTCATCACAGAACTCCTTGAGACTCCAGCCCCCACATCAAATACAGTGAGTCAGTTCAAATCGTTGTTCAGCCAGAGATACCCCATTAAGATTTCAGAGACTGCACCTGTTCACTTTGACTCAGAGATATCAGACCTACGCCAGCAAGAAGAAGAGGCATTGATTGCCTATTATAAATGAACTGCCAGACTGCTATTCTGAGTTGGAGGACGAGACCGCTCAAGATCAACTTCAGTAGTTCCAAATCTGCCTGCCCTTTCTCCACTCAAAACCGCCATGCTAGACACTGTAATGAGGGTGTTTACAAGGGGAATCCATGATTCTGATGTCTGCAGAGACGCTCTCTGAGGCCTAGTCTCAGTGGATTGTTCCCTCCTTGAGGTCTACACAGTTGCTGAAGAATTCAGATAATTCAAGGCTGAGTACACCTGCCTACAAGAAGAAGTCACCTGAGCTCAAGAACTCCAGTTCTACTGTGATGTGGTTCACTAGAATATGTCAACAGTTCAAATCAATTTGTTAAAAGCCTCCTACCATGCAAACATGCCTCAGTGAGGCTATCAGAACCAATTGAACCCTCAGCAGCAGCCACCTATGGCCTGGCCTACACAAGCACCAATGTACTCAACTTCAGCTCCCTACTACCCTCCACAACCGCCTCAGCCACCTCAGCAGCCTATTCCAGCTGCATGAAACGCCTACCAGGCGCCTCATCAAGCTGTGAGAGGAGGTGGGAACTATAACAGAGGAGGCGGCAATGGAAATGGTTGATTGAACAACCCATACATCAATGGCACCATGACGTTCACCTCAGGATGCGGAATCATTGTGTGTATAAGATGTGGCGAAGATGGGCACATAAGTTGCAATTGTACCAACCTGGCCTTATCAAGGAATGAGCAGATCATCCTGAGGAATATGATTCTGGGCAATAGAGATCAGTTTTCTAGATTCCCTGAACCTACTACAACTGGAACCAGCCCACCTACACCAGTGACTACCAGCAATGCCCTACCTTAAGGTCCGCCAGTGGTGGGAGTTCAGTCCATAACTTACAGTCTGGCCGGTCTACAAACTGTAAGTGGAAATGTTAACTTCACAGAAGTATTTCTTGGGGAAGGATCTGGGCCCAACAAAAGACCTCATGTTGAGGAGCTGCCTGCAGTGCCTTTGTCCTCACAACCTTCAGCTCAGCCCACCACCTTTTAACCAGGAACATTCACTGGTCAAGACTTCTTCTTTCAAAGTGTTCCAGTTCAGAAGGAGAATGAGCAGTCAAAGAAGAAAGGCCAAAAATGTACAGGGAAGGCAGTCACAATCACCCTATTGGTTAAACTAATTGATGAGAACACTGGATTTGTGAATAAGTCAACATCGGTTCAACAGCTCCTCAAGTCTCAAAAGATAGACATGACTTAAATGGATTTCTGCATCTGGTTCCTGACAGTTTGTTGTGAGCTCAAGCACCTTCTGACTTGTATGTTCAATCACAAGAAGAAAGGTAAGTCTCCAGCTGAGCATTCTCAGACTCAGTAAGGAACAGTCAATTCAATTAAGGTGGATGGGAATACTCATTTTCTTAGCACATTCATGAGTGCTGATAAAGCCTTCTGAATCTCATGCTCAGTTTGTGTTGAAGGCAGCAGTGAGATAGCGTTGGACTGCTCCCAGGTGCAGGCAGACCAGGGCTTCAATATGAACATCATATTGACAGCTATGGCCAGGCAACTTAGGTTGCAGTTCCACTCACTATCTGATGTGGGCTTTGCAGGTCTCACTATAAAGACAGCAGACCATTGAGAGACTCTTTTACATCATTGAGTCTATTTGAAACTTGATGTTGAGGGTATCTGAAGGCAGATTCATTGTTTTGTGACTCTGGAGCTTCCTTCCCCTATGCCAGGCACAGAACACCTCAGTTTACTTCTGGAATTCTATAGCTATACTTCATCAATGCTATCATCAGAATCTGAGGCTCAAGAATTGAGATTGGTGACCCAGCTGCTGGAGAAGCTGTACAGGATGTCATTAGGCTGGAGTTGGTCTTTTTGCAGAATCATAATCTACTAATGTATCTTAAAGCTATCCTGACTTCTCAAGTTGAGGACAATTCAGATGATGAGGAGCCAGATGGAGAGTCTGAGACTGATAGTGCTATGAGCCTGTCAGAGGAAGAGGAGGAGCTCAAGAAAGCTAGGCCTGAGAAGAAGGGTTTTCACTAGGTCTTCTGCAGGACTCTAAACTGTAAGGGACAGCACTATTCTGCTCTGTGAGAGTGTATGCTACTTCTGATGAGGAGGTTGCTATTCACTACTCTGGCCTCTTACACAGCTATCCTGCAGACCTTACTCTACTATTGTCTTCCTCATATCCTTTCAACCACTATAAGACTGAGCCTCTCCACTACACCAGCCCTTTCTCCTCCCTATTGTCAATTTTGCAGTACCAGTGAACACTTCTCAGACTGCCTCTCTGTCTCAATCAGGCCAGCCTGAGCGTTGTCAATTTGATGTCACTGCAAGCATCATTCCCTGTTCAGCACTGACTAGTGAGATGCCCCCTATCAAATGATCCTAATGACTATCCCAGCCATACTGAACTCTAAGTGTGGGCTGCGGAGCTGAAAGTTTAATTAGGTAGTCTAATTCCCACTGAGGCAGATGAGCTATGAGTCCTTCAGCTCCTCTATTCCTATCAGCACCTCAATGACACCAATCTTGATATTTTCCCCTCCACTGACCTCATTGTGCACTGAGCTTGACTTACTTCAGGCACTAAGCCATTCTCAGCTGGTGTGCAATTTTGATGGGCTTCTCACAAAGAATGATGGCTTCAAAAGCTTGTACAGGATGGTATACTGAGTAGAATTTATGAAAGAATGCAGCACGCCAATGAAGAGTTGTCTGCCTGGAACACTTGAGCTGTGATTGTCAACAAAGAGGAAAATCTGAAGCCTACTGACAAGTCAAGAATCACTTTTGACTATAGTAAGGTAAAAGAAGACATGCCAGGAAGCTACCTTGAGCTCATGTCTAAGGTTCATGACTACCTCTCAGACTCAAGACACAAGATGTTTTTTCAAGCTGATATCAAACATAAGTACTTCAGTGTCATTCTCAACCCAGAAGACCGCCATCTATTCACCTTTACTATCTCAGGGATTGAACAACTTCAGCTAACAAGAATGTCTCAGGGATCTAGGTCAGCTGGTTTCACAATGTTGAAGCTTATAAACATCATGCTAGGACCAATCCCAGAGCCACATTTAAAGTCATTCTTGATGCATGGGGAATCTTCAGGGCCAGCTCCAATCACCTTCTATATGGATGACCTTTTTAGTGGACATTCAGACTTTGAATCCCAGTTCGCTTTCCTCTGAGATCATTTTTTTCCTCAAATTGAATGGGCCAAACTTACCTTATCTTTCTGAAAGTTCAGGCTATTTGTAGACCATATTAAAGCCCTTGAGGTGGAGCACTATGTTGGCAGAAAGATTCACATTCTGGATTCATGAGTTGAAGTTCTAGTTAAGTGGCCGGAGCCTACAAATGTCAAGGGTGTACAGGGTTTCTTAGAAGCTATAGGCATCACATGTTGCTGGATGAAGAACTTTGCTGAGATTGTAAGGCCTCTGAATTAGTTGACTGGAAATGCGCCTTGAAGATGAACACAATTGGAGCAACTGTTCTTTAAAATCCTCTAGATAAAGTGCGCAACCCAAGTCACTATGCATGGCATTGACTGGTCTCTGAATATACACTTCTATACTGACACATCCAGCTTTACAGAGGGGCTAGTGATCACTCAATTTCAGAGACTGAACAGCTCCTCTAAGTCAGTGGAAGTTCCTATCATCTATGACACCCTCACTTTCTCAGTCACTGAACAGAAGTATCAGACCTACAAATGAGAGTTATGTGCAATAGTCAGATTTGCCTCAAAGTTCCAATACCTCCTCCAGAACCCTGAACACCCAGCCATCATTTATACAGATCACAAACCCCTGGTTCACTTCCTTGACTTCAGTCTTCATGACAGCATCTATGGTTACTGGGCAGCTCGGCTTCAGGAGCTGCATGTCAGAATTGTCCACATTAAGGGTGCTCAGAATGTTGTTGCAGATGGTCTATCTTGAACCATTTTCTTCAAGGAGGATTGTGAGGAAGATGATACTGTTCACATAGCTCAAGAGCATATTAGGTGAGATGAAGCTCAATGAATTTAAAAAGATGGAAAAGATGGGTTTAAGTCATTCCTCAAGAAGCTTACTGACAGAGAGAGAGCAGAAGTCATAGGTCAGAGAACCTTGCACAGTATTTCAGTATTTGCACTTCAGTCTTCTGCCTCATGGCAAGAGGCCTACTGAGCTTCAATTTGATTTGAAGTGGTTTACAACTACACCTCAACGGGGAACCTACCAGAGCCTACATCAGCCAGCTTTCTCCAGAAGTGCCTGAACTACTGAATTAATGAGAACTCCTGACTGTGGGTTCACTGAGGGGAGTTGCACCTTCTGTACATTTCAGAGAGCAAGGTGTCCATTACTCTGTACAAGACTCATGATAACAGTGGTCATTGAGTCAAAGACAGCACACTTATTAAACTTCAGGGGTCAGTGTATTGGCTATCACAGTTCACAGATGTGAAGTGGTACATCACTGAATGTCTACAGTGTGCCTGCCACACCCCAGCACAGAGGAGCCAGCTGCTCCAGCCTATTATAACTCATCACCCCTTTCAACTACTTGCTATGAACTTTATTGAACCCCTGAAGAAGACTACATCAGCTGGTCTTGAATACATCTTACACCTAATGGACTACTTCAGTAGGTATTTCATGACTTACTCCAGCATGACTGCCAATGCTTCAGACATCATTCAGGCTCTTAACAATGTGTTCAGTCAGTTCATTCAGCCAGAGGCGTTCTTCCTTGATTAAGGCCAACATTTTGAGAACCAGGTTGTTGAGAAATACATGGAGAAGCATGGGGTAAAGCTTCTGTTCAGACTCAGTGGATCCTCAAAATCTTTTAGTCTTATTGAGTGAGGAAACTGAATCCTTGAAGATGTGATCTGGAAGTCTGCATCATCCAGCTCTACTTGGGACATAATACTACTTAAGGCCACTTATGAAGTCAACAGTTGAACAATCAGTCACCTGTGATATTCCCCATTGAACATCCTGATGAGCCTTACCTCAGCACCTCCTCTGGCTACATTTTGAGGTGACAGCAACCTAGCAGAAGTGACAATTTCCTGATGAATGGATTTTATTACAGACTCACACTGGCATTCTCAAGCAGTTCAGGATCACCTGCTCAGTCTAGCATCTAGAAGGAAAGAAGTTGCAGGATCTAATAAGAAGGAGAAAGTGAAGATGGCTAATAGGTACAATTGGGGCGTTGTATATAGAGAGCTATTTGCTGGGAATCTTGTGCTCCTGCACCAGAAAGAGTCTACAAAGTTGAAGGCTCACTGAAGGGGCTCATTTATTGTGAACAAGTTATGTGAGCATTCAAGCTTCTATATTTGATAGATAAATGGTCAGTGAGTCAAGCAGACATTTCATGAGGATGATCTTCATGTTTTCCAGCCTCAAACTGAGCACCTCTCACTTTCTAATAAGCTGAGCTATTCTACATTGCAGACTATATGTTCACAGAAGTGGGGAGAAAGGAAGGAGATTCTACAATAATAGAGGATGAGCAGTTGTTCATTGTCAGAGTGTCAACTGTGTGTTGACTGAAGGTGTTGTTCAGACTTATTTAGAGTCTCACTACATCATTGTTTTAAATGTTATATCATGTTCTAGCTTAAATAGGAAAAGTTAAATGTAGCTAACTTAAAAGCTCAGATTTTCTTGAGAACTTAAGTCTTCATTAAATACATGAATTGTCTTACTTATTATAGTCATCCTTTTTCTATTAACCTGTTTAGTCAGCAATGACTAAACAGCTAGACAACCACTAAGTCTGATTCAGGTTTCACTGAATTATCATTAAATGTCATGCAGGTTATTAATGTTACAGCTAGCTATTTCACTTCTGAAAGCAGGCCTAGAACTGTTGCAAGAGGTGAGCTATTTGAATCTAGAAAAGTACAAAGAAGAAAGCAGTCTTGTGAGTGCAGTTATAACATAAATGTCAGGGTGCCAAGACACACTAGTCTCAATCTAGTCTAACACCAGGTAACTCAATATCTGTCAGTGTTAGTTAGTCATGTTATAACATCATCTCCCTTCAGACAGGAGGACTGTTCTCAGTTCTCATCTTAAGTCCTTTACCTTGATTGCCTCTTGAGTCCCCTATTGACTGCTATGTTGTCTTCATCTGTTGAGTCCAGCTCTTCACCTGACTTATAGGTATTTAATCAAACTTGTAGCCTCCTTAATGACTCAGCCTCATTTAAATAAGAGTTATAATAGTCCTTTACCTTTTGAGGTGACCCTATAAAGCCATCAGTATTGTACTATTCAGAGTCTGAATTGTATCCCTCTCAAGTCACTTAATATTGCAAGACATTGTTGCAGATTCAGCTTGCTAAGATTTTTTTCACTGTGTACTCAGGCTGGTCATTAACTTCAGTCAGCAGCTCTGGGTTCTGAATTTAGTCCAGCATTGAATCATCTGCTGCCTTCCTTAAATAATCAGCATGGAAGATGTTGTCCATCTTTATATGTTTGAGTAGCTCCAGAATGTAGAAGTGACCTTTCATGCTGAGAATTCAGTAGGGGCCTGCTGCTTGATGATTCAACTTTAGACTAGGTCTTTCAGTGGTCCAACCTTTTTGAGTAACATAGACTCAATCTCTGATGAAGAAGTCTGGTTCCCTTCAGTGCTTATTTGCCTGGTCTGTCATTCTATTTTGAGCCTGTTCCAGGTTGCTCTTTGCCCATTTTACAGTGTTATGTGCCCTGATAGCAAAGGTCTGAGCTTCCTCACATGTGAGCTGCTCTCTCACTGTGTTTGAGGATTGCGTTCACTCTTTTCAATGAAAGTGTAGGTGAGGGGTCTGTCCCAGCTCCAACTCATAAGGCAATATGCCTGTAGACTTGTAGGTGAAAACTGCTTGAGTGAAGTTCATTGCTGGTAGAAGGTCTGACCAGTTGTCCTGGAAGTGATTCACAAAGGGGTGAAGCCGTTGATCAATGTACTGATTCAGTACCTCAGTGCTTCTGTCAGTCTGTAAGTGGTACACTGTTGAAAGCTTTTGCTTTACCCCCACAAGCTTGCAGAGTTTGTTTGTGAATGCTGAGATGAACTGAGAACCTCAGTTCAATGTTACTGTCTCAGGTGTTCTGTAGATTCTCCAGATGTACTCATAGTATAATTACACAGCTTGAGCAGCTGTAACTGTCTTCTGGCATGGCAGCAAGAAGGCCCTTTTTTCAAAGTGATTAACAACAACAAATATGTTGTTAAAGTCTTTTTTGTTCTGTGGAAAGGATTTGAAGTTAAATGAGACATGCTGCCAGCACTTATCTTCAATTAGTAATGGGTGAAGTAGGCCTGAGGTCTTGTCTCAGGGTATATGCATTTAGCGGCATGTTCAGCAGTTTAAAACAAAGATAGAACAGTCATTTAATAGACCTGATCAGTAGTACTGAACTGACAATAGCTTTGCTGTCTTAGTCTTGCCTGAGTGCACTGTCACTGGCATTGAGTGGGCCTCATTAATTAAATGGGTCTGCAAAGTGTTCACATCCGGCATTATAAGCTTTTCAAATTGTGTAAGAAGGCTATCTTGAAGCTTCCAGCCTCATTCCTCCTTCCTTGCCATCTGGCAGTACTGGTTCAGTGATTTGTGGGAGCAGTTGGCTTGCAGAATCTGATTCACCAGCTGATAAGAATTTTCTGCTTGTTCAGCCTCATTCAGTGAACCACTCTCAATGTTCACTGAATCCTCACCTATTGCAGCTATTATGTAACTAGAATTCAGAAACAATTGTGTCTGTGCAGTGATGTCCTTTTCTTTCTGAGTGATCAACTTGCTGTGTTTTCTTATCAGGGCATCAGTAACAATGTTAGCTGTTCCTGAGCAGTAGATAATCTTGAAGTTGTAGTCAGCCACAATATCAGCCCATCTAGCCTGCTGTGGATTGAGTAACTGCTTGGTGATAAAGTACTTCAAAGTGCAGTAGTCTGTGATTGCAACAAACAGGACTGCTTGCAGGTTTAATAGCATGCCTCATCATTCTTGAAGGGCTCTAACAACTGCAAGCATCTTCTTATCATAAATCTCATATCACATTTTCTCAGGTGACATTGTCTTTAAGAAATAGGCTGCAGATTTCCACTTACCATCCTTCTGCTGCTGAGTGAGCACTCCTGCAACAACTCTGTCACTAGTGTCTGTCTCCATTCTGGTTTTCAAATATGGTGAGTAATGGACTTGAACAGCATCTGATAGAACAAGCTCCTTTACCTTCTTAAAGGCTTAAATCTCCAGCTTTTCTAAGGGGTGCCAGGCCCCTTTTGCAGTGAGCTTTGTCAATGAGTGTACAACTCAACCTCATTTTTCTAAGGAGCAACAATAGAAGTTGCAGAATCTTAAAAAAGACTGAATCTCCTTAACTGATTTTGATAACAGTCAGTCCTTAATGATGAAGACCTTGTCTGAGTCCATTGCAATACCTTCAGTGCTGATGATGAATTCTAAGAACTTTGTTAACTGAACACTGAACTCACTCTTCTTAATGTCTGCTTGTAGGCCTGCTTTCTTAAGGTGTTGAAGCACCTTCTTAACTTGAGTGTCATGCTCTAAAGGATCGTCAGAGTAGATCAGGATATCATTCATATAGACCATGCAGAAATCATTCAGGTAATTAAACAAGACTTCATTGATGTACCTCTGAAAGAACACAGTGTTAGGAGCATGACAGTGTGCAGGCATTGTTTACTCAGTGGTGTTAGGAGCATGACAGCGTTCAGGCGTTGTTTATTCAGTGGCGCGCACTAGCGCCTGGTTGGGCCTAGCGCAGCTTGTACGCGCGGCTTGTACACGCCCCTATATAGTAGACTGCTTGCTCGCCCATATGGCTCCTTACAATTAATGTCCTTTCGTCATCATATCTGCATGACTTGCTCTGCATGATCCTGACAAGTGGCGCGCGCTAGCGCCTGGTTGGGCCTAGCGCGGCTTGTACACGCCCCTATATAGTAGACTGCTCGCTCGCCCATATGGCTCCTTACAATTAATGTCCTTTCGTCACCATATCTGCATGACTTGCTCTGCATGATCCTGACACACAGGACTGTTGCAAAGACTGAAAGGTAGGACCTTATATTTGTATAACTCATATCTCATGCAGAAGGTGGTTAAATCCTCAACTGACTCCTTCATCTGTATTCAGTAGAATGCTTGTCTAACATCTAGCTTGATAAAGACCTTTGCTCTAGCCAGTTGTGCCAGGGTTTCCTCAATTAGAGGTAAGGGATATCTATCCTTCTTAGTAATTGTGTTGATCTTTCAGTAGTCAACACAAAAATGTCACCCCTCTTTAGGTTTCTTTGCAAAGAGGACTGATGAGGCATAAGAAGCATCACTGAGAACTATAAAACCCTTCTTTAAATGGTCTTCAAGGTAGGCCTTGACTAACTTTAACTGCTTCAGTGACATGCTATATAAGGGACTTGAGGTCAGGTTGTTCTCATCTTTCAAGACAATATTGTGGTTCACCTTATCCTTGTGTAGAGGGAGCTGATCTGATGCCACCTTGCTAAAAACCTCTGTGAACTCCCAATATTGATGAGATAACTTTTCCTTTACTCTTTAATTCAGTTTCACTTTGTCCTGCAGTAGGAGGCTGAGGCTCTGTCAGTCCTCTATTAAGTAATTGACCTCATGAATGCTAGTGGCACTAATAACAACCCCTTCCCTTCTTACATTGTGTAGGAAGTTGTCTGCTTTCAGAAGTGCAATATTCACTCCTTAATACAGATGGGGTTTATAATCCCTTTATTTTTTGTTGTTTAA
Source organism: Lapillicoccus sp. (assembly GCA_965277795.1). Taxonomy (GTDB): domain Bacteria; phylum Actinomycetota; class Actinomycetes; order Actinomycetales; family Dermatophilaceae; genus Lapillicoccus. The sequence goes on from OZ255840.1 coordinate 4,831,704, forward strand.
TGAACTTTGGCCTTTGTTCATTGAACTACTTGCATGGTTCATTGAACCTTTCTTTTCATTCAGCTGTCTTTTCATCTCATTAGTGTTAGCCTGCTGCTGAGCTCTTCATGTCTTTAATTGTGCTCATAGCTGCAGGACTGACTTTCTCAACACCTGTAGCATGGATTGATAGCTGTCATTCTCTATCCTTCTGAGAATTTGGGTTGGTGTGGCTGCCTCATGCAGATTATCACGTTGTTCAGCATCTGCCTGATGCTCCAGTATGAGTTTCAGTAGTTGAACCTCTCACCTTAGCACTATTAAGTCCCTGCTTGCCTGATACTGAGCCTCCTCAGACTAAATCAGCTTTTAATTGAAGCAATCAATCAAGGCCTTAGTCTTCTTGAACCATTTCCTTCCAATCAGAACATTGTGCCTGCCAGTATCACAAAACAAGAAGTGGGTAGAGATTCATCTCTCATCAATCACTAGGTTTACTGTAAATGTTCTGAAGATCACCTCAGCATTTTAATTGTTGTAACCTGCTAAGGGAACTGGCCTCTGTGCTGTCCTGATGTATAGCTGCAGGCACTTTTCCACAAATTCAAAGTGCTTCTTGTGAATAAAAGTCTCCCCAGCAGTGCTGGTGTCTAGCAAAGCTGCTACCTTCATGATTAAGCTGTTGGCTGTAAGTTGACAATTCCAGGTTAATGATGGTCCTCTCAGAATATCTAACATATTCATCTTGCCTATCTTTGCTCCTTCTGTTGACTCTAGGGTGAAGACTTCACCTAGAGTAGCTCATTTTCTGAATCTGAATAGTCAGACTCTACAGCTTTTGTCTCAGCTTTCTTTAACTTCTCAGGACAATCCCTCACTAGATATCCTTTCTTATTGCAGGTGTAGCAGGTTATATCTGTTAACACTGATCTAGTTATCTTATGTGCTACAGCTGTTGTAGTTGTTGTTGTCTTTCTTTCAATTTTGAGGGCTGATCACTTTCTTTAAAGTTCCTGCTGGTCCTTTCACTCTTTAATTCTCTTGCCTGCCTTAACTAGACCCCTTACAAACTGTTGAGCCTTCTTGCAGTAGGCATTAAATGACATGTTCTCTTCAGCAACATAGATCTCTATTTAAACTTAAAGTGAGTTGTATAGCTTGTTATAAATTTCCTCTTTTCACTGATCTGTTGACATCTTCACTGAATTCACTAGTCATAAGAATTCTGACTGGAACACATTAAAGTCCTCAAGATAAGGCATCTTGAACTTCTTCAGCTGCTTTCATGCCTTTAAGCAGCAATCTGAATCCTTAAAGATGTTCTCAAGACACTGAATAACCTCCTCAACATAGATCTCTCTTCCTGACTGAGCCTCCAGCCATGAATAGAGGTGTTCAGCAGCCTTGCCATCAACTTGCATCTTGATGTAGGTCACTCTGATGTGTTCAGCTTCATCTAGGTCTGGCTGATTAAACCAATCATTATTGATTTGTAACTTGCTCTTCATCTGGTCATTTCATACCTGAAATGTGAGCTTAAGATTATTATTCAGAATTGGTGAATCTGGAAACTTCATTAAGTGCTTCTTTGTTGCATCACTCACATTCAATTTAGGTGTGCCTTCTCTTGGCCATTCTGCTTCAGGGTTGTTAAGTCATCAGGTTAACTTCAACACATCCTGTTTCAGTTCTTATTTCTCAGTTGACAACTCCTCTATCTGAGAGTCTTTCTAATTGTTCTGTTCCTTCAGATCCTGCAGCTGCGCCTTGTAGGTATCTCTCTGATCTAGTGCCTTCAACACTAAACAGCAGGTGTTATCTGAATTATGTGTTACTCATCACTGTAGGTTTTCAGGGGTCACATCACCTTAAGGGTTCACCTTCATGGTGTCTACTGTCTCTGATCTCTCATAATTGTCTGGCTGTCCTCCAGTCAAGGATAGTCTTCCAGTTTGAGAAGAAGTCCCTTCCTCCTGATGTAGCCTAACTATAATTTCTGCAGTGCTTCAGACATCTACTTCTAGTGCTGAGATTATTTAATCCAGGCTCTAGCTCTTTCAACTGCCTCTACTGCAGTTGTCTGTGCCTATAAATAGGTCTTTAAGGGTGTCTACACATTGCAGGGCTTTTCACATTTACTGACTTCTTGATTGTTCATTGCCTGCTTCTTGCAGGACTTAAGAGTTGATTGTTGATAGTTGATTAATGAATCTAGGATGTTCTAAGAACCTCCTGGCCACTCAGTAGACTGTAGGTTGAGACGTTTAATGATGTAGATGAAAATTAATTCATCAACACATGTGTTTGTCTCTGCTGGTATTCTGTCACCTTCAGAGGTTGTAAAGAGTGTAGGTACTTTTCTAATGTTACAGCTAGCTATTTCACTTCTGAAAGCAGGCCTAGAACCATTGCAAGAGGTGAGCTATTTGAATCTAGAAAAGTACAAAGAAGAAAGCAGTCTTGTAGGTGCAGTCATGACATAAATGTCAGAGTGCTAAGACACACTAGTCTCAATCTAGTCTAACATCAGGTAACTCAATATCTGTCAGTGTCAGTTGACCATGTTATAACAATTAACCTGTTTAGTCAGCATGGTCATTAACCTGTTTAGTCAGTAATGACTAAGCAGCTAGACAAGAAATTGAGTAATGATACTTAAGCTAACCAGGCAAAAGGCTATTGCGGCCAGTGTAAGAGTTACTCTTAAAACACTATAGAACAACTTCCACTCAAATAAAGAACAGACAGCGTTCCTGCTGATTAGAGAAGATTAAGTGACACTATCACAGTGTAAATTAAACCCTGATCAGATACAGAGAAGGGCCACTAATCTCATCTGAGTTGTCAGAAATTGAGTAATGATACTTGAGCTAATCAGGTAAAAGGCTATTGCAGCCAGTGTAAGAGTTACTCTTAAAACACTATAGAACAAGACAACTGCTAATATAATCTACAGAGCAACACTGCATTCTCTCACTCTTCTTAAATTGAAATTACTCATTGCTTCATCATAATTGCATGCATTCAATAAAGAAAGAAGAGTGTATTCTGAAGACTATTAAGACCTATACTGATGCCCTTAAAGATTCAGAAAGCAGCTGGAAACACAGGCTAGAAAAGTTAAAATAGCTGCAGGGTAAAGAGGAGAAGCAGACTGTTAAGACTGCAGTTATCACAGCAAAAGTAGTTTTGAAGGTGCTGAAATGCATAAATTCTACAGCTTTATTATAGACTGCAATGCAGAGCTTCAAAATTTCTTATTTAAATTGAAATCTACAGCTCAATTGATGAAATTCTGATTTTTACTAGAAGGGAGGTGCAGCATTGCCTATAGTGCAGTGTTGCCTCATAGGTTACATTAATTTAATGAGTCCCTGTTCAGGCCTTAATGTAATCAACACTGCAATAGGTAACACTGCACTTCTCTCTTAATAGAAATCAGAATTTCACTAATTGAGCTGTAGATTTCAATTCAAATAGAAAACTTTGAAGCTCTGCATTATAGTCTATAATAGAGCTGTAGAATCTATGCATTTCAGCACCTTTAAGGCTACTTTTACTGTGATAACTGCAGTCTTAGCAGTCTGCTTCTCCTCTTTACCCTGCAGCCATTTTGACTTTCCTAGCCTGTGTTTCCAGCTGCTTTCTGAATCTTTAAGGGTGTCAGTATAGACCTTAATGACCTTCAGAATACACTCTTCTTTCTTCATTAAATGCATGCAATTATAGTGAAGCAATGAGTAATTTCAATTTAAGAGAGGTGAGAGAGTGCAGTGTTACCTTATAAGTTATATTAGCAGTTGTCTTGTTCTATAGTGTTTTAAGAGTAACTCTCACACTGACTATAATAGCCTTTTACCTGATTAGCTCAAGTATCATTATTCAATTTCTGACAACTTGAATAGAACCAGTAGCCCTTCTCTGTATCTAGTCAGGGTTCAATTTGCACTGTGATAGTGTCACTTAATCTTCTCTGATCAGTAGAAGCGCTGTCTGTTCTTTATTTAAGTGAAAGTTGTTCTATAGTGTTTTAAGAGTAACCCTTGCACTGGCTGCAATAGCCTTTTGCCTGGTTAGCTCAAGTATCATTACCCAATTTCTATTAACCTGTTTAGTCAGCAATGACTAAACAGCTAGATGACCGCTTAGCCTGATTCAGGTTTCACTGAATTATCATTGAACGTCGTGCGTGTCATTAACCTGTTTAGTCAGCACTGTCATTAACCTGTTTAGTCAGCGATGACTAAACAGCTTGATGTTCTATGATGTTTGAGTAACCCTCGCACTGGCCGCGATAGCCTTTTGCCTGGTTAGCTCGAGTACCATTACCCAATTTCTCTTGACACCCACTAAGCCCGAGACCGACTTTCATTGAATGTAGTATGGGTCCTTCTATAGTTATTTTTATTGGTCTTGGATGAGTTTTGCATTGTGATTGAATAGAAAGTACTTCAGAGGTGTTCTTTGAGATGCTACAGCTTTGTTTACCTCAGCCGATATCAAGCATCTTCCGCTTTCAGCTGTCATGAACTGCTGCACTATCCCTTCACAAATCACCTTCTCCATCAGTCTCTTTTACTCTTCGTTGATCTCCTCAGACAACTCCTCTTCTGACGTCTCATTCAAGCTCTCGGCTAGCTCTGCACCTGGCCCGACGGGATCCACTGTATTCAAAACCTCCTCGTACACGTTCAACGAATCCATCAGCGACCACTCAAGGCATCCTCTAGCAGCCTCTAGTTGCGTACGGGATGACGGTTCGATGCGATTGCCGGTAAAGGTGCGAAGACTCATCACGATGGAGACTGTATATGCACGGAGTCCGATGATCAGAGAGCGTTCATCTGTAGGCATTAGTCCGTACTGCTCCAAAAGGTCTCCCACATCGAAGTCTTCTCCTCTAACAAGTGGTGCATCTACTGCAGGCGCTGACGGATGAGCGAGGTCGCCGGCGCTGGTGTTGAGGTCGTCCTCTGTCTGCTTGAGATCGCTCACTGATGCTTGGTCATTTACTGCTTGCTGGTCATAAAACCCTGACGGCTTCACACCCGCCTGCATTTCTTCCACCGGCTTGGCAACCCCCTGTTCATCGACCGCCTCCTCCTGGCCAACAGCCCGAGTCTTCTGACGCTTGTTTGCCTCAGCGGTCTCGGCCGCTTTGAGCGACGGCTTTCTGACTTTGCGAAGCCCGAAGGCTTCCTGGACCCCCTTCCTCTCCTCCTCTTCGTCTTTCTCAGCACGCGCCTTGACAATCTCCTGTAGGTCGTGTATTGTAAGGTGAGGTGCCAGTTGCCCCTGCTTTCCCACTTCTCTCGTCACCCTTCCATCTCTCTGCTCCTTCATAAGCTGCTGTGCCGTGGCAAGGTCGGGGACTTTTTCAGCGACGCCTGCGAGCGCCGTGATGTAATTGTGGCCTAGGCTTGTGTGACCCGGTCGACGGAGGTCATGATCAGCGGGTATAGCATCGTCAACGGCGACCCCCCATGCATTATGCACAATTGCGCTACGGGAATTGATGTACTTGTGCTGCCTTGATGGTACAGCTCCGTTCTGTAAGGGGCACCGGTCAGCAAGAGGACCCTCTTGCCTTCTTCATGTGACTTACAGTGGACATGATTGCTGTATTTTGACTCTCGCGTTCCCTGCGTCAGGTAGGGTTTTGGGGGCCTCCAAACGTGTAGCACTAGTAACGCTAACTGCGAGGTTCGACTGTATGCTAGGAGTAGTTCGATTGGATGAAGTTTATGGAGCTGTGTTGAGTCCCCAACGTTGCGTTGTTGATTGCCAATACTTTAGATGAAACCGTGAATTTAGAGTGTTCCGGAAGGAGTGGTCATAACACGTTGGTCCTCGTCATAACATGGTGATGGCCATCATAGTGTGATGATGTTTGGAGCGGATGTCTCGACGTCCGATTAATACTCTTTCGGGCACTTTCTCACATTATCGACCGCTAGGGGCCATCTCTTGCTGTCCTCTCGTGCCCTCTACCGTTTCTCCTTTACTTAAAACAACTTCCATCGCCTTTTCTAGAATACCTAGTCCCTCCTGAATCTCTTCTTCGCTGATGATCAGCGGCGGCACGAACCGAAGCGTGTTTGTTCCGCAAGTTATAACCAGCAATCCTCGTTCCCTCGCCGCAGTAACAAACGGTGTAGGATCTTGTGTCAGTTGCAACCCTAATATCAGACCACGACCTCTTACTTCTTTGACAACATCTGGATACTGCCGCTGCAGCTTCTCAAATCCTTTTCGGAAGATCTTTTCTTTCTCCAGGACGCCTTCTTGCAGCTCCGACTCCGACAACCGAGAGAATATATAGTGGCCTAACCGACAGGCCAGAGGATTTCCACCAAAAGTCGTGCCATGATCTCCGGTCACAACACAAACGGCAACAGCCTCAGATACTATGGTAGCCCCAATTGGGAACCCATTTCCCAATGCTTTCGCTGTAGTGAGTATATCGGGATGTGCCGAAGCTGGCAGATTTTGGTGTGCCCACAATTGACCCGTCCGTGATAGACCACATTGTATCTCATCATATATCAACACAGCACCGACCTCATTACATCGATCACGTAGCGTCTGTAGAAAATTGGGCGTAGCAACATTGACACCTCCCTCGCCCTGAATGGGTTCGACAATAACACCGCAAGTGTTTTCAGTAACAAGTTCATTGATCCCCGCTGCATCGTTATAAGCCCCATGCCTAAATCCGGGTATCATCGGCGAGAAAGGTTTCTGGTATTTTGGATTCGGCGTGGCAGACAAAGCACCCATAGTTCGGCCGTGAAAGGAGTTGTAGAAGGAAACAATCTCGTACTTTTCTCCTAAGGGTTGTCGTATCTTTCCGACTTTGCGGGCGAATTTGATAGCTGCTTCGTTGGCCTCGCTGCCCGAGTTACAAACAAAGACCTTAGAAGCCGTCTGCATGCTCCCAGAGTCCCGCGTCTTGCTCACGATCAGCTTGGAAAGCTCGCCGATCCATGGATTGTGGTATAGGTTCGAAGTGTGGATTAATGTCCTGGCCTTTTCACGAGATGTGTGAGCAGATGATCCTACACCACTAAGCAGGTAGCCTACCTGCTGGGCAATCAACCTGGTCATACCCGGATCACAATGACCCAAAGCATTGACCGCAATGCCTGCGGTAAAGTCCAGATATCGGCGATTCTCAATGTCCCATAGATAGCATCCCTCACCCTTGACCATCATTGGTGGTGGTCGCACGTATGTAGCGACCATGAAGGGCGTATGTTCATTCACCATCGCTGCGGTCGCTGAGTCGGAAGCGGGGTCTGGATTCGGGAGGGATGCTACTCTCTGTAAGGGTAAAGCGTTTAGCTATATGATATTTGGAACAATCGAAGTCACGTACTTGTATCTCATTGTTAGCATCGTTTGAGAGATTGGAGACGGGGACTGCTGCTGCGCTGGCATGACGCCTGCTTCTTCTGGGCTCAAC